>CAWFCT010000018.1:0-397940 GCA_963814345.1 uncultured Gemmatimonadaceae bacterium | reverse complement strand
GCTATAATACTAAGCGCCACAAGCGGTTAGGAGGTGTTTGGTTGGGGCGACTGGAGTTCCAGATCAATAGCCCGTGCAATAGTCCTAGCGCTGAGCTCCAGGTGGCTCGGGCGTGTACGGTACTGCAGTGGGTATGGAACACAGAACCATACCCGGCGACCTGCCCAAGCTCTGGCGAGAACGGGCAGACACCCTCCGTGCCTACGGCGATCCCAACAGCGCCCGGCTCTGGGGAATTGCTGCCCAGGAGCTTGAACAGGCGCTAGCCGTGTTCGGGGAGGAGACGCTGACCCTCGCTGAGGCGGCCCGGGTCAGCGGCTACAGTGCCGATCATCTCGGCCACTTGGTGAAGGACGGGAAGATTCCGAACGCTGGCCGTTCGGGCGCTCCCCGAATCCGCCGCTCCGATCTCCCGCAGAAGAACCCCGCTCGGCCTGGGCGCCCGCCACGGGCCGACTCGTGCACCTCCGACGTTCGTTCCCTCGCCCTCACTATTCCAAAGGAGCGAAGCGAATGAAACGCCAACTGTGGTCAGTGACGCACATCAAGCACCCCCAGTACCCGGGCTTCACCGTCCGGGTCGCTGAGTACCATCCCGGCCAGACCCTGCACGTGTTCCTGTGGCGGAACGGCAAGCAAATCAGCCGTTCGCTGAAACGGCGGCGGATCGACTTGGGCCCCACGACGAAAGCGCAGGAACGCGAAGCCAGGCGGCTTGGGGCCGAGTTCATCGAAGGCCTCGCCACGGCCCCGTCCGAGCCCAGCCGTTTCACCGACTGGAACGAGAAGACGCTGGTGCCCGCTACCATGACCCTCGCCCAACTGGCCGACAAGTACGAAGTGGATGCATTCGCCGGACAGACGAAGGGCTACAAGCGGGACTCTCTCGCCTCCATCCGGAAGGTGGCGGCATTTCTCGACTCCGACCTCGCCGTCCGGGACCTGAAGCCGTCCCACTGCGCGAAGTACTTGGCCGACCGGGCAGCCGCCGGGCATCGGGTAGGGGGGCGGGGCGATCTCCTGGCGGTGTCCACGGCCTGCAATTGGGCGGTCGGGGAAGGGCTGATGGACGAGAATCCGCTGGCCAGCAAGCGCGCCCGAGATGCCATGCGGATTCAACACCAACCCGTCCGCCCGTTCGCCACGAAAGACCGCTACGAGAAGCTGCAAGCTGTGGCCGGGCAGCTTCCGCCCATGTTCGGCGTCCTGCTCGCCGTCGCCTGGCACACCGGGCACCGGATCAGCGCCATCCTAGAACTTCGCTGGGAGCACGTCTCGTTTGACCAGACGGACGACGCCCCACACGGCACCATCACGTGGTACGCCGGATCCGTGCACAACAAGAAGCGCCATCAACACACCCTGCCGATGAATCAGGCCGCGTCCGCTGCCCTGGCTGCATGGCGGAAGGAATGTCGCGCCGTGGGCGGGTGGATCTTCCCGGCGTTGACGAAACCGACCCGGCGGGTCATTCAGGTGACGACCGGGGCGTGGCTCGTGAAAGCGGAACGCCTCGCCAAAGTGCCGCACTTGCCCGGTGGTGGCTGGCACATGTTCCGCCGAGGCTGGGCCACCGCCCGGAAGCACATGCCATTGCAGGACGTCGCCGCCGGAGGCGGCTGGACGGACACGGCCACCGTCACGAAGTGCTACCAACACGCCACCTCCGAGGAGACGAAGGCAGCGGCGACGTACGTCGCCTAGGTTTCTGGGGTTACAATTTTCAAGTACCGCCGGCTGCCGGGGAGGCGTACGTTCGTGAGAAGGAACAGAACAAGCCCTCGCTCCACTCAAGCCGTGCGCCCCCGGAGGCGGTATGGAATCACGAAAGTCTTCGCGCCAGGATCACACGATGCGCGCGCCCTACGAACGGATACCTGTACGGCCGACTGCCCCGGCCGATCTGGGGACGGAGTTTCTAGCGTGCCCCCAGTGTCACCGTATCGTGCTAGCTGACGCTACCCGCGAGTGGATCGTCGCCCAGAAGAGCCAGCACTGCGGGGTGTGCCACCTGTGGTTTGAATTCGACCCGGGCACGGCATGACGGTCACCTACTTCCCGTGCGCCGGAGCGCCGGAACCATGAGTCCTGCCGTCCAGCCGCCAGTGCCGCAGAAGGACCCGTTGGTCGCTCCTGGATGCCTGATTGGGTTGGGCACTGCGATTGTCGTCCTGGTGGCTATCGGCGTGTCCGAACCCAACACGGGTCCGGTCACAGGCGAGTGGATCGGGGCACTCGTCGTCTTGGCGACGGTGATCGCAGTCTTAGACCGTCGCCGTCCCTACACGCGGGCTGCGCGCGCGTTTCAGCAGGAGGAGGCCGAACGCGTGCAAGTGGCCATGGGGCAGCGCCTGGACTCGCTGCATCTCCTCACGCCCCGCGAATTCGAGTTTGCGGTGGCCAGACTGTTCACGGCCGAAGGGTGGCAAGTTGAAGTCACCGCCGCGACCGCCGATGGAGGCAAGGACTTGATCCTCCGACGCAACACCCAGACGATCCTCGTCGAAGTGAAGCAGTTCGCACCGGACCGCAAGGTGGGACGCCCGCTGGTAATGAAACTCCACTCAGCTGTGATCCACGAACGGGCGACGGGTGGCGTCTTCGTCGCGACGTCTGCGTACACCGCACCAGCGCGGGAATTCGCCGAACTCAACGAAATTAATTTGATTGACGGCGGTGAGCTGGCGGCACGCCTGCTTTCGGCATTCCCCGAGGCTCAAGGGCCCACGTATCTCCGCGCCATGTGCCGCACGTGTGCGAGCGTGGTCCCATTCGAGGAACTGAACCTTGACTCCAAGCCTTGTCCGCACGGGCACGCTGTGGCGAATCCGATCCCCTTGCGGTTCAGGCCGACTGAGCGCGCGCACTGCCCGATGTGTGGCGCAGAGTTCGCGAGAGTACGGACCCCCGGTTCTCGCCTGTACCGGTACGTGTGCCCCGTGTGCAGGAAGGGCCCCATCGCGTGAGGCCGAGACCCGCCTCTGGCGGCTCCACTACATCTTTGGGGAGTAACCCGCCGAAACTCTTGCCCCGGGCTCGTGCAGTCGAGGGCTCCGGGGCCGCGTCCCACGGGGGAACGGGCCTGCTTCCTACACTGATCCGGTTTCAGGAAACGCCTCTCCTGCGGTGGGGCACGACTGCCGTTACGCGGCCCGCCCTCGCAGCGTAACATCCGGTCGCCCATCTCGTTGAGCCGCGTACGGGATTCTCTAATATCGGGTTGGCTTGACGGCGGCCGGAACAGCGCGGAGGTTAGGGGACGGGTGCCGGCATGGATTGGGCACCGGAACCGCGCTGATGTCGCCAATTAAGAAGTAGTTCGGCGGACCCTGAAGGAGTACGGCCAAGGTCGCGACGAAGACGGCATCTCACATACGGCTCGGACGATCCAGCCATTCGGCGGCCGGGCCAACGAACGAGGAAAGCACGCCGATGACCCAAGGCCTGAACGCCGCCAAGGCCGCAAAGCAGGACGAATTCTACACCCGGTACGTCGACATTCAGAAGGAAGTCGAAGCCTATCTTGAGTTCGACCCTGACACGTTTCGTGGCAAGGTCGTTTACTGCAACTGCGACGACCCCTTCGAGAGCAACTTCTTCAAGTACTTCGCCACAAATTTCAACAAACTCGGCCTGAAGCGGCTCATCACCACCAGCTACGACGGCTCCTCCATCGCTGGGCAGGGCACTCTATTCCCGGAATACACCGAGGGCAACGGCAAGCGGCAGAAACCCAAGGCCCTAGCCGTCATGCTCGACGAGGTGAAGGACGAGGACGGCGACGGCGCCGCCAACGTGACGGACGTGGCCATCTTCCTCAAGCGTAACACGGCAGCGCGCATCGCCCTTAAGGGCAGCGACGAATACCCCGGCGGCGACTTCCGCAGCCCCGAGTGCGTCGCGTTCCTCAAAGCCGCTGACATCATCGTCACGAACCCGCCGTTCTCGCTGTTCCGCGAGTATATCACCCAATTGTTTGAGTACAAGAAGAAGCTGCTGGTCATCGGAAACACCAACTCCATCACTTACAAGGACATCTTTCCGCTAATCAAGGACAACCAACTGTGGCTCGGCTGCACGAACTTTAACGTCGGGATGTTCTTCGAAGTCCCCGACCACTGGAAGCGCTTCCACCACACTGACGAAACAACTGGCAAGAAGATTGCGCGAGTCTCAACGTCGTGCTGGTTTACAAACCTCGATCATGGACGCCGTCATCAGCCCTTGAAGCTTATGACTACAGCGGACAACCTGCGGTTCAGCAAGGGACTGAAGGGGAAGAAGGCATATGACCGTTACGACAACTACGACGCGATCGAGGTCAGCACGTACAAAGAGATTCCTAGCGATTATGACGGTGTGATGGGAGTGCCAATCACGTTTCTCGACAAGTATGACCCCGATCAGTTCGAGATTCTCGGAGCCACCCAACGTGGTTGCCACGATCTCGTCCCTGACACGAGGAAGTATGACGAGTACTGGGAAGTACGGCCGGATGGATCGAAGACGGGCTCGACCGGCGGCAAGACGAACGAGAATGCCAATCTGCTCGGCAACGACGGCAGGAAGAACTATTTCGTCAACGCGAAAGGCCGAATGATTCAGTCGGCCTATCAACGCTTGTTCATCCGGCACCGCCACCCGACAAAGGGGAAAAGGAAGTGAAGACCACCCTTCGAAATGACCTCACCGTCGCCGACGTCTGCAACGGCTTCGTCTACAACCAGCTCGAAGGCAAGGGCCTGTTCGGTCTGGGCGGGAAACTCACCATTCAGCCGGAGTACCAGCGGAACTACATCTACGCTGAAGGTGGCGGGAAGCGCGAGCAGGCGGTCATTCACTCGCTGCTCAAAGGGTATCCGCTCGGGCTGATCTACTTCAACAAGGTCGCGGCGAGCAAGTTCGAGGTGCTCGACGGCCAGCAGCGGATCACCAGCATCGGGCGGTTCGTTACGAACAAGTTTGCCATCTTGGACGGCACCAAACCGCAGAACTTCGACAGCCTCCCCGCCGACCAGCAGAAGCGGATCAAGGACACGAAGCTGCTGATCTACGAGTGCGAGGGGACGGAGACCGAGATCAAGCAGTGGTTTGAGACGGTCAACATCGCTGGCGTGCCACTCAACGAGCAGGAGCTGTTGAACGCCATCTACTCCGGCCCGTTTGTCACCAAGGCCAAAGAAGAGTTCAGCAACAGCCAGAACGCGAATATCCAAAAGTGGAGTGCCTACATCAGGGGCAGCGCCAACCGGCAGGACTTTCTGGAGCGCGCGCTGGACTGGGTGAGCAAGGGCGACATCGGCACCTACATGAGCGCCCACCGCAACGACAAGGACATTAGCGAGCTCAAGACCTATTTCAATGCGGTAATCGATTGGGTCTCGACCGTATTCACCGCTGTTCTGCCCGAAATGCGCGGCTTGGAGTGGGGCAGACTGTACGAGACCTACCACGCCCAGAGCTACGACCCGATGCAGATGTCGGAGGCTGTGCAGAAGCTCGCCGCCGATGACTATGTGACGAATCGCAAGGGCATCTTCGAGTACCTTCTCGGCGGCTCGACCGAGAAGAAGCTTCTGGCCGTGCGCGTGTTCGATGAGAAGACGAAGCGCGTCGCATACACCAAGCAGACGCGAGAAGCTGAAGCCCAAGGCAAGTCCAACTGCCCGCTGTGCGCCATCGGCGACAACGCCAACAAGACCAGAATCTATAAGCTTGACGGGATGGACGCAGACCATACCTCCGCGTGGAGCAAAGGGGGCGATAGCTCGGCCAAGAACTGCCAAATGCTCTGCATCACGCACAACCGGGCCAAGGGCAATCGATAGGATTGGCGCACCGCCACCCGACGGCAGAAGCGGGCTAGGCCGATAGCCAGCCAGTGGTACCACCGCGTTCGGCGGACCTGCGAGAGCACCACGATCGACCGAGTTGCACCCGGCGAGTCGCTGCTTCTGGCGGCGGGGTGCGCCCGTTGGTACCGGACCGCTCACCTCTCGGGATCAAGCCAACGGGAATCGGGCCGCAGCACTTCCAACGCTCGGACCGGCACCAACCGCTCCCCGCCGCTGTGAAACACCACCTCCGCCACGTCGCCGACCACCGCCTTGACTGTGGCGGTGCAGCGGGTGCCAGTGAGGCGAACGAGCGATTCGGGCTTCAAAGGAGAAGTGGGCATGCCCGGACATTCGCTAATCTCGTCCATCGCAGCACGACCCCCGGGTATAGACTCGCGGCGATTCTCTTGCTCCTCCGGAGCGGGGCGATCCCGGGCAACGAGTTACCCCTCGTAACGCCCTGACCCCGACTCAGGTATCGCGGGTTTGGTTTCCAAAGGACACCGATCCCGGTTCGGAATCCGCTGAGAGCTCCGCCCCCCGACGCGCGCGGAATCGCGCAAAACACCCCCTTCCTGCGCTTCCCTAGCGCTTCGGGTCCCGGAACCCCGCCCCCCGGGGGCAGGCGCGATCCTACGCGCAGGGGGAACCTCCGGACAACAAGAATCCCCCGCCCGGCGAACCGGACGGGGGAGCGTGGGAAAGGAGGGGCGCTACTTCTTCTCGACGGTCAGCAGGGCAGCGGCGGCCTTCTCCAGCAGGGCGGCGTAGCGCGTCCGGTCCGCGTCGGCGACTTCGACCGTCTGCTTCCCGCTGTAGACCTCCTGCACCTGCCGCGACCCGGTGTGCGGATTGAGCCCGAGGTCTTTCACGACGGCGAGCGGAACCCGCCTTGGGAGATCGTGGGCGAGGGCCACCGCCGCTATGCTCCGGATCGTGTGCACGGTGCCAGCCTTCGGCGCCTTCGCCGGGGCTTTGGGGGCTTCCTGCTGGGGGGTCGCCTTCTTCGCGGGGGCAGCCTTCTTGGACGCGGACTTCTTCGGGGACTTCTTCGTGGTCGTCATTGGACGCTCCTGTTGTGTGGGTGACTGTCCTGCCGCCCATAGGATGCCAGTCCTGCCGGACAATGGCCCGCGTCCGCTCATGACGATTTCGTGATGCCGTGACCGGTTTCCTTTCGACACCGGGCGGCGCCTCGTCACCCGAGGTTGCCCCAGCGCGAGGGCGCGTGCAGCCGTGGGACGACGACCGTGGATCCGCACTCCGGGCAGACGTAGATGGTCCGCCCGTTCAGATCGACGTCAGGCTCGCGATTCCGGTTGCACCTGACACAGTAATCCTCTCCCTGCTCAGAGCGGGGCCGCTCGCGCTTGGCCTTCGCCATGCGTCACACGCTCTGACCGACGGTGCCGCCGATGACGCTGAACGCCGCCTTCGCAGAGGCGACCTCCCGATCAATCGCGGCCACCTGCTCAGCCTCCCGCTCCGCCCGGCGCTGTTCGCGAGGCGTGAGTGCACGAGGAAGAGGATTGACGACGTGCTCGGCAATCGGCGCGTCGGCAAGAATCGTCTGCACGGCCTCCGGCAACGACCCGGCGGACTTGGAAAGCCAACTGTGCAAGGCCTTCAACGCGGCCTCCCGCTTCTGTGCCGGAGTGGCAGACGCGGGCAAGCCGACGGACGGCAGCTTCGGCGCTCCACCGGCATGCACCATTCCGGCCACGAGCTTTTGCAGTTCGAGACTCCACTCGTGGATCGGCGGCACCTCGACGGCGAGTCCGCCCGGGAGCGCGAACCGCTGGGCGAGGACGAGCGCCGCCAGCCGATCTGCCTGGACCTTGGCCCGCAGTTCGGCCTCACGCCGCACGAGGGCCACGATCTTCTTGTGGGCGTCCTTGATCTCCCCGTGCAGGCCGCTGATCTCCTCTCCGACCTGCGCCGTCGCCACAGCCCGCTCGGCAATCCAGTCCCGGGCTCGCTGGGCGCCTTGAGCTTCCAACTCGCTCGCCGCCTGCGCCGTGAGCCGTTCGATGAATCGCCGCAGCGTCGCGACCTTGCCCTGTGCCGTGGTTACCGCATCGAGGTCGAGCGCCTCCTCGGCTTGCACCATCTCTGCTTCGACCTCCGCCAACTCGCGCCGGAACCGTTCCAACTGCTCGACCGCTGAGTCCTGCTGCTTCTTCTTCATGCCGTACTCCTGTGTAGTGATGGGCGCCCCGAGCGTCTCGGGTCAACGCGAGAGGCCTTACCGCCGTGGTGCGTGTCCACGCGAGAGGGCCGCTCCCGAGCGCACCGCGGCACCCGATGTTGTCTTGGCGTCCCTGCTACTTCCCTGGCTTCGTCGCGTCGTCCGGCTTGGCATACGGCGAGACGGGTTCTGCGAACGCTTCCTCCGCTCCGCGCCTTGGCGCCGTGGCGGCAGGGCCACCTGCCCTCGTCGGGGTCGCGTTGTCGCCCGGCTTGTTGTAGGGCGAAACCGGTTCGAGGAACGGGTCCTCGTTCACCACCGGCGCGTTCCGCACAGCCGCCTGAGTCACCGCCACGTTCTGGATGGCCTTCGCCTTGTCCGCTCCGCCGCAAATCTCCGCGTGCAATCGGCTTGTCTTGGCATTCGCTGCCCGGGCGTGCGCGGCCAGCACCTTGTCCGTATCGCTCATCATGTTCGTGTTCATGCTTCCTCCGTCGTTTACGGGCGTAAACCCGTGTGAAAACTCGTGCGCTGCCCGGCGTCCTCCTCCTTCTCACTGGGAGAACGCTCGCTCTAACGCACTGATGCGAAGTCAGGCTGCCCCGTTCACATGACAGACCGGTGCGCTTAGCAGCGGGTCGTCCTCAACGCGCACCGGCGGACGTGGCGTGAAACTCTCCCCGGCCTCCTGGCGTGCCTGCTCCAACTCGGTGAGCAATTGAGCGTCGCTCATCGTGCGGAGCCCGAGCATCTGGGCGACCGGTCCATCTGCCAGTACATCACCGGCTTGCAGTGCTTCGAGCAATTCCTGGTCGCTCATCCCGCGTACGTGAGCCGTCAGCCGCTTGCTGGCCTCCACCTGGTCTCGCTTCGCTTCCGCTCGCTGCTCAATCCGACGTGACAGCTTCATACGTTCAGCATCTCCTCGAGGCGTGCGATTCTCCGTCGCGTGTCGAGCACGTCGTGCACGGCGAGCGCCCGATCCAACAGCCGGAGGACCAACCCGCTCCGGCGGGCTCCCCGCACGTCGCGCACTTCGGCCAATCCGACGTCGAGCAGCGCTTGCAAGTCGGCCTCTGTCCGCAACGTCGCGGGCCACTGGCGAGGGGCCTTCTTCACCCGGCGGCGCTGAGCAGCACCCTTCTTCCTCGCGGCTGTCCGCCGCGCTGCCACGTTCGGGTGATGCGCCCAGCAGAAGCGTTCGGCCCGGAGCGCCGGCATCCGACATCGGGTGCCGCTCGCCGTCGTCGCCGCACATCCGTTACCAGTGCTCACGTTTTTCTTAGGCGTCATGTCCTTCTCCCATTCTGCCCCCCTACCGTCCCGATCCCCTGCGCGCGAAACCCGTACTCGGTTAGCTGAGCACGGGTCGATGCTTACCGCTGGCGTTACGTCGTCCGGCTGTCCGTTCGACGCCGGAGTATCACAAGATCAAATGGTCATGAAACGGGACCGCCCAGGTTGTTGCGCCGTGTTTTTTCGCACTGCTTCTCATCCCGGAGTCGCCAGCGTCTGACGGTGGACACTGAGCGGCTGAGTTCCCCGGCGATCTTGATGTCGATCTCCGTCTTCGTCAGGGGCCGCCCTCGGGAATTGCAGACGCCCGTCCACCGTTCCACGGCCTCCCGCACCTTGTCGCGGGTGTCGCCGACGGGGCGGCCAGGAGAACGCGAAGACTTCTTCCGGCGCCGTCGAGAACGCCGGTACCGCTGCTCGATCTCCACCAGCCGGGCGTACTCAGTCGCCGGGAGTACCACGAGTTCGTCTTCCTCGAAGTCGCGCCAGCGCTGGCGCCGATTCCGGCTGTCTCTCATCTCCACGGCAGTGTTGCTGTGCTCGTCCCGGCGGCCGGGCTGTGCTGTGTGAAGACTGGCACGCGCAGCGTGCCGGGCGCCTCCGGCGCCCGTCAGATGCTTGTCTTCAAAGACCACCGCCTTCGTGGGAGCTTCCGGCCCTCGTTGTAGCTCCCGGACTCTTATAGGGGTGGATAGATCCACCGCACCTCCCCCCGACGTGGGGTGGCTATATCCACCGCACCTCCCCCCACGTGGGGTGGCTCTATCCACCGCACGTGTCATGGGACGAGCCCCAGCCGAGGCCGCGACTTCGCCGCGACTGGGCGCACCGCAATCTTCCGTTTGGACTCGTCGATGGGCCCGATGAACCCGGGGTCGCTCGGGGCGTCGAATCCCGGTGGGACGCACCACTGAATCAGGGTTGTCGCTTGGGTGTGGTTTCCCTCCGCGTACTGGCGAGGGTGCAACCGACAGAGCCCGGCACGTACGCCGTGAGCGATGGCGTTCCGCCAGGTCCACACAGAGACTCCGGCGTCCGCCGCTGCCGTCGCCCGTTTCGGCCAGCAATTGGTCAGTCCTGCTCGGGTCCAGTGATCGACGGCCCGCGTTAGGACCCAGGCGTCGGTGGGGGTGATGAGCTTCCGAGCGCATGCCCGGGCAATGGCATCACCCATTGCAAACTTGCCCGTCGCTCCGGCTTGGTACAGTTTCGCGTTCCGCTGCGCCCACGCCGGGGGCGGCAGGAAGTCGTCGGGCGCCTGGTCGTCGGTGTCGGGGGATGGGTCGACAGGTGTGATCGTCGATCCCGGGACTGCATGTACGCTCGATGCCATAACAACCTCCCGTTCGGAGGTCGTTCACCGGCCCCCGTCATCGTAAGTGGAGCACGCGAGGTCGGGGCTCGAGCGCTGGTCCGGAGCGGATGACGGGAACGCTACCAGATTCAGTGCATCGACTTTCGATCGGGTGGGATCAGCACCACCCCTCTCTCGCGTCCAGTCACAATGTCGGGCGTACTGGGAGCATCCGGCGGCTAACGCCGCGACTTGAGTATCAGGCGTGTGCTATTTCAGATCACGGTGGGCGATTCCGCTTAGCCAGCGCTTTGAACTGCTGACGCTCTTCATCCGTTAAGATCGACGCCTCGAAAGGCACCTCCATTGGCGCCGTCCCGCGCTCCGCAAGGCGTTCCGCCACGGCGAGCACTTGCTGTCGCAGATGCTCGATCTCGTGGGGGTGGACGTACTTCCGGTCCGCCAGGACGAGCGCCAGTCGCCGGCCGTCGGCATCGCCAGCCGTCAGAAGCGTGCCGAACCGCTTCGCCAGACGCCGAACCGCTTGCCTTGCTGCCGTCTCTTGGCGCATCTGCTCGGTCTGGTCGGGATATTGCGCAGCCTGCCACGCGTTGCGCTCTGCGTTTTGCCGCTGCTTGGCCAGCGCGTGGACGCGTGTCTCCGTGAATTCCTCCCCACGGGCGCCGGCTCGCTCCCACTCCGCCTGGATTAACTCACGCGGAAGGTCAGCGACGCGCTGCCACCGCGAGGCCTGTTGCGTGGTGATGCCGTGGGCGTCCAGGCTTCTCCCGAAGCTGTCCCAATGCTTTTCGCCGCGCGCCGACTGTGCGCCCCCGCTTGGCGCTCGGGGCATCTGGCGGAGGAGGTGCCCCGCCCGATGCTGCGCGAGGACCTTGACCAGCGCACATCGATTTTGGATGTCAGCGCTCTTGATCACGCGCCGGGCATAGTGCTTAAGCACATCTGCCTGTTCGATCACAGCCAACAGCCCCTTCGGTGTCGTGATTGAGTCGAGCCCGTGTTGGATGTCGTCGAGTGTAGCCAGCGCTGCGACATGGTCGCTGGAGGCCACGGCGGGCATTGCTCTGCCGCTGCCCGCCTGCAAGATGCTTGTGACGCGTGTTTTCAGTTGCTCGGTCTGCTGAATCGCAATTGCTGCTCCGATGGCGGCCATGATGCTCCCTCCAAGAAACGGTCACGCCCGGGCGTGAATGCCCGGGCGGATGAAGGGAAGCACAGGTCGCGTCACGATGCTCCAACGTGACGACTCCACTATTTCGCTTTGCCCTGGGCCCTCCGAAAGCGCGTAATCCTGTTCTTCACTGTGGTCCACTTGATACCGCACTTCCGGGCGATCGCTTTGTAGAGCGTTCTCTTCCAGTCCCTGCGAGCCTTCCCAATGGTTCCGCGCCTTGGCTTGCGCCGCTCGAACTCCTTGACGAGTTGAGCGTCGGTGCACTTGGCACGGCGCCCCCTGTGCGCGTTGGCGTACTTCTCCACGATGTCTTGTCGCTCGCGCTCCTCGTCGAGGCCTCTGTTCTCCAGTTCGTCCATCCGCTTGCCGCCTGCGCGAATCACGTCATTGAGGCGGGCGAGTTGGGCCGTATCGACCCTGGATTTCTTATCAGTCATACTCCCAACCTGCGCTCCGGACCTGCGTGGGGGGAAGGATTCGCTATTGCTCTCAAGAGTTTCAGCAGGGAACGCCGCCCGGTTTCCCCGTTGAGGGCCGTGATGTCTTCCCGGGAGAATTCCGGGATATTCTGAAGCCCCTCAACGAGTTCCCGGGAGAAACGCGCTCCGGCAATTCTCGGAGGGTCGTGCTTATCTTACCGGCATGCCCCTGCTGGTGAGCGATGCCATCGTCCTGCACGCGTTCGACTACCTCGAGTCGTCGCGGATCGTCCGGCTGGCCACGCGCGAGGGCGGAGTGCGCTCGGCGCTCGCCAAGGGCGCGCGCCGGTCGCAGCGCCGGTTCGGCAGCGCGCTGGACCTGTTCGCGCAAGGCGCCGTGCAGCTGTCCACCAAGCCGGGGCGGGACCTCGACACGATGACCGGGTTCGACGTCACGGCGTCGCGCCCCGCGCTGGCCCAGGACCTGGGACGATTCGCGGGTGCGTCGGCGATCGCGGAGTTGGTGCTCCAGTTCTCCTCGGAGCACGCCGATCCGGCGCTGTTCGACGCCATCGAGGGGGCGCTCGACGGCATCGTTGGGGCCGAGCCGTCCCACGCGCTCGAGGCCACCCTGGCCGGCGCATGGCGCGTGATCGCGGTGCTCGGGTTCACGCCGGCCCTCGCCGAGTGCGCGGAATGCCATTCGCCGATCGACGACGAAGCCGACGCGGTGTTCAGTCATCCCGCCGGCGGCATCCTGTGCCCGCGGTGCGCCACGCTCGCTCCAGGTGGACGCCGCATGCCGGCCGACGCCCGCCGAGTGTTGCGCGCCTGGACGTCGGGCCGCGGCGACTTGCCGCTCGAAGCGCCTGCCGCGCGTGCGCACCAGCGCCTGCTGCGCGAGTTTCTCCAGCACCACGTCGTGGACGGACGGTCGCTGCGCGCGTTCGAGCTGTGGGAACGCGGGCACTGGGGCCCCACGTGATCATCGGAACCGCGGGGCACATCGACCACGGCAAGACGACGCTCGTGCGGGCGCTAACCGGCGTCGATACGGATCGGCTGCCGGAGGAGAAGCGCCGAGGCATCACGATCGAACTCGGGTTCGCGCCCCTGCAACTCGACGGCATCGGGACGGTGGGGGTGGTCGATGTGCCGGGGCACGAGGCCTTCGTCCGGACGATGCTCGCCGGTGCCGCGGGCATCGACGTCGGACTGCTGGTCATCGCGGCCGACGACGGGGTGCGTCCGCAGACCACGGAGCATCTGGCGATTCTCGAGCTCCTGGGGGTGCGGGGCGGCGTCGTCGCGCTCACGAAGTGCGATCTCGTGGAGAGCGACTGGATCGCGCTGGTCGAGGACGACGTGCGAACGCTCGTTGCTGGCACCGCGTTCGCCGGAGCGCCCATCGTTCGGGTGTCGCCCGGCGATGAGGCGGCGCTGACGGCGGTGCGCGAGGCGCTCGTCGGCGCACTTCGCACCACCGCCGCACGCGATCCGGAAGAGCCCTTCCGCCTGCCCGTGGATCGCGTGTTCAGCATCCGCGGCACGGGAACGGTGGTGACGGGCACCACCTGGTCGGGCTCATTGCTGCCGGATGCCGAGGTCCGCATCCTCCCGTCGGGGCGCGCCGCACGTGTGCGCGGCGTGCAGGTGCACGGCGCGACCGCCGACCGTGCGCTTCCGGGCCACCGCACCGCCATCGCGCTCGGAGGCACCGATCTGGGCGCGGTCCACCGGGGCGACGTGCTCGTCCAGCACCCCGCGTGGGAGCCGTCGCTCGTTTTGCGGGCCGACGTGAAGCTGCTTCCCGATGCCCCCGCCGTACTGGGACCGCGCACCGCCGTACGGCTCCATCTGGGCACCGCGGATGTCGGCGCCCGGTTGGTCGGCCGCGGCGGAGCGCTCGCGCCCGGCGAGGCGCGCCCGGTGCGCGTGGTGCTCGATGCCCCGGTGGTGGCCCGGGCCGGCGACCGGTTCGTGCTACGGCTTCCGTCGCCACTGGCCACGATCGGCGGCGGCACGGTCACGGATCCGCACGCCGGCCGCCGGAGCCGCCCGTTCCCGGCACTCGGGCTGGATCCGGCGGCACGGCTGGCATGGCTGCTGGCCGAAGCGGGCGTGCGCGGCGTGCCGAAGCAGTCACTGCTGGTGCGCGTGGCCTCGTCGGCCCGTGAAATCGCGGGGGCCGTGGCGGGAGCGGATGCTGTGGACGTGCCGGGAAGCGACCGGCTGCTGTCGCGCGACGCCTGGGACGACGCCCGGGACCGGATGCTGGCCTTCGTGGACGAGTTCCATGCAGCCCACCCGCTCGCGTCCGGGGCGTCGCGGCAGGAGCTGCGCGCCCGGCTGAGGCTGCCGCCGGAGTTCGCCGATGCGCTGGTGGCCCAGGCCATGGAGCAGGGAACGATCACGACGGACGGGGCGGAGGTGCGTCGGGCCGGTTGGACTCCGGCGCTGACGCCGCGCCAGGCGGAGATCCTGGCGACGATGCTCGATCGCCTCTCGACATCCGGTCGGGAACCTCCGGGGGTCTCCGAGCTCACGGAAGAGTTCGGCCCGCAGGCTGCCGATCTTCTCCGCGTGGCGGCAGCTCGTGGTGATATCGTGCAAGTTGATGTAAATCGGTACTATACCGCAACAAACCTTAACCAAGTTCTCGGCGAACTCGGGGCGCGTTTCGCTGGCGAGATCGAAGTGACCCCAACCGAAGTCCGGGAGGTCCTCGGGCTTTCCAGGAAGTACGTGATCCCGCTGCTGGAATACTGCGACCGCGCCGGCTTCACCCGCCGGCACGGCGACGCTCGCGTCTGGGTCGGGCGGGCCGTGGGAGGGTAGCTCAGAGTCATCCGCCGGTGGGCCGGCCGGGCCCGCGGGGCGTCGTCGTTTCCGCCGCGGCCGGGGCCGGTCCGCCCCCTCGGCAGGGCCCCGCGACTCTGGCGCAAGGGCGGCCGGCGAATCCCGCCGGTATGGCGGGTTCGCGGGGCATTGGGTTTGCTACAAGAACATCGAGGCTCGCCATGTAGGTGCGCCAACCGAGACTGCCATGATCAATCCAGACCGACTGACCGTCAAATCCGCCGACGCGTTGAACGACGCCGTTTCCGAGGCGCGCCGCGCCGGCAATCCCGTGGTGTACGATCTGCACCTGCTCTCGGCGCTGCTCGCGCAGGACGAGGGAATCGTGGTGCCCGTGCTCCAGAAGCTTGGCGTGAATGTGACGTCGATCCGGGAGCAGGTGGCCCAGGAACTGAGCCGGCTGCCCAAGCAGAGCGACGCGCAGCCCAACGTGTCGCGCGAACTGAGCGCCGTGTTCGACCGTGCGGAGGACGAAGCGAAGAAGCTCGGTGACGAGTACGTGTCCACGGAGCACCTGCTGGTGGCGCTGTCCGACGCCAAGAACACCGAGAGCAAGCGAATTCTCAACGCCGCCGGCGCCACGCACGCCGCGCTCATCGAGGCGCTGGCCGCCGTGCGCGGTACGCACCGCGTGACCGACCAGAGCCCCGAGAACCAGTACCAGGCGTTGCAGCGCTACACGCGCGACCTCACCGACGCCGCGCGCCGCGGCAAGCTCGATCCCGTGATCGGCCGGGATGAGGAGATCCGCCGCGTCATCCAGGTGCTGTCGCGCCGGACCAAGAACAACCCGGTGCTGATCGGCGAGCCCGGTGTGGGCAAGACGGCGATCGTCGAGGGGCTCGCCCAGCGCATCGTGAACGGCGACGTCCCGGAGAGCCTCAAGAACAAGCGGCTCCTGGCACTCGACCTCGGCGCCCTCATCGCCGGCGCCAAGTTCCGCGGAGAATTCGAGGAACGGCTCAAGGCGGTGCTCAAGGAACTCACCGAAGGCGAGGGCCAGTTCGTCGTGTTCATCGACGAGCTGCACAATCTCGTGGGCGCCGGCAAGGCGGAAGGAGCGATGGACGCCGGCAACATGCTCAAGCCGATGCTCGCCCGTGGTGAGCTGCACGTGGTAGGCGCCACCACGCTCGACGAGTATCGCCAGCACGTGGAGAAGGATGCGGCGCTCGAGCGGCGCTTCCAGCCCGTCTACGTGGGCGAACCGAGCGTGGAGAATACCATTGCGATCCTGCGCGGGCTCAAGGAGCGGTACGAGGCGCACCACGGCGTGCGCATCACCGACGGGGCGATCATTGCCGCCGCCACGTTGTCCAACCGCTACATCGGCGATCGGTTCCTGCCCGACAAGGCCATCGATCTCGTCGACGAGGCCGCGTCGCGGCTGCGCATCGAGATCGACTCCATGCCGCAGGAGATCGACGAGGTCGAGCGCCGCATGATGCAACTCGAGATCGAGCGCACGGCGCTGAAGAAGGAGAAGGACCCGGCGTCCGTCGAGCGGCGGGAGGCGATCGAGCGCGAACTGGCCGGACTCAAGGAGAAGAGTTCGGGCATGAAGGCGCAGTGGCAGCAGGAGAAGCAGACGCTGGGGAACGTCGGCAAGATCAAGCAGGAGATCGAGCAGACGCGCACCGCCGCCGAGCAGGCCTCGCGCGGCGGCGACCTCGCCAAGGCCGCCGAGTTGACGTACGGTCGCATTCCGGAACTCGAACGTCAGATGGCGGACGCCGAGCGGAAGCTCGCCAGCCACGGCGGGCGGCCGCAGTTTCTCAAGGAGGAGGTCACGGCCGACGACATCGCCGAAGTCGTGGCGCGGTGGACCGGCATTCCGGTGTCGCGCATGCTGGAGAGTGAGCGCGAACGGCTCACCAAGCTCGACCAGGAGCTGGCCGAGCGCGTGGTGGGGCAGGACGAGGCGGTGCAGGCCGTGGCCAACGCCGTGCGTCGGTCGCGCGCCGGGCTCCAGGATCCCAATCGGCCCATCGGGTCGTTCATCTTCCTCGGGCCCACCGGGGTCGGCAAGACGGAGACGGCGCGGGCCCTGGCCGAATTTCTGTTCGACGACGAGCACGCGATGGTGCGCATCGACATGTCGGAATACATGGAGAAGCACGCCGTGGCCCGCCTCATCGGCGCGCCACCGGGATACATCGGCTACGAGGAGGGCGGGCAGCTCACCGAAGCGGTGCGCCGCCGGCCGTACTCGGTGCTGCTGTTCGACGAGATCGAGAAGGCGCACCAGGATGTGTTCAACATCCTGTTGCAGATCCTCGACGATGGGCGGCTCACCGATTCGCAGGGGCGCACGGTGGATTTCCGCAACACCGTGATCATCATGACCTCGAACATCGGCAGCCACTACATCCTGGAGCACACGGGCGGCGATTGGGCGGAGACCGAGCGCCAGGTGACCCAGGCGCTGCGCCAGCACTTCCGGCCGGAATTCCTGAACCGCGTGGACGACATCGTCGTCTTCCGGCCGCTGGGCCGGGAGCAGATCGTGCGCATCGTCGACCTGCAGTTGGCCCGCCTGGAGCAGTTGCTCGCCGAGCGGAAGCTGACGCTCGAGGTGAGCGACGAGGCCAGGCAGTTGATCGCCGAGGAAGGCTACGATCCCGCGTTCGGCGCACGGCCGCTCAAGCGCGCCATCCAGCGGCTGGTGCAGAACCCGCTGGCCATGGAGGTGCTCGAGGGCAAGTTCGCCGAGGGCGATCACGTGCTGGTGACGCGCGGCGAGGGTGACACCCTGGCCTTCGAGCGCGCTCCGGCGCGCGAAGAGGCGACGGCGACGGCGTGACCGCGCTCGACGCAGCGCCGCGCCCCGTCTCTGACGAGGACTGGATGGCGGAGGCGCTGGCCGAGGCGGGGAGCGCCGCCACGGAAGGCGACGTGCCGGTCGGCGCGGTCATCGTGCGCCACGGCGTGGTCGTCGCCCGCGCCGCCAATCGCACGGTGCGGGATCAGGACCCCACCGCGCATGCGGAGTTGCTCGCCATCCGCCAGGCCGCGCGGGTGCTGGGTGACTGGCGGCTCAGCGACTGCACGCTGTACGTCACGCTCGAGCCGTGTGCCATGTGCGCCGGCGCGCTCGTGCTGGCGCGCATCGACCGGCTGGTGTTCGGCGCCTGGGACGAGAAGGCGGGGATGGTCGGGTCGGTGGGCGACCTGGTGCGGCATCCGAAGCTGAATCACCGCGCCGAGGTGCGGGCCGGGGTCGATTCCGCCCGTTGCGGCGAGGTGTTGCGGGCGTTCTTCGCGAATCGACGCGACGATCCGCTGGAGGGCTAGTCGAGCACGTTCCGCATCGCGTTGACTCCGCGTAACTTGCGGTCTATTTTTTGAGATTCCAGGACAGGTGGCCGAGTGGCTGAAGGCACCGGTCTCGAAAACCGGCATACCGGCAACGGTATCGTGAGTTCGAATCTCACCCTGTCCGCTGCTCTACATAGTCGGCGCGCTGCCGCGGTCTCGTTTCGGGCAGCGCGCCGTCGCTTGGATGGGTGGCCGAGTGGTTTAAGGCGCACGCCTGGAAAGTGTGTGTACGTCAAAAGCGTACCGTGGGTTCGAATCCCACCCCATCCGTGAACTGGTCATGATCGCTCAGCAACTGAGCGCCTTTCTGCGCCGCCGGCTGCCGCGGGTGTACCGACCGCTGCGTCGCGCCTACGCGTTCGGCGAGTACGCGCGCTGGCGGCTGATGGCCGGGCGCGACCCGGCGGCCGAAGCCTACGACCCGGCCTTCTGGGATCTGCACGCCGACGCTGCCTGGGACTGGGCGGGCTTCGCGGCGTGCATCCTCCGGCATACGCGTCCCCGCGGCGTGGTGGATGTCGGGTGCGGTGACGCGAAGCTGCTCGCCGCCATGCGAACCCTTGCCCCGGATCTGGCGCTGCGCGGCTACGACGGATCGGCCACGGCGCGGGCGCGGGCGACCGAGCGCGGCGTCGACGTCCACGCGATCGACGTACCACGCCTGTCGCGGCCGGACCGGGCCGCGTTGCGGGCCGCATGCGCGCCCTTCGACGTCGCGCTGTGCCTGGAAGTAGCGGAGCACCTGCTGCCCTGGCATGCGGGGCGCCTGCTCGACGCGCTCACGGGATGCCCGACGATCGTGTTTTCGGCGGCCAGTCCGGGGCAGGGGGGCACGCTGCACGTGAACGAGCGGCCGGCGGGCTACTGGATCCGGCGCTTCGAGGCGTTGGGCTATGCGCTCGGACGGGACGACGCCGCGTTCCGGCTGGACCTGGCGGCGGTCCGCGTGCCCCCATGGTATGCCGCCAACGCCCACATCTTCCGCCGCGTCACGGCCACCCGCTGATCCTGGCCGGCCCTGCGGTCAGTGCTGGTGCGACGCGCCCGCGGAACTGTCGGCTGCGCTCCCGCCGAGCGAGTAGCTCTTCAGGTACAGATTCACCGACCCGATCTTCAGTCCTGACTTCATCTGCACGATCAGGCGGCGGTCGTCGTCGCTGATCCAGATCTCGGCGTGGCCGCCCTCGGAGAACATGGCCGACGTCTTGATCGTCGGCTTGAGCACCAGGCACATGAATTTGCCCGCCGGTACCTCCACTTCCTCCCGGCGCTCCACGTCCACGATCACGGGATTCTTGTCCGCCATGAAATAGCGGTTCCACTCATAGTGCTGGCCGACGGCCAGGGGCAGCGTGCGGACGAAGTAGATGAATGACTGGTCGTCGAGCGGGCTGAGCACGGTGAGGCTCGTGTCCTTGCCGTTCTTGGTGTAGATGCCCTCGTCCGGGAATATCTGATAGATGGTGTTCCGCTTGTACCGGCCTTCGTGGATGTCCTGGTGGTAGCGGTACGACACCAGCGTCTGCGTATCGAACCAACTGGTGTAGTTGTCGTGGACGCCGAACCAGGAGGGGCCCCCATTCACCGAGAACCGGCTGCGCAGGGTCTGGTGCCCGCGCACGGTGTCCCGCGCCTCGAGCACCACCTCGGCGCGGCCGACGGGCAGCCAACCGAACTTGGCGTCGAAGGTCATCCGCTCACCCACCGCGAACGGCCAATTAGCGGCGGCCCCCGGTCCGGTGGTATCGGGAACGACCGGCGTCTGGGCGGCGGCCACGGACGCGGCCGAAACCAGGGCCAGCAGTGTGCACGTGAATGGGCGAAGCATATCGAAAGGAACTCGGAAGGAGGCTTCCGGGCAAGCCGAGATCGCGCCGGTGCGCACTCACCGCTTCATTTCCGCGGTGCGATTCGCCATATTGTGTCCCGATGCCTGACGCCCCCGTCACGATTCTCGACGCGCGATCGCTCCAGCGAACCCTCCGTCGAATGGCCGACGAAATCGTCGAGCTGAACAACGGTACGGACGATCTGCTCATTGTTGGTATTCAGCGCCGCGGAGTTCAACTCGCGGCGCGCATCGTATCGATGATCGCGGAACGGGAGAACGTGACGGTTCCCCGTGGCGCGCTCGACATCACCCTCTACCGCGACGACCTCCAGACCGTGGGGCCGCGACCGGTGGTCGGCCCCACCGATATTCCCTGGGACATCGACGGCAAACACGTGGTGATCGTCGACGACGTGCTCTACACGGGCCGCACCGTGCGCGCCGCGCTCGACGAGCTGGCCGACTTCGGGCGGCCGCGACGGATCGCGCTGGCAGTCCTCATCGACCGGGGCGGCCGCGAACTCCCGATCCACGCCGACGTGGTGGGGCGTACGCTCACCGTGCCGCCCGGCGCCCGGATCGACGTGCTGGTTGCCGAACTCGACGGGCGTGACGCGGTGGTACAGATCCCGCCGGGAGCGTCGGCATGAGGAGCGTCGGGCCGCTGGGCAAGGACCTCCTCGGACTCGAGCCACTGACCGGCGACCAGATTCAACTCATTCTCGATACCGCCGAGCCGTTCAAGGAGATCAGCGAGCGCACGATCAAGAAGGTGCCGACGCTGCGCGGCGCGACGATCGTCAATCTCTTCTTCGAGCCGTCCACGCGGACGCGCGTGTCGTTCGAATTCGCGGAGAAGCGGCTGTCCGCCGATCCGGTGAACGTGGCCGCCGCGAGTTCCAGCGTCACGAAGGGCGAGACGCTGGTGGATACGGCGCGGAATCTCGAGGCCATGCGGATCGACATGGTAGTCATCCGGCACGGCGCCTCGGGAGCCGCGCAGTTCCTGGCCGACCGGATCGAGTCCAACGTCATCAATGCCGGCGACGGCACGCACGAGCATCCGACGCAGGGGCTGCTCGACATGTTGACGCTGCGCGACCACTTCAAGACGCTCGCCGGGCTCAAGGTCTGCCTTTGCGGCGACGTGCTCCACTCGCGCGTAGCCCGCTCGAACATCTGGGGCCTGAAGAAGATGGGAGCCGAAGTGGCGGTGTGCGGGCCGCGATCGCTCCTCCCGAACGCCATCGACGGCATGGGCGTGACCGTCTTCGATCACATCGACGACGCCATTCAGTGGGCGGACGCGCTCAACATCCTGCGGCTCCAGCTGGAGCGCATGACGGCGGGCTACATCCCGTCGCTGCGGGAATACAACCGCGTGTTCGGCGTTTCGCGCGAGCGCTTGAACCGCGCGCCGCGTGACGTCCTCATCCTGCACCCGGGCCCGATGAATCGCGGCGTCGAGATCGATTCCGACGTCGCCGACGGCCCGTTCAGTGTCATCCTTCCGCAGGTAACCAACGGCGTGGCGATTCGCATGGCAGTGCTCTATCTCCTCTCGGGCGGACGTCCGGAACTGGCCGAGGCCGCCAAGGACACCGGAACCGGGGCGGCCCGATGAGTGGCGCCATCCTGCTGCGCGGTGGGCGCGTCGTCGACCCGTCCCAGGCGATGGATGCGGTGGCGGACGTCCTGATCCGCGATGGGGTGATCGCCGAGATCGGTCCGCGGCTGGCCGACGGTGCCGGCGCGGCCGAGGCGATCGACTGTGCCGGGCTCGTGGTGTCTCCGGGGTTCATCGACGTGCACTGCCACCTGCGCGAACCGGGGCGTGAGGACGTCGAGACGATCGCCACCGGAGCGCGAGCGGCGGCGGCGGGCGGGTTCACGGCGGTCTGCGCGATGCCGAACACCGATCCCGTGACGGACAATCAGGCGGCGGTGGGATTCATCGTGCGGCAGGCCCAGCGCGCCAATGCCGCGCGCGTGTATCCCATCGGCGCCGTCTCGGTGGGCCAACTCGGCGCCAAGCTCGCGGAGTTCGGCGAGATGGTCGGCGCCGGCGCGGTGGCGGTGAGCGACGACGGGAAGCCCGTGGTCAGCGCGCATCTCATGCGCACGGCCCTGGAGTATGCCCGCAACTTCGGGATCCCGGTGGCGGACCATTGCGAGGAGCCGACGCTCGCCGCCGGCGGCGTGATGAACGAGGGCCTGGTGAGCGCCCGGCTGGGGCTCAAGGGCATTCCGTCGGAAGCCGAGGAGATCATGGCCATCCGCGACATTCTGCTGGCCAAGCGGACGGGCGGGCACGTCCATCTGTGCCACATGAGCACGCGCGGATCGGTGGACCTCATCCGGTGGGGCAAGGAGCGCGGAATCAACGTCACGGCGGAAGTCTGCCCCCATCACATTTCGCTCAACGAAGAGGCGGTCGGGGCGTACAACACCAACGCCAAGATGAACCCGCCGCTGCGCACGCCCGACGACGTCGAAGCGCTCCGCGAGGCCGTCCGCGACGGCACCATCGACGTAATCGCTACCGACCATGCGCCGCACCACTACGACGAGAAGGAGCGGGAGTTCTCCGACGCCCCCAATGGCATCGTCGGGCTGGAAACCGCGCTGGCCGTGAACGTGACCTGGCTCGTCAAACCCGGAATCGTCGACGTCGGCACCCTCATCGACCGGATGTCGGTGGCGCCGGCGCGCATCTTTCACCTGCCCGGGGGCACGCTCCGGCGGGGAACCGCCGCCGACGTCACCGTGTTCGCCCCCACCGCCGAATGGACCGTGGACCCTGCGGCGTTCCGCTCCAAGGGGCGCAACTCCCCGTATGCCGGCATGACGCTCACCGGGCGCGTCCACTACACCCTGGTCGGCGGAGACGTGGCCTATGCCATCCGAGGCGGCACTCCGAGCTGACGTCGTCCGCGTCTGCCAGCGCCTGGCAGCCCGCGGGCTCATTGCGGGCCCTGACGGAAACGTCTCGGTACGGCTGGAATCCGGCCATTTGCTGGTCACCCCCGCCGGCCTGTCCAAGGGCGAACTGACGGAAACCGACCTGGTGGTGGTGGACCCGGAGGGGCAACTCGTTTCCGGGAACCATCGTGCGTCGTCAGAGGTAAGGATGCATATTCGCATCTACCGTCGGCGATCGGATGTAAACGCCGTGGTCCATGCCCACCCGCCGACGGCGACCGCGTTCGGTGTGGCGGGCGAGGATTTCATGGCGCCGGTGCTGCCGGAGTTGGTGCTTCAAGTGGGCGGGGTCCCGCTCGTTCCGTATGCGATGCCTGGTGGCGAAGCGCTCGCCGACCAGTTCGAACCCTTCCTTCCGTACCACGACGCTTTTCTCATGGCCAATCATGGCGCGACGACCGTAGGTCCATCCCTTCTCATTGCGCATCAGCGCATGGAGAGCCTCGAGCACGCGGCGCGCATTCTGCTCGCTGCGCGCCAGGTGGGTCGCGTCACCCCGTTGAGCCCGGACCAAGCCGCGACGCTGCGCGCCGCTGCACAAGCAGCGCGGGATATCGAATGACCAAGCAGACTCCGAATTCTCCTCTCGACGTCGTCACCGCGCTCATGCAGGAGCGCGTGAAGTTCGAGTCCTGGCTCCAGGCGCTGGACGCCCGCCGGGAGTCGACGCCGCAGAACGTGTACGACCGCGTCAGGAAGGACTACGAAACGCGTCTCGCCGATGTGATCCGCGAGTTGAAGGAGCACGCCGCGGCGCTGGAAGCCCAGGCGGAGAAGTACACCGCGCGCCTGGCCGAGCTGGCCGAGACGGAACAGGAACGCCGGGACGCGAGGGCCGAGGCCGAGTTGCGCGCCCATGTCGGCGAGCTGTCGGACGCGGACTGGAACGCGACTGCCGGCGAGGCAGACGAGGCCCTGGCGGCGATCGCGGCCGAGCAGGCGGTGGTAGGCGCCGACCTCAACCGGGTGCACGAATTGCTCGGGGCAGCCACCGCACCACCGGCCACCCACTCGGCTTCGCCGGCTGCCGCCTCCCCCGCGGTCCCAGACGCAGCGGTGGACGGGGCCGCCGCGGTTGCCGACCGCGCGTCCGGTGCAACGGAGTCGGCTGCCCCATCGGCCGCGGACCGCAAGACGCCGGAACAGTCAAAGTTCGACGAGCTCGCCTTCCTCAAGTCGGTCGTGTCGCCGCTCGCCCAGGGCACGCCCGCCAACGGCCGCGCGGTCGGCAAGTCCACGGAGAGCGCCGCGCAGGTTGCCAAGTCACCGCCACTGCGAGAGGGGCCGCCGCCCCGCCGAGGCTCGGGCCCGCACGAAGGACGATCCGCCCCGAGGCCCTCGGGACCGCACGAGGAGCCGCCGCCGGCGCGCGCATCGTCGCCCGACATCACCCAGGCCGCCAGCGACACCATGGGCGAGGAACTGTCGGAGCGAGCCGGGCGTCCCGCACAGGAGCACGAGTTCATCCGTGAAGACCAGGAGGATGCGGCGGCCGGGCTGGTGGGGCGGGCGCGCGAACCGGAGCGGCCCAACGACCGTCCCTACGCGGCAAACGTCACCGGAAACAATCCCATCGTGCTCCGGCCCTCAGGGGCGGTGGAGCAGCCCAAGACGCTCAAGTGCGTCGAGTGCGGGGCCATGAACTACCCCACGGAGTGGTACTGCGAGCGGTGCGGGGCGGAGTTGGCTTCGCTCTGATCCAGGCGCGAGAGCGCGGATGGATGGCCGACAACGCACGGAGGGCCGCGACGACGTCGCGGCCCTCCGCTTGTATTTCAGACCGAAGATCGGCGGCTACGCGCTGCGCGCGATCTGGCTCTTGTGCCGCGCGGCGGCGTTGCGGTGCAACAGCCCCTTGCGGGCCGCCCGATCGGCCAGGCGCACCGCCGCGACCTTGTCGGCCGGCGTGGCCCCGGGGGCCTTGGCCTTCTTCAGGGCCGTCCGGAGCGCCGCGCGCTGGGCGCGATTGCGCACCGTCGCCGCGCGGGACTTCCGCATATTCTTTTTCGCGGATGCGATTTTTGGCACGAAGTTCTCCGAAAATTTGCAGTCGAATCGCGCGAGCGCGCGAAGGGGTGAAGCTAGGCGTACCGGGCAGGGTTGTCAAGCCGACCGGAACGGCCCGATGTCGTGGCGCCACAGCACTTTGACACCCCTCACCGTCTCCGCTAGCTTACCGTCGTTGCCGCCGGCTCAGCCGGCGCCCGCTCCGCGCCAAGACCCCAGCCGTTGCATACACTCCAGACCATCCTGCTCGTCGGGCCGATCCTGCTGTTCTCGATGATCGCGCACGAGTACGCACACGGCTACGCCGCGTTGCGCCAGGGTGACCCGACGGCGCGCAGCCTTGGGCGGCTGACCTGGAATCCTCTTCGGCATATCGACCCCTTCATGACCATCATCCTGCCGCTCATGATCGGGATCTCGTCGAACTGGCACATCGTCCTCGGCGGCGCCAAACCGGTGCCCGTGAATCCGCGCAACTACCGCGATTTCAGACGGGGCGACATCATCGTGTCCCTGGCGGGCGTGACGGCGAATCTCATCATCGCGCTCGCCTGCGTGGCCGGAGTCGCGGTCGTCGGCGCGGCCGGACACGTCATGCCCGCGCTCGGGGGGGCGCTCGCCATTCTGCAGGCCATGCTGATCGTCGGCATCTGGATCAACCTGCTCCTGCTGGCGTTCAATCTGATCCCGATCCCACCGCTCGACGGCTCGCACGTGGTAACGCACCTGCTGCCGGCGGCCTGGGCGGTGCGCTACCAGGCCGTGGGCCGGTACGGCATCGTGATTCTCGTGGTGCTGCTCTGGTTCGGCGGACCGTTCTTCAACGTGTGGCTGCAACCCGTGATTCATGCGGGCCAGTTCCTGCAGGGGATCGTGGGCTCGTTCGTCATGCCGGGCGCGCAGCAATGGATACCCCAATGACCGGAGAACAACTGGCGCTCGAATCGCCGTCCGGCGACGCCGCGTTCGTGGTCGACCTCAAGGCCTTTTCCGGCCCCCTCGATCTGCTCCTGACGCTGATCCGCGAGGAGCAGCTCGACATCTACGACATTCCGATCGCACGCATCGCCGAGCAGTTCCTCGTGCGCATCCGGACGCTCGGACTCAACGATGCGGCCGACTATCTGGAAATGGCCGCGCGGCTGTTGCGCATCAAGGCGCAGATGCTCCTGCCGCGGGGTGAGGAGGAGGCCTGGGAAGACCCGCGCGCCGAACTCGTCCGGCGGCTGCTCGAGTATCAGCAGATGCGCGAGATCGTGGACCTGCTCGAACATCGGGGCGAGGAGCGGCGCAATCAGTTCGCGCGCGCGTTCGTGCCTCCCGACGCGCCGGCGCCCCCGGCCCCGTTGGCGCTGTCGCTCAGCGAGCTGCTGGCGGCAGTGGACCGGGTTCTGCGTGCCGCGCGTCGCCCCGACATGCACGACGTGGTCTCGCGTCCGCTCGACGTACCAGCGGCGGTGGCGATCATTCGCGACCTGCTGCAGCTCCGGGCCCGCGTGTTGTGGACCGAGATCGTGAAGCGCGACGCCGAGCCCTCGTTCGTGCTCTCCACGCTCCTCGGCCTGCTCGAGCTGGCGAAGGTGGGCGAGTTGCGCGTGCACCAACCGAAACCCTTTGCGAACGTGGAGATTGAGCGTGACGCCGCTGGCGAAGCTGCTTGAAGCCGCGCTGTTCGCGAGCCCGCGCCCCATCGCGCTCGCGGAACTGGCGGAACTCGATCCCGAAGCGCCCCTCGCTGCGGTAACCGCGGCGCTGGAAGCGCTGCGGGAGCACTACAACGTGGACGGACACGGCGTCGAGTTGGTGGAACTGGGCGGCGGCTGGCAGATCCTCACCCGCGCCGAATACACCGAGGCCATCGAACGGGCCCAACTTGCCGCCCGCCCGCAGCGTCTGTCCGCGGCGGCGCTCGAGTCGCTCGCCATCATCGCCTACCGGCAACCCATTGCCCGCGCCGAGATCGAACAGGTGCGGGGCGTCAACGTGGGTGGCGTGCTCAAGTCGCTGCACGAGCGCGGATTGGTGGAGGTGGTTGGGCGGGCCGAGGGCTTGGGACGCCCGCTGCTGTACGGCACGACGCCGCTCTTCCTCGAGCACTTCGCCCTGCGCCACCTGCAGGAACTGCCGCGTGCCGACGAATTGGCCATCGCCCTGCGGGCCGAGCCGACGTTGGTGGAATGAGCGACGCGATGCGCATCCAGCGCGCGCTGGCGCGCGCGGGTGTCGCGTCGCGGCGGCGCGCCGAGGAGTTGATCGCCGCCGGCCGGGTGACGGTGAATGGCCAGGTGGCGCGGGTGGGACAGAGCGTGGTGCCGGACACCGATCGGATCCTGGTGGACGGCGCGCCGATCGCCGCCCCCCGCACGACCACGTGGATCCTGCTCCACAAACCGGCCGGGGTGATGACCACGAAGTCCGACCCCGCGGGCCGGCGGACGGTGTTCGACCTCGTCCCACCAGCGCCTGGCCTGGTCTATGTGGGCCGATTGGACTACCTGACCGAGGGGGCGCTTCTGATGACCACCGATGGTGCGGCGGCTCACGCGCTCACGCACCCGAGTGGGGAGATCGAGCGAACGTACGTGGCGACGGTGCGCGGCGACGTACCGCAGGCCGTGCGCGCCGCCCGGCAGGGGGTGACGCTCGAGGACGGCGTGGTGGCGCCCCGGCGGGTCGAGGCCCGGCGGACGGCCGGCGGCGAGTGGGCATTCGAGGTCACGATTGCGGAAGGTCGCAAGCGCGAGGTTCGGCGGCTGTGCAAGGCGCTGGGGTTGAGCGTCGAACGGTTGGTGCGCACGCGCTTCGGGCCCATCGAACTGGGGTCTTTGCCGAGCGGGGGCATGCGGCCGCTCACCGCGGCCGAGCGGGCGGCCATTGACGCTTGTGTGTCCCGTGCGTCTGGCTGAATAGGGAGAACCGCCGCCCGGCGGCGGGGTACTGATGGGAATGGGTGCGAGCGCCACATCAACTCTTGCTGGAGCGGTCGTGGAATCACAGCAGACATCATCCGCCGACTCACGCCTGGTGCACGACGTGACCGATCAGGTGGCCCGGCGCGTCGTCGGCCAGGACTACATGGTCGAACGCCTGCTGATCAGCCTGCTGACGGGCGGGCACGTGCTGTTGGAAGGCGTGCCGGGCCTCGCCAAGACGCTCACGGTGCGGACGCTCGCCGAGGCGATCGATACGTCGTTCCAGCGCATCCAGTTCACGCCCGACCTGCTGCCCGCCGACGTACTCGGAACCCAGGTGTACGAGCAGGCATCGGGCAAGTTCGTGGTCAAGAAGGGGCCCATCTTCGCGAACATCATTCTCGCCGACGAGATCAACCGGGCGCCCGCCAAGGTGCAGGCGGCGCTGCTCGAGGCGATGCAGGAGAAGCAGGTCACCATCGGCGGCACGACGTACAAGCTCGACGAGCCCTTCCTCGTGCTCGCCACGCAGAACCCCATCGAGCAGGAGGGCACGTATCCCCTTCCCGAAGCGCAGGTGGATCGGTTCATGCTGAAGTTGCGCGTGGGCTACCCGAGCCGGGACGAGGAGAAGGAGATCATGCGGCGCATGGCGAGTGGCGTGCCGATCGCGGTGCAGCACGTGGCCACGCCGCAGGCGATCCTCGAGGCGCGGGGGCGAATCGCCGATCTGTACATGGACGACCGGATCGTGGACTACATCGTGGACATCGTGCACGCCACACGCGAGCCGGCGTCGGCGGGGTTGCCCGACCTGGTGCCGCTCATCGAGTTCGGCGCCAGTCCCCGGGCGACGATCTCGCTGGCGCAGGCGTCGCGGGCCCACGCATTCCTGCGAGGACGCGCGTTCGTCACGCCGGACGACGTCAAGGCGATCGGCCCGGACGTGCTGCGGCATCGCGTGCTCACCACGTACGAAGCCGAGGCGGAGGAGATCACTCCGGACGAGATCGTCCGCCGCGTCCTCGCCAAGATCGAGAGCCCGTGACCCCGGCGGCCACCTCGCGGACGGCACTCGTGCCGCCGGACGTGCTCCGGCAGGTGCGGTTGATCGAGTTGCGCACACGCGGGCTGGTCAACGCGCTGTTTGCGGGCGAGTACCGCTCCGTGTTCAAGGGGCAGGGCATGGAGTTCTCGGAGGTCCGCGAGTACCAGGTGGGCGACGAGGTGCGCAACATCGACTGGAACGTGACCGCCCGCATGCAGCGCCCATACGTGAAGCGCTATATCGAGGAACGCGAACTGACGGTGATGCTCGTCGTCGACATGTCGGCGTCGGAGCGATTCGGCACGCGCCGGCGGTTCAAGAGCGAGGTCGCCGCCGAACTGGCGGCGGTGCTCGCCATGTCGGCCATCCGCAACAACGATCGTGTCGGGACCCTGTTCTTCACGGATCGTGTGGAACACGTGGTGCCGCCGCGGAAGGGCCGCCGGCATGCGCTGCGCCTGCTGCGCGACCTGCTGGTGTTCCGGCCGGTCGGCCTCGGGACGGACCTTGCCGGCGCGCTCGACTACCTGGGCAAGATGCTGGCGCACACCGCCATCGTGTTCGTGGTCTCCGACTTCCTGGGCGCCGACGTGGAGCGACCGCTCAAGCTCCTGGCCCAGCGCCACGACGTGGTGGCCGTAACGGTGGAGGATCCAGCCGAGATCGTCCTCCCCGATGTGGGGCTCGCCCGGCTGGTCGACCCCGAGACGGGGACCATGATCGACGTCGACACGAGCAGTCCGTCCCTCCGCGCGGCCTACGAGCAGCAGGTGAACGGCGAGCGGGACCACCGGCGCCACCTGCTGCGCCGGCTGTCCATCGACGAGGTGGCGATTCGCACGGAGACGCCGATCATCGAACCGCTGCTCCGCTTCTTCCGGACCCGCGAGACGCGGGCGCGGCGCCGGTGAGCATGCGCGCGCCGGGCCTGGTCGTCCTGTTGTCGCTCCTGGCGGCCGGCGTGCGGGCGCAAGCGCCCGCGCACCTCGAGGTCGCGATTCGTCCCGAAACGGTCACCGTCGGCCAGCCGTTTCGATTGGTCCTTCACGTACGCGCGGCCGCCGGCCGGGCCGTGAGTTTTCCGGACGGACCCGACAGCGCGTCCTGGGTGCAGGCGCTGGATCCACGGGCGCTGGCCGGCGCCCAGGTGGCCGACAGCGTGGACCGCACGGCCACCTACCGGCTGGCGGCCTGGAACGTCGGGACACTCGCGCTCGACATGCCCGATGTGATCGTGCGGGCGGGCACGAACGTGGAGCGACTGCCGCTGCGCGGTCTCACCGTTTTCGTGAAGAGTGTGTTGCCGGACGACTCCAGCCGCCGGACCCCGAAACCGGCGCGCGCACTATTCGTGGGGCGCGCGTTTCCGTGGTGGATCCTCGCCGTGCTCGCGTTCATCGCCTTCGTGGCGTGGCTCGCCTGGCGCCGGCGCCAGCAGGAGCGCGGCCGGCCGCGGCGCCCCCCGGCGAGCCCGTTCGAGCGCGCCGAGCGGGAGTTCACCCGGATCGCGGCGCTGGGACTGGTGGAGGCCGGCGAGCGCGGGCGGTACGTGTCGCTGGTGGTCGAGGTGGTGCGCGACTATCTGCACGGACGGTTCGCGCTGGCGTCGCTCTCGCTCACCACCGACGAACTCCTCCGCGAGATCGCCGAAGCCCCGACCGTCCCTCACGAGCGCCTGGCACGGCTGCTGTCCGAGGCGGACCTCGTGAAGTTCGCGCGGCGGGGCCTGACCACCGATCGGGCACTGGAGCTGGCGCGTGAAGCGCGCGCCGTGGTGACGCATGAGCATCTGGCGTCGACGCCGGTGCCCGGCGCGGAGGCCGCATGATCCCGGGTTGGCACGTGGAGTGGGTGACGCCCCTCGCCCTCGCACTGCTGCTTGCCCTGCCGGCGTGGTGGTGGTGGCGCCGCCGGCATCGCGAAACCGGCATCGTCTTTTCCCGCGTCGGTGCCCTGGCCGCGGTGTCGGGCGGACGCCGCCGCTGGTCGCGGCTCCTCACCGGCATTCGGAACGCCATCCTGCTGCTGGCCATCCTCGCCCTGGCCCGCCCGCGGGCGGGCGCGCGGGCGGAGAACGTGACGAGCGAAGGGATCAACATCGTCATCGCGATCGATCTCTCGAGCTCCATGCTGTCGCAGGATTTCCAGCCGGACAATCGGTTGGAGGTCGCCAAGCGAACGGTCAAGCAGTTCATCGCCGAACGCTCCAGCGATCGCATCGGCATCGTCGCGTTTGCGGCCGAGGCGCTCACGCAGGTACCGCTCACCACCGACTATCCGGTGGTGAACGCGGCCGTGGACAATCTGCAGGCTGGTCAGCTCGAGGACGGGACGGCCATCGGAACGGCGATCGCCACCGCGGCCAACCGGCTGCGCGAGGCGCCCGGCCGGTCGCGGGTGATGATCCTGCTGACCGATGGCGTGAACAACCGCGGGTCGATCGATCCGCGGACGGCGGCGCGCGCGGCCGCCGACTTCGGCATCAAGATCTACACGATCGGTGTCGGTACCGAGGGCATGGCGCCAGTGCCGGTGGGGCGCGGGCTGTTCGGCCTGCGCTACGAGAACCGCCCGGTGGAGATCGACGAGAAGTTGTTGACCGACGTCGCGAACATCACCGGCGGACGGTACTTCCGGGCCCGCGACGCCGCGGCGCTGCGTCGCATCTATCAGCAGATCGACCAGCTCGAACGGGTACCGGTGCAAACCACGACCTACGTGCGCTACACGGAGCTCTATCGCTGGCCGCTGGGCCTGGCACTTCTCGGTCTGTTGTTCGAACTGGGGCTGTCGGCGTGGAAGGCGCCCCTGCCATGACGATCGACTACCCCTGGTTGCTCGCCCTCGCCGTGTTGCTGCCGGCCGTGATCGCGGTGGCGCTGTGGCGCGCCGATCGGCGCCGGCGCGAGCGCCTCGCACGCTTCGGCGATCTGGAGGTCGTGTCGCGTCTCATGCCGGCGGGACTGGCGCGAGCGACCGGATGGCGGACGGCCCGCCTGGCCGGGGCGTGCGCGCTGGGGGGCATCGCGCTGGCGGGGCCGCGTTGGGGCTTCGAACGCGCGGTCGATCGGACGCGCGGGTTCGATATGGTACTGGCGCTCGATGCGTCGCTCTCGATGCGCGCCAACGACGTGAAACCCGACCGCCTGGAGCAAATGAAGGAGGAGGTACGGCGCCTGCGCGCCATGTCGTCGGGTGACCGCATCGGGCTCATCGTCTTCGCGGGGCGCAGCTATGTGTTGTCGCCGCTCACCGTGGACGAGAGCGCGCTCGATCTCTTTCTCGACAATCTCGATCCGTCGATCGTCGGGCAGGGCGGCAGCTCGCTCTCCTCGGCCATTCGCCAGGGCACCGATCTGTTGTCGTTGAGCAACGACGGCGCCGACCGGGCGCTCGTCGTGATGAGCGACGGCGAGGCGTTCGAGCCCGAGGCCGACGTGGTCGCGGCGGCGCGACGCGCCGGCGACAAGGGGATCGCCCTGGTCACCGTGGGGTTCGGCACCACCCAGGGATCCACGATCCCGATCAAGGCCGCGAACGGGACGATTTCCTTCAAGCGCGATGAGAACGGGGCCATTGTGGTCACGCACTACGTGCCCGCGATGTTGAAGGCCGCGGCGACGGCGGCGCACGGCACCTTCATCGACGCCGCGTCCACCGACAAGGCGGCGCGCATTCGCCAGGCGTTGTCGTCGTTGCGGACGGCCCGGCACTCGGTATTCGGCGGTGACGCCCGCGTCCCGCGGTTCCAACTCTTCCTCCTGCCGGCGGTGCTCCTGCTCCTGCTCGACGTGTTCGTGACCGACCGGCGTCGGCGCGAGGCCGCGGTCCGCGTGTTGACGCCGGCCACGGCGACGGCGGCGGCGCTCGTCATGGCCGTCTTCCTGGGAAGCTGCGCCGGCACGCAGGAGTCCAGGGATGCCGCGACTGCCTACGAATCGGGGCAGTACCCGCAGGCGGTGCGGCTGTACCGGAACGCCATCGCGCACGGCGATCAACGTCCGCGAACGATCTACGACTATGGCACGGCGTATCTGGCCACGGACTCGGCGGAACAGGCCGTCGAGGCCTTCGAGCGGGTCGTCGATCTGCCGGACGCCGAGCTGCGCTATCGCGCACTGTTCAACCTCGGACTGGCGCATTTGCGCCGCGGGCTGAAGGCCACGACGGGGGGCGGAGACGATCTCGACGCGGCCCTCGCGGCCTACAAGAAGGTGCTGCTCATGCGCAGCGATGACGTGGACGCGAAATGGAATTACGAACTCGCCCTGCACGCCAGGCAGTCACAGGGCGGCGGCGGTGGGGGCGGGGGTGGGGGGCAGAACAACGACAGTCCGTCGCCCGTGTCGCAGTCGCCGCTGCCGCGGGGCGGTCTGGGGCTGAATCAGGCGCGCCAACTCCTGGCCAGCGCGGCACGCGACGAGCGCGACGTGCAGGCGAAGCAGCAGCACAAGACGTCGGCCCAGTTGCCGCCCAACGGGAAGGACTGGTAGCGTGATCGGTGTGCTCCTGATCGCCCAGTTGGCGATGGTCGCCCACGCGGCGGATACGGTCGGCGCCTGCGAACCGCTCGAGGTGTCGGTCGCCATCTCGGCCCCCGGCTCGGCCGTCCCGCGGCTCGTGGCCCCGTCGTTCGCGCCGTTCGACATCATGCGATCGGCCGTCATGCCCCATGTGGAGCGCGACTCCCGAGCCGTGCCGTCCGTGACGGTCGAATACCGATACGTCCTCGTCACTGACCGGCTGGGCGAATACACCATCCCATCCTTCGAGGCGCGACTGGGCACGGCCACGGCCCACACTGCGCCGCTGCACGTCCGCGTCTTGCCGGCCTCTGCCGATGCCACGCCCACCGTGATCACGCGGGCCCGCATCGGCACGATCGATCGTCCCGACCTGAGGCGGGCGGCGCCGGAGACGGTGTACGTGGGCCAACAGGCCGACTATACGGTCACGGTGTTCCTGAATGCCGCGGTCCGCGACCGTCTCCGCCGCAATCCCACGTTCTATCCGCCCGACATGCAGTCCATGCTCGCCTACGACGTTCCCGGGGCGGGCACCGAGCGCCATGCCGGCGGCGCCTCGAGCTGCTTCGACGCACTGGTGTATCGGCGCGCGCTCTTCCCGCTGCAACCGGGACGTCTGGTGATCCCGCCGGCGCAGCTGACCTATTCCCTCCCCAGCGGTGCCAGCTTCTTCAGCCACGAGGTCTCCCACGAACTGCAGACCGACAGCGCGGTGATCATCGCGCTCGACCCGCCGGAGGCCGGCCGTCCCACGGACTTCGACGGCGCGGTCGGCCGATTCCGCCTCGACACGCGCGTCGCGTCGACCACCGGCCGCGTTGGCGACCCGCTGACGATCACCGTGCGCGTTTCCGGTATGGGAAACGTCAAGCTGCTGCCGCGGCCGCGCCTGAGCGTTCCTTGGGCCTCCGCCGTCGCCTCCGACGAGCGGGTGCAGGTCGACTCGGCGGCGGCGCACATCGGCGGCAGCAAGGAATTCGACTGGATCCTCACGCCCCGAGTCGCCGGTGAACTCGATGTGCCGCCCATCCAGTATTCCTACTTCGATCCGCAAACGCGAAAGTACGCGGTGGCCCGCTCGCGTCCGGAAATGGTGCGCATCGCGCCGGGAACGCTTGCGGCGGTCGACACGAGTCATCGGGAGGCGGCGCTCTCCGTGCGTACGGTGTACGACGGTCAGACTGGCACGCCCCTCTCGTCCAATCCGGTGTTCTGGCTCGTGCTCGCGCTCGTGCCGCTGCCGGCTATGCGGGCGCGCTGGCGCGATCGGCGGCGATCGCGCGGGGGGCGTACCATCACGCCGGCGGCGCGTCTGGAGTCGGCCGTGGCCGCCGCCGATGCACGGAACGGCGCGGCACTCCGGCGGGCGTTCGTGACGGCGCTAGCCGACCGACTGGGCATCGAGGCCGAAGCGTTCACCACGGCCGGCGAACTGCGACGGATGCTGCGGCGAGCGGGGGTCTCGACCGCGACCGCGGACGCAGCGGAAGCGCTCCTGCGCGCGCTCGACGCCGCGGCGTTCTCGGCGGACGGGAGGCTGGCAGACGGTGCCGGCGTGACGGCCATCGACCTGGTCCGCCGGATCGACGACGAAGCGCTCCCGCGTCGCGAACTCCCGTTCCGGTTCATCGCGCTGGCCCTGACGCTGGCCGTGGCCGTCGGCGGCACGCTTCGGGCCGTGCAGGCAGCGACCGCTGCCGACGCGTTTTCGGATGGGGTGGTGGCGTATCAGGAGCATGACTTCCCGGGGGCCCGAGCGGCGTTCGCGCGCGTGGTCGCGGTGGCGCCCCGCGCAGCGGACGGATGGGTGAATCTGGGAACGGCATCGTGGGCCGTGCACGACACGGTGGGCGCCGTGCTCGGCTGGCGCCGCGGTCTCGGGCTGCAGCCGCTCGCCGGCGACGCGCGAAACCGGCTGGGCCTGGTGCACGGATTGCGGTGGAGTTCTCCCGGCTACGTGCCCCCGGTACCATTGAACGTGGTGCTGTGGCTGATGGCGGCCTGCTGGCTGGCGGCGTGCTTGATGTGGCACCGGTCGTTCCGCCGGCGCTGGCCGTGGGCGCACCGGTGGCCCGGGTCCCTTGCCGGTGCGGCGGCGCTGCTCGGCCTCGGTGCCATCGCCCTGGGTGGGCGGCTCTCGGCCCGAGGAGTGGCAATCGTCAGGACCGACACGACGCTCAGTGCCGATCCCGCCCTCGGGGCCGGCCGCGGCGCCACCGCGGTGACCGGCGAGATGGTGAAGGTCCTCTCGCAACACGGCGCGTGGGATCGCGTGGAACTCGACGGCGGGCGCCAGGGTTGGATTCCGGTGGAGGGGCTCGCATCGCTCGACGCAGCCATCGCTCCGGCGGTCGACTGACGCTCGGCGCGCGCATCCGGTAGCTTGCACCCGATGTCCGCGTCTTCTGAAACAACCGAGTCCGGGCCCGCCCGCATTGCCGTCCTTCCGAGCGAGGTCGCCGACCAGATCGCGGCTGGCGAAGTCGTCGAGCGGCCCGCCTCGGTGGTCAAGGAACTCATCGAGAATGCACTCGATGCCGGTGCCACTTCCATCGATATCGACGTCGAGGAGGGGGGACGTCGCCGCATCCGGGTCAGCGACGACGGTGGGGGCATGGGACGCGCGGACGCCGTATTGGCGCTCTCCCGGCACGCCACCTCGAAAATCCGGAGCGCGCACGATCTGGTCGGTGTCTCCAGCTTCGGCTTCCGGGGCGAGGCGCTGCCGGCCATCTGCTCGGTGTCGCAACTCGAAATCGAAACCGCGCTGCGCGATGGTGCCGGCACGAGGGTGCGCGCGGCCGGCGGCGTCGTGGAGGAGACTGCCGAGGCGGCGCGGCGCCGTGGGACGACGGTCTCGGTGGCCCACCTGTTCTACAACGCGCCCGCACGCCTCAAGTTCATGCGGGGAGCGCGCGCCGAGTGGCGTGCCGTGCTGGATGCGGTGACCACCGTGGCGCTGACGCGGACGGACGTCCGGCTGACCCTCACGCACGACGGCAAGAACGTGCTGTCACTCCCGGCGGCCGCGTCACGGCGGGCGCGGTTGGCGGCGCTGTGGGGTGGAGAGTACGCCGAGCGACTGCTGGACGTGGAGGATGTGCGCGGCTCCACGCGGGTCTCCGGACTGGTCGAGCGCCCGGCCGACGTCGGCATCGCCGGCCGGCGTGTGTTCATCTCCGTGAACGGACGGGCGGTGCGAGACCACGGATTGGTGCGCGCCGCCGAATCCGCCTACAAGTCGACGATCCCCGCCGGGGTGCGCCCCACGCTCTTTCTCGACGTCGTGGTGGCTGCCGACGCGGTGGACGTGAACGTCCACCCGGCCAAGGCGGAGGTGCGTTTCCGCGATCGGTGGCCGCTGGAACGCGTGGTGGAGGATGCGGTGCGGCGCGCGCTGGGCACGCTCGAAGCCGGAGCCGTCATCGGCCGGGCGCCGATCCCATTGCCGGGAGCGCCGCGGGACCCGTCCCCGGCCGTGGACGTCGAAGCACTGCGACGCACACGGGCGGCGGGTGAGGGGCTGTTCGCCGACCAAGCGCCCGGCGAGACGTTCGGCGGCTCCACGGCCTCCGCGCCGCACGCGTCGATGGGAGCCGAACCGGAGATCCCCGTCCCGCCGCTCCTGCAACTCCGCCGCACCTACATCATGTTCGAGGGCGACGGTGGGGTCGTGCTGATCGACCAGCATTCGGCGCACGAGCGGGTGCTCTACGAACAATTCATGCGCGTGCTGACACGGGGCGAAGCGCCGGCACAGCATCTGCTGTTCCCGATGACGCTGCACCTCGGTCCCGCCGAAGCGGAGGCGTTCGACGAGAATCGGACGCTGTTCGAGCAGCTCGGCTTCGACATCGAAGGGTTCGGTGGGCACACCCTCATCGTGCGGAGCGTCCCGATGCCGCATCCGCGATTCGAGGCGGAGCGCTGCCTGCGCGAGACCCTGGGCGCGCTCTCCGGTGATCGGTTCGCCGCCGTGGCCCAACGGCACGAGCGGCTCGCGGCCACGATCGCCTGCAAGGCCGCCATCAAAGCCGGTGATTCGCTTTCGCCGGGCGAGATGCGGGCGCTGTTCGTCGACCTCAGCCGCACGACGCTCCCCGCGCACGACGTGCACGGACGGTCCACGGTGGTGCAGCTGTCGTGGGACGAACTCGAGCGCCGCTTTGGACGAAAGTAGCGTCCGCGTCATCTGCGGTCCCACGGCGGCCGGCAAGTCCGCCATCGCCCTCGCGCTGGCCGAGCGACATGCCGGGGCCATCATCAGCGCCGACTCCCGGCAGATCTACCGCGGCTTCGACATCGGCACGGCTAAACCGACAGCGGAAGAACGGCGGCGCGTGCCCCACTACGGGGTCGACCTGTGCGCTCCCACCGAGCGCTATTCCGCGGCTGCATGGGCCGCGGACGCGGAGCGATGGATCGCGCAGGCGGCCGCCGCCGGCCGGACCCCGGTGCTCGTTGGCGGCACCGGGTTCTACCTGCGCGCGCTTTTCGGCCCGTTGTTCGACGAGCCGCCAATGGATCCCGCACGGCGCGCCGCACTCGCGCCGGTGCTCGGGGCCATGCCGATCGAGGAGTTGCGACGGTGGTGCCGGGCGCTGGATCCCGACCGGGCGCATCTTGGCCGCACGCAGCTCCTCCGGGCCATCGAGATCGCCCTGATCACCGGTCGACCGGTGAGCGCCCTCCATCGGGAGCGCGCGCGTCCACCGCGATGGCGCGCACGCTATCTTCTCGTGGATCCCGGGGCCGCCCTGGCCGGGTGCATCGAAGCCCGCGTGGACGCGATGCTGGCGGCCGGGTGGGTGGACGAAGCTCGACACCTCTCGGCGCTCGTCCCGGGAGACGCACCGGCATGGAAAGCAACGGGATACGGCATCATGCGGTCTGTAGCAGAGGGCGCCACGTCACTCGAGCGCGGACGCGAGTTGGCGATCATCGAGACGCGGCAGTACGCGAAGCGGCAGCGCACCTGGTTCCGGCATCAGTTGAGAGGGGAGCGGGTCACGCAGCTCGATCCCGAACGCCCCGACGCGGCGCGAGTTGCCGATCGCTGGTGGCTGGGGGACGAGGAGGGATGAGGCGGTGAAGATCGGTATCACGTGTTATCCGACGTACGGCGGGTCGGGCGCCATGGCGACCGAACTCGGGATCGCGCTGGCCCACCGCGGGCACGAGATCCATTTCATCACGTACCGCCAGCCCTTCCGGCTGCCGGCTTTTCTGCCCCGCGTCTTCTTCCATGAAGTGGACGTCGGCCGGTACCCGCTGTTCGAATATCCGCCGTACGACCTGGCCCTCGCCGTCCGAATGCACGAGGTGGTGCTCGCGCACCATCTGGATCTGCTGCACTGCCACTACGCGATTCCACACGCCACCAGCGCGTGGATCGCCAAGGAGATGCTCGCCGATCAGCGTCCCGACATCAAGGTGCTCACCACGCTCCACGGCACGGACATCACGATCGTCGGGCAGGACCCGTCGTTCCACGCGATCACCAAGTTCTCCATCGAGAAGTCGGATGGGCTCACCGCCGTCTCGCGATTCCTGCAGCGGGAGACGATGAGTGCCTTCGGGTGCACGGGCTGCCGTATCGAGGTGATCCCCAACTTCGTGGACCCCACGATCTACGACCGGGCCCGGTATCCCGGGTCGCGGGGCGCATTCGGCGACGGCCGGCCGGTGCTCATGCACATCTCGAACTTCCGGCCGGTGAAGCGCGTGGTCGACATCGTGCGGACGTTTGCGCTCGTCACCGCCGAGATCCCGAGTCTGCTGGTGATGGTGGGCGACGGACCCGACCGAATCCTCGCCGAACAAGAGGCCCGCCGGCTGGGCGTGCAGGACCAGGTGATGTTCCTCGGGAAGATCGAGTCGGTCGCCCCCCTCCTCGCGTCGGCCGACCTGTATCTGCTGCCCACCGACCGTGAGTCGTTCGGGTTGAGCGCGCTGGAAGCGCTCGCCTCGGGCACGCCGGTGATCGGCGCCAACGCGGGCGGTCTGCCGGAAGTCGTCGAGAACGGCGTCACGGGTGCGCTCTGCGCGGTGGGCGATGTGGACGGAATGGCCGCCGCCGCGCTCGCGATCCTGGGTGATCGCGATCGTTGGAACGCGATGAGTCGCGCCGCCGCCGCCGACGCGCGCCGGCGGTATGCACTGAACGACGTCGTGGCGCACTACGAGCGGTTCTATACTGAGTCGCTGGCCTAGATGGTCGCCGAGCGCCCGCGCGCGTGACCGAGCGACGGCCGATGTACGACGGCGAGTACGCGGAGCAGTTGGCCGCGGCGTGCGGCGTCGCCGACGTCGTACTACTCGAACGCGTCGGCTCCACGCTCGATGTGGCGCATCAACGCGCCGCGGCCGGCGCGCCCGCCGGCACCCTCGTGCTCGCCGACGAGCAGACGGCGGGCCGCGGCCGCCAGGGACGCCGCTGGATTTCCGAACCGGGCGGAGGCATCTGGCTCACCCTCATCGAACGCCCGCGAGATCCCAGCGCGGTTCAGGTACTCTCCCTGCGCCTGGGGCTGCAGGCCGCGCGCGTGCTTGATGAGTTCGCGCCGGAGACCATCGGGTTGAAATGGCCCAACGATCTGTACGCGGGGGGGCGCAAACTCGCCGGCATCCTGGTCGAGGCGCGCTGGCGGGAAGGCATCCTGGACTGGATTGCCATCGGGTTCGGCATCAATGTTCAGGCGCCCGTCGGGATGCCGACCGCGGCGGCGCTTCGTTCCGGAACGCGACGGCGCGACGTGCTCGCCGGCCTGGTGCCGGCGTTGCGTACCGCTGCGGGGAAGGGCGGGGAGTTGCGAAGCGACGAATGCCAGGCATACGCATCGCGGGACGTCGCTCGGGGGCGCCGGTGTCGGGAACCCGTCGCCGGCACGGTGGCCGGCATCGACGCGTCGGGGGCGTTGCTCGTGCAAACGGTGGATGGGCTGCAGGCGGTGCGTGCAGGATCGCTCGTTCTTGAGGAGGAAGTGTGAATCTCGTCTTCGATGTGGGGAACACCGAGACCACCATCGGGCTGTTCGATGGCGGCTCGCTCCGCGGGCACTGGCGCGTGACCTCGGATGTGGCGCGAACCCCCGATGAGATCGGCGTGCTGCTCCGGTCGTTGCTCGCCGGGCACGGGTTCGATCATCATGCGGTGACCGGGGTGGCGATCGCGTCGGTCGTCCCGCCCATCACCCAGCCGCTGGCCGAGGCGTGCGAGCGGTGGGTGTCCCACGCGCGCGTGGTCGTCATCGACCCGACCTCGAAGCTCCCCATCCGCCTCGACGTCGACGAGCCGCTCACCGTGGGGGCCGACCGGATCATCAACACCCTCGCCGCGAGCCAGATCCACCGGCACGACGCCATCGTCATCGACCTCGGCACGGCGACGACTTACGATTGCGTGACGCGCGACGGCGTCTTCTTCGGCGGCATCATCGCGCCCGGGGTGCGCACGTCGGCCGAGACGCTGTTCAAGCGCACCTCCAAGCTGCCGGCCACCGAGCTCGTGGCGCCGGAGCGGGCCATCGGAACCCGCACCGAAACGAACATCCGGTCGGGGGTCATGCTCGGGGCTGCCGACGCCATCGACGGGCTGGTGGGGCGCATCAAGGCGGAGTGGCCGAACCAGGAGCCTCCGATCGTGATCGCCACCGGTGGGGTGGCCGAAGCGTTCCGCAACCTCTGCCGGTCCTTCGACGTCGTCGATCCGTATCTCACGCTCACCGGGTTGAATCTCGCCTTCGGGCTCCTGGTGAAGTAGGCGGCCGACGCGAGTGGAGGCGAACGCCGCAGTTTGCGGCTGGGGCCTGCCGCTATGTCCGGACGGTGCGGACGACTGGCCAATTCGACGGGCCGTGCTTGTCACTTTGGCCGGATGTGCCTGGCACGTAAGTCGCTAAAGGCGAACGAGATACAACTCGATCGGTGAGCGTCCTGGCCTTGCCCGGATCCCATGTGCCGACTAGCTTACCGGCGGGTTAGCACTCAACGAGGACGAGTGCTAACGCGTCAGAATTCACCAATCCACACCTCACCAGCTCCAGTGGAGGGGCAGAAGCAATGGCAACTAAGAGCGCTTCGGGCGTGAAGGTCGCGCCACTGGCGGACCGCGTCGTCATCAAGCCGATGGAAGAGGCCGAGCAGATGCGTGGCGGCCTCTACATCCCGGATACGGCGAAGGAAAAGCCTCAGCAGGGCGAGATCATCGCGGTCGGTCCCGGCCGGTACGAGAAGGACAAGCGGGTGCCGATGGAAGTGAAGGTCGGCGACAAGGTCCTGTATGGGAAGTACAGCGGCACCGAAGTGACGGTGGACGGCGAGCAGGTGCTCATCCTGCGCGAGTCGGACGTGCTGGCCGTCGTCGGCTGAGTCCCTTTCCACTCCAACAATTCAGTTCGCAGAGGAACTAGACCATGGCAGCAAAGGAACTCCACTTTGACGTGGATGCGCGCGCGGCGCTCAAGCGCGGCGTCGATCAACTCGCCGAGGCGGTGAAGGTGACCCTCGGCCCCAAGGGGCGGAATGTCGTCATCGACAAGAAGTTCGGCGCCCCGACCGTCACCAAGGACGGCGTGACCGTCGCCAAGGAAGTCGAGCTTGCGGACCCGATCGAGAACATGGGTGCGCAGATGGTGAAGGAAGTCGCGACCAAGACGTCGGACAATGCCGGTGACGGCACGACCACCGCGACCGTGCTGGCGCAGGCGATCTTCCGCGAGGGCCTCAAGAACGTGACGGCCGGCGCGAATCCGATGGCCATCAAGCGGGGCATCGACCAGGCGGTCAACGCGGTCATCGAGGACCTCAAGAAGATCAGCGTGCCGACCTCCGGCAAGAAGGAGATCGCGCAGGTGGGCACGATCTCGGCGAACAACGACCCCGAGATCGGCCAACTCATCTCCGAGGCGATGGAGAAGGTCGGCAAGGACGGCGTGATCACGGTCGAAGAGGCCCGCGGCCTCGAGACCACGCTCGAGACGGTCGACGGCATGCAGTTCGACCGCGGCTATGTGTCGCCCTACTTCGTGACCGATCCGGAGAAGATGGAGGCGGCCCTCGAGGATCCCTACATCCTCATCCACGACAAGAAGATCTCCGCCATGAAGGACCTGCTCCCGGTGCTCGAGAAGGTGGCGCAGACGGGCAAGCCGCTGCTCATCATCGCCGAGGACATCGAGGGCGAGGCGATGGCCACGCTGGTCGTCAACAAGCTGCGTGGCACGTTGAAGGTCTGCGCCGTCAAGGCGCCGGGCTTCGGCGACCGCCGCAAGGCGATGCTCGAGGACATCTCGGTCCTCACCGCCGGTCAGGTGATCAGCGAGGACGTCGGCTTCAAGCTCGAGAACGCCGTGATCGGTGACCTCGGCCGTGCCAAGCGCGTGGTCGTCGACAAGGACAACACGACGATCATCGACGGCGCCGGCGAGGAGAAGAAGATCGAGGGCCGGATCGCCGAGATCCGCGTCGCGATCGACAAGAGCACCTCCGATTACGACAAGGAGAAGCTCCAGGAACGTCTGGCCAAGCTGGCCGGCGGCGTCGCGGTGATCAACGTCGGCGCGGCCACCGAGGCCGAGATGAAGGAGAAGAAGGCCCGCGTCGAAGACGCGCTGCACGCCACGCGTGCCGCTGTCGAAGAGGGCATCGTGCCGGGCGGCGGTGTGGCGCTCATCCGTGCCCAGCGCGCGCTCAAGGGGCTCAAGACCAAGGAAGCCGACGAGCAGATCGGCGTCGACATCATCCGTCGCGCCATCGAGGAGCCGATCCGCATGATCGTGTACAATGCGGGCGGCGAGGGCTCGATCGTGGTCGAGAAGGTGCGCGCGTCCAAGGACGATGCGTTCGGCTACAACGCGCTGACCGACACGTACGAGAATCTCGTGCAGGCCGGGGTCATCGACCCGACCAAGGTCACTCGCACGGCGCTGCAGAATGCGGCGTCCATCGCCGGCCTCCTGCTCACGACCGAAGCGCTGATCGTGGAGAAGAAGGAAGACAAGCCGGCGCCGGCCGGCCCGCCGGGCGGCATGGGCGGGATGTACTAGCACGACCGTCGGCGGTGCACAGGCGGCCGTCCGCACGGACGGCCACCTGCGAACCGCCAACCGGACGCGAAATTGGGGCGGGGCGCCATCGGCGCTCCGCCCCAATTTCCATCTCCGGATCCGGTCTAGATGGCCAGGCTGTACTGACTCGGTTCCTCTCGGCCCGCCGCGTCGAACGGCCCGACGATCTCGCGTTGTCGGGCGGTCGTCACGGCGCCCCGGTACGCGGTGCGCTTCACCTCGCGGTCCGTGGTGCCCCAGGCCAACTCCGGCGCGTTGCATTTCTCGCTCAGGTGGGCCAGCACGACGTGGCGCAGGCGGCGGCTCACGGTCTCGCGGATGAGCGCCGCGGCGTGCCGGTTGGCAAGGTGACCGTGCGCGCCGGCAATGCGGGCCTGGACCACCGGCGGATACGGACCGGCCCGCAGCATCGCCTCGTCGTGATTGGACTCGATCACGAGAATGTCCACGTCGCGGCAGAGGGCCCGTACGCCGTCGCTCACATGTCCGATGTCCGTGCACACGGTCGCGCGAAGGCCTGTGGCCCTCGCGGTGATCGTCACGCCGACCGGTTCCGCCGCGTCGTGCGGCGTACGCACGGTGGCCACCTCCATCGTCGAGAAGGAGAGCGAGCCGCCGGCGTCGAAGACCTGCACATGCCCGCCCGCCAGTTCCGGCGTGTGGGCCACCGTACCGCGGCTGGCGTGCAGCGTCCATCCCCACCGCCGCGCCGCGGCCGCGGCACCCTTGACGTGATCGGTGTGTTCATGCGTGATCACGCAGGCCTCGATCGATTCGGGGGGCACCCCGATCGCGGCGAGCCTCCCGGCCAGCGTCCGCACGCCGAACCCCGCGTCCACCAGCACCCGGCCCCCGGCCGCTTCCACGAGCACGGCGTTGCCGCCGCTGCCGCTGCCGAGCACCCACACCCTCACGGCTGGCGCACGCTCCAGCGCGTGACGTGCGAGGCGCTCAACTGGGCGCGCGTGCGCTCCGAGAGCACCACGCCGCGCCGCTGCATCATGCGATCGGCCGCGGTGAGGAACTTGTGCAGGTCGTAGACGGCGTACGGTGGGCTGCTCCCCCAGGCGAACGGGGGGACGACCTTCGGCAGCACCTCGCCGGCGAAGACGTTCGCGCCGGCCCCGATAACGCTCCCCGTCGTCAGTCGCACGCCGATTCCCGTCTTCGCGTGGTCACCGATCAGCGCCCCCAGAAACTGGAGCCCGGTGTCGCGTACCCCCTCGGGTGTCCAGAGCGAGACGGTGCCGTAGGTGTTCTTCAGGTTGCTGGTCACGGTGGCGGCTCCGAGGTTCACCCACCGTCCGAGGTAGGAGTGCCCGACGAAGCCGTCATGACCCTTGTTGCTGTGACCGAGGATGATCGACGTGCTCAGCTCTCCGTGCACCTTGCAGGACTCGCCGATGGAGCTCGTTGCGACACGGCCACCGCTCACCACCGAGTTCTTGCCCACCACGCACGGGCCGGCCAGGCGCGTGAACGCCTGTACGATGGCTCCCTGCCGGATGAGCACCGGCCCCGCGGTGACGTCGAACATCACCATCGGTTCCACGGTGGCGCCGCGCTCGACGAACACCGGATGCTCCCCCACCCGCGGTGCCTCGTCGGGCGGAAGGAGCAGGGCTCGGTCGCTCAGCGCCGAGATGTCCTCCATCAATTGGGCCGGGAGATCGCGGATGAAATGCCACACCTCGTCGATCCAGCGACCGTGCACCTGCGCCGTGCGGCCGGACGGCGGTGCCAGGGACTCGAGTGTGCGTGTGCCGCCCGCCAGTTCGTCGGACGTCACGGGGGCGCGAAGTCGCACGGCGGCCACGCGCCCGTCGCACAGCCAGACGTCCGCTTCGGGGGCGTTGGCGAGCGCCACCGCGCACCGCGAATTGGCGAGCACGGCGCCGGCGGGGAGCGTATCGTGGACGGCCCGCGGCGCGTCGCGCTCGGAAAATTCCCGCAGGTGCGATGCACTCACGAGGCCCGCGCAGGGACGGCCCATGGCGGTTTCCCACCGTTCGCGAAGCAACGTGGCGCCGGCCCGCAGTTCCGCCACCGGGCGCACGAGGGCGAACGGCTCGAACTGCCGCGCGGTCGCGTCGTCGTAGAGGAACAGTTCGCTCATCGGGGTTCTCGCACCGAGGCCGGCAGCTGCACCAGCAGTTCCTTGAGCGTATGCGAATGCTCCACCGTGGTCACCACCGTCAGTCCCCGGCACGTCACCACCACCAGATCGTCGACGCCGTAGAGCACGACCGTGCCCTCCTCGGCATGGACCACGTTGCCCGTCGCCCGGACCGCGTACGCGTCACCGGACATCGCATTCCCCTGTGCATCCAGCGCTCGCACCCGCCGTAGCGCGCCCCACACGCCGATGTCGTCCCAGCCGAAGTCGCCGGGCAGTACGAGCACACGCGTACTGCGCTCCATGACGCCGACGTCCACCGAGATCGGTTCGACGCTCGCGAAGAACGCCACCAGGTCGTCGGGGTGCGCCGCGAGCGCGGGGGCGACTTCGGGGGTGTGCGCCCGGAGTTCACCGAGGTAGTCGCCCACCCGCCACACGAAGATTCCGGAATTCCAGTAGTACCCCGCGTCGCACATCTCGCGGGCCCGCGCCGCACTCGGCTTCTCGACGAATCGGGCCACGCGGCGCACGCCGGGCTCCACGTCGTCGGCCGGCTGGATGTACCCGAACCCCGGGTCCGGACGCGACGGGACCACCCCGACCGTGACGAGACTCGCGTGGCGTTCGGCCGCGTCGGCCGCGCGGGCCAGGGCGCGTCGAAACTCATCCGCGTCGGCCACTGCCCAATCGGCGTGGACCGAGAGCATCGTGGCGTCCGGACCGTCGGTGGTCGCGATCCGCTGGGCGGCCCACGCGAGCGCGGCAGCCGTCCCGGCCGGCTTCGGCTCCGCAATCAAATGCTCCCGGGGAATCTCCGGGGCCAGGGCGGCGATGGCGGGAACGAGCGAGGCGTTGGTGAGAATCAGCGTGTGCGATGGGTCGGCCAGTGGGCGCACGCGGTCGAGCGTGTCGCGGAGCAGGGGTTGGGTGCTCACCAGCGGTAGCAGTTGCTTGGGGCGTTCTGGGGTGCTCAGGGGCCAGAACCGGGACCCCACGCCACCAGCCAGGATGACCATCCATCGACTCATGCGAGACCTACTCCGCCGTTGTCGCTCGTCAGTCCGACCAACTCCGCGGCGCGTGCGTACAGCCGCTTCGGGCTGAACGGTTTGGTAAGGAATTCGCTGGCCCCGATGGCCATGGCGCGCCGCTGGTACTCCGCTTCCCCGGCGGCGGTGAGGATAATGCACGGCAGGCCACGCCACCGGGGATCCGCGCGCATGGCCGCCAGAACGTCCAGCCCGCTCGTCTCCGGCATCATCACGTCGAGCAGCACGAGGTCGATGCGCGGCGACTTCTCGAGGATCTCGAGCGCCTCCCGGCCGTCGTAGGCCAGCGAGACCCGGAATGGCCCCTGCTCGAGCTTCATCTTGATGATGCGTCCGATGTGGGGCTCATCGTCGGCGACGAGCACACGGAATTCCTCGGGCTCGGACGGCACGGATCACACGAGCGCGGCGATCTGGCCTCGATTCCGCCGCAATTCGTAAAGCAGCGGTCCGACGTTGGCGCTCGGAGCCAGCAGCACGAGCAACACCGCCTCGCTGGTGAGACTCGAGATCAACGCCATGCCGCTCGCATGCTCCAGCACGGCGGTCACCAGTGCTCCGCGCCCGCTGTTCACGCCAAGATCGTCGGCGGCGGCCATGATCGGGGGAATGCGGGCGGCCAGTTCTTCGGCGTCGAGTCCCTCGACTGCCTGGCTGTCGATCAGTAGTCCGTCGCGGCCAAGGATGACCGCGGCTTCCACGCCGTCGCGCTGCCGGATGGCGGCGACGAGATCGCGTAAACTCGCCATTCCCGCTCCTTGGAAAGTGTTGGCGAAGCTAGAGATGCGCTTCGCCGAAGTCAAGCGACGGCAATCGCTTGAAGTCGATTGCCGCGCACGGTATCCTTCGCCCTTACGATTCCCTCTGGCCGTGTCTGCCGGCTTCTAGATGATGCGACGACTTTCCATGGTTTTCGGTACGGCCGCGGTCGTACTGTGCGGAGCGTGCGGGGCCCTCAAACCCCCCAAGGCTCAGTTCTCGACGATGTCGAGCTCGCCAATCGTGTTCGCGCTGAACGGAGGCCCCCCGGCCACGCCGGCCGGCATCGATTTCCTGACGGCAGCGGCGGCGCGCGTGGACGCGAACTTCTACTTCAACGTCGCGCTCGACATCGACTCGGCGGGGAACATCGTCATCTATCCGGCCCGTCGCGTGGCCAATGGCCTCTCTTCGGCCATCAGCGTCGGCCTGCAGCCGGTGCCCGGGTCCTTCGCCGACTACCTCCAGGCGCGGAAGAGCGGCTATACGTTCGACTCGACGCTCGTCGTGCCGGTCGGCCAGGTCGTGGCGGTCAACGTGCTCGACGCCACCACGTGCACGGTGTACTCGTTGGGATCGTCGTACTTTGCCAAGTTCGTGGTCGACAGCATCGACCTCGCGCATCGGGCCATGTATACCGAAGTCGTTTCCGATCCCAATTGCGGGTACGTGTCGCTCGGCCCGGGCATCCCCACCAAGTGAGTCATGCACGACCTTCGCATGCTGCGCGAGCAGATCGACGTGCTGCGCGACGCCGTTCGACGCCGTGGCGCCGCCGAGACGTTGCTCCCGATCCTCGAACGGGGTGAAGCGCTGGACCGCGAGCGGCGCGCGCTCATCACCGCGGTCGAGCAGAAGAAGGCGGAGCGCAACACCACGTCGCAGGAAGTCGCCAAGCGCAAGCGTGCCAAGGAGGACGCCGGGGCCCTGATCGCTCATGGGCGGTCCCTGGGCGAATCGATCGCCGCCGACGAATCCCGGCTGGGCGGGATCGAGGCCGCGCTCCAGCAGGTCCTGCTCGAGATCCCCAACGTGCCGCTCGCCGACGTGCCGCCCGGCGGCGAGGACGCCAACGTCATCGTGAAGCAGTGGGGCGCCCCGCGCGATCCCGCCGGCGTGAGGCCGCACTGGGACGTGATGACGGCGCTCGGGATGATCGACCAGGAGCGCGCCGCCAAGATCAGCGGGTCCGGATTCGTGGTCTACCGCGGGCGCGGATCGCGGCTGGTCCGGGCGCTGCTCACGATGTTCATGGACGTCCACGCGCGGGAACACGGCTACGACGAGGTGTGGCCGCCACAACTGGTGACGCGTACGACCATGACGGGCACCGGCCAACTGCCCAAGTTCGAGGACGACGCGTACTCCACCCGGGACGACATGTTCCTCATCCCGACGGCCGAGGTACCCGTCACGAACCTGTACCGCGACGAGATCCTCGATGGGGGGCAGCTCCCGATGGCGTTCGTCGCCTACTCCCGCTGCTTTCGCCGTGAGGCCGGGTCGGCCGGCAAGGATACGCGCGGCGTGCTCCGCACGCACGAGTTCGACAAGGTCGAATTGGTGCGGTACGCGGCACAGGACGACTCCGCCGCGCAACTGGAACTGCTCACGCGCCACGCCGAAACGATGCTGGAGCGGCTGGAACTTCCGTATCGGCGCAAGCTGCTCGCCGCGGGCGACACCGGGTTCTCGTCGGCCAAGACCTACGATCTCGAAGCGTGGGCGCCTGGAGTCGGGGCCTGGCTCGAGGTCTCGTCGTGCAGCACCTTTGCCGACTTCCAGGCCCGGCGGGCGAACATCCGCTACCGGCCGGCGTCCGGCGAGAAGCCTCGCTTCGTCCACACGCTCAACGGGTCGGGATTGGCCCTCCCCCGCACCATCGCGTGCCTGCTCGAGCACCATCAGCAGCCCGATGGGTCGGTGACGGTGCCGGCCGCACTGCGCCCGTATCTGGGATTGGACCGGCTGGCGTGAGCCGGGCGGCAATCGAGGCCCCCGCGGGCGGCCCGTTGGCGGCCATGGCCCGGTCGGCCGCGAACGAGTTGCACGCCCCGCTGTCGAGCGTGGGCGGGTGGCTCGAACTGCTCGAGGAGCGCGGACAGGGGGACCCCGGCCTGCTTGCCATGGTCGCGCACATGCGGTCCGATCTCGACCGCATGGAGCGCGTGGTGCAACGCGTGGAACGCATCGGGGCTGAACGGCGGCACGAGGCGGTCGATCTGGCGGTCGTGGTTGATCGGGTTGCCGACTACTATCGGGCCCGCGTCCCGTCGCTGGCCAACACGTTCGTCGTCGCAGTCGAACCGACGGTCGGATCGCCGCACGTGGCCGGCGACGCCGTGCTGCTCGAATGGGCGATCGAACTCCTCGTCCAGCGTGCGCTGGACGCGCGTGCCGGCCGCGGTGGTCGCATCACGCTCTCGGTAGCCCGGGTGGAAGGCGGCGCCTGCCGGGTTCGTGTGGCCGACGACGGGCCCGGCGCCGCGGCCGCCGGCTTCGCGGCCGCGGCGGCCGGCGGCATCGCGCTCGCCGGGCAGATCATGGAGGCGCATCGTCTCGGCACCATCGGCGTCGGATCGGTCGACCAGGGCACCGCATTCGACGTTATGATTGAGTGATGTCCCGAACTTCCGACGACGGGCTGCTGGACGGGCTCAACCCCGCGCAGCGCGAAGCCGTTCTCCATCATGAAGGCCCGCTCCTCGTGCTTGCCGGCGCCGGCTCCGGCAAGACGCGGGTGCTCACGCGTCGGGTGGCCCGCCTGATCCAGGCTCATGGCGTGCGCCCCTCCGAGATTCTCGCCGTCACGTTCACCAACAAGGCGGCCGGCGAGATGCGCGAGCGCATCGCCGCGCTGCTCGGCGCCGAGCCTTCCGGCATGTGGGCCGGCACGTTTCACAGCGTGGGCGCCCGCCTGCTGCGCCGGGCCGCGCCTCTGGTGGGGCGCTCGACGTCGTTCACCATCTACGACGAGGACGACGCACAATCCGTGGTGAAGCGCCTGATGCAACGCCACGGGATCCCGCACAAGCAGTACGCGCCGCGCGCGGTACGCGGCGCCATTTCCGACGCCAAGAACGCGCTCGTCTCACCCGAAGAGTTCGAGTCGCTGGCGCGCGATCCGTTCGCCAAGGCCGTGGCGCAGGTGTACGCCGACTACGAGCCCACGCTCCAGCGCGCCAACGCCGCTGACTTCGACGACCTGCTACTGCTGCCGGTGCGGATCCTGGAGCAGCATCCCGAGGAACTGGAGCGGCTGCGCCGCAAGTTCCGGTACCTGTTGGTGGACGAGTACCAGGACACGAACCAGGCGCAGTACCGGCTGGTGTCGCTGCTCGGCGCGGAACACGGCAATGTGTGCGTCGTCGGGGACGACGATCAGTCGATCTACGGCTGGCGGGGCGCCGATATCCGCAACATCCTCGACTTCGAGAAGGACTTCCCCAACGCGCACACCGTGCGCCTGGAGGAGAACTACCGGTCCACACCGCCGATCCTCGAGCTGGCGAACGTCGTCATCGCGGCCAATACCGGGCGCATGGGGAAGACCCTCCGCCCAACGCGCAGTGGGGGCGATCGCGTGGTGACGCTGCGGGCCCTGGACGAGCGCGACGAGGCCGACTGGCTGGTGGAGGAACTCCGCCGCCAGCGCTCGGCGGCGGGGTGGCAGCTCCGGGATTTCGCCGTCCTGTATCGTACCAACGCCCAGAGCCGAGCCATGGAGGAGGCGCTGCGCCGGCACGCCGTACCGTATCGCTTGGTGGGCGCGGTGCGTTTCTACGACCGTCGCGAGATTCGCGACATGATGAGCTACCTCAAGCTCGTGGCCAATCCGGCTGACGACGAGGCGTTCCGGCGCGCCGTGGCCGTGCCGCGCCGTGGGGTGGGGGACGCGACGATCGAATTGCTCGCCGAACGCGCCCGCGCCGCCGGTCGGCCGATGTGCGAGGCCGTTGCCCGAGAGGAGTGCCTGGACGGGATCCGTCCCGCCACCCGCACGGCGCTCACCGAATTCACCGCGCTGATTTCCCGGTTCCGGGAACAGGCCCGCGAATCGGCGGTGGACGAACTGCTGCGCGATCTCGTGGACGCCACGAAGTACGCGGAGTACCTCCGCGCCGACGGCGAGGAACTGGCGCGCGACCGGCTGGACAACGTCCGCGAACTGATCGCCGGCGCCTCGGAGACGGTGGCCGACGTCGAGGGCGAGGTGGGGCTCACGCCGCTCGACCTGTTCCTGCAGCGCGCGTCGCTGGTGGCCGACGTGGACAAGCTCTCCGCCGATGCCGATGCGGTGACCCTGATGACGCTGCACAATGCGAAGGGACTCGAGTTCCCGGTGGTGTTCATCGCCGGACTGGAGGACGGTCTCTTCCCGTTGGCCCGCGCCTACGACGATCCGGCGATGCTGGAAGAGGAGCGCCGGCTGCTCTACGTGGGCATCACGCGCGCCGAGCGACGGTTGTATCTCCTCCACGCCGAGTCGCGGCGACGCAATGGAGAATTCACGCCCTCGCGGCCGTCGAGCTTTCTCGCCGCCATCCCGGACCGCATGCTTGACCAGCAACAGACGATTCGCGTGCGGAGCAGCGGGCGGGGCGTGATGGCCGGGCTCGAGGGGAGACGGGACTCTGGTGGCCTTGGGGGCTGGGGGGGAGGCTCGTCGCTGATCTTCGACGACGATATCTTCCCAGCGTCGGCGGCGACGCGACGCCCGGGGCGCCCCCTCGGATCGTACGCCGCCCCCGAGGACGAGTCACAGGATGCCGCGACCATCGCCGTGGGCGCCCGCGTCTCGCACCGGAAGTTCGGGAGCGGCACGATCGCGGAGATCACCGGCGCGGGGCTCCAGACCAAAGTGCGCGTGGATTTCGACGACGAGACCATCGGTCGCAAGACCCTCGTCGTTGCGCAGGCGAACCTCGAACGCGGAATCGACTAGTGGCGGTCTCTCTCGACGATGTGCGGCACATCGCGTCGCTGGCGCGCCTCGGACTCACCGACGAGCGCGCCCGGGCCCTGACGGCCGAGTTGAACACGATCCTCGGCCACATGGACGAGTTGGCGAAGGTCGATACGGCGGCTGTATCCGCCGTCGAAGAAGATCTTCCCGGCATGCCGTTGCGCGCCGATACCCCGCCGCCCGATGCCCTGGACCACGGTCCGGACGCATTCGCACCGTCGATGCGCGAAGGGTTCTTCCTCGTGCCGCGCCTGGCGACGCACGAAACGGAGGAGGAGTCGTGAGCGCCGCCGCGCGCGAGGCGGTCGCTGCTTCGGCCCGCCGCGCCGATGCCGTGAATGCCGGTCGGGACGGGCTCAACATCTTTGCCTGGCGCGACGACTCCGATGCCACGGAGCAGGCCAACCAGGCACCCGCTGGCCCGCTGGCGGCCACGCCGGTGGCGGTCAAGGACAACCTCGCGACGCGGACGCTCCCCACCACCTGCGGCTCGCGCATCCTTCGCGGGTACGTGAGCCCGTACGAGGCGACCGTGATCCGCCGGCTGCGCGCAGCGGGCGGGGTCGTGTTCGGCAAGACCAACATGGACGAATTCGCGATGGGGTCGTCCACCGAGCACAGCGCCTACGGCCCGACGCGCAATCCGCACGCCCCCGACCGTGTGCCTGGCGGATCCTCCGGCGGGTCGGCGGCGGCCGTCGCCGCGGGCATCGTCCGCATGGCCCTCGGTTCCGAGACGGGCGGGTCGGTGCGCCAGCCGGCGGCACTGTGCGGGGTGGTCGGCGTGAAGCCCACGTACGGACGGGTGAGCCGGTACGGGCTCGTCGCCTTCGCATCCTCCCTCGACCAGGTGGGGACGTTCGGCGCGTCGGTCGATGATGCGGCCGGATTGCTCGGCGTCATCGCCGGCCACGACCCGCGCGATGCGACCTCGGTCGATCGGCCGGTGCCGGACTACCGCGCGGCGTCCAACGGGTCGCTGCAGGGCGTGGTGGTGGGCAAGCCCCGGGAATATTTCCCCGACGATCTCGATCGGCGGGTTCGTGATCACTGCGACCGCGCGCTGGCGTTGCTCGAGGAGCAGGGGGCGGAGGTGCGCGAGGTCTCGCTGCCGCACACGGCGCTCGCCATCCCCGTCTACTACATCGTCGCGCCGGCCGAAGCCTCGTCCAACCTCGCCCGATTCGACGGCGTGCGGTACGGGCTGCGGTTGGACGGCGACGGGTTGCGCGGGATGTACGAAGCCACGCGGTCCGGCGGCTTCGGCGACGAGGTGACCCGCCGGATCATGCTCGGCACGTACGTGCTCTCGGCCGGCTACTACGACGCGTACTACCGGAAGGCGCAGCAGGTCCGGCGACTGATCACGCGCGACTTCGAGCGCGTGTTCGCCGACGGCGTGCACGTGCTGTTCACGCCGACCACGCCGCGGCCGGCGTTCCGCATCGGCGCCACCACCGATCCGTACGAGATGTACCTGAACGACATCTTTACGGCGACCGCGAATCTGGCGGGCGTGCCGGCGATGTCGCAGCCCATCGGGCGCGTGGACGGGTTGCCGGTGGGCGGCCAATTCATCGCCCCCCACTTCGACGAAGCCCGTATGTTCACCGCCGCGTACGCACTGGAACGCGCCCTGGGCGAGGAGGCGCATCGATGAGTGACGGGGCCTTCGCGGCGTACGCCGAACGCTATGAGATGGTGGTCGGGCTCGAGGTGCACGTGCAGTTGAAGACCGCCACCAAGGCGTTCTGCTCGTGTTCCAGCGCCTTCGGCGCGCCGCCCAACACCAACGTGTGTCCGGTCTGCCTGGCGCTGCCCGGCGCCCTGCCGGTGCTCAATGCGCGAGCGGTGGAACTCGCGGTGCGGGCGGCGCTGGCTCTCGGGTGCACGGTGCACCAGACCTCGGTCTTCGCCCGCAAGAACTATTTCTATCCGGACCTGCCCAAGGGCTACCAGATCTCCCAGTTCGACAAGCCTCTGGCCACCGGCGGCGCGGTGGACGCGGGCGGACGCGTCGTGGGCATCACGCGTCTCCACATGGAGGAGGATGCCGGAAAGTCCGTTCACGACCGCTTCGCCGGCGGCACCGCCATCGATCTCAACCGGTCGGGCGTTCCCCTGGTCGAGATCGTGAGTGAGCCCGACATGCGGTCGGCCGCCGACGCCGGTGCCTACCTGCGCGCGCTCAAGCAGATTCTCGAATACGCGGACGTCAGCGATGTGAGCATGGAGGAGGGTTCGCTGCGCGTGGACGCGAACATCAGCGTGCGTCCCCACGGCGCCACGGCCCTCGGCATCAAGACCGAAGTCAAGAACATGAACTCCTTTTCCGGGGTCGAGCGCGCGTTGGCCGCCGAGTTCCTGCGGCAGTGCGCGCTGGTGGACGCCGGCGGCGTGGTCGAACAGCAGACGATGCTCTGGGACGGCGCCGCCGAGGAAGTGCGGCCGGCGCGGTCGAAGGAGGGAAGCCACGATTATCGGTACTTTCCCGAACCCGACCTGCCGCCACTGCATCTAGAGCCGGCGTTCGTGGCGGGCATTCGGGACGCGCTGCCGGAGCTGCCGGCGGCCCGGCGGGCCCGTTATGCGTCGGCGTTCGGACTCGGGGAGTACGACATCGAGGTGCTCACGGCCAACCCGCGGGTGGCGGACTACTTCGAGCGGGCGGCGAGTGCCACCGGCGATCCGAAGGCGACCGCCAACTGGGTGATGGGCGAGGTGCTGGCCGCCGTGAAGACGAGCGGTCAGGACATTGCCGACTTCCCGGTGGGGCCGACGGACCTGGCGGCGCTGCTCACCCTCGTGCGCGACGGCGTGGTGAGCCATACCGCCGGCAAGCAGATCTTCGGCGTCATGTGCACCGACGGGGGGGAGCCGGCCGACATTGCCAAGCGCGAGGGGCTGGTGCAGGTCTCGGACGAGAGCGCCCTCGACGCCTGGATCCGCGAGGTCATCGACGCCATGCCCGCCGAAGCGGAACGGTTCCGCAACGGCGAGAAGAAGCTGCAGGGGGTGCTGATCGGTGCGGTGATGAAGCGGTCCAAGGGGAGCGCCGACCCGAAGCGGGTGGCTCAGTTGCTCGCCAGGCGACTCGGGTCGTAGACCGGCGCCACGAGGGAGCGCGCAAAGGGGAGGCTCGGCGCGGGCATGCCGAAGTGCTCCACGGCATGTTCACGCACCGCCTCTTCGCCGCCGATCCGGAGCGCCTGCCGGCGCACCCGCTTCGCGCGCCGCAGACGCTCGTCACCCGAGGGGTCGTGCTGGTAGGGCTCCGAATGGTCGAGCCGGTTCATCAGGTCGATGATGAAGTCGAACGAGCGCTCCAGGTACGCCGAGACGTCGGCATCCTGCAGGTCCCACCGGCTCTTCTCGGCCATCAGCTGGAAGATCCGCTGCCAGGACTCCGAATCGGCCACGTGCACCATCCCGCGGAAGATCCGCCGGTTGGTCTGTGTGCTGAACAGGGTGGGGCTCAGAATGCCGTCCAGCAGCGCATCCGAGGTTGCGTGGTCGAGCAGGATCAGATCGCGGGCCCGCCGGCTGTACCGCTCGCCGAGGTGGGTTTCGAAGCGGCTCTCCCAGTAGCTGTGTCCGATGGACGACGTGGACGACGTCACGGTGAGCTGCATCGGCACGAAGTAGTTGTGTGCCACGGAGTCGGCGGCCAGATGGGCGAGGTAGCCCAGCGCGAAGGCGCGGAGCGGCTCGTCGGAGGCTGCTTCGTGGATGTCGAATCCCACGTCCCACGAATGGCAGTGGCGGCCGACGGGGGCGTACTTCTTGGCGATGCTCGTGTCGGCGGCAATGGAGCCGTACAGGAAATCGTAGGGAAATGCCCGCAGCAGATCGGCGATCGCCGCCGGCAGCAACTGGGCGGAGCGCAGCACCGCGTCGCCCAGGAACACGTGCGTTCCCGGTGTCCACGCGTAGGCAGCGTGCGGGAGCGCGATCAAAAGAAAAGCGGCGATCCCCAGCATCGCCGCGATCCGACTTCCGGTCATGTGGCGCGCCGCCGACGGCGCAGTCGTGGCACGCGCTCGCGGGAATCGTCGTCCCCGTCGGGGGCCGGCACCGGGGCGTCGTCCTCGTCTTCGACGTCCTCGGACGCCGCGCGCTCCGCCAGCCGTTCGTCCCGCTGGTCGCGCCGCGACCGGTGGCGGCGAAGCGCCCGCACGCCGGCCCGGATCCCCCGGGCCGCCGATGCCGTGGTGAGAAAGAGGTCCTCGGCCTCCTCCTGAACGGCGCCCAGCAGCGCGTCGAAGTCGCGCACCCGGTCGCCCGCGATGTCGGCGATCTCGCGCAACTGTCCGTCGAACTGCTCCACGGTTTCACTCAACCGTTCGACGTCACGGCGAACCGTGGCCGAGATCTCCTCGGCGTTCTGCATCACGCCGCGGGTCCGCTCCACGACGGGGCCGAAATCGTGACGGAGCCCATCGATGACCGCGGTGAGTTGCTTGAGCCGGCCGCGGATGTACCAGGCCAGCGGAAAGGCCAGGAGGACGAGCAACAGGAGCAGGATGGCCAGCACACCGGTGGCCACATGCGTCAACTGGTCGAACCACCCGCGCTCGACGATCTGCCGCGTAAAGACCGTGTCGGGTAGCGTCGCGACGGCCTGCAAGATCCACGCGCTTCCGCGCACCATCGAAGCCAGCATCATGGGTGGTGCAAAGATCGTACGCAGATGTACACCTTGGTGTCAAGCGAGTTACGAGCGCTTGACGCACCATCCGTGTACCGGGCATTGTTCGCCATCGCATTTCCCTGGGTTCTTTTCGCCGGTTTCGTCATCCATTCGCGTCATGAGCGCTCTGCAGTTCATCGTCCACGGGGGGAACCCGCTCTCCGGTACCGTCCGGCCGGCGGGGAACAAGAACGCGGCGCTGCCCATCGTCGCCGCGACCCTGCTCACCGACCAGCCGGTGACCCTCACCAACGTACCGCGGATTCGCGACGTCGAGGCGCTCGTCGAGCTGCTGCGGTCGGTGGGGGCATCCGCCCAATGGGCCGGTCGCAACGAACTGCACGTGCACGCCCGGACGGTGGAGGCCACGCGGCTCGATCCGGTGCTGTGTGCGCGGATCCGCGCGTCGATTCTGCTGGCGGCGCCACTGCTCGTTCGCGCCGGTTCGGTGACGCTGCCGCCGCCGGGGGGCGACGTGATCGGGCGCCGGCGACTGGACACGCACTTCAACGTGCTGCGCGAGCTCGGGGCGGAGTTCACGCTCTCCGCCCACTACGATCTGCGCACCAAGGGGTTCGTCGGTGCCGACGTCTTCCTGGACGAACCGAGCGTGACGGCCACGGAGAACGCCCTCATGGCCGCCGCCGCGGCCCGCGGCACCACCGTTCTGCGCAACGCGGCCAGCGAGCCGCACGTCCAGGATCTGGCGCGGTTCCTCGTGGCGCTCGGCGCCACCATCGAGGGCATCGGCACCAATACGCTCACCATCGAGGGCGGTCACACGTTCGGGGCCGCGTCCCACGAGATCGGGCCCGACCACATCGAGGTCGGGTCGTTCATCGGGCTCGCCGCGGTGACCAACTCCGCGTTGCGAATCGAGCGCGCTGGCGTGGAGCACCTCCGGTCGACGCGCATGGGGTTCGAGCGCCTGGGGGTCGTTTGCCAGGTGGAGGGTGCCGACCTGCTCGTGCCGGCGGATCAACCGCGGATCATCCAGGCGGATCTCGGTGGGCACGTTCCGAAGCTCGAAGACCAGCCATGGCCGGCGTTCCCGGCCGATCTGATGTCGATTGCGATCGTGACCGCCACGCAGTGCCAGGGCGTGATCCTGATGCACGAGAAGATGTTCGAGTCCCGCATGTTCTTCGTCGACAAGCTGGCCAGCATGGGGGCGCGCATCGTGTTGTGCGACCCGCACCGCGCGCTGGTCATCGGTCCGTCGCCCCTGCACGCCGGCAACGTCGATTCGCCGGACATCCGCGCCGGCATGGCCATGCTCCTGGCGGCGCTGGCGGCGCCGGGGCGGAGCACCATCCACAACGTGCAGCAGATCGAGCGGGGGTACGAACGCATCGACGAGCGGCTGCGGGCGCTGGGCGCCGACATCGAGCGGGTGGAGGTGCGCGGGGAGTGATCGCGGCGCCCGACGGGGTGGACGTGGTGCCCGAACTGGTCGCGCTGGGGTTCCTCGCCTACACCACCACGCGCGCGTTCGGGAGCCTCGGGCTGGCCGGCGAGGAACCGGTTCGCGACGTGATGGGCCGTTGGCGACGGGTCACGGCGCACCTGGAGGCGGCGGAGATCCCACGCCTCGCCACGGCATCCCAGGTGCACGGCGCTCGCGTGCTCACCCACGGATCGGATTGGCACGGATGGCTTCGGGGGCCGGCGGCGGACGGACATGCCTGTCGGGCGCATGCGGCGACGGCACTCGCCGTCACGGTCGCCGACTGCGTCCCCGTATTCCTGGCCCACCCCTCCGGGGCCATCGCGCTGCTGCACTCCGGGTGGCGGGGGACGGAGGCGCGGATCGTGGACGCCGGAATCGACGCGCTTGCGGATCTGGGCTGCGACGCGGCGGAACTGACCATGCACCTGGGCCCCGCCATCTGCGGACGGTGCTACGAGGTGAGTCCGGACGTCTATGGGCGGCTCACGGGACGGCCGGTCGATCGCCCCACCCCGGTCGATCTGCGTTCGCTCATTGCCGGGCATGCGCGCGACCGCGGCGTCCGGCGCATCACGGTGGCCGCACACTGCACGCGGTGCGACAACGATCGCTACTTCTCGCACCGGGCCGGCGACGCCGGTCGTCAGATTTCTGTGATGGCTGCGCCGCCACACGAGTTCGCTTGACTCACTAGCGACGACCCTGTAGCTTCACGCTCATGCACGGCGAATGCCGCGCGCCATGTGGGGGATGCTCCCCACATTTTTTTGTCCTGTAAAGGCACTTGTCACAGTACGTGAACCAAGAGCTAGAAGTTATTGTCAATCAAGAGGTTGACGCGCTGGGATTCGACTTGATCGAACTCCGCCGCGGGGGCACGAAGTCGCGTCCCCTCGTCGAAGCTCGGATCGACCGTCGGGACGGCGGGAAGGTCACGGTGGACGACTGCGCACGGGTGTCGCGGGCCGTCGAAGCCCGGATCGATGCCAGTGGGTTGTTGTCCGATCGGTACGTGTTGCAGGTGTCGTCTCCCGGCGAGCGGCCGTTGCGAACGGCGGCCGAGTGGGGCCGGTTCGTGGGACGGTGGGCCAACGTGCTCAGCCCGGCGCTGGGGGGGAGGTTCGAAGCGAAGATTCTGGCGGTGACGGGGCCGGTTGGCACCGAGACCGTGGAACTCGAACTCGATTCGGGCGAGCGCCGCACGGTGCTGCTCGGAGAGGTGAAGGAAGCGCGGCTGGCGTTCCGCGTCTAGCGCTGTTCAATGGAAGGGAAAGCGGGACCCGCGGCAGCGGGGACCACGAACGGTGGTCGGCGTGTGGCGCCGACCCATGATGAGGATGCGTGGATGGTAAGCTCAACGGAGATTTTGGCCGCATTTCGCGAGGTGTCGAACACCAAGCAGTTGGACCGGGCGGAACTCTACGGGCTCCTCCAGGACGGCATCATGGCGGCCCTCGCCAAGAAGTACGGAGCGAACGTTCAGGCTGAGGTCACCATCGACGACGCCAAGGGCGACATTAAGATCGTGTTGCTCAAGACCGTCGTGGACGTGGTCGAGGACCCCAGTCGCGAGATCGCGCTCGAGGATGCGCGGTTGTACGACGAGGAGTTCGACGCCGGGGACGTGCTCGAGGAGCCGGTGGACTTCGCCGTCTTCGGACGCGCCGCCGTGCAGGCGGCCAAGCAGCGCATCATCCAGCGCGTGCGCGAGGGCGAACGGACCCGGATTCGCGACGAGTTCACGTCGCGCGTCGGGGAGCTCCTGTCGGGCGAGGTGCAGCAGATCGAACGCGGTAAGCTCGTGATCATGCTCAACAAGTTCCGCGAGGCGGAGGCGATCGTTCCCTACCGTGAGCAGAACCACCGCGAGCATTTCCACCAGGGCGAGCCGGTGCGCGCCGTGTTGAAGAAGGTCGAGGAGACGCCCAAGGGGCCGCGTCTGATCCTGAGCCGCGCCGACGCTCTGTTCGTCAAGGCGCTGTTCAAGCTCGAGGTGCCCGAAATCCAGCAGGCCATCGTGGAGATCAAGGCGACGGCCCGCGAGGTGGGCAGCCGCACCAAGATCGCCGTGTTCTCGCGCGACGATGCCATCGATCCGGTGGGAGCGTGCGTCGGCCTCAAAGGCTCGCGCGTCCAGGCGGTGGTCAACGAACTCGGCGGGGAACGCATCGATATCGTGCCCTGGTCGCCCGACCCGGAGCGCTTCGCCAAGCTGGCCCTCGCGCCGGCGCGCGTGGCGCGGGTGTTCAGCGACCCGGTCACGAAGACCATTCAGGCCGTGGTGGACGAGGACCAGCTCTCGCTGGCCATCGGGCGGAACGGACAGAACGTGCGCCTGGCGTCGGAACTCACGGGTTGGAAGATCGATCTGTATTCGAGCCGCGAGTGGCTGGAGCGCGGAGGCGAGGGCGCGATCTTCGCGCCGCTGCCCGAGGAGGAGGGGGATGTGGCGGACGTGCCGCTCACCGAGATCGAGGGCATGCCGCCGGCCACCGTCGCGATCCTGGAGGAGGGGGGCTATCGTACCCTCAACGACATCATCGATCTCGAGCGCGACGACTTCCTGCGGTTGCCCGGGATCACGCTCGACGACGCCGACCGGCTGATGGCGATTCTGGCCGAGTTGACCGAGGAGGGGGCTGCCGACGAGGCCGGGGCGGCCAGCGGGGACGCACCGTCGACGGAGTCCGGGGAGACGGGGACATCGGCCGAAGCCGAGCCCGAGACGCCCTCCGACGGGGACGGCGCGGCGGCTTGACGCCGGAGCAGGTGCGGCGCGCGCTCGGCCTCGTGGGGCTGGGGATCCGGTCGCGAAATGCCGTGGTGGGGGTCGAGCAGGTGCGCGTCGCGGCAAAGAAGGGAACGCTGGTGCTGGCGCTCGTGGCGGCCGATGCGGCGGCCAACAGTCTGGACAAGCTGCTGCCGCTGTTGCGGGCACGGCGGATTCGGGTGGTCGGGGGACTGACCACCGGTCAGTTGGGGACGGTAGCGGGACGGAATCAGACGGCCGCGATCGGTATCATCGATCGATCGCTTGCCAACGGAATTCTTGGTGCGGTGGAATCGGGGTCGACAGGGCCCAGTTAGGAGGGTGGATTGAGCAAGCTTCGCGTACACGACATGGCTGGAGAGTTCGGGGCCTCGGCTGAGGAAGTGATCAGCCTGCTCCGAAATATGGACGTCCCCGTACGCAGCCATCTGAGCGTGCTCACCGACGATCAGGTGGCGCGACTCCGCGCGCGCTGGGAACGCGAGAAGCGCGCGCGGGCCGGGCGCGATGCTGACGCGCCGAAGACCAAGTCGCGCCGCCGCCCGACCACGAAGAAGACGGCCACCAAGACCGCAAGTAAGACGGCCAAATCCAAGACGGCCAAGGCCAAGACCGCCACGGCCACCACCGCCAAGACGCCCCGCGCCAAGCGGGCCGCGAAGGCGGCAGAGGAGGCTGAGGCCGCGCCCGTCGTGGCCGCGGCGCCGGCACCCGTGCGCCGTCGCCGCAAGGCGGCGGACGTAGCCGCGGCCGCCGCGGCGGCCGAGGCCGCTCAGAAGGCCGAGGACGAGAAGAAGGCTGCCGAAGAGGCCGCTGCGGCTGCGGCCGCTGAGGCCGAGGCGGCGGCCGCCGCCGCCGAGGAGGCGCAGCGCGCGGTAGCGGCCGAGTCGCTTCCCGCCGAGGTCCCCGTCGAGGCCGAGGCGCCCGCGGAATCCGAAACCACCGAGGAGCAGGAAGCTCCCATCGAGGAGCCGCAACCGGCTCCCGTACGGAGCGAACCGAAGAGCACGTCCGCGCCCTCCCGGGAGCGTCCGCGTCCCCGCCCGGTCACCCCGGGCGCCCCGCGCCCACGTCCGGTGGCCAGCAGTTCCCCCTTCATGCCGCCTCGTCCCGTGGCCTCTGCGGCCCCGGGCGGCGGCGTGGCCACTCCCCCGCGTCGCGACGACAAGAGTACCGGGAAGGGCGGGCCGGAGCGTGGCCGCCGCAAGAAGGGCCGCCGCGGCTCGGTGGATCAGGGCGCCGTGGACGCGAACATCTCCAAGACGATGGCCGCCATGCGGGGCACGCCGTCGCGACGCAGCTCCAGCGACTCCCGGCGTGGGCATCGCGAGGAGGTGCAGGCGCAGCGCGCCGCCGAGGCGGAGCGCGAGAAGCGGCTCGTTCGCGTCAACGAGTTCATCACGGTGAGCGAACTCGCCCAGATCCTGAAGGTCCAGGCGACGGAGATCGTGGCCTTCGCATTCAAGAACCTGGGGTTGATGATCACGATCAATCAGCGGCTCGACTTCGACCAGATCGAGTTGATCGCCGGCGAGTTCGGCTTCCAGGCCGTGCGCGAGGACGCGTACCAGGCCGAGGACGTCGTGCCCGCGCAGGAGGATCAGCCCGAGGATCTCGTGTCGCGGCCGCCCGTGGTCACCATCATGGGCCACGTGGATCACGGCAAGACGTCGCTCCTCGACTACATTCGCCGCGCCAACGTCGTGGCCGGCGAATCCGGCGGCATCACGCAGCACATCGGCGCCTATCACGTCTCGTTGCCCAACGGCAAGTCGATCACCTTCCTCGATACGCCGGGCCACGAGGCATTCACGGCCATGCGCGCCCGCGGCGCGCAGGTCACCGACATCGTGGTCCTCGTGGTCGCCGCGGACGACGCCGTCATGCCGCAGACCATCGAGGCGATCTCGCACGCCAAGAACGCCGGCGTGCCGATGATCGTGGCCATCAACAAGATCGACCTGCCGCAGGCGAACGTCGCCAAGGTCAAGCAGGATCTGCTGCAGCACGGCGTCGTGCTCGAGGAGTTCGGCGGGCAGACCCTGAGCACCGAGATCTCGGCCAAGAAGGGCACCAACGTCCAGACGCTGCTCGATCAGCTGCTGCTGCAGGCGGAGATCCTCGATCTCAAGGCGAACCCGAACCGCCCGGCCACCGGGTCGGTGATCGAGGCCCAACTCGACGCGGGGAAGGGGCCGGTGGCTACGGTGCTCGTGCAGAACGGGACGCTGCACGTGGGTGAGGACTTCATCTGCGGCATGCACTCGGGACGCGTGCGCGCCCTGCTCGACGAACGCGGCAACGCAGTCAAGGACGCGGGGCCGGCAATTCCCGTGCAGGTACTGGGGATCGAGGGCGTCCCGATGGCCGGCGACCAGCTGCTCGTGGTCGACGAGGCGTCGGCGGCGCGGGAAATCGCGCAACGCCGCCAGCGACTGGACCGCGAGGCGAAGAGTCGGCGCACGTCGCGTGGCGTGTCGCTCGAGGACTTCATCGAACATGCGGCCAGTGGCGAGCGGCGCACGTTGCGCATTCTCATCAAGGCCGATCAGGGCGGTCCGGCGGAGGCACTCGCCGATGCGCTGCAGCAGCTGTCCACCAGCGAGGTGCAGGTGGAAGTCGTGCACCGCGGCGTGGGCGCCATCTCCGAGAGCGACATCCTGCTGGCCAAGGCGTCGGGGGCCGTCATCATCGGCTTCCACGTGCGTCCGGACAACAACGCGCGCACCGCCGCCGACCGCGAAGGGGTCGACATCAAGCTGTACCGCATCATCTACGAAGCCGTGGCCGACGTGCGGGCGGCGCTCGAAGGCATGCTGCGTCCCGAGCAGCGCGAGATCATCTATGGCGAGGCCGAAGTCCGGCAGATCTTCAAGGTGTCGCGCGTCGGCACCATCGCCGGATGCTACGTGCGTAGCGGCGTGATCAACCGCCAGGGCCGGGTGCGGGTCATCCGCGACGGCGTCGAGTTGTACGACGGCGCCATCGCCTCCCTGCGGCGGTTCAAGGAAGACGCGCGCGAGGTCAAGGATGGCTTCGAGTGCGGCATCGGCGTTGAGAACTTCAACGACATCAAGGTGGGCGACGTCATCGAGTGTTATCGGACCGAGGAAGTGGCGCGGTCACTCGAATCCTCTCCCGCCACGTAAAAGGGGCTGCGGCGCACGGCATGCCCGCGCGCCGCGCCGGAGCACGAGTTTTCATGGCTGCAGACAACCGACGTCCAGACCGTGTCGCCGAGGCGATACGCGAGGTGGTGGCCACCTTCCTCGCCGAAGGGGTCAAGGACCCGCGCGTGGTCGGCCTGGTGACGGTTACCGGGGTCGATCTCACGCGGGACCTGCGCCACGCCAAGGTGTTCGTGAGCATCATGGGGTCCGACGTCGAGCGCGCCGCCACGATGGAGGGGCTGGCGAGCGTGGCCGCCCATCTGCGCGCCCGCGTCGGCCGCGAGTTGAGGCTGCGCCTCGCCCCCGAGATCACCTTCCGGCTCGACGAGAGCATCGCCCGGGCGGCACGGATCGAATCGCTGCTCGCGCAGGTGCGCGACGGGAAGCCGGTGGATGGGGCCCGGGACGACTGACGGCCTGCTCCTCGTGGACAAGCCGGCGGGCGTGACCTCGCACGACGTGGTGGCGACGGCGCGCCGGGCGCTGGGCCGGTCCCGCGTCGGGCATGCCGGCACGCTCGACCCCTTCGCCACCGGCCTGCTGGTGCTCCTGGTCGGGCGGGGCACCCGGCTCATCCCCTATCTCGATGCCGAGCCCAAACGCTACGACGCGACGATTCGGTTCGGCGCGGAGACCGACACCGATGACGGGACGGGCCGCGTGGTCCGCGAGGCCACGCCGCCGACCGAACGCGCCGTGGAGGAAGCGCTGGCCACGATGGTCGGCGATCTCGCGCAGCGGCCGCCCGATTTTTCCGCCAAACAGGTGGGCGGTGTCCGCGCGTATGCGGCGGCGCGCCGGGGAAGTCCCCTCGATCTCGCACCGGTGACCGTGCACGTCCACGAATGGACCGCGGGCGAGCGGCGCGGCGCCGACCTCGACGTCACGGTGGTCTGCGGCGGGGGGACCTATGTGCGCGCGCTGGCGCGCGACCTTGGCCGCGCTGCGGGGAGCGCCGCGCATCTGGTGGCCCTGCGCCGCACGCGAGCGGGGCGCTTCGACGTCTCCGGAGCTGCGACCCTGGCCGACGTCCAGCAAGGACGTGCCGCCCTGCGTCCGCTCCGCGAGGCCGTGGCCCATCTACCCGCGCAGCCATTGTCGGCGGACGAACTACGCGTCGTGTTGCACGGGCGGAGCGTGCCGGCGCGCGTGGCCGGCGATCTGGTGGCCCTCGTGGACGGCGAGGAACTGGTGGCCGTGGGCGTGCGGGACGGCGAGGCCTGGCAGCCGCGGGTGGTGGTGCGCGATGCCTGAACGCCCGTCGCCGCTGCCGCCGAACGTCACCGGCACCGTGGTCACGGTCGGCACGTTCGACGGTGTACACCGCGGCCACCAACACGTGCTGGAGCGTCTTCGCGCCCGCGCCGCCCGGCTCGCCCTTCCCACGCTCGTCGTGACCTTCGAGCCGCACCCGCTCGAGATCATCAGTCCCGAGGACGCGCCCGGCCGCCTGACGGTGGGCGAGGAGAAGCTCATTGCGCTGGCCGGGTGTGGCATCGACTACGTGGCCGAGATCGCGTTCACCCCAGCCTTCCGCCGGCTCAGTGCCGAGGCGTTCATTCGCGACGTGCTCGTGGCGCGCTACCGGGTGCGGGACCTGCTGATCGGGCACGACCACGGCTTCGGCCGCGGGCGCGAGGGCGATGCGGAACTCGTGCAGGAGATCGCGCGCACGGCGGGTTTCGAGGTGGAAGTGGTGGATGCCGTGGCGCTCGCCTCTGGCGACCGGCTCTCGTCGAGTGTCATCCGCCGGGCGGTCGCTACCGGCGACCTGGCCACGGCGGCCCGGGGACTTGGCCGTCCGTACGAGGTCCTGGGCCGGGTGTCGACCGGCGCGGGGCGGGGCCGAGGCCTCGGCTTCCCGACGATCAATCTCGAGCTACCCTCGGCGCGGAAGCTCCTGCCGCCGCTCGGCGTCTATGCCGTGCGCGTGACCAGCGCCGAGGGAAGCTTCGGCGGGATGATGAATCTCGGGCCGCGTCCGACGTTCGGAGAAAGCACCACGACGCTCGAGGTACACCTCTTCGACGCCGGGGGCACGTGGTACGGGCGTCCGGTGGGCGTGCAGTTCGTGGCCCGACTGCGTGACACGATGAAGTTCAGTGGTCCCGACGCGCTGGCCGCGCAGTTGAAAACTGATGCCGAAACGGCGCGCCGCGCGTTGACGGAAGTCCGCTCGCCGGATACCCTTATAGGTTCCGGATAAATCCATTTCTCCCACCTTCGTCGCATGTCGAACCTGAAGTATCGCCTGCTGACCATCGCCGCCTCCGTGCTCGTGGCCGTCTGGTTCCTCATTCCGAGAAATCAGGTCGTGCAGTTCCGGGGCGCCGACGGTATGCTGCACGACACGACCGAGTACCACGTGCCCCTCCGCCGCGGCCTGGATCTTCAGGGCGGCATCCACCTGACGCTCGAGGTCGATCAGTCCAAGCAGGCCATCGCGCCGGACAAGATCCCCGACGCCATCGACCGCGCGCTCAAGACGGTCCGGACCCGAATCGAAGGGTTCGGCGTGTCCGAGTCCGTGGTGCAGAAGGCGGGCAACGATCGGATCATCGTCGAGATCCCGGGCTACGACGACCCGCAGCGCGCCGAGAACCTCGTCAAGCAGCAGGCCTTCCTCGAGTTCCTGATCACGGACAAGACGCAGGCGCTCGACAAGGTGCTGCCGCGCTTCGACCAGATCATCAAGCAGGCGGGGCTCGTGGCGACCACCGGAAGCACGGGCACCGGCGCGGCCGGCGCGGCGGGAGTCGAACCGGCATCGCAGGGTTCCGCGGCGGGCCTCCAGGGGCTGCTCGGCGGGGCCGACACCGGCAAGGCCGCCGCGAAGAAGGATACCGGAAAGACGAAGGTCGACACCACGGCCAAACTCGACACGGCGGGACAGAAGGCCGGCGCCTTCTCGGGCGACATCTCGCCGGGTGGCATGCCGGGAGAGTACTTCGTGCCGTTCAGCAAGGTGCCCGACGTGCGGCGCTATCTGGCGCTCCCGGCCATTCAGGCGGCCGTCCCTCCGGGCAAGCGGATTCTCTGGGGCACCGACTCAACGCAGGTGGGCAGCGAATGGTATCGGGCGCTGTACGTGACCGACGCCAAGGCGATCACGACCGGGCAGTACATCAAGTCGGCCCGGCCCTCGCAGACACCCACGGACGGGACGGTGGTCGAATTCACGCTCGACAACGTGGGCGGCCGCCACTTCCGCACGGAAACCGGCCGCCACGTGGGCGACTACATGGCGATCGTTCTCGACGGTCGAGTGATGGGGCGCCCTCCCGTCATCCAGAGCGCCATTGGGACCCAGGGCCAGATCACGATGGGCGGAAAGGATCTCGCCGCCGCGCAGGACCTCGCCCTGGTGCTCAATGCCGGTGCGCTCCCCGTGCCACTCAAGGTGGCCCAATCGGTGGTCATCGGCCCGCGACTGGGCAAGGACTCGATCCACAAGGGATTCGAAGCCGGTGTGATTGCCATGGTCATGATCGTGTTGATCATGACCGTCTACTACCGGTTCGCCGGCATGCTGGCGGTCGGCGGCCTGGCCATCTACGTCCTGTACACCCTGGCCACGTTGGCCGGCTTCAACGCCGTGCTCACTCTGCCGGGGCTCGCCGGTCTGGTGCTCTCCATCGGCATCGCGGTGGACGCCAACGTGCTGATCTTCGAGCGCATTCGAGAGGAACTCGATCGCGGCAAGACGGTCCGCACCGCCATCGACGAGGGATTCCGCCACGCCATGCCGGCCATCGTGGACTCCAACGTCTCGACGATCCTCACCGCGTCGGTGCTCTACCAGTGGGGCAGTGGTCCGGTGCGCGGCTTCGCCGTCACCCTGATCGCCGGTGTGGTGGCGTCCATGTTCGCCGCGATCTTCGTCGTCCGAACCTTCTTCCTCCTGTGGCTGAACCGCTCGCGCGGCGCCCAGACGTTGAGCATCTAAATGCTGCGCATTTTCCACAACACCCGCTACGACTTCATCAAGTACTGGCGGCACGCGGCGGTCATCACCATCGTCTTCATCGTGGTGGGACTGAGCGTGCTGGTCGTCGGCGGACCGCACTACAGCATCGAGTTCACGGGCGGCACCACCATGCAGGTGGAATTCGCCAAGGCGCCGAACCCGGACGTGATTCGCTCGACCGTCGACCACGCCGGCTTCTCCGGTTCCACCATCCAGCAGTTCGGGTCACCCACCGAGTACACCATCAACGCCCAGGCCAAGAGCGGATCCGGTCTCCAGTCCGCCGCCGACAGTACCGCCAAGCAGATCGAGACGGCGTTGCACGCGCAGTTCGGCGACACGTCCCAGGTGCGGGTGATCTCGTCGCAGTTCGTCGGGTCGCAGGTCAGCGCGGAGCTGCAGCGGAACGCCATGATCGCGGTGCTGATCTCATTCCTCGTGACCCTGGTCTACCTGGCCATCCGCTTCGAGTGGCGCTTCGGCGTCGCGGCCGTGGTGGCCACGGCCCACGACGTCTTCACCACGCTCGCGTTTCTATCGATGATGCGCCTCGAGATCTCGCTCACCGTCGTCGCCGCCATCCTCACGGTGATCGGGTACTCGCTCAACGACACGATCATCATCTTCGACCGCGTGCGTGAAGATCTGCGCAAGCAGCGCAAGGAGTCGCTACGCGACACGATGAACCGCGCCATCAACGAGACGCTGCCGCGCTCGGTGCTGACCCACGTCACCACCCTGACTGCGACCCTGGCGCTGCTGATCTTCGCCGGCGAGGTGATCCGGCCGTTCTCGTGGATCATGGCGTTCGGTATCTTCACCGGAACGTTCAGCTCGATCTACGTGGCGGGCGCGCTGCTACTCTGGATCGAAGCGAAGTTCCCCCGCGCCGTCGAAGGGCAGGGCAGTAGTGGGGCCGCTGCCGCGGCGGCCCGCCGGCGCAAAGTCGCTCCCTGAACTGCACCCGAACCGCCGCCGACGAGGCGGCGGTTCGACGATCCATGGCCAGGTTCATCGACAGCCACGCGCATCTGGCGGATCCGGCGTTCGATGACGACCGGGCAGCCGTCGTCGAACGCGCCCGCCTTACGGGCGCGCTCGCCGTGGTGTGCATCGGCGAGTCGCTCGCTGCGGCCGCCCGCGCCCGGGCGGTGGCCGCCGAATACCCCGGGTTCGTGGCGTACACCGCCGGCATCCATCCGCATGACGCCGCGGCCTTCGACTCCTTCGCCGATCCGCCGCGGCTCGCCGACGAGTGCCGCCTTGGCGCCGTCGCGATCGGGGAGTGCGGGCTGGACTACCACTACGACCACGCGCCGCGCCTCGCGCAGCGCCGGGCGTTCGCGGCCCAACTCGCGCTGGCGCGCGACCTGCGCCTCCCCGTCGTCGTCCATACGCGCGAGGCCGAGGACGACACACGGGCCATGGTCGAGGAGGCTGGCGCGGGCGGCGTTCGGGGCGTACTGCACTGCTACACGGGGTCGCATGCCCTTGCCGAGGTCGCCCTCTCCGTGGGGTGGTACGTCTCGTTCAGCGGCATCGTGACGTTCAAGAAATGGGATGACGATGCGCTGCTGCAGCTCGTGCCGGACGAGCGCCTGCTGGTGGAGTCGGATGCGCCTTACCTGGCCCCGGTGCCGAATCGCGGCAAGCGCAACGAGCCGGCCTGGGTGAGCCTGACGCTGGCGCGTGTGGCCGCCGCGCGCGATACCGACGCCGCGGCGCTCGGCGAGACGGTCACGCGCAACGCCGCGCGACTGTTCGGTCTGGCGATGCCCGAGGTCGTCTGAGTAGGTTCCCGCGGTTCGCCTCACATCCGAAATGACGCCCGGCCGAGAGCCGGCCACTGCGCGGAGACGCTCCACATGCCCAATACGCTGCATACCGACCAGGCCCCGGCAGCCATCGGCCCCTATTCGCAGGCCGTCGTGCACAACGGTTTCGTGTTTACCGCCGGCCAGATCGCCATCGATCCGGCCACGGGCCAGGTGGTCCAGGGCGATGTCGTGGCGCAGACCAACCGGGTGCTGGCCAATCTCGAGGCGGTGCTGGCCGCCGCCGGCTGCACCTGGAACGATGTGGTCAAGACCACGGTATTCCTTCACGACATGAGTGACTTCCCGGCCGTCAACGAAGCCTACGCCCGCGCGCTGGGCGATGCGCGTCCGGCGCGTTCCACGGTGCAGGTGTCCGCGCTTCCGCGGAACGTGCTGGTGGAGATCGAAGCCATCGCCGCCGTTGGATGAAACGGTGAGCGCGTCGATGCCCGAGGGCGAGCTGCTGCGCCTTACCGGGTTCGCCCGGTGTGCCGGCTGCGCCGCCAAGCTCGGTCTGGGCGATCTCTCGGAAGCGCTGAAGGGCGTGCCCCACCAGTCGGATTCCCGGTTGCTCGTGGGGCGGGAGACGTTCGACGACGCCGGCGTGTTCGTGCTCGCGCCCGATCTCGCGCTCGTGCAGACGGTCGACTTCTTTGCGCCGATCGTCGACGATCCGTACCTCTTCGGCCAGATCGCCGCCGCCAACGCGCTCTCCGACGTGTACGCCATGGGGGGCGAGCCGTTGACGGCGCTCAACGTCGTGGGCTTTCCGGCTGGCCGCCTGCCGCTCGACGTGCTCGGACGCATTCTGCAGGGTGGGCAGGACAAGGTGCACGAGGCGGGCGCGGTGGTCGTCGGCGGACACACCATCATCGACGAGGAATTGAAGTTCGGCGTGGCGGTCACCGGACGGGTGCATCCGGACCGGATGCTCACGAACGCTGCGGCCCGGCCGGGCGACCGGTTGGTCCTCACCAAAGCCCTGGGCACCGGCCTGCTCGCCACGGCGGAGAAGGAGGGAACGTTGAGCAGCGACGACGCGCAGGCCCTCCACGATTCGATGCGCACGCTGAACGCCGAGGCGAGCCGGGCGGCGGTCGAGTTGGGCGTGCGTTGCGCTACCGATGTCACGGGCTTCGGCCTGCTCGGGCATGCGTCGCACGTCGCGCGGGGCAGCGGCGTGACGCTGGTGATCCACGTTGCCGCCCTGCCGATGCTCCCCGGCGCCGACCGGGCCTGGCGCGACGGTGTCCGCACCGGAGGGGCAGACCGGAATCTGGCCTATCTGCAGGACAAGGTCGCCTGGAACGACGCCACCGACACGCAGCGGGCCATCAGTCTCGACCCGCAGACGTCGGGCGGTCTGTTGGTCGCCGTCCCGGCCGAACGCGTGCGGGACTATCTGACGCGCGTGCCGGGGGCCGTGGAGATCGGCGAGGTGCGCGCCTCGGGCAGCGCACCGTTGGTGCTCGCGTGATTCGGGGAGTGGAGGGGGCCTGGTGGCTTCCGCAGTCTTCAAAACTGTTGCGACCTGACGACGTCGGGTTGGGTGGGTTCGATTCCCATGCACTCCCGCCACCGAGCCGCCGATGCCCGCATCCCGTCCGGCCGGGTCTGCACCCGTTCTGGCGCCTCATCGTCGGCCTGTGCCTGTTGGTCCTCGTGGCTCCCGCGGCCGCCGCTCAGGGGGCGGATACGGCGAGCCGCGGGCCCGTACAGATCCCCCGTACCGTCACCGATACTGCCCGAGGCCCGAGGCCCGAGCGCCGGCCGCCACTTTCCCCCGGGCGCTCGTTCGCCTACTCGTTTCTCGTGCCCGGCTCCGCCCAGACGGCGCTCGGGCGCCCTCGGGCATCGGCCCTCTTCATCGCGTTCGAGGCCGTCGCCGTCACCATGCTGCGGCAGGCGCAGTTCGATCTGCGCCAGGCCCGGAACGCCGGCGCCGACAGCGTGGTCGTGTCGTGGTGGGATCCCGCGTCCGGCCAGACGTCCCGGATCGTCCGCCCGTCGCCGTACAACACGGACCTGGTCCGCAGTCGACAGGCCCACGTGGAGGACTGGATCGCGGCGATCGTCGCCAACCACCTGTTCAGTGGGCTCGACGCCTATGTCGCCGCCAATCTGTGGGATGTGCCCGCGGAGCTCTCGGTGAAATCAACGGCCTCCGGCGCCAACGTCGGCGTTTCGGTACGCGTTCCGTGACGGCCACGGCGCCGATCGGCGTCTTTGATTCCGGCATCGGCGGCCTGACCGTGGTGCACGAGCTCATGCGCCAACTGCCGCACGAGAGCATCGTGTACTTCGGCGACACGGCGCGCGTGCCGTACGGCAACAAGGGACCGGAAACCGTCCAGCGCTACAGCCGCGAGATCGCCGACTTCCTCGAAGCGCGTGGCGTGAAAGCCATCGTGGTGGCGTGCAACACCGCCACTGCGCACGCGCTGCCGATGTTGCAGGCCGAGCGCACGATCCCGGTCATCGGCGTCGTCGAGCCCGGGGCACGGGCGGCCGTTGCGGCCACCCGGTCGGGCGCCATCGGCGTCATTGGTACCGCGGGTACCGTGCGCTCCGGCGCCTACGAGCGTGCCATCCAGGCGCTGCGGGCGGACGCGCGGGTCTTCGCGCAGGCCTGTCCGCTCTTCGTACCGCTGGTCGAGGAGGGGTGGACCGATCGCGAAGCGACGCGGTTGATCGCCGGCGAGTATCTGGAACCGCTTGCGCACCACTCGATCGACACGCTGGTGCTCGGGTGCACGCACTACCCATTACTGAAGCCCCTGCTGCACACGCTGCTCGGCGCCGACGTCCGCCTGATCGACAGCGCCGAGGAGACGGCGGCCGAGACGGCCCGGGTGTTGGCGACCGCGGGGCTCGCCGCGCCGGACGCCGCGGCGCCCACCTACCGCTTCGTCTGCTCCGACGATCCCGCGCGGTTCCTCACGCTAGGCCAGCGCTTTCTGGGCGCGGCGATCGACCACGTCGAGCGCCAGCCCCTCGGCTGAGCCGTCCCAGCGCCGCAGCTCGATCTGGTTGGGTGTGACGCGGAGGAACGTGGGGGCGTCGAGCCACGATCCGGCATTGGCGTACACCCCGCCCGGGGGCATCCGCTCGAGCGCCGCGACGTGGGAGTGCCCGAACACGAGGAGTTCCATGGACGGCGTGGCAGCCAGTCGAGACGCCGCCACCGCCCGCAAACCGGCACCCCCGTCCCGCGCGGCGTATGACCGGCTGGCGTGGGAACTCCCGCCGGCGAGCGCCGTGGCGACGTCCGGGTGCAGCCATCGGAACATGCCGATTGCCAACGGGTTGCGTAACACGCGGCGGAGCATCCGATAGCGACGATCCTCGCGGTCCCGCAACCCATCGCCGTGCTCGATCCTGGTGCGCCAGCCCGCCAACTCGCCGGTCCACGCGCCGACGTGGAAGTCCACGCCGACGTCCTCGCGCAGGATCGCCCCCCCCCAGCAGTCGTGATTCCCGGCGATCATCAGAATCGGAATCCCGGCGTCTCGCAGATCGGCCAGCGCCGCCAGCACGCGGAATGCGGCCCGTGGCATCACGTGTCGCCACTCGAACCAGAACTCGAAGAGGTCGCCATTGATCACGAGCGATCCGGCGCGCCCACGCAACGAGCCGAGGAACGCGCGGAGCTGGCGTTCCACCGCATCGGGGGCGAAGCCCAGGTGCGTGTCCGAGAAGATATAGCACGGTGACGGGAGCACGCGCTGATTCTAGCCTCCGCGTCGCGTCTTTACAAACCGGCACGGCGCTCTATTGTTCGCGCCAGATGAGCGTTCCGTCCACGAGTCGCACCCCACGCGCATGAGCTACGTTCAGCGGAGCGAATTCCGGGTGCGCTACGCCGAGTCCGATCAGATGGGCGTCGTATACCACGCCAACTATCTGGTCTGGTGCGACATCGGACGAACCGACTTCATTCGCGAACTCGGTGTCAGCTACGCCGAGTTGGAGCGTCGTGGACTGTTGCTGGCCGTCTCCGAGGCCAGCCTTCGCTACCACGACTCTGCCCGATACGAAGACCGCGTCGTGGTCGAGACCCGTCTGGCGGACGTTCGGTCGCGTGCCGTGACGTTCGACTACCTCATCTCGAATGCCGACACGGGAGCGCGCCTGGTTTCCGCACGCACCGTGCTCGTGTCCCTGGACCCGTCGGGTCGCCCCTCGGCGCTGCCCGCCGAGTTCCGTGCACGACTGCAGACGGCGCTGTAGCCGTTTCGCGGGCGGCGTGGCGCTCGTCGCGCTTGCCGGCTGCGTGCCCCGCCTGGGCCCCCTTCGTGGAACGCCGGTGCCGGCGCGCTTTCCGCAAACCACGCTCGGGCACCACCATCGGCGGCTCGTCTTCCGGTGGGAACTGAACGGCCCCGATCTGGTAGCCCGTGGGGAGGGGGCGGCCAGGGTCGCGCCTCCGGACAGCGTCCGGTTCGACTTCTTCTTGGCGGGGGGAACGGGCAGCGGTGCGGCGGTAGTCGTGGGCGGCAACCTGCGGCTGCCCCCGGGAGACGCCGCAGCGGGTTTCGTGCCGTCGCCGGCGCTGCTCTGGGCGGCGCTCGGACGCCTGGCGCTTCCCGCGGTGGCGGACACCGTCGCCCGGCTCGACGGGACCACCCTGCGAGCCGACATCGGGCGGCCGGTGCAATGGCGGGTCACCTTCGAAGCGGGGAGCCTCCGCCGACTCGAGCGGGTCGAGGGGGGGCGGGTCCAGGAGTGGGTGACACGCACGCCGGATGGGCACATCCGCTATCATGATGAAAGTGACCGTCGCACCCTTGATCTCGTCATCACTACATCGGCCGATACCGGACCATTCGATGACTCGCTGTGGTCGTTTCATTAGCGTGATGCTACTCGCCGCCCTCGCGGGATGTGGGGTGCATTATGGGTTCTCGAAGGGCACCTTTCCGCCGAACATCAAGACGATGGCCGTGCTCCCCTTCGACAACGCCACGGCGTCGCCGGATGTGCAACGCGAGTTGTTCGACGCCATGAACAGTCAGCTCGACAAGCGCCTGGGCGTCCGGGAGGCCCCGGAAGCCCGTGCCGATGCCGTGATCAGCGGAAAGATCACGGGGTATCAGGCCGATGTGCCGGTTTCGTTCAGCGCGAATCCGAATCAGGCGGTGTCCGCACGCCGGAGATTGGAGATCACCGTCGACGTGAAGATCGTGGATCAGGCCAGCGGCAAGATCCTCTGGGAGCAGAAGGGCATGACCGCGTCCGGCGAGTACGCCGAGCGCGCCGAGGCGGACGGTCGCCAGCAGGCCATCAAGCAGATCGTGGACCAGATCGTCACGGGAGCGCAGTCGCAATGGTGAGGGCGCGCGGCGGCCGTAGTTCGCTGGGATGTCTGTTCACCCTGCTGCTGCTCGCCGCCGGACTCTATTTCGGCCTCAACATCGGTGAGGCGTACTGGAACTTCTACCAGTACGAAGACGCCATGAAACAGGAGTTGCGGTTCAATGGCGTGCGCCCCGATTCGCTGATCCTCGCCCACCTCTGGGTGGAGGCCGACTCGCTCGGGCTTCCCGAGGACGCCAAGGAGATCTCCATCGAGCGCGATCCCCGCGACCGCACGATCCGGCTGTCGGCGGACTACGCGGAGCAGATCGAGCTGCCGCTCACCGTGCGTACGTTCATGTTCCACCCCCATGCCGAGGACACGTATTGAGCGACGCCGCACCGCCGCAAGCGCGGATCATGACGTGGGACGAAGCGCGGAGTTGGCGGCAGCGAGAATCGGGACGGGTCGTGTTCACCAACGGCGTGTTCGATCTGCTCCACCCGGGCCACATCGACTTGCTGGTCGGGGCGCGTCGCCAGGGGGATGCGCTGGTCGTGGGTCTCAACACCGACGCGTCGGTACGCCGGTTGAAGGGGCCGGGGCGTCCCGTGCGCACGGAAGCGGAGCGCGCCTATGTGCTGGCGGCGCTGGCCATGGTGGACGTGGTCGTGTTGTTCGCGGAGGACACGCCGCTCGACCTGATCCGCGCGCTCGAACCGGACGTGCTGGTGAAGGGCGGCGACTACACCGAAGCCACGATCGTCGGTGCTCCCGACGTGCGCGCGCGTGGCGGCGCCGTCGTCGTGATCCCGCTGACGCCCGGTCAATCCACCACTTCCATCATCGAGAGGCTCCGTGGCTGATTCCCCCGTTCCCGTACGCGCCGCCCGCGCGCACGACGCCCTGCGTCCGGTCACTCTCGAACGCGGGGCCGCGGCGTACGCCGAAGGCTCGTGTCTGGCGCGTTTCGGCAACACGCGGGTCCTCTGTACGGCGTCGGTGGAGGAGGGGGTTCCGGGGTGGCGCCGCGGCAGCGGGCTGGGGTGGATCACCGCCGAGTACGCAATGCTGCCCCGGGCGACGCACACCCGGACGTCGCGGGAGCGCGAGAAGCTCGGTGGCCGGACGCAGGAGATCCAGCGGCTGATCGGGAGGAGCGTGCGGGCGATGCTCGACGGCTTCACTTTCGGCGAGTACACGGTGCGCATCGACTGTGACGTGCTGCAGGCGGACGGCGGTACGCGCACCGCCGCGATCACGGGCGCGGCGGTGGCGGTGGTCGATGCGTTCGCCTGGATGGTCACCACCGGTCGTGTGGCGGCGTCGCCCGTACGGCGGCGCGTGGCAGCGGTGAGCGTGGGCATGGTGGGGGGCGTGCCGCGCCTCGACCTGGAGTACGCGGAGGACGTGGTGGCCGAGGTGGACATGAATGTGGTCATGAGCAGCGCCGGCGAGTTCGTGGAGGTCCAGGGAACGGGCGAGCACGGCACGTTCGGCCGGGGCCAACTCGACGCGTTGCTCTCGCTCGCCGAGACCGGGATCCGCACACTCGACGCGGTGCAGCAGCGGGCGCTGGCCGGGTGACACCGCGGGTCGTCCTGCTGGCGACTCGCAGCCCGGGCAAGCTCCGGGAACTCCGGCCGATGTTCGCGGCCGCGGGGTGGGAGGCGCGAGACCTCGCCGAAGCCGGCATTGCCGAGCAACCGGACGAGGCGTCCATCGAGGCGTTCGCGACGTTCGAAGGGAACGCGCGCGCGAAGGCGCGGTATTTTCATGCGCGGGGCGGGGGATTGCCCGTGGTGGCGGAAGACTCCGGGCTCGAGGTCGTGGCGCTTCACGGGGCGCCGGGGGTGATGAGCAAGCGCTGGAGCGGGCGTCCGGAGTTGGAGGGGCCCGCCCTGGACGACGCGAACAATGCGCTGTTGCTGGAGCGGCTGCGCGGGGGTTCGGACCGGCGGGCGCGCTACGTTTGCGTCGCCGTGTATTTCGACGGCGTTCGCGAATTGACGGCGCGCGGCGAGGCGGCGGGACGGATCGCCGAATCGCGTCAGGGCGGGGCGAACGGGTTTGGGTACGATCCGTACTTCGTGAGCGACGACTTGCGGCGCGCTTTTTCCGAGGTGACGGCGGAGGAGAAGGCGGCGGTGAGTCATCGGGGGCGGGCGTTCGCGATGTTGTTGCGATCGATGGGCGGGCGCCGTTGACTGTCGCGCACCGGTCCGATAGAATTACGGGCTCGCGGGGCGTAGCGTAGCCTGGTATCGCGCCTGCTTTGGGAGCAGGAGGTCCCCGGTTCAAATCCGGGCGCCCCGACCTGATCGAAGGGCGAACAGAGGCGGCCTTCGTTGCGAATGAAGCGCCAGTAGCTCAGTTGGATAGAGCAACAGCCTTCTAAGCTGTGGGTCGGGGGTTCGATTCCCTCCTGGCGCACCACGCGGGAAAGAGAGAGGGCGCCGTTAGCTCAATTGGCAGAGCAAGTGACTCTTAATCACTAGGTTGTAGGTTCGATTCCTACACGGCGCATGCGGGGCAGCACGCCGGGCGAGCGCAGGCGGGAGAAGTTGTGAAATTGTTGGTGTAGGCGCTTGACGGGAAGCGGTGTTGCCGGTTATTGTTCGAGGCTGTCACTGATACGTGACAAACAAGCTGATTGATAATTGAATCGGGAAGACAAATGGATGTGCGAGGCGAACTCGTCGAGCCGGTTCCGTTCAGGGAATCGGGGAGAGTTCAAACTGAACATTCTGTGATTCGGACACGCTGTCTACGCGACAGCGTGGGCAGCGTTTTCGAGAGAGCTATTTCGAACTCATTGGAGAGTTTGATCCTGGCTCAGGACGAACGCTGGCGGCGTGCTTAACACATGCAAGTCACGGGGGCCCGCAAGGGCAACCGGCGAACGGGTGCGTAACACGTGAGCAACCTGCCGATGTCTGGGGGATAGCCGGCCCAACGGCCGGGTAATACCGCATACGCTCTCTGGTCGGCATCGACCGGGGAGGAAACCTCCGGGGGACATCGAGGGGCTCGCGGCCTATCAGCTAGTTGGTGAGGTCAAGGCTCACCAAGGCGACGACGGGTAGCTGGTCTGAGAGGATGGCCAGCCACATTGGGACTGAGATACGGCCCAGACTCCTACGGGAGGCAGCAGTGGGGAATCTTGCGCAATGGCCGAAAGGCTGACGCAGCGACGCCGCGTGTGGGAGGAAGCCCTTCGGGGTGTAAACCACTGTTGCCCGGGACGAAACGCCTTTTTCGAGAGGCTTGACGGTACCGGGTGAGGAAGCACCGGCTAACTCCGTGCCAGCAGCCGCGGTAATACGGAGGGTGCGAGCGTTGTCCGGAATCACTGGGCGTAAAGGGCGCGTAGGTGGCGTGGTAAGCGTGCGGTGAAAGCCCGGGGCTCAACTCCGGGTCGGCCGTGCGAACTGCCATGCTTGAGCACGGTAGAGGCCAATGGAATTCCGGGTGTAGCGGTGGAATGCGTAGAGATCCGGAAGAACACCGGTGGCGAAGGCGGTTGGCTGGGCCGTTGCTGACACTGAGGCGCGACAGCGTGGGGAGCAAACAGGATTAGATACCCTGGTAGTCCACGCCGTAAACGATGGGCACTAGGTGCTTGGGGGAGCGACCCCTTGAGTGCCGGCGCTAACGCATGAAGTGCCCCGCCTGGGGAGTACGGCCGCAAGGCTGAAACTCAAAGGAATTGACGGGGGCCCGCACAAGCGGTGGAGCATGTGGTTTAATTCGACGCAACGCGAAGAACCTTACCTAGGCTTGACATGCACGGGACGGTCTCCAGAAACGGAGGCTTCTCTTCGGAGTCCGTGCACAGGTGCTGCATGGCTGTCGTCAGCTCGTGTCGTGAGATGTTGGGTTAAGTCCCGCAACGAGCGCAACCCCTGTCCCTAGTTGCCAGCGGGTAATGCCGGGAACTCTAGGGAGACTGCCGGTGCCAAACCGGAGGAAGGTGGGGACGACGTCAAGTCATCATGGTCCTTACGTCTAGGGCTACACACGTGCTACAATGGCCGGGACAGTGGGCTGCAAGCGCGCAAGCGTGAGCCAATCCCTCAAACCCGGCCTCAGTTCGGATTGTCGGCTGCAACCCGCCGGCATGAAGCTGGAATCGCTAGTAATCGTGGATCAGCTACGCCACGGTGAATACGTTCCCGGGCCTTGTACACACCGCCCGTCACGCCATGGAAGCTGTGAGTGCCCGAAGTCCGTGTCGGAACCCGCAAGGGACCAAGCGGCCGAAGGCAAGCGCAGTGACTGGGGCGAAGTCGTAACAAGGTAGCCGTAGGGGAACCTGCGGCTGGATCACCTCCTTAACGGATTACACGAGTAGGCGCGCTTCGGCGACGCCGAAAGTCTTCCGCAAGTCGCTCGTCTCGACACATCCCTTCCCGATTCAATTTCTGCTGGCGCCCCGTGCAGGTGCGGGGCGCATGCTGTTTGACAACGGATGGATGGTAGATCGTGGGATTAGCGAATCATCATGAGAAGACTATTTCGACGAAGGCTGAAGAAAGAGTCACTCGTAGAGAAATCGCGCGTGCTTTGCTTGACACGACTTTGTAGTCAAGCGAACGAAAGCAAGTGGGGGATGCCTGGGCACACAGAGGCGACGAAGGCCGTGGTAAGCTGCGATAAGCCAAGGGGAGCGGCACACACGCATCGATCCTTGGATGGCCGAATGGGGAAACCCGGCCGCCGGTAACGGCGGTCATCCCGTCGCAAGACGGGAAGCGAACCTGGGGAACTGAAACATCTAAGTACCCAGAGGAAGAGAAATCAACCGAGATGTCCGTAGTAGCGGCGAGCGAACCGGACCGAGCCCAAACCGATCTCCTTGTGGGATCGGGGTTGTAGGACCCACAGACGGTTCCATCGAAGTCAGCGGAAGTCCCCTGGAAAGGGGCGCCAGAGACGGTGACAGCCCGGTATGCGAAGACGACGTGGTGGAATTAGTGGAGTTCCTGAGTAACGCCCGGTACGAGAGTCCGGGCGTGAAACTGGGGGGACCACCCTCCAAGGCTAAAGACTCCTGTGTGACCGATAGTGAACGAGTACCGTGAGGGACAGGTGAAAAGCACCCCTGTGCGGGGAGTGAAAGAGATCCTGAAACCACTTGCTTACAAGCGGTCGGAGGCAGCAGCGGGCTTCGGCTCGACTGTCTGCTGACGGCGTGCCTTTTGCATTATGATCCGGCGAGTTGCTCCTCGCGAGCGAGGCTAAGCTGGTCTCCAGCGGAGCCAAAGCGAGAGCGAGTCCTGTAACGAGGGCGATTACAGTTCGCGGGGGCAGACCCGAAGCCAGGGCGATCTACCCATGAGCAGGGTGAAGCTGAGGTAACACTTAGTGGAGGCCCGAACCGGTGTGGGTTGAAAACCGCTCGGATGACTTGTGGGTAGGGGTGAAAGGCCAATCAAGCCTGGAGATAGCTGGTTCTCCCCGAAATCTATTGAGGTAGAGCCTCAGGGCATGGTCCGTGGGGGTAGAGCGACTGGATGGGCGCGGGAGCCAAAGCGGCTTACCAACCCCAACCAAACTCCGAATACCATTGGACTGGACCCTGGGAGGCAGTCGTTGAGCGATAATGTCCAACGGCGAGAGGGAAAGAACCCAGAGCCACAGCTAAGGTCCCGAAGTGATCACTGAGTATCGCGAAGGATGTGTTCGTGCCGTGACAACGAGGAGGTTGGCTTAGAAGCAGCCATTCCTTTAAAGAGTGCGTAATAGCTCACTCGTCCAGCGTGAACGCGCCGAGAATGGTCGGGATTAAGTGATCCACCGAAGCTTGGCCTGCTGACCTAGTCAGCGGGGTAGGGGAGCGTTCCGGTAACTGTGAAGGGTCCGTGGAAACGTTGACCTGGAGTGGCCGGAAGTGAGGATGCCGGAATGAGTACGCGCAAACGCGGGTGAAAACCCCGCGCACCGTAAACCCAAGGTTTCCTGCGCCATGGCAATCAGCGCAGGGTGAGGCGGACCCTAAGGCGAGGCCCCAAAGGCGTAGCCGATGGACAGCCGGTTGACATTCCGGCCCCGCCGTCACGTGTTGAGTCCTTCCGGGACACAGGAACGAAGGAGCTGCGGCCATGTGGACGGCCGTGTAAGGGAGTAGGCGCAAGCCGAGACCTGATGCTGAGGACACGTCGCAAGACAAGTCCAAGAGTTCTGGAGTCGACTGGCAAGAAAAGCGGAAGGAGGAGCGTGCCGGTGTCCGTACCGTAAACCGACACAGGTGGGTGAGGCGAGTAGCCTCAGGTGAACGAGTGAAACCGGGTCAAGGAACTCGGCATAATGTTCCCGTAACTTCGGAAGAAGGGAAGCCAAGGGGGGTGACATGTACAATGAAGCGCCCCTTGGTCGCAGCGAATCGGCCCAAGCGACTGTTTAGCAAAAACACAGGTGTGTGCCAAGCCGCACAAGGCGCCGTATACACACTGACGCCTGCCCGGTGCCGGAAGGTTAAGGGGAGGGCTTAGGGGGTAACCCCGAAGGTCTGAGCCGAAGCCCCGGTAAACGGCGGCCGTAACTATAACGGTCCTAAGGTAGCGAAATTCCTTGTCGGGTAAGTTCCGACCTGCACGAATGGCGTAACGACTTGGGCACTGTCTCGACCCGGTGCTCGGCGAAATTGCAGTCTCGGTGAGGATTCCGAGTCCCCGCGACAGGACAAAAAGACCCCATGCACCTTTACTGTAGCTTGTCATTGGACGTTGCACTGCGCTGTGTAGCATAGGTGGGAGCCGTTGAGACTCGGGCGCTAGCTCGGGTGGAGGCACCAGTGAAATACCACCCTGCGAATTGCGACGCCCTCACCACGAGAGGCAAACCCTCTCTGGGACCGTGGCAGGTAGGCAGTTTGACTGGGGCGGTCGCCTCCGAAAGAGTAACGGAGGCGCGCGCAAGGTTGGCTCAGCGCGGTCGGTACTCGCGCTTCTAGAGTGTAACGGCAGAAGCCAGCCTGACGGTGAGACGGACACGTCGAGCCGCCACGAAAGTGGGCCGTAGTGATCCGGTAGCCCGGTGTGGAGCGGCTATCGCGCAACGGATAAAAGGTACGCTGGGGATAACAGGCTTATCGCGCCCGAGAGTTCACATCGACGGCGCGGTTTGGCACCTCGATGTCGGCTTATCACATCCTGGGGCTGGAGAAGGTCCCAAGGGTCCGGCTGTTCGCCGGTTAAAGTGGTACATGAGCTGGGTTCAGAACGTCGTGAGACAGTTCGGTCTGTATCCGTCGTGGGCGTTGGAGAGTTGAGGGAAGCGGACTCTAGTACGAGAGGACCGAGTCGGACGACCCGCTCGTGTCCCGGTTGTCCCGCCAGGGGCAATGCCGGGTAGCGACGGTCGGTCGTGATAACCGCTGAATGCATCTAAGTGGGAAGCACCTCCCAAGATGAACTCTCCCGGGGCCATGAGCCCCCTGAAGGGCCGGGGTAGACCACCCCGTCGATAGGCCGCCCGTGGAAGTGCAGCAATGCACTACGAGCGTAGCGGTCCTAATCGCCCGTGCGGCTTGACTACTCCTCATGTAGTTACTGCAAGCAAAGCAACACGATTTCTGTGGATTCCGTCCACGATCTACCATTCGCCGCTGTCTTTTTTACAATCGATTCTTGCTGGCGACTAGAGCGTAGGGGCCACACCCGTTCCCATTCCGAACACGGCAGTTAAGCCCTACAGCGCCGATGGTACTCCGCCCGAGAGGGCGCGGGAGAGTAGGCCGTCGCCGGCACCTCTTTTCCTCGACGCCCCGACCGTGGTTCCACGGTCGGGGCGTCGTGGCGTTCCGTGCACCCGTATCGGCCGTCCATGCCCCGCCTCCCGCATCCGCTGAATCGCCTGGCCGCCCGCGCCCGTCACCCATGACGCGCGCCGGAATCGTGGCCGTCGTCGGACGGCCCAACGCCGGCAAGTCCACGCTCCTCAACCGGCTCGTGGGCCAGAAGCTCAGCATCGTCAGCCCGAAACCGCAGTCCACGCGCGACCGCGTGGTCGGGATCCACACCACCCACGAGACCCAGTTCGTCCTGCTCGACACCCCGGGTCTGCTCAACCCTCGCTACGCGCTCCAGCGCGCCATGCGGGCCACCGCGCTCCGCGCCCTGGCCGATGCCGACGTCATCATCTACCTCTGCGACGCGGCGGACGGCCACCCGGAGCCGCTCTCGGCGGCCGCCGATCTTCCCGCGCCTCCCCGCGCCCCCGTGCTCACCGTCTGCAACAAGGCCGACCTCCTCACGACCGAGGCCCGCCGGACCCTGGCGGCCGCCATCCCGCAGGCGCTCTTCGTCTCGGCGCGCACCGGCGAGGGAATCGAGGCGCTGCTCGAGGCCTGCCGGACCCGGCTCCCGGAGTCGCCGTTTCTCTACCCCGACGACGAGTTGAGCACCCAGACGCTGCGCTACTTCGCCGCCGAGTTGATCCGGGAAACGGCGCTGGAGCAGTTGGAGCAGGAACTGCCGTACAGCGTCGCCTGCGAGATCGAGGAGTTCCGGGAGGAGCCTGCGCCAGTGTACATTCGTGCAGTCCTGTACGTGGAGCGGAAGAGCCAGAAGGGAATTCTGATCGGTGCCAAGGGTGCGCGCGCGCGCAGTATCGGACAGGCCGCGCGCGCCAAGATCGAGGCGCTGCTGGGGCAGCGCGTATATCTCGACCTGTGGGTCAAGGTACTGCCCAATTGGCGGAAGAGCGCGTCGGCGCTCCGACGCTTCGGTTACCGACTGCCGGAGGAACCATCGCAATGACCGTCGCCCCGCAACTGCTGAAGATCCTCGTCTGTCCCAAATGCAAAGGGGACCTTTCGTACCGTGAACCGGATCAGATACTCGAATGCGCCGCCTGCCGGCTGCGGTATCCCGTGCGGGACGACATTCCGATCATGCTGATCGATGAGGCGACGGCGTACTGATTTGCGCCCTGCAACCCACGGGGGGGCGACACCGCAACTCGTGGTGGCATCGTGGTTTGACTAGTTGGAACTGCACCGATATCTTGGCGATTCTCCGAATGACCCATCCCGTCCCGACATCTTGACCGCGGCCAAGCAGAACGCTCTCGTCTTCTCGCTCACTGAACGACCATTTCCACCCGGCGTGGAGGGGTGGTTGCTCGGCCTGGGGCTACCCGTGCTGCACGTCAATACCTCCGACGACCTGCTGGGCATTTCCCTTCGTGGGCGGCCTCGGGTGGTGCTGTTCGATGCTCGCGAGCAGGTGGCAGTGGTCCTGGCGGCCTTGCGGCGACTGAAAGCCGACTCATATGCCGCGGTCGTGCCCGCCGTTATCGTCTCCGGCGACGACGACCGGGCGTTCGGCGAGGCGTTTGCGGCGGGTGCGGACGAGGTGGTGCGCAGTTCGTTGTCGCCCGAGGAGGCGAGCATCCGCCTGGACGCCATGCTGCGGCGGTCCGACCGCGATCTCGTCGTGCACCCGTCCACGCGGCTGCCCGGGGCGGTCGAGATCGAGGCCGACGTCTCCCGGCGGCTCCAGGGCACCGCGCCGTTCGCCATGTGCTACGCCGACCTCGATCATTTCAAGGAGTTCAACGATCGCTATTCGTACTACGATGGCGATCGCTGCATTCGGATCCTGGCCAAGGTGCTGCACGACGTGGTGAAGGGGTTGTGCCGGGACGACGGCTTCGTCGGCCACATCGGCGGCGATGATTTCATCTTCGTCATTCCGCTCGATGCCGTTCCGGAAGTCTGTTCCGAGATCGTCTCGGTGTTCGACACCCTGATCCCGTATCAGTATTCCGAGCAGGATCGGCGCGCAGGTTATTTTTTCGGGAAGGATCGTCGGGGCCAGTTGCACCGTGTTCCCTTGATGACGGTGTCCATCGGCGTGGTGACCAACGAGCGTCGCAAATTTGCCCATGCGGCGCAGATGAGCGAACTGGCCACCGAGATGAAGAGCTATGCTAAGACTCTGCCGGGTTCCGTGTATACGGTCGACCGGCGTACGGATGAAACGGCACTCGATGAGGTCGACGCGGAACAGGCCGGTGCATCCGGCGGGACGGAGGAGCAGTGAACGTCGTATGTCCTGAATGCCGGTCGGTCTTTCGGATCGACCCTGCAAAGGTGCCCGAGGGGAGCGTCCGGGCGCGTTGCTCGGTGTGCGGAGGCGTGATTCCCGTGGCTGAGGAGACGAACGGGACGACGGCCGGTGCCGTGGCGTCCCGCGCGAGCACGCCCGCGGTTCGCGCGACGCCGCCGACGTCGAGCAAGCCCACGCCGGCGGCCGGGGTCAGCCCCACCGGCGGGGCCCCCGCGGCGTCGCCTCGTCGCCCCACTCCCGTTCCCCCGCCGCAACCGACGCCTGCGCCCCCGTCACCGGCGAAGCCGGTGGCCGCGGCGAGCCCGAGACTGCCGCTTTCCACGCCGCCGGCGCCCGCGCCGGCGCGTCGTGCGCCCGTGATGCCGCCTCGGACGCCGCCGACGCCCTCGCCGCGGTCGCCAGGGGCGCCGGTCCCGCCGGCGGGCCCCAAGCGCGGTCTGGCGCCATTCGCGGGCCCACGCGGCCCGCGGATCGGAGGTGCGTCCCCCCGCATGCCCTCGGCGCCGGAGCGATCGCCGGTGTCAGCTCCGCGTGCCCCCCAGCCGCCGCCCGCGGCAGCGGTACCGCCCGTGTCGCCGCCCAGCCCGCCGGCGGTTGCTCCGGTGCCCACCCCGGAACAGGCCCGCTCCCCCGTCCCGGCGCCGAGTGGTGCGGGCAGCGAAGGGCCCCGGAAGACCCCGATCAATCCGTTCCTGGCGAACGATCCCAACACCAAAGCCAAACGGCTGGCACGAGCGCTCGTGTCGGACCTCATCGTGTACTTCCCTCAGAAGCGCGACGAGGGGCTCCGAGACGGCACGCTCAAGCAGCTGTTCCGGGAAGAGATCAAGAAGAGCTTCGAGGAATTCGTGGATCAGGTGGGATCGGATTTCGCGGAATCGACGACGCACTTCACCGATGCCCTGAACGACATTCTGGCGAACGGACAGAAAGTGTTCGCCGGTCCGTATCTGGGGTAGAGCGGGACCGCGGGCGCCGCTATCTTGCAGAGCGACACAGGGAGTATGCCGAGCCGTCCGCGCCAGGGTGGACGGCTCGTGTCTTACCGGAGAGAATGATGGCCGAGAGTGAGCGGATGCGGGCGCTGCGCGGATACGCGGAGCGTCTGGCCGAGATGCGGAGGTATCTTTGACATCGACGGCAAGCGGGAAACGCTAGCCGCCCTCGAGTCGCGCATGGCCGACGGGGCGTTCTGGAACAACCAGGAGAAAGCGCAGGACGTCGTCCAGCAAGTGAAGAAGCTGCGCGGCTGGGTGGAGCCGTACTCGGCCCTGATGGCGCGCGAGGCGAGCGCCCGCGAACTGGCGGAACTGCTCGAGGCGGAACCCGACGCCGAGATGACGGCCGAACTGGACCGGGATATCGCGAAGTTGAGCGACGATCTGGAGGCGTTCCGGCTCCGCTCGCTGCTGTCGGGACCCGACGACTTCCGGGCCGCGCAGCTGGAGATCAGCGCCGGCGCCGGCGGAACTGAGGCCCAGGACTGGGCCGAGATGCTGATGCGCATGTACACGCGCTGGGCCGAGCGTCGCGGGTTCTCGGTGGACGTGCTCGACCTGAGCGAGGGGGAAGAAGCCGGGATCAAGGGCGCCGTGCTCGAGATCAACGGGGACTTCGCCTACGGATTCCTGAAAGGGGAGACCGGCGTGCACCGGCTGGTGCGCATCTCGCCGTTCGACGCCCAGGCCCGCCGCCACACCAGCTTCGCCTCGGTGTTCGTCTATCCCGTGGTCGACGAGACGATCAACATCGAGATCCGCGACGAGGATCTGAAGATGGACGTCTTCCGCGCCTCGGGGGCCGGTGGGCAGCACGTGAACAAGACGAGTTCGGCGGTGCGGCTCACGCACATGCCCTCGGGCATCGTGGTCTCGTCGCAGCAGGAGCGTTCCCAGCACAAGAACAAGCAGACGGCGCTCAAGATGCTCAAGAACCGCCTCTATCAGCTCGAGGCGGAGAAGCAGGCCCGCAAGAAAGCGGAACTGGACGCGACGAAGGCGGACGTGACGTTCGGCAGCCAGATTCGCAGCTATGTCTTCCAGCCCTATACGATGGTGAACGACCACCGGACCGAACTGAAGATCCCCGACGTCCAGAAGATCATGGACGGCGGCATCGACCCCTTCATCGAGGCGTACCTCACGGCCGCGGGGTCGGCGGTATGAGCGACGATCTCAACTTCGTCCAGCGGGCCCGGCGTGAGAAACTGGCCGAACTCGAGGCCCGCGGCATCCCGCCCTTCGCGTATCGGTTCGCGTGGACGCATCGCGCGGCACAGGCCCTTGCGCTGCTTCCGGAGGGTGTCGACGAGGGCCCGACGATGCGCGTGGCCGGCCGGCTCGTCGCCTGGCGGGCCCATGGGAAGACCACCTTCGCGCACCTCGCCGACGGCCCCGCCCGGTTGCAGTTGTACTTCAAGAAGGACGTGCTGGGCGAGGCGGCGTACGACAACCTCGAACTGTTCGATATCGGGGACGTGGTGGGCGTGACGGGCCCGCTGTTTCGCACGCGCACCGGGGAGGTGACCGTGCGGGTGGAGCAGGTGGAAATGCTCGCCAAGTCGCTCCGGCCGCTGCCCTTCGGCAAGGAAGAGACGGTGGACGGGCGCGTGGTGCGTCACTCCGGGTTTACGGATCCGGAACAGCGCTATCGCCAGCGTTACGCCGATCTGGCGGTACATCCTGAAGTGCGGGCCCTGTTCATCGCCCGTACCCGGATGATCCGGGCCATCCGGGCCTCGCTCGACGCCCGGGACTTTCTGGAGGTGGAGACGCCGGTGCTGCAACCGCTGTACGGCGGAGCGGCGGCCAAGCCCTTCACCACGCATCACAATGCGCTCGACATGCCGTTGTTCCTGCGGATCGCCGACGAGTTGTATCTCAAACGGCTCGTGGTGGGCGGGCTCGACCGCGTGTACGAGATCGGGCACGACTTTCGGAACGAGGGCATCGACCGGACACACAATCCGGAGTTCACGATGCTCGAGTTCTATCAGGCGTACGGCGACTACGGCGACATGATGGATCTGGTCGAGGCGCTGGTGACGGAGGCCGCGCGCGCCGTGGCCGAGGTGCCGGCGTTTGCCGAGAAGGTGCCGGTTCTGGCGCCGCCGTTCGCCCGCGTCGCGTGGGTGCCGGCGCTGAACGCCGGGCTCGGGTTCGACTGCCTGGCGGCGAGCGACTCCGAACTGTGCGCGGCCGGCCGGAGGCACAGCGTGGAGCGGGTGGAGGAACTGAGCCGGCCCAAGCTGCTCGATGAGCTCTTCCAGGCGCTGGTCGAGTCGAAGATCGAGGCGCCGACGTTCGTGCTCGATTATCCGCGCGAATTGTCGCCGCTGGCGAAGCCCAAGCGGGGCAATCCGGCGTTGACCGAGCGGTTCGAGTTGTTCGCGGCGGGGCGCGAGTTGGCGAACGCGTTCAGCGAGCTCAACGATCCCATCGACCAGCGCTCGCGGTTCGAGGCTCAGGCGCGGCTGCGGGCCGCGGGAGACGAAGAGGCATCCACCGTGGATGAGGACTACCTGCGGGCCATGGAGTACGGCATGCCGCCGATGGGGGGCGTCGGGATCGGCATCGATCGCCTGTTCATGTACCTCACCGACACGGCGAACATCCGCGACGCGATTCTCTTTCCGACCATGCGGCCCGAATGACGCGACTCGAGTTCTCGATTGCGTGGCGATATCTGCGGAGCCGGCGGGGGTCGCGACTGCTCTCCCTGATCAGCGTGATCGCGATGGGCGGGGTGATCATCGGGGTGAGCGCGTTGATCCTCATCAACGGCGTGATGACGGGTCTGCAGACGGACCTGCGCAACAAGATCCTGCTCGGCAGTCCCGATCTGCGAGTGCTGACGTACGGCGACGACCTGACGATGGCCCGTCCCGACACCGTGCTGCCGATCGTGCTGCGGCAGCCGGGCGTGGTGGCGGCGGCTCCCTTCGTCCTCGCCCAGGCGATCATGTCGGGCGGGCACCAGTATCACGACGGCGTGATGGTGATGGGAATCGAGCCGGAGGGGCCGCACACGAAGCCGGTGACGGCCATCCGGTCGACCGCGACGGCCGGGGACTTCTCGTTCCGCACCGCCGACGGGAGCGACCACGGGGTGGTGATCGGCGAACGCCTCGCGGAACGCCTGGATGTGCGCCCGGGCGTCGATACCGTGACCCTGTTCTCCCTGGGAGGGGACGCCATCTCGCCGGTGACCGGGCTGCCGGACGTGCACACGGTGCGCCTGCCCGTGACGGGCGTCTTCCAGAGCGGGATGTACGAGTACGACAACGGCTACGTCTTCACGTCGGTGAAGACGGCCCAGGATCTGGCCCAACTCGGCTCGGACGTGACCGGCATCGAGGTCAAGACCGCCACCCTCTGGCAGGCCCCGGCCATCGCGTCGGCGCTGGCCGATACGCTCGGCTATCCGTATCGCACCGAAGACTGGCAGCAGCAGAATTCGTCCCTCTTCCAGGCGCTCAAGCTGGAGAAGCTGGGAATGGCGGTGATCCTGCTGCTCATCGTGCTGGTGGCCGCATTCAACATCGTGAGCACGCTGACGATGGTGGTGGCGGACAAGACCCGGGAGATCGGGATCCTGCGGGCGATGGGGATGCCGGCACGATCGATTCGGCGCATATTCTTCGCTCAGGGCGTGGTGATCGGCGTGGTCGGGACGGGAGTGGGATTGGTGCTCGGGCTGGCCATCGGAATCGCCGTGGATCGGTTCCGGCTGATTCCGCTGAATCCGCAGATATATTTCATAGACCACCTGCCGGTGACGACTCACGTGACGGACGTCGCGCTGATCGTCCTGGCGAGTCTGGGGATCGCGGCTCTGGCCACGGTCTACCCGGCGACGCAGGCGGCAAAGCTCTATCCCGTCGAAGCGATTCGACACGAATGATGGTTCTCGAGGCGATCGACCTGGCCAAGACGTACACCGGCGGTGACGGGGGACTCCTCACCGTGCTGGACGGGGTCCGCCTGGAGGTCGCGCGCGGGGAGATGGTGGCCATCGTGGGGGCGAGCGGGGCGGGGAAGAGCACGCTGCTGCATCTGCTCGGCGCGCTCGACACGCCGACGCGGGGCGCTGTGCGCATCGACGGCCACGCCCTGGCCGGGCTGGACGACGACACCCTGTCCGCGCTGCGGAACCGGAGTATCGGGTTCGTCTTCCAGTTCCATCATCTGCTGCGGGAGTTCAGCGCCCTCGAGAACGTGATGATGCCGATGCGGGTGAGCGGGAAGTCGCCGGCCGAGGCGCGCGACCGCGCCGCGGACCTGCTGGGCCGCGTGGGGTTGGATGGGCGCGTGCACCACCGTCCGGCGGAGTTGTCGGGGGGCGAACAGCAGCGCACCGCCGTGGCACGGGCGCTGGCCATGGCGCCGGCCCTGCTGCTGGCCGACGAGCCGTCGGGGAACCTGGACCACGCCAACAGCGAGCGGCTGCACGACCTGCTCGCCGCGCTGGCCCGCGACCTGTCGATCGCGATGGTCGTGGTGACGCACAACCGGTCGCTGGCCTCGCGGGCCGACCGGGTGTTGTTGCTGGAGGACGGGGTGCTCCGCCCGACGGATCTCCAACAGGTGCTGGCCTGATGCTCTGCGACACCTGCCACGAGCGCGACGCCGTCGTGCACCTCACGCAGATCGAGAACAACACGGTCTCGCAGATCCATCTGTGCGAGCACTGCGCCGCGGAGCGTGGCGTGGAGACGACCGTGGCGGAGGTGAAGCATCCGCTGGGGGAATTGCTGCATGCCGTGCAGGCCCAGATGCTACCGGCCGGGGATCCGGAGGAGCGGTGTGACTTCTGCGGTTCCACGATGGCCGATTTCCGGGCCACCGGTCGGTGGGGGTGTCCGCACTGCTACGTCACGTTCGAGAGCAGCATGCGGGGGCTGCTGCGACGGCTCCACGGCAGTTCACAGCATGTGGGCGAACACCACCAGGTGCCGCAGTCGGAGGCCGTCGAACGGACCGCCAAGCTGGCCGAACTCCAGGAGCGGCTGCGCCGGGCCGTGGAGACCGAGCAGTTCGAACTCGCCGCCGACCTCCGCGATCGGATTCGGGGGCTCGAATGATCGATCTCAGCCTGTTGCCCGACGGGGGCGTCGGGTGGTTGGACGCCTCGGGCAGGCACGCCGACGTGGTGCTCTCCACGCGGGTGCGGCTGGCGCGGAACCTGGAGGGCTTCGCGTTCACGGGCCGGGCGCGCGATGGGGAGCGCCTGCGTGTGCTGTCGCAGGTGGAGGCCGCGGCGCAGGAAGTCGCACCGCTCCGCGGCAGCCAACTGCTCCGGGTGGACGAGATGCCGGCGCTGGATCGGCTGTTGCTGCACGAGCGGCACCTCGTCAGCAAAGAGCTGGCGGGGTTGGACGAACCACACCCGCTACGGAGCGGGGCAGCGGTGGTGGTCGGGGACCAGACGAGCCTGATGGTGAACGAGGAGGACCATCTGCGCCTCCAGGCGATGCGGTCCGGGTTCGCACTACCCGAAACATTTGCCCGGATTCATGAATTGGAGCGCGAATTGGGGGCTCGGCTGCCCTTTGCGTACCACCGCGAATTCGGGTTCCTGACGGCGTGCCCCACGAACGTCGGCACGGGCATGCGGGCGTCGGTGCTGATCCATCTGCCGGGGTTGGTGCTCACCAAGGAGATCGGGAAGGTGTTGGCCGGGCTGCAGCAGATGGGGCTGACGTACCGGGGGCTGTACGGCGAGGGGAGTGAGGTGGTAGGGAATTACTTCCAGATTTCGAACCAGACGACGTTGGGGCGTTCGGAGGAGGAGTTGCTCGATCAACTGCTCCGCGTGGTGGACCATGTGGTGGAGCGGGAAGAGGAAGCGAGGCGTGTGCTGTGGCGGGATGCCGGTTATATTATTGAGGACAAACTGTGGCGCGCGTTCGGCACTCTGCGCTATGCCCGGAACCTGACGTTCGAGGAGGCGATGAACTTTCTCAGCGGGGTGCGGCTGGCGGTAGGGCTGAAACTGATCCGCGGGCTCAGTGTATACACGCTCAACAAGCTCCTGATCTTCTCCCAAGCCGCACACCTGGCGTACGCCGAGGGCCGGCCGCTCAGCGAGAGCGAGACGTGTCAGGCGCGCGCGCGGTACGTGCGGAACGCGCTCGAAACGGAAGCCGGATCGGCCGGGTAGTGCGCTACCTGCCGACCTCGAGGGGATGATGAACGGCTACAATTTCACCGAGCGGGTCAGGAAAGTCCTCGCGATGGCACGTGAGGAAGCGGCGCGTCTCCATCACGAGTACGTGGGCACCGAGCACATCCTGCTCGGCCTCATTCGTGAGGGCGAGGGTGTCGCGGCCACGGTGCTACAGAACCTGAACGTCGAACTCGACGAGGTTCAGCAGAAGATCGAAGAGACCGTCCGGAAGGGCAAAGCGGTGCAGGCGACCGGTCCCGATCTGCCGTACACGTCCCGTGCCAAGAAGGTGCTCGAACTCGCGATGGCCGAGGCGCGGGAGCTGAGTCACAGCTACGTGGGCACGGAGCACCTGCTGTTGGGGCTGCTGCGCGAGGAGAAGGGGATCGCGGCGCAGGTGCTGACCGAGGCGGGGGTGAGCCTCGAGGCGGCGCGGGCCGAGACGCTGCGCATTCTGGGGACCGACGTCCAGGCGGGCACGGCGACGCAGACCACCGGGCAGCAGCCGCCGGCGGCGGCGCCCAAGGGTGACAAGAAGTCCAAGACGCCGGCCCTCGACCATTTCTGCCGCGACCTCACGCAGCTCGCCGCCGAAGGGCAACTGGATCCGACGATCGGCCGGGGCAAGGAGATCCAGCGGGTCATGGAAGTGCTGACGCGCCGCAAGAAGAACAATCCGGTGCTCATCGGCGAGCCGGGGGTCGGCAAGACGGCGATCGTCGAGGGGCTCGCCCAACTGATCGCCAACAGCGAGTGCCCGGAGTCGCTGCGCGAGAACCGCGTCCTGTCGCTCGACATGGCGGCGGTGATCGCCGGCACCAAGTATCGTGGGCAGTTCGAGGAACGGCTGAAGGCGGTGATGAACGAGATCGCGCAGAACAAGAACGTGATCCTGTTCATCGACGAACTGCACACGCTCGTGGGCGCGGGCGCTGCGGAAGGCGCCATCGACGCCAGCAACATGCTCAAGCCGGCGCTGGCGCGCGGCGAGCTGCAGTGCGTGGGGGCGTCGACGCTCAACGAGTATCGCAAGTACATCGAGAAGGACGGCGCGCTCGAGCGCCGCTTCCAGACGGTGATCGTCGATCCGCCGACGGTGGACGAGACGATCGAGATCCTCAAGGGGCTGCGGCAGAAGTACGAGGATCATCATCACGTCACCATCCCCGACACGACGCTCGTGGGGGCGGCGCGGCTGTCGGAGCGGTACATCACCGACCGCTTCCTGCCCGACAAGGCCATCGACGTGATCGACGAGGCGGGGGCCCGTGCGCGGTTGGCGGCGCAGGCGCCGCCGCCGGAAGTCGCGGAACTCAAGGCGTCGCTCGAGAAGGTGAGCGCCGACAAGGAAGCCGCCGTGCGCGATCAGAACTTCGAACGCGCGGCCTCGCTGCGCGACTCGGAGCGGGAGCTGCAGGGCGAGATTCGCCAGAAGCAGGAGGAGTGGGAGAAGCGGCGCCAGTCGCACCGCCCCGTGCTCGGCGAGGAAGAGATCGCCTTCATCGTCAGCCGCTGGACGGGGATCCCCGTCACCCGGCTGCAGGAGGCGGAGACTACGCGCCTGATGCGCATGGAAGACGAGCTGCACGAGTCGGTCATCGGCCAGGACGAGGCGATCAAGGCGCTGTCGCGGTCGATCCGGCGCGGGCGGGCGGGGCTCAAGGATCCGAACCGGCCGATCGGCTCGTTTGTGTTCTGCGGCCCCACCGGCGTCGGCAAGACCGAGTTGGCGCGTGCGATCGCCAAGTTCCTGTTCGCCGACACGCAGGCGCTCGTTCGGGTCGACATGAGCGAGTACATGGAGAAGTTCTCGGTGTCCCGCCTGATCGGCGCGCCGCCGGGCTACGTGGGCTATGAGGATTCGGGAACGCTCACGAAGGCGGTGCGGCGCAAGCCGTACAGCGTCATCCTGCTCGACGAGATCGAGAAGGCGCATCCCGACGTCTTCAACATTCTCCTGCAGGTGCTGGATGAAGGCCACCTGACGGACAACTACGGCCGGGTGATCGACTTCAAGAACACCGTCGTGATCATGACGTCGAACGTCGGCGCCCGCGACATCACCAAGGGTGCCACGCTCGGGTTCTCGACCGGGGAAGGCCGCTCCAATTTCGAGCGGATCGCCGACCGGGTTCGCGACGAACTGAAGGTCGTGTTCAATCCGGAGTTTCTGAACCGGCTGGACGATGTGATCGTGTTTCACCCGCTCGATCGGACCCACATTGCGCAGATCGTCCAGATCATGCTCAAGGACGTCCGGAAGCGGCTGAGCGAGGAGGAACTCACGCTCACGCTCACCGATGCCGCCACGGACTTCCTGGTGTCACACGGGTACGACGAGGCCTACGGCGCCCGACCCCTCAAGCGCGCCATTCAGCGGTACATCGAGGATCCGCTCTCCGAGAAGATCCTCGTCGGCGAGTTCTCGAAGGGAGAGGAGTTGGAAGTGGACGTCTCCCCGGACGGCACGAAGCTGGATTTTCGCGTGCTGACGGGGACCACCAAGGCGTAGTCCATCAGCCGTCGGCCGGCCAGCCCCCAGGCGGGCTCGGCCGGCCGCATTGCGTATATTTAGGGTCTCCATGCGAAGACTGGTTTTCCTTGCGTTCCTCGCTCTCGTGGCGACGGCGTCCGCGGCTACGGCCCAGGACGCCGGTGTCGTGGGACCATGCACCAAGCCGGATTCGATCGAATTTCGCGGGAACACGCGGCTCGGCGCGGGCATTCTCCGTGACGACGCAGGATTGACGGCCGGGCAGCCACTCAATTACCGCGTGCTTCAGCGGGCCATCAAGGCACTCTACGCCACGATGCAGTTCGACGACGTGCGCGCCGTCTGCGCCCCCCTCCCGGACAACAAGTCGATGCTGGTGTTCGTGGTGAAGGAGCGTCCGATGCTGGTGGACGTGGACGTGCAGGGGCCCAACAAGGTGTCGCCGGGCGACGTCCGCGATCAGGTGGACTTGCTGATCGGCCGCCCGATCGACCCGGCGCAGGTGACGCGGACGATCGTGAAGATCGATTCCGTGTACGCGAGCAAGGGCTATGCCTTCGCGCAGGTCAAAGCCGAGACGACGTTCGTGGACAGCAGCTCGGCGCGGCTCCTGTTCCAGGTGGACGAGGGGCGGCGCACCGCGGTGTCCGGCATCAAGGTGGAAGGGAACAAGGCGCTGAGCGCCAAGACGATCGTCGGGGCCATGGACACGAAGCCCGAAGGGTTCTTCTTCTGGCACAAGGGCGAACTCGACAATGCCAAGCTCGCCGGGGATATCACGGAGCGCATCCCCGGGTTGTACGGCGATCGCGGGTTCATCGACATGCAGGTGCTGCGCGACACCACGATTCTCGACCGCTCGGCGGGCAAGGCGCTCGTGGACCTCAAGGTGAAGGAGGGGGCCCAGTACCACGTGGGAGACTTCTCGGTCGAGGGCAGCCGACAGTTCTCGAGCGAGGACATTCAGAAGCTCTACCCCTTCCAGCCCCGTTCGAAGACGCTCCTGCAGGCGGTGAAGTCGGTGCTCCACGTGGGGGTCGAGGCCGATCAGACGATCTTCAACCGGTCGGAGTGGCAGGACGCCACGTCCAAGGTGCAGGACGCCTATGCCAACCAGGGATACATCTACGCACAGGTGAACCCGGTGGTCGAACGATCCATGTCGAGTGACTCGGTGCCGACGGTGAACCTGCGGTGGGAGATCCACGAGGGTACGCCGGCGATCATCAATCGCGTGAATATTATCGGCAACGACATCACGAACGAGACGTGCATCCGCCGGCAGATCGTCGTCGTGCCGGGTGACGTGTTCAACAAGGATCGTCTGATCCAGAGCTATCAGAACATCGCCAACCTCGGGTTCTTCGAGACGCCGATGCCCGAGCCGCAGGTGCAGCCGGCGGACGAGCAGGGTGATGTGAACGTGACCTTCCAGGTGAAGGAGAAGCGGACCGGTAACGTCAACTTCGGCGCGTCGGTGGGACAGGGCACCGGGCTCGGCGGCTTCATCGGATTCGATCAACCGAACCTGTTCGGCATGTGCAAGAAGGGATCGATCCAGTGGCAGAAGGGACAGTACATCAACGACTTCACCATGTCGTACACCGACCCGGCGATCAAGGAATCGCGGTACTCGGGAACGATTACGGCCTACCACTCGCAGTCGCGGTTCACCATTCAGAACATCGGCCAGAGCACGACCACCGGTGGGCAGATTCAGTTCGGCCTTCCAGTGTTCGGATCGCGGTACACACGCCTGTTCGTGAACTATGGTGGGGAGTCGGTGCGGTACGGGAGCGACGGGTTGGTGGGGACGATCGGGCAATGCACGGATGCCAGTGGCCATGCCACGAGTTGCTTCCGGTCCACCATGGGTTTGACCCTCGATCGAGATACGCGGTTGGGGATGCCGTTCCCGTTCGCGGGCGTTCACCAATCGATCGACGTGCAGTTCAACGGTGGACCGCTGGGCGGCACGGCGTCATATCAGCGAGTCACCGGCGAGATGCGTTCGTATGCCACGCTGGGGCAGATCGGCGGAAGTGGCGTCGGATCGGCGCCGATGATGGTGGTGGCGGGGCTGACCACCAAGTGGGGGGCGCTGTTCGGGGATCCGGGGCCGTTCTTCGTGTCCCAGTCGTTCGCGATGGGTGGGGTACAGTACGGCGAACCGCTGCGCGGCTATGACGAGTTTTCGATCACGCCGCAGGGGTATCTGCCGCAGACCAGCCAGTATTCAGCACAACGGGCGTCGTTCGGCAATGCCTTCTTCCGGGCGACCGCCGAACTGGGACTGCGGCTCAATTCGCAGGTCTATTTGGACGCGTTCTACGACGCGGGCAATGTTTATGCGAAGCCGGCGGACTTCAACCCGACGCGGTTGTTCCGGGGTGTTGGCTTCGGGGCGGCTGTGGTGACACCTTTGGGGCCGTTGGGCATCGATCTGGGATACGGCCTGGATCGCGTGGATGCGCAGGGGCGAAAGGCGCCGCAGTGGAAAGTGCACTTCAAGTTCGGACAGTTCTACTAATCGGAAAATCGGAGCTCCCATGAATTTCAGAGTTCGTGCAGCGATCGTCGCCGTCTTCGGCCTGGCCGTGTTCGCCGTGCCGGGACGTGCTCAGCAAGCTGCGTCCCCCAAGATCGTCTACGTCAACACGCAGGCGCTGCTGGACGTCGCGCCCGGTCGCGCCGCCGCCGAGTCCACCTACAAGTCGGAGTCGACGGCGTGGAGTGACGAGCTCAGCAAGATGAGCCAGGACATCCAGTCGATGATCACCGACTACCAGAAAGCCGAGCCTGGACTGACGGACGCCGCCAAGCAGATGCGGCAGAAGGCGATTCAGGCCAAGCAGCAGGCCTTCGCCCAGCGGCAGAATACGCTCAACCAGCAGGCGCAGGAGCGGCAGAGCGAGCTGATGGCCCCGGTGATGCAGTCGGTGAAGGACATGCTCGACAAGATCCGGGAGGAGCGAGGCTACTCGCTCATCCTGGACTCGCAGGCGATCGTGTCATCGGACAAGAACCTCGACATCACCGATGATGTCGTGGCGCGGCTCAAGATCGCCGCGGCGGCACAGAAGGATTCGGCCGCGAAGCCCCCGGTGAAGAAGAAGCAGTAACGGCGGGCACGCGTGACCACCGAACGGCCAACGCACGACGACGGCGGTGAGGGCGGATACGCTCTCACCGCCGATGCTATCGCCCGCCTGGTCGATGGCGAACTGCGCGGCGACGGCGCGGCCACGGTCGCGTCCATCGCGGCGCTCGACCGGGCACGCGTCGATCAACTCAGCTTCTGCGGATCGGCCAAGTACGGGCCACTGATGGAAGCGTCGAGGGCCGGTGTGGTGTTGGTGTCGCCGCAGACTGCCGATCTGCCCTCGTTGGCGCCGGCACGGATCGTGGTCGGCAACCCTCACGATGCCCTGCTTTCGCTGATTCCGCGCTTCTACCGGCTGCCGGCGCGAACGCCCGGCATCCATCCCACCGCCGTTCTGGGCCGGGGGGTCATGCTCGGCGCCGAGCCGAGCATCGGCCCGTACGTCGTCCTGGGGGACGGCGTGATGCTCGGAGACCGGGTGACCGTGGACGCCTCGACCGTGGTGGGGGCCGGGGCGGCGCTCGGTGACGACGTGCACTTGTACCCGGGCGTGACGGTGTATGCGCGCGCTCGATTGGGCAAGCGCGTGGTGGCGCATTCGGGCGTCCGGATCGGCTCCGACGGGTTCGGTTACGTGTTTCGTGAGGGCCGTCATCAGAAGATCCCCCACGTGGGCGGTTGCGTCATCGAGGATGACGTGGAGATCGGCGCCAATTCGACCATCGACCGCGGCAGCATCGACGACACCGTCGTCGGGGCGGGCACCAAGATCGACAACCTGGTGCAGATCGGACACAACGTGCGGGTGGGCCGGCTCTGCCTGCTGATGTCGCAGGTGGGGGTGGCGGGCAGTGTGCGCATCGAGGACGGCTGCATCATCGCCGGGCAGGTGGGCATTTCCGGCCATCACACGATCGGCACGGGCGCGACGGTGGCGGCGCAGGCGGGCGTGTTCGGTGACATTCCGGCGGGTGAGACCTGGTCGGGGTACCCGGCGCGCCCGCACAAGGAAGCGCTCCGGGCGCAGGCGGCGCTGTTCAAGCTCTCGGGGCTGTTGCGACGGATCGAACGGCTCCTGGCGCGCTCGGACGGCGAGGCATGAGACGGCGGACGATCGCTCACCCGCAGTCGGTAGAAGGTGTGGGGCTGCACCTCGGTGTGGCGTGCCGCCTGACCTTTCAGCCGGCGCCGAGTGGGCAGGGGATCGTGTTCGTGCGCGGCGATCTGCCGGGCCGGCCAATGGTCCCGGCGACCATCGACACCGCCGTCCTGACGGATCGGCGAACGCAGATCGGCCAGGATCCCGAGTCGGTGCATACGGTGGAGCACGTGCTGGCCGCGGTCGGGGCGCTCGGGATCGACGATCTCACCATCGAGTTGTCCGGTCCCGAGCCGCCGATCATGGACGGGAGTGCGTCGCCGTTCGTGGAGGCGCTGACGGAGGCGGGGATCGCGCAGCAGCCGGGGATCGCCCAGTATTGGGAGTTGGAGGAACCGGTGAGGCTGGTGGACGGGGAGTCGGTCTACGAGGCCTTTCCGGCCGACACCCTCGAATTGGACATCACGATCGACTTTCCCCACCCGCTCATCGGCCGTCAGCGGTGGGTGTCGGTCGTGGATGAGCGGGTGTTCACGGCGGAACTTGCGCCGGCGCGGACGTTCGGCTTTACGCGTGAGGTCGAGGCGCTGCGGGGCATGGGGCTGATTCGCGGCGCGTCGACGCAGAATGCGCTCGTGCTCGACGAATCCGCGGTGGTGGAGAACACGTTGCGCTGGCCGGACGAGTTCGTACGGCACAAGGCGATGGACTGTGTGGGAGACCTGACGCTGGCCGGGGCGCGGGTACGCGCCCGCGTGGTGGCCGTGAAGCCGAGCCATCGCGGAACCGTGCGATTCGTGCGCGCGATGCGCGAGGCGCTCAAGAAGGAGAAGACCGTGCTGGAGATCGACGACATCATGAAGGTGCTGCCCCACCGCTATCCGTTCCTGCTCGTGGATCGCGTGCTGGAGATGGAGCCGCGCAAGCGGATCGTGGGGCTGAAGAACGTGACGATCAACGAGCCCTTCTTTCAGGGGCATTTCCCCGGCCATCCGATCATGCCGGGCGTGTTGATCATCGAGGCGATGGCCCAGGTGGGCGGGATGCTCCTCATGGGCGCGGTCCCGAATCCGGAGAACAAGGTGGTGTACTTCACGTCGCTGGACAACGTGAAGTGGCGCCGCCCGGTGCGCCCGGGCGACCAGCTGCGTTTCGAGTTGGAGTTGCTCCAGATTCGCGGGCCCATGTGCAAGATGAACGGGGTGGCGAAGGTGGACGGCGAGATCGTGGCCGAGGCGCAGATGGGCGCCATGGTGCGCGACCGATGACCGCCGTCATCCACCCCACCGCGATCGTCGCCGCGGACGCGAAGATCGGCGACGACGTGGAGATCGGCCCGTGGTCGATCGTCGGGGAAGACTGCGTGATCGGCGAGGGGTGCAAGCTGGCCGCGCGCACGGTGCTGGAGCGCCACGTGATCCTCGCGCCGCGGGTGAAGATCGGCATCGGCTCGATTCTTGGCGGCGACCCGCAGGATCTCAAGTTCAAGGGGGAGCGCACGACCGTGGAGATCGGCGAGGACACGGTGATTCGCGAGTACGTGACGATCAACCGGGGTACGAGCCAGTCGTTCAAGACGACCGTCGGCGTGGGCTGCTTCGTGATGTCGTACGTCCACCTGGCCCACGACTGCCACGTGGGGAACAACGTCATCCTCGGCAACAACGTGCAGTTCGCCGGACACGTGACCGTGCACGACCGCGCCATCGTGTCGGGGCAGAGCGCGGCGCACCAATTCGTGAAGATCGGCGCGTATGCGTTCATCGGCGGCTGCTCGCGCATCGCCAAGGACATTCCGCCGTACGTGAAGGCGGTGGGCAATCCGATCAAGCTGTACGGGCTGAACAGTGTAGGGCTGCAGCGGAACAACTTTCCTGAACCGGTGGTGCGCGAATTGAAGCGGGCCTACCGGATGTTCTTCAAGTCGGAACTGAACCTGTCGCAGGCCAGGGCCAAAGCGCACAGCGAACTGCAGCAATACCCGGAGGTCGAGACCTTCCTGCAGTTCCTGGACGACAGTGACCGGGGAGTCGTGGTGTGAACAACGTGAGAATGGGAGTGATCGGGGCCGGGGCGCTCGGATTCCACCACGTGCGAATCCTCCGCGGCATGGAGGGGGTGGCGTTCGCCGGATTCTACGAGGCGAACGGCGACCGCGCCGTGCACGTGACCAAGGAACTCGGCGTGCCCTCGTTTCCGAGCGTCGAGGCGTTGCTCGACGTGGTGGACGCGGCGACGATCGTGGTACCGACGCCGGCGCACTTTGCCGTGGCCAAGGTGGCGCTCGCGCGCGGCAAGCACCTGCTGATCGAGAAGCCGATTGCCGCCACGCTGGCCGAGGCCGACGAACTGGTGGCGATCGCCAAGGAGAACGGGGCGCTGATCCAGACGGGGCACGTGGAACGGTTCAACCGCGCGATCCGGGCGGCGCTGCCGTTCGTGGATGCGCCGCGGTTCATCGAGAGCGACCGGCTGGCCCCGTTCAATCCCCGCGGGTCGGATGTCGCGGTGGTGCTCGATTTGATGATCCACGACATCGATCTGGTCCGGACGCTGGTCGGCGGACCGGTGGCGGGGCTGAGCGCCGTGGGGATTCCGGTGCTCACGCCGTTCGTGGACATCGCGAACGCGCGGCTGGAGTTCGCGTCGGGCGCCGTGGCGAACATCACGGCCAGCCGGGTGTCGCGGGACCGCACGCGGAAGCTCCGCATCTTTCAGAAGAGCGGGTACCTGTCGTTGGACCTGGGTGCGGGCAACGGCGAGTTCTACCGGTTGCGCACCGATGTGGACCTGGCCGAGCTGGCGAAGGCCGCGGCGTCGGTGGAGGCGTTCGTGGAACGCGTGCCGCTGGAAGCGCCGGAGGGCGAGCCGCTGCGGCTCGAGTTCGACAGCTTCCTGCAGGCGGTGCGCGGCGAGGCCCCCGTGATGGTGAGCGGGGAGGATGGCCGCGAGGCGCTCGCCGTGGCGCTGCGCATCGTGGGCGAGATCGAGCGAACGCTGCCGGCGCTCAAGGGCGCCGGAGTCGTCTCGGGTGCGTGAAGTGTTGATCGTCGCCGGGGAAGCCTCCGGCGACCTCCACGCGTCGGGGGTGGCGCGCGAACTGGCGCGTCGCCAGGCGCCGTTCCATCTGGTCGGCATCGGCGGCGACCAGATGGGTGAGGCCGGGGTGGAGTTGCTCGAGCACGCCGACAATCTGGCCGTCATGGGATTCGTGGAGGTGCTGCGGCACCTGCCGCGGCACTGGGCGCTGTTGCGCCGGCTCGGCGCGCGCATTCGCGGCGGGAAGGTGGCGCTCGTCGTGCTGATCGACTACCCCGGCTTCAACATGAAGGTGGCCAAGATCGCCGCCGACGCCGGGGTCCCGGTGCTCTACTACATCACGCCGCAAGTGTGGGCCTGGGGCGCCGGCCGGTTGGACAAGCTCGCCCGCTGGGTGACGCGGGCGGCGGTGATCCTTCCCTTCGAGCAGCAGTTGCTGGCCGACCACGGAATCGACGCGACGTTCGTGGGGCATCCGCTGCTGGATCGAGCCGCCGCGCTGCCGGACAAGGCCGCGGCCCGGCAGACACTCGGGTTGGCGGCAGACGCCCCGGTCCTGGCGCTGTTCCCCGGCAGTCGCGAGCAGGAGATCCTGCGCCATCTGGACGATTTCGTGCGGGTGGCCAACGAACTGAAGCGGCGCGACCCGCGGCTCCAGGTGGTGGTGAGCGTGGCCCCCACCATCCATCTCGATCCGGCGCGCTGCCCATTTCCGATGGTGCATTCGGCGTCGTTCACCGTACTCCGTGCCGCGGATGCGGCGATGTGCAAGAGTGGCACGACGACCCTCGAGGCGGCGGTCGCCGGCTGCCCGCTGGTGGTGGCGTACCGCACGAGTGGGATCACGTACGCGCTGGCCCGCCGCCTCGTGCGGATTCCCCATATCGGGTTGGTGAACGTGGTGGCCGGCCGCGAAGTGGCGCCGGAATTCGTGCAGGACGCGCTCAGGCCGGCGGCGGTGGCCGACGCGCTGGAGCCGCTACTGCGCCCGGGCAGTGCCGAGCGCGACACCATGCTGTCCGGGCTGGCCGACGTGCGGGGGGCCCTGGGGTCGCCGGGTGCGGCGGGGCGGGTGGCCGAGATGGTGGAAACGCTGGCCCGCGGAGGCGGCACGGCGCGATGATCAACCCCGGCGCCGATTGGAGAACGCGGTGGACCGCGCGGATCGGCGCCCGGCTGGTCTGGATCCTCGCGCGGACGTGGCGCGTGCGCTACGTGAATGGCGGGCAGTTGGACGAGGCGCGGCGCCAGCAACTCCCCGTCATCTATGCGATATGGCACGGGCAACTGCTGCCAGCGTTGTGGAGCCACCGCGGGCGCAACATCAGCGTCCTGATCAGTGAGCATCGGGATGGGGAGATCATCGCCCGCGTGGCCCACTTCCTGGGATTCCGGACCGTGCGCGGCTCCACCACGCGCGGCGCGAGCCGGGCGTTGATCGGGCTGGTGCGGGAACTGGGGGCCGGCTACGCGATCGCGATCACCCCCGACGGTCCGAAAGGACCCTACCACACCTTTGCCCCCGGAACGCTCCTCGTCGCGCAGCGTTCCAACTGCCCGATCCTTCCCGTGGGAATCCATGCGTCGCGTGCCTGGCGACTGAACAGTTGGGATCGGTTCGTGTTACCCAAGCCATTCGCCCGGATCACGGTGAACTACGAGCCGTTCATGGCGGCGCCCGGCGTGAATCCCAAAGCCCTCGCCGGCGAGACACCGCGATTCCAGGCCGCGCTCGACGCCGCGTTGGCAAGGGCCGAGGCAGGGGGGGAAGGCGAGGCGGAGGGGCGGACGTGACGCGCGCAATCGTGGATCGCATCTGGTTCGGCGAGGGGGCGCTGGGGCGCGCCGGCCGCGCGGTGCTCTGGCTTCCGGCGCGGATCTTCGCGGCCGGCGTCGGCACGCGGAACCGACTGTTCGACCACGGCGTGTTGCCGGTCCACCCGGGGCCGATACCGGCCATCTCGGTCGGGAACATCACGGTGGGTGGCACGGGAAAGACGCCGGTGGCCGCGTGGCTGACGGGTGAGTTGGCCCGGCGCGGCGCCCGGCCGGCGGTGGTGCTCCGGGGGTATGGTGCGGACGAGCCGGCGGTCCATGCCCGGTTGAACCCCGAGGTGCCCGTGGTGGTGGACGTCGATCGTGTGGCGGGGGTGAGGCGGGCGGCCGCGCTCGGCGCGAATGTGGCCGTCCTGGACGACGCATTCCAGCACCGGCGGGCGGCGCGGACGGCCGACGTGGTGCTGGTGTCGGCCGAACGCGGGCTCAGGCGCGCCCGCCTGCTCCCCGCGGGCCCCTTCCGGGAGCCCGCGGCGGCGCTGCGGCGCGCGTCGCTGGTGGTCGTCACCCGGAAGACGGCCACGCCCGAACAGGCGGGCGCCGTGCTCGACGCCGCCCGGGCGGCGTCAGGGTGCGAAGGGGCGATTCTGGGCCTGCAGCCGGAGTCGCTCATCGCGCTGGCGGGCGGGGAGGTGCATCCGCTGACGGCGGTGGCCGGGCGCCGGGTGATGCTCATCACCGGGGTGGGTGAACCGGGACTCGTGGCCGCCCAATTGACGGCGGCCGGCGCTTCCGTGACGTTGCGGGCGTTTCCGGACCATCACGCCTTCACGGACCAGGAACTGGCGGAGGCCGGCGAGGCCGCCGACCGGGCCGACTTCGCGGTGTGCACGCTGAAGGACGCGGTCAAGATTTCGGCCCGGTGGCCTGGCTCCGTGCCGTTATGGTATGTTTCACAGCGAGTGACCGTCGAACGGGGTGTGGAGCGCGTGGATGGAATACTGGAGCGGATGGTCGCAGCGATCACTCACAATCCTTCAACCGCCGGTTGAGTGGCGCCGGTTCATTTCCGATACCGATGGCAACCGATCTCAGACTGCCAACACATAAAATCGTTCGCCCCGACAAGGACCGCTTCCTCGATGAGGAGAATCCTTTCGAAGGGATGATGTCGCGGTTCGATCAGGCGGCGGAACTGCTCGATCTCGAACCCGGGCTGTACAAGGTGCTGCGCAATCCGGAAAAGCAGATCATCGTCTCGGTGCCCGTGATGCTCGACAGCGGCGAGGTCGAGGTCTACACCGGGTACCGCGTGCTGTACAACACGTCGCGCGGGCCGGCCAAGGGCGGTATCCGGTTCGACGAACACGTGACGCTGGAAGAAGTGAAGGCACTGGCGGCATGGATGACCTGGAAGTGCGCGGTGGTCAACCTGCCGTTCGGTGGTGCCAAGGGCGGCGTGATCTGCGACCCGCTCAAGATGAGCGTGGGCGAACTGGAGCGCCTCACCCGGCGCTACACCTCCGCGATCATGAACACGTTGGGGCCGGACTCCGACGTGCCGGCACCGGACGTCAACACCAACGAGCGCGTGATGGCGTGGGTGATGGATACGTATTCCATGCACATGCGCCATACAGTGACCGCGGTGGTCACCGGCAAGCCGGTGGAGATGGGTGGCTCGCTGGGCCGCCGCGAGGCGACGGGGCGGGGGTGCATGATCGTGACCAAGGAGGCGCTCAAGCATCTGGGAATGCCGATCAAGGGCACGACCGTTGCCATCCAGGGCTTCGGCAACGTCGGCTCCGTGGCGGCGCACCTGCTGGCCCGCGAAGGCTGCAAGATCCAGGCGATCAGCGATCGGACGGGCGCGTATTACAACAAGGACGGCATCGACATCGACGCGGCGATCAAGCACGCGAAGGACCACAAGTCGCTCGAAGGGTTCACGGGGGGCGACGCGATTGCCAATGGTGAACTGCTCACGCTCGACGTGGACGTGCTGTTGCCAGCGGCGCTCGAGAACGTGATCACGAGCAAGAACGCCGACAAGGTCCGCGCGAAGATCATCTGCGAGGGAGCCAACGGCCCGACGACGGCCAACGCCGACGCGATTCTCGACGAGAAGGGCGTCTTCGTGATTCCCGACATCCTCGCCAATGCCGGCGGCGTCACGGTCTCGTATTTCGAGTGGGTTCAGGATCGCGGTGGTTACTTCTGGACGGAAGACGTGGTGAACGAGCGGCTCAACGACATCATGCGGAACAGTTTTGCCGACGTCCTTGGCCTCTCGACCACGCACAAGGTGAACATGCGCACGGCGGCGTACATGCTGTCGATCAGCCGCGTGGCGACCGTGCACCGGCTGCGCGGCGTGTACGCGTAATGCGCATCGCCCTCCGGGCATGCAGGTGATCGTCGCCGCCGTCGGCCGGCCGCGGAATGCGGCGCTGGCGGCGGCGATCGATTTTTACGAGACGCGGGCGGCCCGTTACTGGCCGCTCGCCGTGCGCGAGGTGCGAGAGGAGCCGGCGCGCTCGGCGTCGACCGAGCAGGTGCGGGAGCGCGAAGGCGTGCGGCTCGGGGCCCAGGTGGAGGGGGCGGAAGTGGTCGTCTGCGACGAGCGGGGCGCAACGATGACGTCGGCCGAGTTCGCCCGGTTCCTTCAGGACTCCCGCGAGCGCGCGCGCGACCTGGCGTTCGTGATCGGGGGGGCCTACGGCGTGGCGCCCGCGCTCCGCGAGCGCGCGGGGCGCCGATTGGCGCTCGCGCCGTGGACGCTCCCCCACGAGATGGCGCGCCTGGTGCTCGCCGAGCAGTTGTACCGCGCGGGGACCATCGTGCGCGGGGAGCCGTACCACAAGTAGCCCGACGGCAGCCGCTCCTCGTCACGCGTGGCCTCGACCCGGGGGCACCGCTATCTTGGTGTCCATGCTCGCCACCACCCGCCCGTCTGCCCCCTGCGTCGCGTGAGACGCGTGCGCTTCCGCGATCGATGACGGCGCCGCGGATCGTTGCCGAGCCGCTGGGCGGATCGCGGCTCTCGCAGGCCGTTCAGCGCGGCGAGCTCGACCCCCACGTCGTCGTGCCGGCACCGCGAACGCCGGACGCCTGGATGGCGCGCACACAGATGGTGGCGCGGGGCGCGCCCGTCCGGTGGTACGAGGAACTGCGTGCCGCGTTCGGCGGAGAGGGCGGATCGCTGGACCGCCTGGAGCGCGTGGCCAAGGGTGGTGGCGTGGTGGTCACCACCGGACAGCAGGCGGGGCTGTTCGGTGGTCCGATCTACACCTGGTCGAAGGCCATTGGGGCGCTGGCGCTGGCCGACGCGGTGGAGCGGAGCACGGGTGTGCCGACCGCTCCGGTGTTCTGGGCGGCCACCGACGACGCGGATTTCGCGGAGGCGAGCCGAACGTACGTGCTCGAGAACGGCGGACTCGGGCTCCTCGAGTCGTCGTCGACGCCACCCGCAGGTACGCCGATGGCGCTGGCCCCGCTGGTCGATCCGGCACCGCTCCTCGCGGCGCTGCGGCGAGCCTGCGGCTCGATGGCGTACGAACGCGCCTACGCGGCCGTGGCGGATGCCTACACCGGTGGGGCGACGGTGGGCGATGCGTACGTCGCCATGCTGCGGGCGCTGTTGGAGCCGCTTGGCATCGCCGTGCTCGATGCGTCGCATCCGGCGGTTCGCCGGGCGGGCGCCGGGGTGTTGGGCGCGGCACTCGAGCGGGCGACCGACGTGGCGGCGGCGCTGGAGGCGCGACAGGCGTGGCTCGCGGAGCGGGCATTCGAACCGCAGGTGGCGGATGTTCCCGGCCTCTCCACCGTGTTCGTGCACGAGGCGGGACTGAAACGGCGAGTTCCGCTGTCTGAAGCGGTGGCCATCGGTGGCGCCACCGATGCCACCGAGTTGAGCCCCAACGTGCTCCTGCGGCCGATACTCGAGCGCGCCGTGCTGCCCACCGTTTCGTACGTCGCCGGGCCCGGCGAGTTGGCATACTTCGCGCAGGTCTCGGCAGTGGCCGACGCCATCGGCAGGGCGCAGCCGGTGGCGGTGCCTCGCTGGTCGTGTACCATCGTCGAGCCCGCGGTGGCGCGCGCCCTGGAGCGCCTGGGGGTCGGGCTCGACGCCATGCGGGACACCACGACGCTCGAGCGGCGCGTGGCCACCGATGCCATTCCCGAATCGGTCCGGCAGGCGCTCGGCGAACTGCGGAGCGCCGTGTCGGACGGGCTGGCGAAGCTGGCGGCGCGCGACGGGAATACCCCTGGCGGGCCACTGTTGGATGCGGCGGTGGTGGACGGGGCGGGGCGGCAACTCGATTTCCGGCTCGATCGGTTGGAACGGCGCCTGCGGGCGGCGGCCAAGCGCCGCGGCAACGAGGCGCTTCGCGACCTGCACGCCGCGCGCGCCGCCCTCTGGCCCGGTGGCCACCGTCAGGAGCGCACGTTGAACTTCATTCCGCTGCTCGCGCGCTATGGCGAGGCGTTGTGGGCGGCGATGCGAGCGTCGGCGGCCGAGCACGCGATGGGACTGGTGGCGGGCGTCGCCGATGGCGGCTGAACCCCGCACGGGCCCGGGCGAGGATCACCGAGCGCCACGGAAGCACACCGGGGCGGCTGCGGCGCTGATCGCCGCCGGCATTCTCGGATCGCGAGTGCTGGGGCTCATTCGCAACTCGTTGATCGCACGCTATCTCGGGACGTCGATCGCCTCGGACGCGTGGACGGCGGCGTTCAAGATTCCGAACGTGCTGCAGAATCTGTTCGGGGAGGGGGCGCTGTCGGCGGCGTTCGTACCCGTGTACGCGCGGCTGCTGGGCGCCGGCGACGACGACGAAGCCGAGCGGGTGGCGGGTGCTGTGGCGGCGATTCTCGGGGTCGCCATGGCGCTCTTCGTGCTCGTCGGAGTGCTGGCGGCCCCGTTGCTGATCTACGCGATCGCCCCGGGGTTCACCGGCGAACGGCGGGCGCTGACGATTGCGCTCACGCGCATTCTCTTCCCCGGCGCCGGCCTGCTGGTGCTCTCGGCCTGGTGTCTTGGCATCCTGAACAGCCACCGCAAGTTCCTGGTGTCGTACTCCGCTCCCATCGCCTGGAATGTCGTGCTGATCGCCGTCTTGCTCTGGCGCGGCCCGATGAGCGACAAGTCGCACGTCGTGACCGACCTGGCGTGGGCCTCGGTGTTCGGCAGCCTGTTGCAGTTCGCCGTCCAGTTGCCGGCCGTGCGCCGTCTGGTGCCGCACCTCCGGTTGGCGATCCGGCGGGCCGGAAGCCACGTGGCCGAGGTGCGCCGGAATTTCGGGCCGGTGTTCGTGAGCCGGGGCGTGGTGCAGATCAGCAGCTACATCGACCAATTCCTCACCAGCTTTCTTCCCAACGGCATGGTTGCCGTGTTCGGATTCGCGACCACGCTCTACGTGCTGCCGGTGAGTCTGTTCGGCCAGTCGGTGTCGGTGGCCGAACTGCCCGAGATGTCGCGGGCGACGATTGCCGATGACGAGGCCGGCGCGCTGCTCCGGCCACGGCTCAACGACGGGTTGCGGCGCATCGCATTTCTCGTCGTGCCGTCCGCCGTGGCCTTTCTCGCCATCGGCGACGTGCTGACCCGCGTGGTGTTCGAGCACGGGCATTTCACCGCCACCGACGCCGTGTACACGTGGGCGGTGCTCTGTGGCTCGGCCGTGGGGCTGCTCGCGGGGACGCTCGGGCGGTTGTACTCCTCCACGTATTACGCGTTGCGCGACACCCGCACGCCGCTGCGGTTCGCGGTGGTTCGTGTGGCGCTGACGACGGTGCTCGGCGTCGTGTTCGCCTTCGGTGTGCCGCGAGCGCTGCATCTGGATGCGCACTGGGGCGCGGCGGGGCTGTCGGCGTCGGCGGGCATGGCGGCCTGGGTGGAGTTCTCCCTGCTCCGGTCCACGCTCAATGCGCGGATCGGCGTCACCGGGCTGCCCGCCCGGTTCGTGATCACCCTGTGGGGGCTGGCGGTGGTGAGCGCCGCGCTCGCCGTGGCCGTGCAGCGGGTCACCGGCGGCTGGGGGCGGATGACGGCCGGCATCGTCGTCATCGCGGTGTACGGCGTCGCATACATCGGCGGCGCGCTCGTGTTGCGGATACCGGAAGTGCATGGCATCATCGGGGGCTTCGCCCGCCGGATGCGCATCGCCCGCTGACGGTTTTCCGGGTCCCGGGGGCGGACGGTATAATTCACCTGTGCCAGTGCCCACGCACATCCTCGAGCGGGCCGGGAATCTGCCCGAATCGCCCGGCGTCTACCTCTGGAAGGACGCCGGGGGGACCGTGCTGTACGTGGGGAAGGCCAAGCGCCTGCGGTCGCGCGTCCGGAGCTATCTGGGTGCCGACCGGCCGGAGAGCCCGAAGACGCGGGTGCTGATGCGTCAGGTGGCGGACCTGGAGACGATCGTGGTGCCGAGCGAGACGGCCGCCCTCGTGCTCGAGTCGAACCTGATCAAGGAGCATCGTCCGCGGTACAACGTCGTGCTCCGCGACGACAAGTCATACCCATACATCAAGGTCACCGTGCAGGAGCCGTTCCCGCGGGTGCTCGTGACGCGGCGGCTGGTGAACGACGGCGCGCGTTACTTCGGCCCCTACACGGAAGTGGGTGCGATGCGGCGCGCCCTGAACGTGGTCAAGCGCATCTTCACGGTGCGTTCGTGCAACTACGACATGCCGCGCCAGATGCCGGAGCGGCCCTGTCTGGACTACTACATCAAGCGATGCAAGGCGCCCTGTGTGTACCTGCAGACGCAGGCGGACTACCGGGCGATGATCGACGAGGTGCTGGTGTTTCTGGACGGTCGCACCGACGAGGTGGTCCGACGGGTGCAGGCGCGCATGGCGGCGGCGGCGGCCGATCTCGACTTCGAACGTGCCGCCGAGTTGCGCGACGCACTCAAGCACCTCGGCCAGATGGAGGAGCCGACGGTCGTGCTGGAAGTGGAGGGGGGCGATCGCGACGTGGTCGGGTTCGCGCGTGACGGGGACGATGCGTGCGTCGTGCTGCTCCGCGTGCGCGGGGGAAAGCTGCTGGGGCGCGAGCACCAGTTCATGGAGCACGTGGAAGGGGAGAGCGATGCGGCGGTGCTCTCGGCGTACCTGGTGGGCGGCTATCTGCCGCTCGAGGAGAAGGCGGCCGAGGTGTTCCTTCCCTTCGTTTGTGACGAGCCCGAGCTCACCGCCGCCTCGCTCGCGCCGGTGCGGCTGGTGGTGCCGCAACGCGGCCCCAAACGGGAACTGGTGGCCCTGGCCGAACAGAACGCGCGACACCTGCTCGAAGAGTCGCTGCTCGAGGGCGACGAGACGACGGAGCGCGCGGGGGACCCGGTGTACGAACTACAGCGAAAGCTGAGCCTGCAGAAGCTGCCCCGCACGCTCGTGTGCTTCGACATCTCGCATGCGCAGGGCACCGACACGGTGGCGTCGTGCGTGTGGTTCCAGAACGGGCGCCCGCACCGCGCCGAATACCGCAAATTCAAGGTGAAGACGGTGGACGGTATCGACGATTTCGCGTCGATGCACGAGGTGGTGGGCCGCTACTTCGCGCGGCGCCGCGAGGACGAGAAGCCGCTCCCGGATCTGGTGCTGATCGACGGCGGAAAGGGGCAGTTGGGGGCCGCGCACAACGCGCTCGTCGAACTCGGACTCGGCGAGATGCCGATCATCAGCCTCGCCAAGCGCGACGAGGAAGTGTTCGTCCTGGGGCGTGCCGAGTCGTTGCGGCTGCCGCGGCGGTCGCCGGCGCTACGCATGCTGCAGCAGGCTCGCGACGAGGCCCATCGGTTCGCCATTACCTTTCAACGCACCCGCCGTCGCGCGCGCACGGTGACGTCGGCGCTTCTCGACATTCCCGGCGTGGGCGAGGCCAGGCGGCGCCAGCTGCTGCAGGCGTTCGGTTCACTGCAAGGGGTACGGGACGCCGACCCCGACGCCATTGCGGCGCTGCCCGGGTTCAGCCGGCAGTCCGCCGATCGTATTCTCACGGCGCTTCGCGCCGCATCACCCACCGCGCCCGCCGCCGGAGCGGCAGCGTCCACCGAAGCAGAGGATCCGTCGTGACCCATCATTGGCATCTCGAGTGCTCGGCCTGTGCCCACACGGCCGCCGGCGACAGTCTGGCCACCGTGTGTCCGCAGTGTGGCCAACCATACCTCGTGCGCTACGACATGCCGGTGCCGCGGCTCGACACGATCGCCCGGCGCTGGGACATGTGGCGGTACCGCTCGATCATGCCGGTGCTACCGGAGGAGGAGCCCGTATCGCTCGGCGAGGGGGCCACGCCGATGCAGGAGCTGCCCGCGTTGGCCAAGGCGCTCGGGGTGCGACGGCTCTGGGTGAAGGACGAGGGGCTGAACCCCACGGCGTCATTCAAGGCGCGCGGCATGAGCGCAGCCGTCACGCGGGCGGCCGCGCTGGGCGTCCCCGGCCTGGTCGTGCCGACGGCCGGCAATGCCGGCGCCGCGCTCACGGCGTACGGGGCTGCGGCCGGGTTGCCGGTGCGGGTGTACGCACCGCGCACGACCCCGAAGCCGATCCTCGATACCATCGCGGCGCTCGGCGCCGACCTCCACCTGGTGGACGGGCACATCGGGGACGCCGGGAAGCAGGCCAAGGCGTTCGCCGCCGAGCACGGGTTCTTCGATGTCTCGACGCTGCGCGAGCCGTACCGCATCGAAGGGAAGAAGACGATGGGAATCGAGGTCGCGGAGCAGTTGGGTTGGCGCCTACCCACGCACATCGTGTATCCCACGGGCGGCGGGACGGGGCTGATCGGCATGTGGAAGGTGTTCGCGGAACTCCGTGCCTACGGGTGGGTGTCCGCGGAGGAACCACTGCCGCACATGGTGGTAGCGCAGTCGGCCGGATGCGCGCCCATGGTCCGGGCGTTCGATGCCGGAGCCGACCATGCCACGCCATGGGAAGACCCGCAGACGTACGCCAGTGGGCTCCGGGTGCCGGGCCCGCTGGGCGACCGGCTGATTCTGCGGGCACTCCGGGAGAGCAAGGGGCACGCCGGGGCGGTTCCCGATGAGGACATCCGCAGAGCCACGGCCCGTCTGGCGAGGGCGTCCGGCATCGACGTCTGTCCGGAGGGCGGGTGCGCGTTCGCGGTCGCCGAGCAGCTCGCCGCCGCGCGCACCATCCCGGCTGACGCCGAGGTGGTGGTGTTCAACACGGGCAGCGGCGCCTCGTACCGGTTCTAGGATGCCCATCGCCATTCTCGACCCGTTCAGCGGGATTGCCGGCGACATGACGCTGGGGGCGCTCGTGGCCGTGGGGCTCGACCCGGAGTGGCTACGGGCGCTCCCGGGACGGCTGGGGCTGGACGGGGTGGACGTTCGCATCGCGGACGTCTCCCGCGCGTCGATCGCGTGCACGAAGGTGGACTTCGACATTCCGCCCCAGCCGCACGGGCGGCACCTCAAGCAGATACGCGAGATCGTGGGCCGGTGCGACGCGCCATCGGAGGTGAAACAGCAGGCCGACGCCGCGTTCACCGCGATCGCCGAACAGGAAGCCGCCATTCACGGCACGACGGTGGAACGTGTGCATCTGCACGAGGTGGGGGCGGTGGATGCGATCCTCGACGTGCTCGGGTCGGTGTGGGGGCTGCACCTCCTTGGTGTGACGCGGGTGTACTGCGGCACGATCAGCGTGGGGGACGGATTCGTCCAGGCCGCGCACGGGCGCCTGCCGGTGCCGGCGCCGGCGACGCTCCGGCTGCTGGAGGGGGTGGCCGTGCGGCTCGGTCCGGAGGGGGCCGGGGAACTGGTGACCCCCACGGGGGCGGCGCTGGTGCGCGTGCTCGCCTCAGGTGCGTATGAAGGGGCGTTCATCCCCCTGCGGAGCGGATTCGGGGCGGGGACGAAGGACTTCAAGGACCGGGCGAATGCCCTGAGGATCGTTCTGGCGGAGCCCGCCGGTTCCGGAGCGATGGCGGGCGAGTCGGAGCTGCTCGTCCAACTCGCCTGCGATATCGACGATATGAGCGGTGAATACCTTGCGGCCGCGGCCGACCGCCTTCGGGCCGCCGGGGCGCTGGATGTGGTGCTCGTGCCCACGGCGATGAAGAAAGGGCGGCCCGGCACACGGGTGGAAATGCTGGCCACGACCGCCAGCGCCGATGCGCTGGAGCGCGTAATGTTCCAGGAAACCACGACGATCGGGGTCCGGCGGACGGTGGTGGAACGCCATGCACTGGCCCGCGAGCATCGGCAGGTAACCGTCGCCGGGCACCCGGTGACCGTGAAGGTGGTCTGGCTCCCGGATGGGACCCGACGGGCCAAACCAGAGTATGAGGATGTAGAGCGGGTCGCCCTGGCGACAGGACGGGCGCCGCGGGATATATTCTTGGAGGCCGCCGCCCTGGCGGACAGAGACTGACCCCCATCCCCCGCCGGTCCATGCCGGACGGGGGCCCCGCTTCAGTAACCGCACACGAAATTCTAGGAGATTCCGATGCTGGTCTTCCGGTCGACGGCCATCACGTCAATCATGCTGGCCACAGCGCTGGTGCTTCCAGCGGCGGCCCTACAGGCGCAGACCAAAGCTTGCTCTGTGGACGAGGGCAAGCCGTCGGAGGTCGCGCGGGCATACCTCACCATTTCGCAGGTGGCCGGCGCCGCTGCCGACGCCAAGCCGGAAGAGATCCAGGGCAAACTGGCCAGCGCGGTGCGCCTGCTCTCGCAGGGCGGCAGCGCGGAGAATCCGGTGGGCCACGCGTACGAGATGGGTAAGCTGATGGTGCTGTGGAGCATGCAGCCGAACGTTCCGCTCGTCGTCAAGCGGGGCCGTCTCGGATTCACGACGAACACCGACAGCACGGTCAATCTGGCGGCAGAGGCGGACTCGTCGTTCAAGGTGGTCGAGAAGGCCATGCCGGAGTGCACGTCGGAGACGATCAAGTGGCGCAGCCAGAAGCCGTGGATCTCGCTCGTGAACGGCGCCATCCAGGAGCTGAACGCGGGGGCGATCGATTCGGCCGAGACCCACGCGAAATGGTCGCTCTACTTCAACGACACGACGCCGTACGGCTACATGGTGCTCGCCCAGGTCGCGCAGCGCCGTCAGCAGACCGATTCGGCGATCGCACTGTTCCAGAAGACGATCGCGCTGGCGTCGAGCGATTCGACCTACAACAACGTGAAGTGGCAATCGGAGCTGAATCTCGGGCAGCTCGCGTCGAACGCAGCGCAGGCCGCCACGGACTCAGCAGCCAAGCAGCGGTACGACGGCGTGGCGAAGGCCACGTTCGAAGCGCTGGCGAACGATACGACGGCGTCCAGTTCATTTCGGGAGTCGGCCCGGTCGTCGATGGTGCAGGTGAGCCTCGAGATGGGCGATACCGCATCCGCCAAAGCCGCCTACCAGGCGCAGGTGGCCGATCCATCCAAGTTCACGTTCAACGAATTGATCCAGGCCGGCGTGGCCGCAGCGCATGCCAATGACGAGGCGGCAGCGCGCACGCTCTTCCACGCGGCCTACGTCTCCAATCCGTACCACCGCGACGCGCTGTCGAACCTGGCGATCTACGATATCCGGGCGCAGCAGTACGATTCGGCGCTGGTGCTGGTGAACCGCCTCAAAGAGGTAGACCCGGATGGCAAGAACGCCCGGCTGGCCACGCTCACCTACGCCGGCCTGGCCAAGAAGTTCGCCGATCTGAACAAGGACATCGTCGCGCGGTACGCGAAGGCCAAGGGGGCGAAGCTGAAGAAGCAACTCACCGATTCGGCGGCGCTCACCACCGATTCGAACCGCGTGTACACGGATCTGGCGGTGAAGGCGAACGCGAGCACGGACAGCATGCCGGTGGTCGTCGCGTTCAACGAGTTCAGCAACGCGAGCAACAAAGTCACCTTGGGTGGTACGATCACGAATCACACGGCGACCGCCCAGACGTACACCATGAAGGTGGATTTCCTGGACAACAAGGGTGCGGTGGTGACCTCGCAGCAACAGGTCGTGGGGCCGGTCGCGCCGGAAGCGGCGGGACAGTTCTCCATCACCGTGACCGCGCCGGGGATCACGGCCTTCAAGTACGCGCCGCTCGGCAACTGACGCGTCGGCCGGTCATGAGGAGCGCGAAGGGCCCACCCTTTGGTGGGCCCTTCGTCGTGTCTCGATTGAGGGAGCGGAAGTTCCCGTCGTTTCTTGATTTCGGCGTGTTTAGCTCCTAAGTTGCATGAGCTTCGGCGCGGGTGCGCCGGCGTGGTCCGTCGCCCGGGGATATAGGCGTGGTTCCCGCTCCTTTCCCCTCCGTCATGGATAGCCGATGGTCAGAGTTGCCAAAGTCATCGCGGGAAGCATCGCCGAGGAGCTGGGCATCGCGCCCGGCACCGAGTTGCTGACGGTCAACGGGCGGGAACTGCAGGATTTCCTGGATTGGGAATTCCTGACCGCCGACGACGAGCTGGTCGTCGAGGCACGGCAGCCGGACGGGGAAGACGTGGTGTATGAGATCGAGCGTCCCGACGGCGAGCCACTGGGCGTCGAACTCCAGCCGCCCACCATCCGTCGCTGCGCCAATCGCTGCGAGTTCTGCTTCATCGAAGGGCTCCCCAAGGGGCTGCGGAAGCCGCTGTACGTGCGGGACGACGACTACCGCCTCTCGTTCGCGTACGGGAACTTCGCGACGCTGTCCAATCTCAAGGATCGCGACTTCGCGCGGATTCTCGAGTACCGCCTGTCGCCGCTCTACGTTTCGGTGCATGCGACGCCGTGGGAGGCCCGCAAGGTTCTGCTGAACAATCCCCGGGTGCCGAACGTGCTGGCGCAACTGCAGCGGCTTGCCGCCGGGGGCATTCAGTTCCACACGCAGATGGTGATCGTGCCCGGGCTCAACGACGGCGCGGTGCTCGAGCAATCGCTCGCCGACCTGTGGTCGCTGGGCGACGCGGTCATCTCGGTGGCCGTGGTGCCGGTGGGGCTGACGCAGTTCTCGCACCTCTATACGGGCCGCTCGATGGACCCCGGGATGGCCGGCGCGCTGCTCGATCACGTGGAGCGGTGGGCGACGCGGGCGCGCGCCGCGCGCGGCAACCCGTGGGTGTTCGGTTCGGACGAGTTGTACCTCCTGGCCGGCCGCGCATTTCCCGAGGCCGAGCACTACGGGGATTTCGTGCAGATCGAGAACGGGGTGGGGGCGGTCACGGCGCTGCGGGGGCGCGTGCAGGAGGGGCTGGAGGCGCTGCCGCGGCTGGACGGCCGCCGGATCGGCGTCGTCACCGGGGTCTCGATGCGCGGGCTGATGCCCGACTTGTTGGACCGCCTGACGGCGCGCACGGGAGCGCGCTTCGAACTGCTGGTGATGGAGAATTCCCTGTTCGGCCCGACCACGACGACGGCGGGCCTGCTGGTGGGGGCCGACATTCGGCGGGCCCTGCAGGATCGCCACGACCTGGAGCTGGCGCTGATTCCGGCCGAGACGATCAATGACGACGGCACCTTCCTGGACGACGAGCGGTTCGTCGCGCTCCGTGAGGAGATGCCGATGCCGGTCTACCCGTCGTACGACTTCATCGACGTCCTGTCGATGGAAGGCCGGGACGACGCGCGCGAGACGCACGCCGCGTGAGCATTCCGGTCATTGCGCTCATCGGGCGCCCGAACGTCGGCAAATCGCATCTGTTCAATCGTCTGGTGGGCACCAACACCGCCATCGTCTCGGAGGAGGCGGGCACGACACGTGACCGGCACTTCGCGCGCGCGGAGTGGAACGGCCGCCAGTTCTGGCTGGTGGATACCGGGGGGCTCAACGACGATCCGCGTCTGCCCATGGATCGCGAGATCCGGCGTCAGGTGGAGGTGGCCATCGGCGAGGCCGACCTGCTGGCGTTCGTGGTCGATGCGCGGGCCGGCCTGCACCCCAACGACGCCCGGGTGGCGGAGTTGCTGCGGGGAAGCGGGAAGCCATGGGTCCTGGTGGTGAACAAAGTCGACGATCCGCGCGACACGGACTTTTACGAGTTCTACGAATTGGGCGCCGGCGACCCGGTGCCGGTGTCGGCGCTGAACGGCAAGGGCTCGGGCGATCTGCTGGATGCGCTGGTCGACCGATTGCCGGCGGGGGCGGAGGAGGAACCGGAGGCGCTCCGCGTGGCGATCGTGGGCCGCCCGAACGTCGGCAAGTCGTCGCTCGTGAACCGGTTGCTCGGCGAGGAGCGGCTGGTGGTGGCCGACGAATCGGGCACCACGCGCGATGCCATCGACACGCCGATGACCTATCACGGGCGGTTGTTCGTGTTCGTGGACACCGCGGGGCTGCGACGCCAGACGAAGATCGACGACGGCATCGAGTTCTATTCCTCGCTGCGGGCGCGGCGCGCCATCGAGCAGTCCGACATCTGCGTCCTCGTCATCGACGCCGCGGAGGGGCTGCACAATCAGGATCTCAAGATCGCGACGCTGGCCTGGGAGGCCGGGCGCGGCCTCATCGTGGTCGTCAACAAGTGGGACCTGGCGGAGAAGGACGACAAGGCGACGGCGCGATTCGAGAAGACCTGCCGCGAGAAGGCGCCGTACCTGCGGTTCGTCCCGTTCCTGTTCACGTCGGCCCTGACCGGTCAGCGCGTGCAGCGGCTGCTGGAACTGCTGCTGACGGTGGAGGCGGAGCGCGTCAAACGCATCGGGACGTCCCAGGTGAACGCCGGGCTGCAAGAGCTGTTGGCGCGGTTGCAGCCGCCGCAGGCGGCGGGCGTCGAGGTGAAGCTCAATTATGCCACGCAGGTGGAGGTGGCTCCGCCGACGATCGCCGTGTTCGGCAACCATCCGGATCTCGTCGAGGAACATTACGTGCGGTACCTGCACAACGGCTTCCGCGAGCGGTGGGGGTTCACCGGCAACCCGCTGCGCATCGTGCTCCGGCGCAAGGCGGGCTGAGATGCATCCGCTGCTCGGGGTCCTCGTGGCCTACGCGGCGGGATCGATTCCGGCAGCGTATCTGGCCGGACGGGCGGCGGGCGTGGACCTGCGGACGCAAGGCTCGGGGAACCTCGGCGCGACGAACGTGGTGCGCGTGCTCGGGGTGAAGGTGGGGTTGGTGGTGTTCGCCGTCGACATGCTCAAGGGTGCACTGCCGGTGGCACTGCTGCCCGGCGTGACGACGGGAGCGATCGCCCCGACGTGGCTGCCGATCCTGTATGGGGCGGCGGCCATCGTCGGGCACGTCCGTCCGGTGTGGCTTCGCTTCGGGAAGGGCGGCAAGGGCGTGGCCACGGCCTGCGGTGTCTTCCTCGCGCTCACCCCCATTCCCACGCTGTTCTCCCTCGCCGTGTTCGTGGCCACCTTCGGCGTCACCGGATTCGTGTCGCTCGGGTCGCTGGCCGCGGCCGGCGCGTTGCCGGTGTTCGTGGCAGCGTCCGAGGGCGGAGCGACTCCGATGCTCGCGGTCAGCGTCCTGATCGCCCTCTTCGTGTTCTGGACCCACCGTCCGAACATGGGACGGCTGCGGCGGGGCGAGGAGCACCGGTTCGCCAAGATGGGATCCCTCGGCGTCACGTGGGGACTCGTGGTGGCCGTCGTGGTGACGGTCGCGCTCGCGGCATGGCTTTACTGGGGAGCGGTCCAGTAGTGCGGGCCACGGTCGTCGGCGCCGGCGCCTGGGGCACCGCGCTCGCGCAACTGTTGGCGCGCAAGCAGCACCCGGTGCGGCTGTGGGCGTGGGAGCCGCACGTGGTGGAGTCGGTGAACGCCCACCACGAGAACCGGGCGTTCCTGCCCGGCGTGGCGTTGCCGGTGGGGATCCGGGCCACGCACGACCACGCGGAGGCGCTCGAGGGAGCGGAGATGGTGGTGTATGCCACACCGGCGCAGCACCTGCGGGAGATCGTGACGGCCGGCGTCGGCCATGTGCCGCCGGAGGCCACGGTGGTGGTCGCCTCCAAGGGCATCGAGCGCGGAACGCTCGCTCTGATGTCGGACGTGATCGAGCACGAACTGGCCGGCCGCGATGTGGTGGCGATTTCGGGCCCCAGCTTCGCCGCCGAGGTCGCGGCCGGACTGCCCACGGCGATCGTGGCCGCGGCGCGCAGCGCCGAGGCGGCGTCGCGGGTGCAGAGCGCGCTGAGCGGCGCCCGGTTTCGCGTGTACACGCACGACGACATCGTGGGAGTCGAGTTGGGCGGCGCGCTGAAGAACGTGATGGCGGTGGCCACGGGCATCCACGACGGCGTGGGGTTGGGACATAACTCGCGCGCGGCGCTGATCACGCGGGGCCTGGCCGAGATGACCCGCCTGGGGGTGGCGCTGGGGGCCAACCCCGCGACGTTCGCCGGGCTGGCCGGCCTGGGGGACCTGGTGCTGACGTGCACCGGCGGGCTCAGCCGGAACCGGACACTGGGTGTGGAGATCGGCCAGGGGCGCACGCTGGCCGAGGTGCTCGAGGGAAAGCAGACGGTGGTCGAAGGCGTGGATACGACCGTCAGCACCCTGGCCCTCGCCAAGCGAGAAGGCGTGGAGATGCCGATTGCGGCGATGGTGTCTCGCATTCTGTTCGAAGGACAGACGGCCCGCGCGGCCGTCCAGGAACTCATGGCGCGCGACCTGCGCGCGGAGCAAGATCGATGAATGCGCCGGATCCCGTTCAGGAATTCTTCTCCATCGGCGAGGTGTGCGAACTCACCGACCTCAAACCGCACGTGCTCCGGTACTGGGAGAGCCAGTTCCGGTTTCTGAACCCGGCCAAGAACCGGTCGGGCAACCGCGTGTACCAGCGGCGCGAGATCGAGCTGGTGCTGTTGGTGAAGCACCTGCTATACGTCGAGAAGTACACCATCGACGGCGCTCGCCAGAAGGTGGAGGAACGGCGCAAGACGGGAGAGTTGCGCGACATCACCTTCGGGGCCCTGCACGTGGAGGTGCTGCAGGCGCTCGAAGAATCGCTGCGCGACCTGCACGACCTGCTGCATGACGAGGCGGACGGGTGATGCGCCTGCTGCTGACCAACGACGACGGGATTCTGGCCCACGGACTGGAGTGCCTGCAGGAGGCCGCTGCGCCGCTGGGTGATGTGACGGTCGTCGCGCCGGATCGCGAGCAGAGTGCCACCAGCCATTCACTCACGCTGCATCATCCCCTGCGGCCGGTGCGCGTGGGCGAGCGCCGGTTTCAGGTGGACGGCACGCCGACCGACTGCGTGATGCTGGCCGTGGAGGCGCTGATGCCCGATCGCCCGGACTTCGTGATCAGCGGGATCAATCACGGGCACAACATGGGCGAGGACGTGCTCTACTCCGGCACCGTGGCGGCCGCGATGGAAGGGCTGTCGCTGGGCATCCGGTCGATCGCCGTGTCGTTCGCCGGCGGTGATCTCCGGGCCGACCTGTCGCACCTGCGGGCACAGGTGCCGGTGCTGACGCCCCTGCTGGCGCATCTGACCTCGCTGCGACACTTTCCGGCGCACACGCTGTTCAACGTGAATCTGCCGCCGGTGGCGCCGTCCGGCATCAAGGGCGTGCGGCTCACGCGGCTGGGACGCCGCGCCTATTCTGGTTCGCTCAAACCGATGCACGATCCGTGGGGGCGGCCCATCTACTGGATCGGCGGCGGGTCGATCAGCTGGAGTGGGGAAGACGATTCCGACTTCCGCGCCATCGACGACGGCTACATCTCCGTGACGCCGCTGCATCTGGACGTCACCAACTACGACATCCTCCGAACGGCGAGTGAATGGTGGCGCGATCTTCCGCTGGGGTAGCGATGCGCGGGCCGCGACAGCGGCTGGTCGAGATGCTCCGCGAGAAGGGCGTCTCGGACCTCGCCGTGTTGCGGGCATTCGAGCTGACGCCGCGCCATGAGTTCGTGCCCACCGGCATCCGCCACCGGGCGTACGAGGATGCGGCGCTCCCGATCGGCAATGGCCAGACCATTTCCCAGCCGACGGTGCACGGCCGATCGCTGCAACTGCTCAAGCTCACGGGGCGCGAGCGCGTGCTCGAGATCGGCACGGGATCCGGGTACCAGACGGTGCTGCTGTCGCACCTGGTCGACCAGGTCTTCTCCATCGAGCGCGTGGCGCCCCTCATGGAGTCGGCGCAGCAGCACATCCGGTCGCTCGGGGTGAACAACGTGTCGCTGCTCGTCGGCGACGGGACGGTCGGATGGCGCGAGTACGCGCCGTACGACGCGATTCTCGTGAGCGCGGCCTCGCCCGACGTGCCGACGCCGCTGCTCGGCCAGTTGGCCGACGGCGGACGGATGCTCGTGCCGGTGGGCGGGCGCCACGAGCAGACGCTCGTGCTCGTGACTCGGCGCGGCGACGGTTTCGAGCGGGAGGAACTCGACGCGGTGCGCTTCGTGCCGCTGCTGGGACGCCACGGATGGACCCCCTAGCGACGCCCGGCGATCCGGTGGAATACCGGATCACGGTCATCGGGCGGGTACAGGGCGTGGGCTACCGCTGGTTCGCGCGTGAGACGGCGCGGGCGCTCGGCGTCGTCGGCTGGACGCGCAACATGCCCGACGGCTCGGTGGTGCTCGAAGTCCTGGCCCCCCGCGCGGCGATCGCGCGCTTCGTCGCCGAGCTGCAGACTGGGCCGCCGTCGGCCGACGTGGCCGACGTCCGGCTCTCCGAACGCGAGGACCCGGCGCCGCTCCCCGATCGATTCGTCATCATGCGCTGACCCGCGCCACCTTCACCGAGTGCCGCCCGTGTCCCTTGCCCACGACGTAGCCCGCGCCATCCGCGACGTTCCCGACTTTCCCAAGCCGGGCATCCTGTTCAAGGACATCACGCCGGTGCTGCTCGATCCGGCGTTGTTCAAGCGCGTGACCGATGCGCTGGCCGATGCGTACGCGGCCGACCGGATCACCCGCGTCGTGGCCATCGAGAGCCGCGGATTCATCCTCGGCGCGCCGGTGGCGCTGCGATTGGGCGCCGGCCTCGTGCCGATGCGCAAACCCGGAAAGCTGCCCGCGGAGCGGGCGCGTGAGGACTATGCCCTCGAGTACGGCACCGATGCGCTGGAGGTGCACGCCGACGCCCTGGGCCGCGACGCCCGCGTGCTGGTGGTGGACGACGTGCTGGCGACCGGGGGAACCGCGGCCGCCGCATGCCGGCTGGTGGAGCGTGTGGGCGGTACCGTGGTCGGCCTCAGCTTCCTGATGGTCCTGGGCTTCCTGGGGGGCGCCGACGCGCTGCGGGGCAGGCGAGTGGAGACGATCCTCACGGTGTGACCTGCGGCCGCCGCAGCGTCGCATCGCGCCCGCTCACCAGTGATCCCGGGTGCCCAGCGCCTGGAGGAGACGGCGATCGAGGCCGGCGAGGGTGCGTCCCGGTCGGTGAATGCTGCTGAACGCGCGACGGATGGCGACACCGTCGATCGGGACGTGGACCACGCGCCTGGCCTCGACGAAGGGGCGCGCCACGAGCGCCGACACGATCGCGACTCCGGCGCCGGCGGCGACCGAGGCGACGATGGCGCGCGAGTGCGCGATGCGAATGCGCGGACGCAGGCGGACTCCCTGCGCGGCGAGCACGGCCTCGTAGATGGCACCCGTGCCGGAGCCTGCCTCACGAGCCAGAAATTCGGCCTGCTCGAGTTCAGCGGGCGCCACCTGCCGGCGGCGTGCCCACGGGTGGCGGACCGGCACCACGAGGATCATCTCGTCCTCGAGGAAGGTGCGCGCTACCAGCGTGGTGGTATCCACGGGCCCTTCCACCAGACCCCAGGCGAGTTCGCCCGCCTCGACGAGTCGCGAAACGTGGGCCGTGTTGCCCACCTGGACCTCCAACTCCACGCCGGGATGCTCGCGCTGGAAGCGGGCGACGGCCGCCGGGAGTACGTAGCCGGCGATCGTGGTGCTGGCGGCGAGGCGAACGAACCCCCGCGACTCGGTGCCGAGGCCGGTCCAGAGCTGATCAGCCTCCTGCGCCAGAGCGAGGGCGCGTTCGGCGGCGGGGAGCAGCGCTTCGCCGGTTGGGGTGAGCCGCACGCCGCGACCGAGCCGCTCGAAGACCGGCTCGGCGACCCGGGCTTCGAGGCGGCGCACGCGCGCCGAGATGGAGGGTTGGCTGACCCCGAGTACCTTGGCGGCGCGGGTGAACGAGCGCTCGCGGGCAATGACGGCGAGGACGACGAGGAGGTCGAGGTCGGCAGCGGGCGCGACGGGGACGTTCGGACGAGACATAACTATAGGTTATGAAACATATGGCCTGCTCGCAATGGCACGGGGGCGGGTTCATCCCGAATGTTGGGCCATGTCCGATACACTCGTGGTACCGACGTCGTGGCCCTCCGCTTTCCGGCCCGCATGGTGGTTGGCGGTGGCCCCAGGGCTCCTGCTCGCGTCCGGCGTCGGCGTGGCGGGGTGGGCGCTCGCCTGGGTCGAGGCGGAGGTTTTCGGCCACGCGCTCGTCGAGTCTCTCGTGCTGGCCATCCTGCTGGGCATGGTGGTCCGCGCCGTGTGGCCGATGGGCGCGCGGTGGGCGCCCGGCGTTCGCGTGGCCGCCAAGCCGGCCCTCGAGGTGGCGATCGTGGCGCTGGGGGCGTCGGTGAACCTTCCCGAACTGCTGCACGCCGGCCCCGCGCTCCTGGCCGGGATCGCCGGGACGGTGGCCATCGCCATCATGGTGAGTTATGGGATCTCGCGGACGGCCGGCCTCTCGCACCGGCTGTCGGTGCTCGTGGCGTGCGGCAATTCCATCTGTGGCAACGCCGCCATTGCCGCGGTCGCGCCGGTGATCCGCGCGGAAGGACACGACGTCGCGTCGTCGGTGGCCTTCACCAATATCCTCGGCGTGATCCTGGTATTGGTGCTGCCGCCCCTCGGACACGCCATCGGACTGTCGATGTATCAATACGGCGTCCTCGCCGGGCTCACCGTGTACGCCGTGCCGCAGGTGGTGGCGGCCACGTTCCCGGTGAGTGCACTGGCGGGGCAGGTGGGGACGCTCGTGAAGCTCGTGCGCGTGCTGCTGCTGGGACCGGTCGTGCTGCTGCTCGCGCTCGGGCATCGGCAGCCGTCGGAACACCAGCGGCTGGCGTGGCACCGGTTCATTCCGTGGTTCATCGTCGGCTTCGTGGTCATGGCGGTGTCCCGGTCGCTGGGGCTCGTGCCCGACGTCGCGGCGGCACCGTTGCACACGATGACCACGCTCCTGATGGTGCTGGCGATGGCCGGGATGGGGCTCGGTGTGGAGATCCGCGGCATGGTCGCCGTGGGCGGGCGCGTGACCGCGGCGGTGGCCGCGTCGCTGCTCGGCCTGATGGGGATGGCCGTGCTGCTGCTCCGGGTGCTGCACCTGCAGTGAGGGCGGGGGCCGGGGGAAGGGGAGCGCGAATCGCTTTCCCCGCGCGGGGTGGCCTCTGCGTGGGCTGCCGGCCGACCGCGAGGTGTCCGTGGTTCGGGGTTCCCGCCCAACGGCTGCCTGTCTGCGCGACCAGCCTGCGGGACTCCGCCGCCGTGTTCGTACCGTTGGGCCCGTCCGCGAACTCGCTGCCTGGCGCCAGCACTGGTGTCACGCATGCGGGGAATTAGGTTTGAGGGTTGGCACCGTACCTCAACACTCGCCCCTGTAGCTCAGGTGGATAGAGCAGCGGTTTCCTAAACCGTTGGCCGGGTGTTCGAGTCACCCCAGGGGCACCTCATCTCCGTTGACATGACCGATCCAACATCAGCGTCCGCCGCGGGCCCGAGCCGCGAAGAAACCATCATCGAGTGGTTCCAGCGCAACGGCCGCGCGGTCGCAATCGTGGCCGTCGTGGCCGCCGTTGGCGCGGGTGCCTACTGGTACTACACCAGGTCCATCCAGTTGAAGAACCAGGCGGCCGAGCGGGCCCTGAACACGGCGCTGCAGTCGGTGTCGGCCGGGAACCAGGCGCTGGCCGAGAACGACCTGCACAAGGTGGCCGACAACTACGGCGACACCCAGTCCGGCATTGAGGCCGGCCTGCTTCTGGCGCAGATCGATTTCAACGCGGGGAAGCTGGACTCGGGGCTGGTGGTGCTCCAGAAGCTCACCAAAGCCAGCGCAGCCGGCATGGACATGGCGTCCATCTACAGCCTGATGGGAGACGGACAGATGCAAGGCGACAAGGCGGCGGCCGCCGCCGCCTCGTATCAGAAGGCTGCCGACGCCGCACGGTCCGACGCCAATAAGGCCTTTCAACGGTCCAAGGCAGCGCGGGCGTTCCTGGCCGCTGGCGACACGGCGAGCGCCCGGACCATCTGGCAGTCTCTCGTGCAGGATCCAAAGGATCAGGGAGTGGCGGCGGAGGCCCGGGTGCGGCTGGGCGAGATCGAGGCCAAGCCGGCAACGAAGGGCTGATCTCGGTGCGGTGACCGCTGGCCCCGGCCAACGGGCGTGAGCTCGTTCCTGCCAGAAGTGCGTGGGTTCTCAGCCGCCGGATGATCGCGTTGCGCGACGTCCGGCGGCTTCTTCTTGGCTTCCGTCAAGGTGTAGAGCGTCGGCAATTCACGCCAGCATGGTGCCTATCACGCGCCACACTGTCGCCTAAATAGTTCGTATAAGAAAGATTATGTAAACTATAACTGTGGAAAAGACCGCATCGTGTGTGCACTTCCAGGCGGTCATTGATAAAGTAATGCACCGCGCCACAGTGCTTTATGGCGTTCGATGTGATGTTGTTTCTCGTCTGTTGGCAGGCATCGGCTGCTTCGTATGGACCCAACGCCGCTTGGTAGGCGCTGTGGACGTGCCGATCTGGCGTCAGATCTCGGCCAGGAATCCGCGGTAGACGATGCGGGCTTCTCCGGCGAGCCTCGGCCAAACGGCGCCGCCTTCGGTTCGGATGCCGATCCGGAGCTCCTTGCCCGACCTGGTCACGATCGTGCCGCCTTCTGGCGCCAAGCCCCACTGGTCGAGGACCACGGCGGACGCCACTGCCCCGGTCCCACAGGCCAGCGTTTCGCCCTCGACCCCTCGTTCGTAGGTCCGCATGTACCAGCGGCCGTTCGGGCCCCGGGCCACGAAGTCCACATTGGTCCCGGCCTCGAACATCGGATCGAAGCGCAGCGGGCGCCCGCGGCCCACGACGTCGACCGCCTCGATGTCGTCGCAGAGGATCACCAGGTGCGGGATCCCCACCTGTGCGAACGCCACTCGTTGCTCGCCGGGACCCAAGGGAACGGCGGCGGCTGGCGTCAGCCGCTCGACGGCCGGCATATCGACCTCCGGGCCGGAGGCGGCGTGGACGACCGCCCCGAGCACTCCAGCAGCCGTCTCGATGGTAAATGCCTGACCGGGGGCCGCGCCGCCGAGCTCCACGAAGAGGCGGGCCGTACACAGGGTCGCATTTCCACAGAGGGCAGCCACCGATCCGTCGCTGTTCAGGTACCTGAGCAGGACGGACGCGGCCGTGCTGGGCTCGAGAAACACGATCCCGTCGGCCCCGACGCCGGTGCCACGGGCGCAGATGGACCGGATGGCCTCGACATGGTCGAGGTGACCCGGCGGCACGGTCCGGGCATCGACGAACACGAAGTCGTTGCCGGAGCCGCTCATCTTGTAGAACTCTCGGCCGGCTGGAATCATCGGCGGCGGAAGGCTCCCGGCGGCCGGATTACAGCCGGTGGAAGATCGACTTGAACCGCAGCCACCAGACCATCCAGATGGCCTCGCGTACGATGGCCTTGGACATCTTGCTGGTGCCCTCCGTGCGGTCGACGAACACGATCGGGATCTCGGCGATCCGGAACCGCTTCTTCCAGGCCCTGAAGCTCATCTCGATCTGGAACGCATATCCATTCGAGTGAACTCCATGCAGGTCAATTGCTTCGAGAACTGATCTGCGAAAGCACTTGAATCCACCGGTCGAGTCCCAGACTGGAAGTCCGGTGACCAAACGGGCGTAGACGTTCGCAAAGTAGCTGAGGAGGAGGCGGGATATTGGCCAGTTGACTACACTTACCCGCCCATCGAGGTATCTGGAGCCGAGAACGAGGTCGGCGCTCTGGATGGCTCCGAGGAACTGTGGCAGGTGGGCCGGATCGTGCGAGAAATCGGCGTCCATTTCGAAGACGTAGGCGAAGTCCTGGGTGAGCGCCCAGGCGAATCCGGCCAGATACGCCGTGCCAAGGCCCAACTTCTTCTCCCGTTCGAGAATATGGACCCTGGGGTTGGCGGCCATGATGTCCTTGACGATGCCGGCCGTCCCGTCCGGCGAACCATCGTCCACGATCAGGAGTTCGAGGCGGGGGTCCTGCCCCAGCACGGCCTCGATGATTCGTGCGATGTTCTCGCGCTCGTTGTACGTCGGGACGACGACGAGGGCGCGCTCAGGCACGGCGCTTCCGCTCCGCCGCGATGCCGCCGGCCGTCAGGAGGAGCGCAATGAGGAGGGCGGCCAGCGTCACCTTCTTGCCCGATTCGTATGCCGGGTCGTCGAAGTCGAGTTCGACGTGTCGGGCGCCGGCCGGCAGCGCGACGCCGATCAGGGCGTAGTCCGTACGGCCGATGGACCGGTCCGGTTTGCCGTCGACGGTGGCCCGCCAGCCGGGATAGTAGTTCTCGGACACGACCAGGGCTGCCCCGGCGGGCGCGGGCGCGCTCAGATCCATCACCACGTGACCGGGCCCATAGGTCGTGACGTTGGTGGTGATGTCGAGCGGTTTGGGGATCGCGGAGAGCTGCACGGGCGTGACGTTGGCGGCGGTGTCGAACACGGCGACGGTGGCCGGATCGAACTTCGGATTGAGCACGGTGGGCAAGGTCTGGTCTTCGGTGGCCTTCACAATGGCCGGCGCGACCCATGCGTATGGATCGTTCTGCGACGGCTTCAGCAGATAGACCATGGATCCGACCGAGTTTCTGACGGGTCCGGCCAGGCGAGTGAAGGTGATGTCGGGACGCTTGAGCTGGGTAGCGAACGCCTGGGTGAGGTCCGGCGCGTCCACGTCGGAATACACGTACTGCACGTTGGTCAGCTTCCAGAACTGCGGGTCGATGATGTTGGCGTACGGGACGTTCGGGCCGGTCTTCCCGCCCAGCCGCTGATACTCGCCCAACTCGTTGCCGTGGTAGCCATCCACCGACCGGATGCGGTGCACCATGAATCCGTCGCCGTAGAGGTACGGATCGCGGTCGTTGCTCGAGCCGCCGGCCGGCAGCGGGAGCACGCGCCCCGGCTGCGCTTGCCGCTGCATGTAGGTGATGGCAGAGTCCGTGGCAAAGAGCTGGGAGGCCGGCGGCGAGAAGATCCAATAGTTGTGATCGATGCTCAGCAGATCGAGGGCGACCACCACGACCAGCGCGATCGCGGCCGTCCGGAGGGCAATCTGCTGGCGGGCGATGCCGACGAGGAGCGCGCAGCAGAGGGCGGCGACGAACCACGAACGCCACGCCCCGAGGATGAGGGCGCCGTTGTTGGCCTGAACGGCCTCGAACCGCTGCGAGCCGGCGAACGACGCGGCGATGGTCTGCGCCAGGTTGGTGAGCATCCCGCCGCTGGCCAGCAACGCGATGACCGTGGCCGCGATGATCCACCCGACGGCGTACCGGACGCTCACCCGCCGCGCGAGCACACGCTCGAGGCCGACGGTGGCCAGCATCACCACGGCGAAGCTGGTCATGAAGAAGATCGTACTCGGGGCCCTGAAGAACTTGGTTCCCGGAACGATGGCGTAGACCAGATGATAGAACGGCGTCCCGCTGCCGATGGCCCAGAGAGTGGTGACCACGGCCGTGCCCAACCAGAACGCGCGGAAGCCGCGCCGCATGGTCGCACCGAACGCGGCACCCATCAGGATCAGCACCGAAACGCCGAGGTATTCGCTGTGCAGGTGGATGCCGTTGCGACCCCAGTAGTGGCCGAGCATCCCGGTGAACTGCGGCAGGTACGTATTGAAGAACTCCTCGATCGGCATCGAGAACTGCGTGGCGAAGGCATAGCCCCCGCGTCCGCCGGCGCGCGGCGACCACGGGGTGTACTCGATGACGGGCATGAACTGCACGGCGCCGATCAGCATGCCCACGGCCACCGCCCCCAGGGCGTACGCGAGCCGCCGGACGGCGACGTTTCGGGGAAGGCGTCCCCTGCCCTCGTGGTCGCTGAACGCGATGTAGAGGGCGAACGCGCCCGAGCCAAGCAGCATGTACTGGAGTAGCTGCGGATGGGGACTCAGGACGGCGAGCCCCACCGTGAGCGCGAGCGCGCCCCAGGTCCAGCGCTTCCCGTCCCGAATGCCGAGCAGCAGCATCCAGAGCGCCAACGGGAAGAGCGCGCTCACGAAGAGCTTGCCGTCGTGCCCCGGCGAGGCGAGCGACGCGATCTGGCCGCTGAGCATGTAGGCCGCGCCGCCGAACAGCGACGCGAAGAACCCGAAGCCCCACGCCCGCAGGAACCCGTAGGTGAAGATGCCGGCCAGGAAGAGGTGGATGGCGAACCCCCACGTCATCGCCAGGTCGGTGCGCATCACCATCCGCAGCAGGAAGGTCGGGTAGAAGATGTCCCCGTGCATGGCCGCCACGTACGGCAGGCCGCCGAAGATGTACGGATTCCAAAGCGGGAAACCGTGGCCGGCACGAAGCGATTGGGCGCCGAACAGGCGGAACGCGTACCCCGCGATGTACTGGTCGCTATGCGGGCTGACGAGGAACTGCCCCGCGAACACCGGATACACGAGCACGAGCGTGCACAGCGCGTATGTCAGGGCCGCCCAGCCCAGCGCGAACCGCGGGGCCGGGAGCACGGGCGCCGCGAGCGGCGCATCGCGGCGGAGTGGTCGTTTTGTCATCCTATTTGGACGGGCGACGCCACGCGTCGACGGCGAGGAACAGGAATCCGGGCACGAGTTCCAGTATGGAAGTCCACAGGCGCGACGAGACCGCGATCAACACCGCCTGCGGTCCCGTCATGAGCTTGAATGCCGGCAACGCCGCGGCCATCGCGCCATCGCGAGCCCCGATGCCTGCCGGCAGGAACAATACAATGTATCCGAGCACGTACGATGCGCTGTAAACTGCGATGTAGCTGGAAAGCGCGCCAGCCGCGTGCCCCAGCACGCCGATCACGATGAGCTGGAACGCAAACCCATACATCACCCACGTGACGAGGTTCCCGGCAATCGCGTAAGCGATCACGCGGGGCGGCACCGCGGCCACAGGCAGGTCCCGCCCCGAGAGGCGCCGGGCCAGCTGGAGCACGCGCGGCATGGCGACGGGCAGAGCGATAAGTCCCCCCAGGGCCAGCACCGTGAGCACGAGCGCCACCCGGCTGGCGCCCGGGTGGTACGCGTCGAGCGCCACCGACCCGGTGGCCAGGGCAATGGCGAATCCGGTGGTGATGTTGACCACGGTATTGAGCAGGGCCGATCCCGTGGCCGCAACCGCCGAGACGCCCTCCTTCTGTGCCATCATGCCCATGGCGCCGATCTGCCAGACCTTGCCCGGTACGTACCGGTAGAGGTTGGCCACGCTCCAGATGTGCGCGGCTCGCCAGAATGAGAGCCGCGCATCCCATTCGACGAGCATGATCCGCCAGGTCTGGATCAGCACGCCGTAGGCGGCGATGAAGACGGCTCCCGAGGCGGCCACCATGCCCCAGCGCAGGTGTGGTTCGAGTGGTTGCGAGGCGTAGGCGTGCCAGTAGTGTTCGAGCGCCCACGCGATATAGGCGAGGGCGACCACGGAGAACCCGATCCGCAGCCATCGGAACCACCGGCTACGCGCCATGCCGCACGCTTCGGTAGACCTCCGCGTACTGCGACGCGGCAGCTTGTGGCGAGAAGCGTCCGATCATGATCTCGCGGGCCTGGAGGCCGAGCCCGCGTGCCTGGGCCGGCGCCTCGGCCAGCCGGTCGAGCGCCGAGGCGAGCGCGCGCGGTGAGCGCTCGCGCACCAGGGACCCCGTCCGCCCTTCCTGGACGACGTCGGGAAGCCCTCCCGATGCAAACGCCACCGCCGGCGTTCCGCACAGCATCGCCTCTACCGCCACCAGGCCCAACCCTTCGTCCTGCGAGGGGACGACGAGGGCGAGCGCCTCGCGGTAGAACGGCGCCAGGGCGGTCTGGGGAAGCGCGCCGTGCCACGCGACCCTGTCCGAGACGCCGAGCTCGGCGGCGAGCGCCTGCAGGTGTCCCCGGATCGGCCCGTCCCCCACGATGTCGAGTGGCACCTGGTGGCGCATGCCCGCCAGGGCTTCGAGCAGCAGGTCGAGTCCCTTCTGCGGCATGAGCCGCCCGACGAACAGCAACCGACTGCCCTCAGCGGGGTGTGACGGCGGCGTGAACAGGTCGGTGGCCACGGGCATCGGGGCCACGACCGGCTCGATACCGGGAGCCAGCGCCTGGACCTCCCGGGCCAGCCACGTGGAGACCGTGGTGACGGCGGCCGAGTGGCGGAGCACGAAACCGAACGGACCGCGTGATGCGCGGACCTTCCGCGCCATGCGGACATCGGTGCCGTGCATCGTCGTGACGAGCGGCAGGTGGGCGCGGGACGCGGTCCAGGCGGCGGAGATCCCCGAGGGAAACCACCAGTGTGCGTGCACGAGGTCAGGCTGGAACGCGCGGCAGGCGAGTGTGGCGGCGCGCGCGCCCGCGGCGATCAGGCCCGCGAGGCCCACTTTGGCGCCGACGGAGCCGGCCACCTGTTCGGCCATCGTGCCGGCATAGGCCAGGGTTTCTCGGGAGCGCGGTGCGTACCGATAGCGGTGCACGGGGATGCCGTGCAGCTCGGCGGTGGCGGAGAGCCCAGGCGCTGACGGCGCGAGTACCAGCACCTCGATGCCCTGGGCGCCGAGCGCCCCGGCGAGGCGGAGGATGAAGTTCCCGGCGGTGTCCGCTTCGGTGCGCGGGAAGGAGTGGGTGAGCCAGAGCGCGCGCACGCGCTACCGCGGATCGTGCGGGTCGTGCTCGACCGCCAACTCCTCGACCCGCCGCCGGAGTTCGCGCACCTCGGCCCGTTGGCCCGCGATCTGCTCGCCGAGCATGCCGGTGGCGAAGAACACGCTGCCCAGCACGAGGCAGGTCTGGATGACGGTCCACACGGCGCGCACGCCCTCACCGCGCAACCAGAGCCAGAGCAGCGCCGCGACCCCCGACAGGACGCCGATGCCGAACAGCGCCGCGCCGAGCATCCCGAAGGCCAGGAGCGGCTTCTTGCCGAACCGGAGTTCGAACCAGACGGAGAGCATGTCGAGCACGCCGACCGGAATTCTGGAGAGTCCGAACTTCGACTTGCCGGCATGCCGCGGATACAGGGGCACCTGGATCTCGGCGACCGTGAACCCCTGGGCGGCCGCGAGGACGATCATGTAGCGGTGCCAGTCGGGCCGGATGGGGAGTCCATCCATGATCTCCCGCCGGTACGCCTTCACCGAGTTGAGGTCCTTGACCGGCACGTCGAACAGGGTGCGGCTGAGCCAGTTGTAGATCTTGGAGACGAAGGCCTTCTCGTACTTCCCCTGCTTGAACCCGGTGACCATGTCGGCCTCACCGGCGAGGATCGGTGCGACGAGCCGCGGAATGTCCTCGGGTTTGAACTGTAGGTCGGCCGGATAGAACACCATGATCGGTCCGCGCGCGGCCAGGTACCCCGTGCGCAGCGCGTCGGCGATCCCCCGCTGCGTGCGGTGGCGCACGGCGCGCAGAAACGGATAGCGGGTCTGCAACTCCTGGAGCACGGCCCACGTGCGATCGGCACTTCCGTCGTCGATGACGATCACTTCGTAGCGGGCCGGATCGTCACGGAACGCGGCCTCGGCGAGCTCCATGAACAGCGGGAGGTTCTCCGCCTCGTCCTTGGCCGGGACGAGCACCGAGACGTCCACGGGCGGCCGGGGGGACGCGTCCGGCGGGGCGACGGGGCGCGCCGTCATACGCGTTTTCGCATCCTGGCGGAGAGCACGCCCAACTGGTCGCGATACTTCGCCACGGTGCGGCGAGCGATCTGGACGCCCTGCCGGTTGAGGATGGCCACGATTTCCTGGTCGGTGAGTGGATGTTGCGGATCCTCGTCCTTGATCAGCTTCTCGATCTGGGCGCGGATGCCGCGAGCCGAGACGTCGTCGCCGCCGGTGGTGGTGAGTCCCGACGAGAAGAAGAACTTGAGCGGGAGCACGCCGCGGGGGGTCTGGACCCACTTCTCGTTGGTCACGCGGCTGATCGTCGACTCGTGCATGCTGATGGCCTCGGCCACCTCGCGGAGGGTGAGCGGCTTCAGGTACTGTACGCCCTTCTCGAAGAATTCGCGTTGACGGTCCACGATGTAGTTCATGACCTTGAGCATCGTCTGGCGGCGCTGTTCGATGGCCTGAATCATCCAGGTGGCGGAGTTCAACTTGCTGGCGATGAAGTCCTTGTTCTCCCCCTTGAACTTGCTCTTGTCGCGCGCGATGTCCTGGTAGGTGCGGCTGAGGCGCAACCGGGGGAGATTGGTGTCGTTCAACGACACGCGATAGGCGCCGTCGAGCTTGTCGACGATCAGGTCGGGGATGATGTAGTTCTCTTCCGTCGCGCTGAACCGCAGCCCGGGCTTGGGGTCGAGCTTCTGGATCTCGTCGGCGGCGGTCTGGACCTCCTGGACGGTGAGGCCGTAGCGCCGGGCGATCTCGGGCCAGCGATGGGCGATGAGGTCCTCGAAGGCTTCGTCGACCAGCCGATAGGCGAGCGCATGCTCGCTGCCGAGGTCGCGCAACTGCAGGAGCAGACACTCGCGGAGGTCGCGCGCGCCCACCCCGGCCGGATCGAGCGCCTGGATGATCGCGAGCATGGCCTCCCCTTCGGCGGGCGCGAAGAGTGGGAGGTCGGCGGGGTCCGCGTCCTCGCGTTCGGCGGCGCTGTTGATGGATTGATTGACGCTCTCGAGCACCTCGTCGAGGGCGCACGACAGATAGCCGTCGTCGCCGATGTTGCCGACGAATTCCTCGGCCAGTACCTGCTGGCGGGGCGAGAGGTCGAGCAACGAGAGTTGCTCCAGGAGGTGGTCGGACAGGTCGCCGCGATCGACGGTGACCGGTTCATAGTGTTCGCGCACTTCCGTCTCGGCCGGCGCGCCGCCGGGGTCGAAGCCGTCGAGCAGGATCTCTTCCCAATCGATGGCGTCGTCCTTAGCCGACTCATGCTCCGCCGCGTTGTCCTCGGCCGCGGCGTCGAGCGCCGGAAGCTGCTCGTCTTCGTTCTCGGCCTCATCGTTCTCGTCGTCGTCCGGCTCCACGAGGTCGAGGAACGGGTTGTTGAGGAGTTCCTGTTTCAGGTGTTGCTGGAGGTCGAGGAGCGGCATGTACAACAGATCCATCGCCTGGTACAGGCGTGGATTGATCTTCAGTTCCTGTCGGAGGCTGGCGCTCTGCTGAAGACCCGTTTTCATGCGCGTGTGCGGTTCAACTGGCGGCCGATGCGAAACGCGACCGGAGCCGGGCGGTCAGCGTCGGTCCGAGGTAGATGTCCGCCACGGTGTCGTCGAAGACCAGTTCCCGGACGGTCCCGGATACCTTGACCTGTCCATCAAACATGATGTACGCGCGATCCACAATGTCCAGCGTCTGCTCCACGTTGTGATCGGAAATCAGCACGCCGATGTGCCGGGTCCGGAGGCGGGCCACGATCGTCTGGATGTCGTGCACGGCAATCGGGTCGACGCCAGCGAAGGGCTCGTCGAGCATCATGAACTTGGGCTCGGTGACCAGGGCGCGGGTGATCTCCAGGCGGCGGCGCTCGCCGCCGGAGAGGGCGTACGCTTTCTGTTGCCGCAGGTGCTTCAGTCCCAACTCGTCGAGCAGACCGTCGAGGCGCGCGGCGCGCTCGGCGGATGGGATGGAGAGCGTCTCAAGGATGGCCCTGATGTTGTCCTCCACGGAGAGTTTCCGAAAGATCGAGGGTTCCTGCGAAAGGTAGCCGATCCCCAGGCGGGCCCGTTTGTACATCGGCATGTTGGTGATGTCGGCTCCGTCGAAACGGATGCGCCCCGCCATGGGTTGGATGAGTCCGACGATCATGTAGAAGGTCGTCGTCTTCCCCGCGCCGTTGGGGCCCAACAAACCGACGATTTCCCCCTGCCGAAGGTGAACAGCGACATCGTTCACGACGCGGCGGCGGCGGTACATCTTGACCAGGCCGGTGGCCTCGAGAGTGCTGCCGCCGGGCGTCACGGCGGCCTCCGGCTCCAGCACGGGCTCGTCCACGGCCACCACCGGTTGTTCGCCCGTGCGCCGCATCACGGCCGCGATCTCGGCCCGACTCCCCGAGATCTGGTCCCACACGGGTGTCCGGAAGCGGATGATGGCATCGGGGTTGACGAGCCCCTCGGGGGGCAGCTCGACCACGCCCTCGCCGGCAAGGCGCGGGAACACGGAGCGGGCCAGATGCGCACGGACCTCGTCGAGGCTCAGCCGTCCGGCTTCGCGGTCGGCGTCGTGCCCGGCGGCCCGGAGGGCGGCCAGGTGGTCGTCGCGGTAGACGACGGCCACGCGGTCGAAGTTGGCCGCGCCGTACTCGTTGGCCGCGCTGATGAGCGCGTGCACGGCGAGCGCCGTCGAACGATCGCCGTGCGACAGGCGGTCGACCAGTGCGAGGAACTTCTCGGGTGGCGAGGGATCGGTCATCGGGACGGTCGGGATGGGCGGTGTACGGCGGTGGTGTCCGGGCGGCCAGGTGGAAGCGGTGGTTTGGCATCCGATGGCTTCGCCGGCGGCGCGCACCGGTTGGCCGGCAGCGAGTCGTTCGGCTCCGCGAAGATGCCGACGGTCTTCCCCACGACGTCCACCTGCTCGGCGCCCTTGGCACCGAAAGTGACGACGATGCGGCTGCCCCTGGAGTAATTCATCGCCGGGACGCAGATCGTGCTGTCACGCGGCGCCATGTTGTAGTACGCCGAGGCGCTGTCGATGGCGATGAGCTGCTTGATGCGCGGCGCCTGCGCGGTGTCCTTCGGCGGCAGCGTGTCGAATTTCGCGACGATCGTATCCCCCCGCATCCAGTCCATCTCGTTCGTGTGGAACCGCACCGTGTCGGGCTTGCTCTCGGCGTAGGCGTGCCCCACGGCGTGGATCTCGCGTGCCCGCTGATCCGGCATCAGGACGTCGATGGAATCGGCAAGGAGGCTGTCGGTGGGCGACTTGGCGGCGGCGCGGCCCGGTCCCCAGGCATGCGCGCGCTGCAGGACGTCGTTGCTCACGCGAAAGTCGATCGTGTCGGCGTGCAGCATGAGGTCCTTGCTCGTCGCCACCGCGCCGCCGCGCGCCAGCACGCGGTTGAGTTGCTGTTCGTGCGAATACAGGTCGATGAGCGTGCCGACGAGCGTGAACGGATTCTCGCCTTTCTGCCCGGTGATCTGCGGGTGCCCGATCAGATGAAGGATCTCGTGTTGGCCGTCGAGGAACATCGAGTCGCTGTGGGCCTTCAGGTGCTGCCGCGTGATCTGGACCATTCCCCCGGCGTAGACGGTGCTGTCGCCCTCCCGCATGAACACGTGGTTGGCGATCACGTCCATCGGCGGCTCGGGGCGGCCGAGCGAGTCCTTCTGGATGAGGGTGATCGTGGGGCGTCCGGTGGCGGACACGGAGGCCATGGGCCGGGTGTTCGGAATCGGGCGCAGATACGTGGCCACCGGCCCCTTCAAACTGGAGCCGTTCGGCATGGTGGCATTCACGTTGCCGGTGGCGACCACGCGCTCCTCATTCATGAAGTAGTTCAGGAAATCGGATTGCACGGTGAACCGCGGCTCGCGGTAGTCGACGTGTCCCACGAGGTAGAGGCGCTTCTCGTCGCCGTACTGCTCCAGACTGTCGGCCTTGAGATGGATGTCCTTGGACGGACAGACCACGACCACGCCACCGCCGAGGTACGTGTTGTACTGGCCGGTGGGGGTCATGACGCTCATCTGGCGCGTGGTCGGGGTGTTGATCGCGTTGCAGCGGGTCGGCGGGCCCTGGCCCAGCAGAGCCGCTGGAACCAGACAGGCGGCCGCAGCAACGGCGCGACGAAGGCCGCGCATCAGCGGTTCGGAAACGACGTGATCAAGCCCGAGCCGCGGCACCCCCGCAGGCAGTTGATCCGCTTGAGGCCCGGGTCGGTGTTGAACCCGATGCCCCGCGACACCTTGTCGCCCTGCGTCAGCACGAACGACGTGTCGCTCGATACGAGGTTCGTGGCCTGATTGAACCGGAGTTGCGGCGTCTCGAGCCGTTCACCCTTGGTCGTCGTGATGACGACGTGGCCCCACCCGTCGAGCACCTCGGTGCGCATGTTGTATCGGCCGCTGTCGGCGCGCATCGTGCCGTTGGGTTCGCCGTTGTTGTCGGCGAAGTCCACGTGCACGTTCCGGAAATCGAACCGCGTCTGGTCGTTGAACACGAAGGCGGTGTCGGCCGTCATCGTGCCACGCTCGATGCCCTTGTTCGTGAGGACGGACGAGAACCGGACCATCACCTGTTCGGCGCTGTCGGCTACCGAGGGGACGTGCGCCACCGGGGGTTCCGGGGTGCCGACGCATCCGAAAGCCGCGGCCACGGTCACCGCCAGGAGGCCGGCCTGGAGGGCGCGCCTCACCGGACCCGCGCCCGCATCAGATCGTGCAGATGCACCACACCAACCAGGCGGTTGGCGTCGTCCACCACGGGCATCGCCATGATGCCGTGCTCCTCCATGCGGAACGCGACGGCGCTGGCGAGTTCGTCCGCCCGTGCCGTCTTCGGAGCCCGCGTGAGCACGCGGTCCGTGGCGACCGCGAGAATATCGGCTTCGCGTTCCATCATGCGCGTCAGGTCACCCGCCGTCATGATCCCCACCAGACGACCGTCGCCGTCGAGTTGAATGGCAATGCCCCGCTTCTCCGCCAGCAGCACGATGGCTTGCCGCATGGTATCACCACTTCGTAATACCGGCAGATCGTCCGCGCTCATCACGTCGTGTACCCGCGTCAACAGCCGCCGCCCGAGCGAGCCACCCGGATGCAGGCGCGCGAAATCCTCACGCCGGAATCCCTTGACGTCGAGCAGCGCGACCGCGAGGGCATCGCCCAGCGCCAGAGCGACCGTGGTACTCGTGGTGGGCGCCAGATCGTGCGGGCACGCCTCTTCCTTTACCCACCCGTCCAGCCAGAGGTCCGCGAGTCGCGCGAGCGAGGAACTCCCCTCCCCCGTGATGGCGATGATCCGCACGCCCAGCCCGGTCAGGTGCTCCAGGAGGCCGAGCAACTCGTCGGACTCGCCGCTTTTGGAAATCAGAATAGCCACGTCGTCGTGCCCGACGATGCCGAGGTCGCCGTGTACGCTGTCCACCGGATGCAGGAAGCTGGCCGGCGTGCCGGTGGAGGTGAGTGTGGCGGCGATCTTGCGGCCGATGAGGCCCGACTTGCCGACCCCGGCTACGATCACGCGCCCCGTGGACGCGGCGATCATGCGGACGGCGCCGGCGAACGAATCGCCGAGGCGCGTCTCGGCCTCGGCCAGCGCCTGCGATTCGAGGTGGAGCACGCGGCGTCCCAGCGCGGTGATGTCCGGCGTGGTCATCGCACCGCCTCCCGCGCCGAACGCTTGCGCACGTACTCGCGCCAGAGGTCGTCCCACTGGCCGCGCGCCCGGAGCAGCGCCTCGGCGAATTCGCGGACGGCGCCCCGTCCGCCCTCGCGCGTGAGGACGTGGCCGGCCTCCTCCTTGATTTCGGGCGCGGCATTGCCGGTTGCCACCGCGAGGCCCGCCACGCGCATCACGGCCAGATCGGGGAAGTCGTCGCCCACGAACGCCACTTCGGCCGGGCCGATCCCGTGGCGTTCGATCATGTCGATGAAGGCCGGGAGCTTGTACGCGTCGACGACCTGCGCGACGTCCTCGATCTCCAACTCGGCGGCGCGCATGCGCACGCTATCCGAGACGCGCCCGGTGATGATGGCCACGCGCAGCCCGGCGCGGTGCAGCAGGTAGATGCCGAGACCGTCCTGGATGTCGTACCGCTTGAACTCGAGCGGCCGGCCGTCCACGGCGCCGAGGTAGATGCCGCCGTCGGTGAGCACGCCGTCCACGTCGAGGGCGACGAGCCTGATGCGCTTGGCCAACGCGGCGTCGATCATGCGCGGACGAGCGCCCAGAGGGCGACCGTTCGTTCGATCAGCGCGTCGAGATGCTCCAGCGGGATCATGTTGGGGCCGTCGCTGGGGGCGTGATCGGGATCGGGGTGGGTTTCCATGAACAGGCCGTCGGCGCCTGCCGCCACCGCGGCCATGGTGAGGGGCGGGATGAATTCGCGCGCCCCGCCACTCGCTCCCCCCTGCCCCTGCCCGGGGCGCTGGACGCTGTGGGTGGCGTCGAACACCACCGGCGCCTCGCAGGCGTCGCGCATCCGGACGAAATCGCGCATGTCCACCACGAGATCGCCGTACCCGAAGAAGGTCCCGCGCTCGGTCACGGCGACCTCCGGCGGCGTCGCCGACGCGCCCCGGACCTTGTCCACCGCGCCCCGCATGCCCTCGGGATGCATCCACTGCCCCTTCTTGATGTTCACCGGCTTGCCGGTGGCGCCGGCCGCTTCGAGCAGATCGGTCTGGCGGCAGAGGAACGCCGGGATCTGAAGCACGTCGGCCACCTGCGCGGCGGCCGCGCACTGCTCCGGCAGGTGGACGTCGGTGAGGATGCGGAGGCCCGTGGCCTTTCGCACGCGGTCCAGCGCCGCCAGCCCCTCGTCCAGTCCGGGGCCGCGGTGCGCACCGGCATTCGACCGGTTGGCCTTGTCGAACGACGCCTTGTAGATGATGCCGCCCGGCACCCGGTCGGCGAGCGCGGCGAGGTGGTCGCCCACGCGCATGTTGAGATCGTCATCCTCCACCACGCAGGGGCCGGCGATCAGGAAGAAGGCGTCCGCGGGGAATGCGTGTGTCACGTCAGTCCGCCGCCTGCACGAGCTTGCCCGCGTCGGTCGTCGCGCCGGCGCCGTGCTTGGCGCGGTACGCCGCGGCGATGAATCCCGCGAACAACGGGTGCGGCCGCATGGGTCGCGATTTGAGTTCGGGATGGAACTGGCATCCGATGAACCACGGATGGGTGGGGATCTCGACGATCTCGACGAGCTGGCCGTCGGGGCTCAGCCCGCTGAGCTTGAGCCCCTTCTGCACGAACAGTTCACGATACGAGTTGGCCACCTCGTAGCGGTGCCGATGCCGCTCACTGACTTCGGCCACGCCGTACACCTCGGCGGTCTTCGTGCCGCGTGCGAGGCGGCACGGGTACGCGCCCAGTCGCATCGTGCCGCCCATGTCGGTCACGTGCTGCTGCGATTCCATGAGCGCGATCACGGCGTTGCCGCACGACGGGGCGAACTCGGACGAGTCGCTGTCGTCGAGCCCGCATACGTGGCGCGCGAACTCGATGATCGCTACCTGCATGCCGAGGCAGATGCCGAAGAACGGGAGCTTCGATTCGCGGGCGTACTCGATGGCCTCGACCATGCCCTCCACTCCGCGCACGCCGAATCCCCCCGGCACGAGCAGGCCATCGTACCCATGCAGGAGTTCGGCGGCGCGCTCCTGTGACGTGAACGCGTCGCTGGACAGCCAGTGGATGTCCACGCCGACGTCGTTCGCGATGCCTCCGTGGATCAGCGCCTCCTGGACGCTCTTGTAGCTGTCGACGAACTCGGTGTACTTGCCGACGACGGCAATGCGGACGCGCTCGCGCGGCGCCAGCACCCGCTCCACCATGGCGTGCCACGCCGTGAGATCGGGCTCCGGCCGCTCGAGGCCCAGCTTCTGCAACACCATGTCGTCGAATCCCTGGTCGTGAAAGGCCAGCGGGATCTGGTAGATGGTCCGCACGTCGGGGCTCTCGATCACGCATCCGAACTCGACGTTGCAGAAGAGCGCGATCTTGCGCTTGATCTCGTCCGACACCGGGCGCTCCGTGCGCACGATCAGGAGATCGGGCTGGATCCCGATCTCCATCAACTCGCGCACCGAGTGTTGCGTCGGTTTGGTCTTGAGTTCGCCGGCGGCGGAGATGTACGGGATGAGCGTGAGATGCACGAACAGCGCGTTCTCCCGCCCGACGTCGTGCCGGAACTGCCGGATGGCCTCGAGGAACGGGAGCGATTCGATGTCGCCCACCGTGCCGCCGATCTCGACGATGACCACGTCGTTCTCGGGCGCGATGCGCCGCATGGCCGACTTGATCTCGTCGGTGATGTGCGGAATCACCTGGACCGTGGACCCGAGGTACTCCCCGCGTCGTTCCTTGGTGATCACGTTGAGGTAGATGCGCCCCGTGGTCACGTTGTTCGCCTGCGACAGGGCCCGGTCGATGAACCGCTCGTAGTGGCCCAGGTCGAGGTCGGTCTCGGCGCCGTCGTCGGTGACGAACACCTCGCCATGCTGGAAGGGCGACATCGTGCCGGGATCGACGTTGATGTACGGGTCGAACTTCATCATGGACACGCGGAGACCGCGCTCCACGAGCAACCGGCCGAGCGACGCGGCCGCGATGCCCTTGCCGAGGGACGAGACCACGCCTCCGGTGACGAAGATGAACTTCGTCGTGTGCTGGCTTGCGTTCGATGACATCAGTGCTGTTCCGGGTTGAGATTGATCCAGTCGGCGTTTGCTCGGATGAGATCGTCTTCCGTGTCGATGCCGCCCCGTCCGGTGGCTGCCAGACAGGCCACCCCCATGGCCAGGCCGGCGGCCAGGGGGCGCAATTGCTCCAACCGTTCGATGCGCTCCAGGGGATGGGGCGGGAGCGCCACCCATTGCGCGAGCGCATCGCGTGTGTACGCGTAGATCCCAACGTGTTGCCAGATCCGGTCGCGCAGCAACGCCGAATCGGCGTGGTCGCGGAGGAACGGAACGGCCGCTCGTGAAAAATACATGGCGCGTCCATCGTCGGCGGCGACGACTTTCACGACGTTGGGATTCTCCAATGCATCGAGCCCGCCGAGGGCAGCCGCCGTGCCGAGCGCGAACCCCCGTTCCGCCACCATCCGGCAGGCGCCGCGTAGCGCGTCGAGCTCGACGAACGGCTCATCGCCCTGCACGTTGAGCACGAGATCGTGATCCGCATACTCCGGACGGGCAGCCACTTCGGCCACGCGGTCAGTGCCAGATGGGTGGTCGGGCGAGGTGAGTGCCACCGGCGCTCCGTGGCTCCGAGCCGCGTCGGCCACCTCGTCGCTGTCCGTCGCGATGACCGTGGTATCGGCCACGCCGGCGTCGCGTACGCGCGCCCAGACACGGACCACGAGGGGAAGACCGGCAAGGAGGCGAAGGGGTTTGCGGGGGAGGCGCGTCGCGCCCAGGCGAGCTGGGATGACGGCGAGCGTCCTCATGGGCGGCGCCAAGCCGCGCGACCGGCCGCAAGATTCACGCCAGCCAATCTACCGATCGCCCTCGGGAAAGGCAAACGCTGTCGGGGCAAACGCTTCGCATTCTGCCGCCCGTAGTCGCGCTAATGGGCTGCCGCGAGTTCCAGGAAGTTGCGGAGGATGGCCTTCCCGTGCTCCGTCTTGATCGACTCGGGGTGGAATTGGACCCCGAACACGGGATGCTCACGATGGCGGACGGCCTGGATCTCCGTGGCGTCGTCCGCCGTGTGCGCCACCACCTCCAGCACGGGGGGCAGCGAGGCGAACTCCACCACGAGCGAGTGGTAGCGCATGACCTCGAACGGGGACGGGAGTCCCGCGAACAGGCCCTGCCCGGTGTGCACCACTGGCGACGTCTTCCCGTGCATCACGTGGCCGGCCCGGACGACCGCGCCGCCGTACGCCTCGCCGATGGCCTGATGGCCGAGGCAGACTCCGAGGATCGGGATGGTGGCGCCCCAACGGCGCACCGTGTCGACGGTGATCCCGGCCTGGGCCGGCGTGCAGGGGCCGGGCGAGAGGATGATGGCCGCCGGCTCCCGAGCCCCCACCTCCTCCACGCTGAGCGCATCGTTGCGCTCGACCACGAGGTCGGCGCCCAGCTCCCCGAGGTACTGCACCAGGTTGTAGGTGAACGAGTCGTAGTTGTCGATGACGAGGATCATGGTCCGGGATGCAGGGGCGTCAGCCTCGTGGATGATACTGCCGGTGCACGCTGCGCAGGTACTCCCGATCGACGTGCGTGTAGATCTGGGTGGTCGAGATGTCGGCGTGCCCGAGCATCTCCTGCACGGCGCGCAGATCGGCACCGCCCTCGAGCAGATGGGTGGCGAAGGAATGGCGGAGGGTGTGCGGCGTCACGTGCTTCTCGATGCCGGCCCGCTCCACGTATTTGCGGAGGATCTTCCAGGCTCCCATGCGCGAGAGCGGCTCGCCGCGGGCGTTCAGGAAGAGGGCTCCCTTCCCCGCGCCCCGCTCCAGCTTGGGACGCAGCTCCCGCCGATAGATGGCCAACGCCGAGATCGCGTTCCGTCCGAGCGGGACGAGCCGCTCCTTGCTCCCCTTCCCGAACACGCGCACCACGCCCTGGTCGAACAGGAGGTTCTTCACGTCCACGCTGATCCACTCCGACACCCGAAGGCCGGCGCCGTAGGCGAGTTCGAGCATCGCCCGGTCGCGGAAGTAGAGCGGATCGTCCATCGTGGGGGCCGCTAGCAGCCGCTCGATCTCGTCCACGGTGAGCACGTCGGGCAGTGTCCGCCAGCGCTTGGGCGTCTCGAGCCGTTCGCTCGGATCGCGGACCAGGACGCCGTCGGCGAGCAGGAACCGGAAGTAGGTGCGGATGCCCGAGACGCTGCGGCGGATGGAGGCCGGGGCGAGCCCCAGATCCTTGAGCTGGTAGATGTGTTCGCGCAGCAGGCGCGCCGTGAGGTCGGCCGGTGCCTTCAACCCCTTGCCGGTGGCGAATTCCGCGAGCCGGCCGACGTCACGCGCGTACGCGTCCCGCGTGGGAGGCGAGGACCCTTTCTCGAGGGACAGGTAGTCGGCGAAACGCTCGAGCAGAAACGCGCGTGCGATCGCGTCGTCCATCAGCGATTGCGCCGGCGGAGGAGGATGGCCGTCACGAACCCGAGCACGAGCACCGCCGCCACGGCGGCCGCCGTGCCCCCGTCGCGCGAGAGCGCGCGCACCAGCGCGGGCCAGTCGGCGCCGAGGGTGAACCCCACATAGCTCACGGTGCCGTACCAGATGGCGGAGGCGCTCCCGATGAGCAGGGCGGCGGTGAACGCCGGAACGCGCAGCGCCCCCGCGAACGGCGGGACGAGCGCCCGCACGCCGGGAATGAAGCGCCCCAGGAAGAGCGCGGCGAGCCCGAACCGCCCGTAGTAGTCGCTCAGCCTGTTCTCGAGCTGCTCGGCCCGTGCACCGAGCAGCCGTCGCTCCAGACGATCCGCGCCGTACCGCCGGCCGAGGGCGTAGATGACCATCGCGCCCGCCACGTTGCCCACCCAGACGGCCAGGAACGACACCCACGCGGACCCATGGCCGCGGGCGGCGAGGAAGCTGCCGAAGGCGACCACGCTGTCGGCCGGAAGCGGCGGGAAGACGTTCTCGGCGGCGGCGGTAGCCGCCAGGATCAGGTAGAGGGCGCTGAGCGGGAGCGCGCCCACCCAGTCCAGGAACGGCGTGAGGCCCACGGGCTCACGTCCGGGGAACGACGGTGGCGGTGGCTATACAGGCGAGCCCCTCGCCTCGCCCGATCCAACCCATGCCTTCGTTGGTCTTCCCCTTGATGCTCACGTCGGTCAGGGCCACTTCAAGGGCTTCGGCCAGGCACTCGCGCATCGCATCCCGGTGGGGGCCCACTCGCGGGTATTCCGCCACCACGGTGATGTCCACCTGCTGCACGCGCCAGCCCGCGGCGTGTACGCGGGCCAGTGCCGCGCGCAACATGTCGATCGAGTCGCGGTTCTCGTTGGCCGGGTCGTGGTCCGGATACATCTGGCCGATGTCGCCGAGCGCCGCGGCGCCGAGGATGGCGTCGGTGACCGCGTGGGCGACGGCGTCACCGTCGGAATGGCCGGCCAGCCGGACGTCGCTCTCGATGGTCACCCCGCCCAGGATCATCGGTCCGGGGGGCGCGAAGCGATGCGAGTCGTATCCGATGCCGATTCTCGTCATGACGATGGTGCTCCGCGGAGGGCCGTCCGCCGGAAGCGAGCCGCCGACGGGCCGCTAGGCGGCCGCGCTGGCCGTGAGGGGCACGATGGAATAGTCCTGGCGCCGGCGGGCCGGCGTGAACCCCGCGTCGCGGATCAGGCGCTCCATCTCCGCCGTGGTGGTGCGGAAGGTGGTGTTGGCCGCCGACACGACGTTCTCCTCGATCATCAGCGAGCCGAAGTCGTTGGCCCCGAATCGCAGCGCGATCTGGCCGATCTTCATGCCCATGGTCACCCAACTGGCCTGGAGGTTGGGAACGTTGTCGAGCACGAGACGGGCCATGGCGAGCGTGCGCAGGTAGTCCACCGCGTCGGTCTTGGGCATGTGCGACATCTCGGGCGTGTTCTCGGGCTGGAGCGGCCAGCAGATGAACGCCGTGAAGCCGTTGGTGCGGGCCTGCACCTCGCGCACGCGCTGCAGATGCTCGATGCGCTCGGCCAGCGTCTCGCCGATGCCGTACATCATCGTGACCGAGGTCTTCATCCCCTCCTGGTGCGCCATCTCCATGATGTCCAGCCAGCGATCGGCGCCGGCCTTCTTGCGTGCCACCTGGTCGCGGACGCGCTGGACGAGAATCTCACCGCCCCCGCCGGGGATCGAATCGAGCCCCGCCTTCATCAGTTCGCGGATCACGTCGCGCGCGTCCATCCGGAACAGCTTGGCGAAGAAGTCCACCTCGCTGGGGCTGAAGCCATGGATGTGGATGGGATGGTACTGCTTGATGTAGCGCAGGAGGTCGAGGTACCACTCGAAGGGGATGTACGGGTTGTGCCCGCCCTGCATGAGGATCTGGATGGCGCCCAGCTCCTTGGCCTCGTCGATCTTGGCGCCGATCTGCTCGTACGACAGCGTCCAGCCCTCGGCGTGCTTGGGCCGGCGGTAGAACGCACAGAATCCACAGTCGGCCACGCAGACGTTGGTGTAGTTGATGTTGCGATCGACGATGTACGTCACCACGTCGTCGGGGTGCTTCTCGCGGCGAACGCGATCGGCTTCGGCCCCCAGTTCGAGGAGCGGCGCGTTCGTGTAGAAATCGAGGAGGTCGCGCATGACGATACCTGCTACGCTGCTGGGAGGAAGCTGAGCGAGCCGTCGGGGACGCGCCCGGCCGCCACCAGGCGGCGGAAGAATTCTGTGAGACCGGCCAGGTGCCGGTAGGAGAGCCGGTAGTCGAGGCCGGAGAGATATTCGAGGCAGTCGGGCCGGCCGACGCCGGTGGCGAGCGACGCCTGCGCGGCGAGCGCATCGAGGTGTTCGAGTCCCCAATTGCGCGAGGTGATCAGCCGCCCATGCACGGCCAGCGCGTCCTGTACGTCGGAGCTGCGCTGGGCCACCCACACCGCGAACACGAACGGGAGGCCGGTCCAGGCCTTCCACTCGGCGCCCAGGTCGTAGGCGTGTCGGTAGTCGGTGCGCGGCGCGATGGCGTCGGCCGCGCCCTCGCCGAGGCGCGAATTGAGCAGCAACGCGGCGTCGCCGATCACGAGCCGGGCGTCGTGGTCATCGTGGCCGAAGGCCCCCATATCGGACATCTCGGCGTCGGCCGGCACGAACTGCGGCTTGGCCTGCCACACGTGTTCGAAGAGCAGTTCGAGGAGGGCGACGCTGGTCATCGAGCTGCGGCTCACGAGCACCCGCCGGCCTCCGAGTTCACGGGCCGGCCGCTTGGAGAACATCATCACACTGCGCACCGGGCCGTCGCTGGTGATCGCGAGGTCGGGGAGCAGCAGGTAGCGCGGCGCGTCGGCAGCGTACTCCACGGCCGAGATGACGCTGACGTCGAGCGTCCCGTCGCGCATCATGCGATTGAGCGTGGTGGGCACGCCGTCCACGAGTTCGCCGTCGAGCGGCACGATGCCGCGGTCGATGGCCCCGTAGACCGGGTAGCAGTTGATGTAGGGGATGCGACCGATGCGCATCTAGGCCGCCTGGTGCGCGGCGGCCGCGTGTGCGTCGTCGTATGTGCGCACCACGTTGTAGAACGAATCGCGCTCGACGGGGATCTTGCCGGCGCCGCGGATGAGGGCCAGCAGGCCGTCGAGCGCCATGGCCTGCGCCGTGTGCGCGCCGGCCTCGTGGTAGATCTTCTCGTGCACCATGGTGCCTTCCATGTCGTTGACGCCGAAGTGCAGCGAGGCCTGCGACAGGAAGGGGGTGACCATCACCCAGTGGGTCTTCATGTGGGGGATGTTGTCGAGATACAGGCGTCCCACGGCCAGGTTGCGCAGGTCGTCGAACCCCGACGTCGCCGTGCCCAGCCGGTGCAGCGTCTCGCCGAGCTCGTTGTTGTCGGGGTGGTAGGCCAGCGGGATGTAGGCCAGGAAGCCACCCGTCTCGCTTTGCAGATCGCGCAGCATCGAGAGGTGGTTGATGCGATCCTCGTCGGTCTCCACATGCCCGTACAGCATGGTGCAGTTGGTGCGGATGCCCAACGCATGCGCCTCGCGATGGACGCCGATCCACTCGTCGCCGGCGAGCTTCTTGTCGGCGATCGTGGCGCGGACGCCGGGGCTGAACACCTCGGCGCCACCGCCGGGCATCGTGTCGAGGCCGGCCTCACGCAATGCCACCAGCACCTCCCGCACCGACATCTTCTCGATGCGCGCGATATGCGCGATCTCCACCGCCGTGAGCGCCTTGATGTGCACCTGCGGGTGTCGCGCCTTGAGGGCGCGGAACATCTCGGCGTAGTACGCCAGCCCGGCGTGCATGTCGAGCCCACCCACGATGTGGAATTCACGGGTGAGCGTCGTGTTCGCCTCGTCCGACTCGGCGAGCACCTGGTCGAGCGTGTAGCGGTAGGCGCCGTCCTCCTTGGGCAGCCGGGCGTACGAACAGAACACGCACGTCTTGCGGAGGATGCAGATGTTCGTGGGGTTGATGTGCTGGTTGGCGGCGAACATGACGCGGTCGCCGTGCATGGCGCGGTTGCGCGCGTCGGCGAGCGTGCCCAGGCCGAGCAGGTCGGGCGTGCGGAACAGGGTCAGGCCGTCATCGCGGGTCAGGCGCTCGCCCCGCTCCACCTTGTCGGCGATGGGCTGCAGCGCCGGATCGGTGAGGCGGCCGCGTTCGACGACGGGGGTGGACGTCACGGGGGTCACTCCTCCCATTTCCGGACGGCGAGGGTCACGTTGTGCCCCCCGAAGCCGAAGTTGTTGCTCAACGCCGTCCGGATCTCGCGCTTCACCGCCTGGTTCGGGGTGCAGTTGAGCGTGATCGCAGGATCGGGCGTTTCGTAATTGATGGTCGGGGGGACGACGCCGTCGCGCGCGGCGAGCGTCGTGATGATGAACTCCACGGCGCCGGCCGCTCCCAGCATGTGCCCGGTGGCCGACTTGGTGGAGCTGATGTTGATGCCCCCCACGTGCTCGCCGAAGACACGGGTGATGGCCTGGGTCTCGGCCACGTCGCCCGCCGGCGTCGAGGTGCCGTGGGCGTTGATGTACTGCACGTCGGCAGTGGTGATGCCGGCATCGCGCAGGGCCCGGCGCATGGCGCGCTGCGCGCCCTCGCCGTCCGGGGCCGGCGCCGTGAGGTGATGCGCGTCGGCGGTCGCTCCGTATCCCACGATCTCGCCGTAGATGGTCGCCCCGCGCGCCCGCGCGTGCTCCAGCTCCTCGAGGACCACCACGCCGCACCCCTCGCCCATCACGAACCCGTCGCGCGTCAGATCGAATGGGCGCGACGCCGTGGACGGCGAGTCGTTCCGTTCGGAGAGCGCCTTCATGTTGGCGAACCCCCCGATGGCCATTGGCGTGACCGTGGCCTCGGTGCCTCCGCTGATCATCACGTCGGCGTCCCCGTACTTGATGGTCCGGAACGCCTCCCCGATGGCGTGGGCGCCGGTGGAACAGGCGCTGACCGTGGCGAAGTTGGGACCGCGCGCCCGGAAGCGCATCGAGACCAGCCCGGCCGCGATGTCGGCGATGAACATCGGAATGAAGAATGGGCTGATCTTGCTCGCGCCGCGCTCGCGGTACTGATCGTGCTGCTCCTCGAAGCTCTTCAGCCCACCGATGCCACTGCCCAGAATCACGCCCGTGCGTTCGCCGAGCGCGTCGTCGAGCTCGCCGCCGAACCCCGCGCACCGCATCGCCTGGACCGCGCCGGCAATGGCGTATTGCGAATACTGGTCCGCGCGCTTGGCCTCCTTCCGGTCCATGTACTGCAGCGGATCGAAGTCCTTCACCTCGCACGCGAACCGCACGGGGAACGTGGAGGCATCGAACTTCGTGATCGGCGCCGCGCCCGATCGACCACCGAGCAGCGCACGCCACGTCGTCGCCACGTCGTTGCCGACAGGCGTGACCATCCCCAGGCCGGTGACGACGACCCGACGTGTCATCAGCCGCTGACCTTCTGGTTCAGGTAGCCGACGGCGTCACCCACGGTGCGGAGCTTCTCGGCATCCTCGTCCGGAATGTCGATGTTGAACTCCTTCTCGAACTCCATCACCAGCTCGACGATGTCGAGGCTGTCCGCGCCGAGGTCCTCGATGAAGCTCGCTTCGTCGGTGAGCTTCTCGCGCTCCACCCCGAGTTCCTTCTCGATGATATCGCGAACCTTCTGTGCGTTGTCCGCCATGGGATGTGGCTCTCCTTGAAAGGTGTGTAAACGGTGTAATCTATCAGCCGAGAATGGCCGTTGTCAGTCACATAACCATGCCGCCGTCGACCACGAACACCTGCCCCGTGATGTAGCCGGCATGCTCCGACGCCAGAAAGGTCACGACCCCCGCGATGTCCGCCGGGGTCCCCAGCCGCTCCAAGGGTATCTGCTGAGCCAGGGCGGCCCGCGCCTCGGCGGTCATCGCCGCGGTCATCTCGGTCTCGATGAACCCCGGGGCGACCACGTTGGCCAGCACGTTCCGGGAGGCCAGTTCCTTGGCCACCGATTTGGTGAGGCCGAGCAGCCCTGCCTTGCTCGCGGCATAGTTGGCCTGGCCCTTGTTTCCCACCAGCCCCACCACGCTCGCGATGTTGATGATCCGCCCCCACCGCCGCTTCATCATGCCCCGCGCGGCCGCCCGAATGGCGGCGAAGGCCCCCCGCAGGTTGGCGTTGAGCACCGCGTCCCAGTCGTCGTCCTTGAGACGGAAGAGTACGTTGTCGCGTGTGATCCCGGCGTTGTTGACCAGGACGTCGAGCGTGCCGAATTCCGTCTCCACGGCGCTCACGAGCGCCGCCACCGACGCCGGGTCACCCACGTCGCAGGCGAATCCCCGGGCCGTGGGAGCGATCGCCGCCGCGGCCTCCCGGGCCCGGTCCTGATCGCGCCCCGCCACCGCCACCGTGGCCCCGCTCGCGGCCAGCGTCTCGGCGATCGCGCGGCCAATGCCGCGGGTACTTCCCGTCACTAGCGCCACCCGCCCGGTGAGATCGATGTTCATGACGCGGCCAGCTCCGTGAGCTTCTGGATGTCGGCAGGGGTGCCGCAGTTCATGGACCGGAGTTGCGGCGCGATCTTCTTCAGCAGGCCCACGAGCACCGAACCCGGGCCCAATTCCAGGAACGTTGCCTCCGGGAACGCACCGGCCATCGCCAGCACCTCGTCGGTCCACCGGACGGGACTCGTGAGCTGCTTCAGGAGCAGTTCCCGCGCCCGGCCCGGAGACGTGCCGGCATCGGCCGTCACATTGGAGTATACCGGGAACTCGGCGTCCGTAAACCCAGCGCTGTCAAGCGCCTGTGACAGTCCGTCTAAAGCCGTTTCCATGAGAGGCGAGTGGAACGCCCCGCTCACGTTCAGCATGATGGCCCGCTTGGCGCCGAACTCCTTGGCCAGTGCCATGGCTCGCTCCACGCCGGCCGGTTCTCCGCTGATCACGACCTGTCCAGGGGAGTTGTAGTTCGCTGGAACCACCAGGCCCGCCTCATCGGTGGCCCGCTGGCAGAGGGCGGCGATGGGCTCGATGGGGTCGCCGAGGATCGCCGCCATCGCGCCCGGGCGGGCCACCCCGCTCTCGAACATCAGTTCACCACGCCGACGGACCAGCCGGGCAGCGGCGCCGAGGTCCAGAGCGCCTGCGGCGTGATAGGCGGTGAACTCACCGAGCGAATGACCGGCTGCCGCGCGCACCCTGCCGGCGAGTACCTCGCGCACGACGGCCCAGACGGCCGCGCCGTGCGCCAGCAGCGCCGGCTGCGCATTGTGGGTGAGCGTCAATTCGTCGGCCGGCCCCTCGAAGCAGAGGGTGCTCAGGCCGACGCCGAGGGCCTCGTCCACCCGCTGGAAGGCGTCGTGGGCGGCGGGAAAGGCAGCGGCAAGGTCCTTCCCCATCCCGGGAGCCTGGGAGCCCTGCCCTGGAAAGAGGAGAACGAATTCCATGTTCAGAAGCGCAGAATCATCGAGCCCCACGTGAAGCCGGCGCCGAACCCGACGAGCAGCACCGTGCTTCCCTCCTTCACGCGCCCGGTCTCGATGGCCTCGTCGAGCGCGATCGGAATCGACGCCGACGACGTGTTGCCGTAGCGGTCCACGTTCACATAGACCTTGTCCATCGGCATATTCGCGTGCTTGGCGGTGGCCTCGATGATGCGGTTGTTGGCCTGATGCGGGATCAGCAGGTCGATGTCGGCGCTCGTGAGCTTGGCGGCGTCGAGCACGCGATCGCAGGCCTCGGCCATCGACCGCACGGCGTGCTTGAACACCTCGCGGCCGGCCATCTTCACGTAAAAGCTGCGATCGTCGAGCACCTGCTGGTCGAACGGGTGCGCCGCTCCGCCCGCGGGCCGGTAGAGGAGATTGGCCAGCGCGCCGTCACTGCGGATGTAGGTGCCGAGCACGCCGCGCGTCCCATCGGCGGGTCTGACGACGGCCGCCCCGGCTCCGTCGCCGAACAGCACGCAGGTGGCGCGGTCGGTCCAGTCGATGATCGAGCTCATTCGTTCGGCGCCCACCACGAGTACCGTCTCCGCCGATCCCGCGGCAATCATGCCTTCGGCCACCGTGGTGCCGTAGACGAACCCCGAGCAGGCCGCACTGATGTCGAACGCGGCGGCCCGCGTGGCTCCCAACTCCGCCTGAAGATCCACCGCCGTGGACGGCAACAGGCGGTCGGTGGTGGCGGTGCTGAGCACGATGGCGTCGATGTCACCGGCGTGCACGCCGGCACGCTCCATGGCCTGGCGGGCGGCCGTGGCGGCCATGCTGCACGTGGTCTCCCCGGCCGCGGCGATGTGTCGCTCCCGAATGCCGGTGCGCTCGACAATCCACTCGTCCGAGGTCTCGATGCCGATGGCGGCGAAGTCGTGGTTCGTCATGACCCGGTCGGGCACGCCACGGCCGGTGCCGGCGAAGTAGGCGATGGGGCGCTTCATGCCGCGGCTCCGTCGGCCGATGCCGCGTTCAGGCGCTTGCTGATGTGCTCGTCGAGCCGGTTCTCCACGGCCTGCACGGCCGCCTTGATGGCGTTCTTGATGGCGCGCGGCGACGAGCGCCCATGGCAGATGATGCTCACGCCGCGCACCCCGAGCAGTGGCGCGCCGCCGTATTCCGAATAGTCCAGTTGCCGGAGTGCGGCGGTGATGCGGTCCTGTTCGATGCCCGCCTTCACCAGAAGTCCGATCATCAGCGGCGCCACTCCTTCGTAGAATTTGAGGAGCACGTTGCCCACGAAGCCGTCGCAGACGACGACGTCGATGGGGCCATGGTGATTGTGCCCGGCCGGCAGGTCGCGTCCCTCCACGTTGCCGGCAAAGTGCAGGCCCGACTGTGCGAGCAGGGCGTGGGTTTCCTTGGACACGGCATCTCCCTTCTCGGGCTCCTCGCCGATGTTGAGCAGCCCGACGGCGGGATGCTCACGGCCCAGAATGTCGTGCGCGTACACGCTGCCGAGCCGCGCGAACTGCACGAGCTCGACGGCCGAGCAGTCGACGTTGGCACCCGAGTCGAGCACGACGACGGCCTGCTGCGCCGTGGGGAACACGGTCGCGATGGCCGGGCGCTTGACCCCTTCGTGCATGCGGAGCAGCACCATGGAGGCGGCCATCTGGGCCCCGGTGTTGCCGGCCGAGACGAACGCATCGCACTGACCTTCGGCATGCAGTCGCAGGCCCACCATCATCGAGCTGTTGGGTTTGCCGCGGATGGCGGCGCTGGGCTTCTCCGCCATGGCGATGACGTCCGGCGCTTCCACCACGTGCAGGCGCGCGCGATGCCCGGCGAGCCCGGCGTGCTCGCCGCGCAGCACCTCATCGAGCGTCTGCTCGATGAGGGCCGAGGGTCCCACGAGGTGAATCGAGTGTGCGGGATCGAGCTCGGCGGCTGCGAGGAGCGCTCCGGTGACGGGCGCGCGCGGGGCGTGATCGCCCCCCATCGCGTCCAACGCGATCCGCGCCAAGATCAGGCTTCCCTGGCGGCGACTCGCTGCTTACCGGCGTAGTATCCGCACTCATCGCACACGCGGTGCGGGCGCTTCATCGCCTGGCAGCGGGGGCACTTCTGCAGGGCGATCGGCGCCGCCTTCTTGTGCGTGTTGCGGGCGCGCTTCTTGCGCTTGGAGGTTCTGCGTTTCGGGACGGCCATGGCTCGATGGGAATCGGTGAAAGTCTGGTAATACGGCTAATTGCTCGGAGTGGAATCGAGTTTGCGCAGCGCATCCCACCGGGAATCGCCGGCGGGCGGACAGCTGCACGGACCCGCGTTGAGATCGGCCCCGCAGGTGGGACAGTAGCCCTTGCAATCTTCTCGACAGAGCGCGTAGGCCGGCGCGTTCAGCACCCACAGTTCCCGGACGGCCGGCCGCAAATCCAATTCCTTGTCCCGAGGGCCGAACGTGTACACGTCCGGGTCATCGGCTTCTTCGTCGCCGGCCGGGGCGAAGATGAGGTGCGCTTCATCCTCCACCGCCACCGACGTCTCGGTCAAACAACGGCGGCACGGGAGCACCGCAGTACCCGCGATGCGACCGTGCCAGTAGAATCGCCCCGCCCCGGCCGCGGAGAGGCGGCCGGTGACGTGTACGACTCCGCTTGGCACCGCGTCACCAGGTTCCCAGATCGGATCGTCGGCCGCCAGCTCGCCATCGACCAGGACAGCTTGGGACTCGAGTTCGCGGATGTCAAAGGACAGCATAGCCACGAAAACTACTCGCCTCGGAAGGCCTTTACAAGTCGCCAAGCGCCACGAAGTTAGCTCGCCTCGCGGCCCGCCGCCCGCGGCCATCAGCCCGAGGCGATCACGTCGCTCTCGGAAAAGAAGAAGCGCGCTTCGCGCCGCGCATTTTCATCGCTGTCGGACGCGTGAATGGCATTCCGCTCCTTGGACTCCGCATAGAGCTTCCGGACGGTTCCGGCCTCGGCCTCGGCCGGATCCGTGGCACCGATGGCCTTGCGGAGCGCGGCCACCGCGTCGGCCTTCTCCAGCACCATCGGCAAGCACGGGCCGGAGGTCATGAAGGTGACGAGCGACTCGTAGAACGGCCGCTCCCGGTGCACGGCATAGAATTCCCCGGCCTGGGCGGGCGTGAGGTGCATGACGCGGGCGGCGCGCACCACGAAGCCCTGGGCTTCGAGGTGCGCGACGATCTTGCCCGCCTTGCCGGAGCCAAGGGCGTCCGGTTTGATGATCGTGAGCGTCTGATTGTGCGCCATGAGTCTGGATTGATGATGGAGGCCTGGACGCGACTACTGCAAGCGCGCCTTGATGAGTTCCACGAAGTCCACGGGGCGCTTCGCCACGCCCATGCCGGCCGCCTCGAAGGCGGCAATCTTCTCCGCCGCGGTGCCCGACGAGCCGGAAATGATCGCCCCGGCGTGGCCCATGCGGCGCCCGGGTGGCGCCGTCTGGCCGGCGATGAAGCCGACCACCGGCTTGGTCATGTGCTGCTTCACGAACTCGGCCGCCTGCTGCTCGTCGGTGCCGCCGATCTCGCCCATCATCGCTACCGCCTTGGTGTTCGGATCCTTCTCGAACGCCGCCAGGCAGTCGATGAAGTTGGTGCCATTGATCGGGTCGCCGCCGATGCCCACACAGGTGGACTGGCCGAGTCCCGCCCGGGTGAGTTGATACACGATCTCGTAGGTGAGCGTGCCCGAGCGGCTGACGACCCCCACGTGGCCCGGCGTGCAGATGCGTCCGGGAATGATGCCCACCTTGGACTGGCCGGGCGTGATCAGCCCCGGGCAGTTGGCGCCGAGCAGCCGGGCGCCCTTGTCCTTCACGAACGGATAGACACGCGTCATGTCGAGCACCGGCACGCCTTCGGTGATCGCGACGATGAACGTGATGCCCGCGTCTGCGGCCTCCATGATCGCGTCGGCGGCGTACATCGGCGGCACGTACACCACGCTGGTGTTGGCGCCCGTGGCCGCCACGGCGTCGTGCATGGTGTTGAAGATCGGCACCGTGTTCTCGAACTTCTGGCCGCCCTTTCCGGGCGTCACGCCGCCCACGACCTTGGTGCCGTATTCCATCATCTGCTTGGCGTGGAACGAGCCGTCGCGGCCCGTGATGCCCTGCACGATGACGGTGGTGGAGTTGTCGATGAAGATGCTCATGCGGCCTTCCCTCCCTTGGCGAGGGCCACGGCCTGCTTCACCGCCTCGTCCATGTCGGCGGACGCGGAGAACCCGTTGTCCTTGAGAATCTTCACGGCGATCTCCTCGTTGGTGCCGGTCAGTCGGATCACGATCGGCACCTCGAGCGGATTCGCCTTGGTGGCCGTCACGATGCCGTTGGCCACGTCGTCGGTGCGGGTGATGCCGCCGAAGATGTTGAACAGGATCGCCTTCACGTTCGCGTCGCCGGTGATGATGCGCAGCGCGCTCACCACCTTCTCCGGGTTCGACGATCCGCCGATGTCCAGGAAGTTGGCGGGCTCGCCGCCGTAGTACTTCACGAGGTCCATCGTCGCCATGGCCAGCCCGGCACCGTTGACCACGCAGCCGACGTTGCCTTCGAGCTTGATGAACGTGAGGTTCGCCTTCCGCGCCTCGACCTCGCTGGGCGCCTCACCGCTGTCGTCGCGCAGGGCGGCGATGTCCGGGCGGCGATCGAGTTCGTTGTCGTCGATCACCATCTTGGCGTCCAGCGCGACCACCTCACCCTTGGGAGTGAGCACGAGCGGGTTGATCTCCGCCAGCGAGGCGCCGCTCTTCATGAACGCGGCGTACAGCTTCTGCATGATCGAGCCGGCGGCGCGCGCCTGCTTCACGTCGTCGTAGAGGAAGAAGCCCAACTCCATCGCCTGATAGCCCTGCAGCCCGTACCGCGTGTCCACGCGCAGGCGCCGGATCTTGTCCGGCGTCTTGGCCGCCACCTCCTCGATGTCGATGCCGCCCGCCGGGCTCACCATGAACACCGGCGCCTTGCTCGCCCGGTCCAGGATCACGCCGACGTATGCCTCGCTGGCGATGTCCTCGGCCGGCGTCACCAGCACCTTCTGCACGGTGAGTCCCTTGATCTGCATGCCGAGAATCTTGCTCGCGACGGCCTTCGCCTCGGCGGGATCCTTGGCCAGCTTCACGCCGCCGGCCTTGCCGCGGCCGCCGGCATGCACCTGGGCCTTGATGACCACGGTGGCCCCGAACTTCTTCGCGATCGCCTCTGCCTGCTCCGGGGTCGTGGCCACCTCCCCGGGGGGGATCGGCACGCCCTGGGCGCGCAGAATCTCCTTGGCCTGGTACTCGTGAATGTTCACGCCTACTCCGCTGTGATGGTCGTTCCGGCTTCGCCGCGGACCGCATCGCGCCCGCGACTCAGCGCTGTGATGATCGCGCGACCGCCCGTGCGGCGCACGAAGTCCACTGCCGCGCGGATCTTCGGCGCCATGCTCCCCTCGCCGAAAGCTCCTGCGCGATCCATCCGCGCCGCCTCCTCCACCGACAACCGCCCCAGCGGCCGTTTTGCGGGCGTACCCCAGTCGGCGTACACCGCATCCACGTCGGTGAGAATCAGCAGCAACTCGGCGCCAAGGTCGCGCGCGAGCACGGCCGCCGCCAGATCCTTGTCGATCACGGCGTCGACCCCCTCCCAACCTAGCGACGGATCATCGTAAATGGGCGCCCCGCCCCCGCCGCACGCGATCACGACGGTGCCGGCATCGAGCAGACGCTTGACCACGGACGCCTCGTGCACGGCGAGCGGCGTCGGACTGCCCACGACGCGGCGCAGCCGGCCGTTGCCGTCGGCCCGCACCGCGAACCCCTCCTGCTGCACCTGCGCGGCGCGCGCGGGCGTGAGCGCATGCCCGATGAACTTGGTCGGGACGCCGAGCGCCGGATCGTGCCGGTCCACCTGCACCTGCGTGATCACGGTGACCACGTCCCGCGGATGGCCCGCCCGACGCAGCGCGTTGTCCAACGACTGCTGGATCATGTACCCGATCCATCCGGCCGTCTCGGCCACCAGGACGCCCAACGGCAGCGGACTCGCGTCCCGCCGGGCCAGTTCGTTCCGGACCAGCTCGTCCCCAACCTGGGGGCCATTGCCGTGCACGATGCAGACGTGCCACCCGGCGACGATCAGGTCGACGATCGGATCGAGGCTCTCACGCGTATGGCGAAACTGGTCGAAGATCGTCGACGGTTCACCCGACGGGGCCAGTGCGTTGCCCCCGAGCGCCACGATGGCGGTGCGCGGCGCAGTCGTCACGGGACGGGCTGCCCCAGCAGGTTGCCCAGTTCCTCGAACGCCTTGCCGAACCCCACCCAATCGCCCCGCCGCAGCGCATCGCGCATCGCCTCGTACAGTTGCCGCATGGTACGGCGGGTCTCCGCCGCCGACCGCCGCCCCGACGGGTTGGTTGGGAGAACCACCCCGGTCGCCTCACGGAGGGTGGGCGCGACGTGCGTGCTGTCGTCCACGAGGTAGACCACGTGGAGCAGCTCGGGTACGGCGCCTGGCGTCCACCGATAGATGGGCTGAAGGTAGGCCACGTGCCGCCCGAGGAAGAAGGCCCGCACGACACCGTGCACGACACTCAGATTGGGCGCGTGGGCGGCACTGTCAGCGGCCGAGAGCCGGTCGAGCACCTTCTGCCAGATCGGACCGCGCGGCTCGGAGTCCGGAAGCCAGAGCGTCCGGTGCTGCGGCCCGCCTTCCGCCACGACCACGCCGCGAACGCGGTCCGCCTGGTCCAACAGCGGGATCTCGAGCGCCGTGGGGCCGTTCTGCGGCAGCGCGTACATGGGGAGCTCGCCGGCCAGTGTACTGTCGGCGCCATCGATCACGGGTGGGTGGCTCGGGCGGCCGGTGTCGGCGCGAGTTCCGTATCGCCCGAAGGCCAGGGTCATGGCGCGCGCGCCGTCCACGGCCGGAGGCAGGTCGGCGAGGATGCGCGCCGGCACCGCGGCCCGCGAGGCGAACAGGTTCGGGAACCGGCCGATCCACGTCTGAGCGATCGGATCCAGTACGCGGTCGGCCACCAACTGCACCTGGCCGGTGGCGGAGAGCACCAGCGCCGTTGCCGCGTGGTGGAAGTAGCTGCGCGGTGCGCCGGCCAGGACGAATGGCTGGCTGAGCGGGTACGAGGAGGACGCTGCATAGAGGTCGACCACCCAATACAGCGAGTCGCCGAACACGAGGGGCGCGACGCGGGTGCCCTGCACGAAGAACGGGGCGATCGCCGCGATGCGCTGGCGGACGCCCCGCCTGGTCACGAGCACCGGGCTGGGGCCCGGTAGATCCCGGAGCCAGAGGCGCAGATTCTGGACGCTCAGGGCTTCGGCGAAGCGCTCCACGGGCGATACCAGCGGCACGCCCAGTACCTGACCCGCCGAGTCGGGGACCACGGCGTAGCCTGGGGTCGCATCCAGGATGAGCGAGGGGGCGAGCAGCGCGGCGTCGTCCTCGCTTCCGGGCTCGGGAAGCCGGGCGGGCGCGCCGTGGTCGTCGGCTGCGGACGCGGCCGTGCGCACGACGATTCCCACCGGCGAGGCCTCACCGGGATCCGGCGGCGGCTGGGGCGACGTGATGACGCCCACGAGTCCGACCGGCCGGCTCGTCCAGCCGACCCGAGCGCCCGTGGCGAGGCGCGATTCGGCCTCCACGGCGCGCGTGAGCGGGATGGCATCCCAATGCGAGACGCCAACGGCCGCTTCGGCGAGCGTGGCGTACGCCGGGGCGGCGTCGCCAACGGTCATCTGGTCGACCGCATAGGCGCGGCGGGTGTACCCGGCCCGTGTGGCCTCGTAGGGGCGCTCGCGCAGCGTGGAATCGGGCTGGGCCGGAAAGCGCCGAGCGATGAGCGGGGCCACGTCCCGCGTGGCGATCCCGGTGAGCAGGATGGCGCTGACGGCGGCCACCACGATCCGCCGCTGCCCGGTCCATCCTGCCCACACCACCACCAGGCCCGCTGCCAGCGTCACCATGGCGAGGACGAGAGCACCGGGAACGCGCACCCGGTGATCGAGGGCGCTGAACGCACCGCCGGGGCCGGTCCCGTGGAGCAGCACCCCGTACATCTCCAGCCGCAGATGCCAGGCCAGGAGGACGACGAGTACGCCGGCCAGCACCGCCAGGTGGCGCCGGATGTACTCCGAGATGTGAATCCGGCCGCGCTCGAACCGAAGTCCGGGCGTCAGGAGGTACAGGAAAACGACGACCGCCGCCACGCAGAGTACGCTCGCCGTCGCCCAGGTGAAGAGCGAGGACTCGAAGGGCAGCTGGTAGACGAAGAATCCGAGGTCGGCGTTGAAGTAGGGATCGGTTTCGCCGAACGGGTGGCCGAACCGGGCCTGCAGCAGGCCGGTCCAGTCGTGGAGCGACATGGCGAGCGCGGCGGCCACGACCACGGCCAGGGCCAGCGCCACGCCGGTGAGGGCGCGGCTCGAGACTTCCTCGCCGAAGTCGAAATTGCCGATGCGGCGTGGGAGCACGAGCGACACCACCGATTGCCGGACGGCGTAGAAGTTCGCAAAGGCGAACAACGCCATGATCACGCCGCCCACGACGCGCAACGTGAGCAGCGCGACGACCCGGGACTCCCAGAGGGAGAGCGCCCCCATGGTCTGATACCAGCGGTAGCCGGCGTAGAACTGCGACGCCTCGCGGGCCGCGAGCAGCGCGATCGCGGCCGCGACGAGGACGACAGCGACGCCGCGCCGCGAGGTCACGTCACACCTGCACGCCCTGGGCGCGCAGCCACCCGTCCATCTCCCCGCGGATCTCGGCCAGCCGCGCCTCGCTCCGGGCTTCGAACCGAGTCACGATGACCGGTTGCGTGTTCGACGCGCGGATCAGTCCCCAGCCGTCGCCGAACAGCACCCGCACGCCGTCCACGTCGATCACCTCGTGCGTCGCTCGGAAATGGGCCACCGCCCGTTCGACGATGGCGAACTTCCGGTCGTCGGGACAGTCGACCCGGATCTCAGGGGTGGCGAAGTAGGCCGGCACGTCGGACAGCAGTTCGCGCACCGTCTTCCCCGAGTCGGCCACGATGCGGATCAGGCGCGCCGCGGCGTACAGCGCGTCATCGTGTCCGTAGAACCCCTCGGTGAAGAACATGTGCCCCGACATCTCGCCGGCGAGCGGCGCGTGCAACTCCTTCATCTTCTCCTTGATGAGGGAGTGCCCCGTCTTCCACATCACCGGCGTGCCACCCGCGGCGCGGATGGCGTCGGGGAGCGCCTGCGAGCATTTCACGTCGAAGATCACCGACTGGCCCCGGCCGGTGCGCTCGAGGACGTCGCGCGCATACAGGATGAGAAGGCGGTCTCCCCAGATGATCGTGCCCTGATCGTCCACCACGCCGATGCGGTCGGCGTCGCCGTCGAAGGCGATGCCGAGTTCGGCCCCGTCCTGGCGCACCGCCGCCACGAGAGCCTCGAGATTGGCCGGGACGGTGGGGTCCGGGTGGTGGTTGGGGAACGTCCCGTCGCTCTCGCAGAAGAGGCCCCGGCCCCGGATGCCCAGCGCCTTGAACAGTTGCGGCGCCACGAGGGCCCCCGCCCCGTTGCCACAGTCGTATACCACCCGCACCGAACGGGACAGCGGGCCGATCCGCGAGACCATGTCGTCCACGTAGCGTTCGACGACGTGTTCCTCGCGCACCGTGCCGCGGCTGGTCGTCCGCGGCGGTGCCTGCGTGAGCTGATAGAGCTTCTGAATCTCGGCGCCGTACACCGATCCCTTGCCGAGGCAGATCTTGAACCCGTTGAATTCGGGCGGGTTGTGCGACCCGGTGATCTGAATGCCGCCCGACACGTCGAGGTGATTGAGACTCCAGTACATGAGCGGGGTCGGCACGACGCCGATGTCCACGACGTTCACTCCGCTCGACGTGAGGCCATCGACCAGTGCGTCCCGGAGCGCGGCGCCACTGGGACGGTTGTCGCGACCCACGACCAGCGGGGCCGTGCGGCCGTGGTCGGCCAGGTATGCCGCGTACGCCACACCCACGGCGCGGGCAGCCTCCTCGGTGAGGTCCTTCCCCACCACGCCTCGGATGTCGTACTCGCGGAAGATACCGGGGGCAATCGTCATGTCGGTCCTCGAAAAGCGGACGGGGCCGTTCCCGGCCCCGTTCCTCGTTCGGTGCGCCGCGCCGCGCCTACGGTTTGGCGGTGCTTGCCGTATTCGGGGTCACGGGGGCGGTCGGGATGCTGCGCATGATGCCGGCCCGGGCCAGCCGGACGAACCGGTCGGGCACGATGCCGAGCAACAAGATCGCGATCACACTGAACAGTACCACGGCCCGAGTCAGCGCAGGCGTCGGCCCGGGGGCCTCGGCTCCTTCGGGCCTCGGCTTCATGAACATTACCATCACGACGTACAGATAGTAGCCCGCCGACACCACGGTGGTCAGCACCAGGATGACGGCCAGCGTCGTTTGCGGGGTCGGCGACTGCAGGGCCGCCTGCAGCACGTACCATTTGGCGAAGAATCCCGCCCCGCCGAACACCGGGAAGCCCAGCATCGAGAGCATGAGCACACCCATGCCGAGCGCGAGCCAGGGTCGTATCGACCAGAGGCCGGCGAAATCGTCGACCATCACCGGCCGGTCGCCCGAACGAGAGAGGACGATGATGACGGCGAAGGCACCGAACGTGGCCAGTGTGTAGGCCAACAGGTAGAAGAGCATGGCCGAGCCGGCTTGCCGGCTGCCCGAGGCGAGGGCCACGAGCAGGAACCCAGCATGCGCGATGCTGGAGTACGCCAGCATTCGTTTGACGTTGCGCTGGGCCAACCCGATCGCGTTCCCGACGATCATCGTCGCGATCGCCAGGCCCGCCACCGCCGGACGCCACTCGTGGAAGGTGGCCGGGAACGCTTCCATCCAGACCCGGAGGAGCGCCGCGAACGCCGCCGCCTTGACCGTGGCCGCCATGTAGGCCGTGATCGGCGAGGGCGCGCCATCGTAGACGTCCGGCGCCCACATGTGGAACGGTACCGCCGCCACCTTGAACCCGAAGCCGACGAGCAGGAGCCCGGTGCCGATGAGGATCAGCGGGCTGCGCGTGAGGCCGACACTGGAAATTCGGGCCGCGATGTCGGCGAGATTCGTGGTCCCCGTGGCGCCATAGATCAGCGCCATGCCGTACAACAGGAACGCCGTGGCGAACGCGCCGAGGAGGAAGTACTTGAGCGCTCCCTCTGCTCCGCGCGCGCTGCGCCGGTTGATGGCGGCGAGCGAGTACACCGACAGCGACATCAGTTCGATGCCGAGGAAGACGATCATCAGGTCCTGGGCCGCCGCCAGTAGCATCATGCCCGACGTCGCGAACAGGATGAGGACGTGCGACTCGGCGACGCCGATCTGCTGCCGCTCGTTGTCGTCGATGGTGAGCGCGATGGCGAACAGGGTGCCAAGCAGAATCACCGCGTCGGCCATCCACCGGAAGTTGTCCTCGGCAATCGGCCCGGCCGTCGCGGTGCGCTGCTGGTACAGGCTCCAGATGGCGTAGATACCGACGACGACGGTGAGCAGCATGCTGGCGATGCCCACCGAGCGTTGGTGGCGCACGCTCGGCGGGCGCCAGGCCGCCCACAGGAGCAACAACGACGCCCCGCCCATGAGCAGCAGGTCGGGTCCCAGCGCCGTCATCAGCTGCGACGGGATCGCGAGATCGAATTGCATCAGTTGGCCCCCTCCGCCACGGTGTGCACGGCGCGGGTCTGCACGGACTGGACGAAGTGCTCGGCCGACGTCTGCATGCGGGAGAGCACGGGCTTGGGATAGACGCCCAGCCAGATGATGGCGGCCAGGAGCGGAACGAGCAGCGCCAACTCGCGGCGATTGAGGTCGGGGATGTGGAAGTTCACCGGCTTGTCGAGGCGGTTGAACAGCACGCGCTGGATGGCCCACAGCATGTAGGCGGCGGAGAAGATCACTGCCGTCGCGGCAACGAACGCGAACACCGGATACGTGCGGAAGGCGCCGATGAGCACGAGGAACTCACCCACGAATCCGTTGGTGCCCGGGACGCCGATGCTGCTGAACGTGACCAGCGTGAGCGCGGCCGCGAACATCGGGACCACGCGCGCGATGCCGCCGTAGTCCTCGATCAGCCGCGTGTGACGCCGCTCGTAGATCATGCCGATGAGGAAGAAGAGCGCGCCGGTGGAGATGCCGTGGTTGATCATGACCATCAACGCGCCCTGCACGCTCTGCACGGTGAGCGCGAAGATGCCCAGCATCACGAACCCGAGGTGGCTGACGGACGAATAGGCGACGAGCTTCTTGAAGTCCGGCTGCACCAGCGACACGAGCGCCCCGTACACGATGCCGATCACGGCCAGCGTGAGAATGATCGCGCGCACCGTGTCGTTCGTGGCCGCCGTCGGGAACAGCGGGACGGCGAGCCGCAGGAAACCGAAGGTGCCGAGCTTGAGCATGATGCTCGCCAGCACGACCGAACCCGCGGTGGGCGCCTCGACGTGCGCGTCGGGCAGCCACGTATGGAACGGGAACATCGGCACCTTCACCGCGAAGGCGAGGAAGAAGGCGCCGAACAGCCAGAACGACGCCGCGCCGCTCATGTTCGCGTGCTGGAGAACGACGTCGTAATTGAAGTTCGGGATCCCGGTGGCGGGTGACGCCGCCGACAACCCGAGGTACACGATCGCCACCAACATCAGCAGCGAGCCGACCATCGTGTAGATGAAGAACTTCATGCTGGCGTAGATCCGCCGGTTGCCGCCCCATACACCGATGATGAAATACATCGGCACCAGCATCACTTCCCACATCACGTAGAAGAGAAACAGGTCGAGCGACATGAAGACGCCCAACATGCCCGCCGTGAGGATGAGCAGCAGCGCGTAGTAGGTGTGCGCGCGCTTGCGGATGCTCGTCCAGCCGCCGAGCACGGCCAGCGTCATCGTGAACGTGGTGAGCAGGATCATCATCAGCGAGATGCCGTCGATGCCCACCCGGAAGTGAATGCCCCACGACGGGATCCACGGCAGGTCGTAGACCGCCTGCCATCCGGCGTTGGTGATGTCGTAGGACCACCAGAGGCCCAGCGACACCAGGAATTCGACGAGGAAGGTGACGAACGCGATCAGGCGGGGCGCGGTGGCCACGCCCGACGCGATGTCATCGTCACCCGGCGCGCCGCGGCCCGGCAGGCCCTGCAACCAGATCACGAGCGCACCCAGCGTCGGGATCAGGAGCAGTACCGGCAGCACCCAGTGCGAGTACCCGATGGAGGTCAGGAATGCGTTCATGGGAGCACCGCGTGGTGGAAGGCGCCGAGCACGAACAGCACGCCGATGACCAGGACCCAGGCATAGGTGCCGAGTTGGCCGGATTGCAGTTGCGAACCGAGCCAGCCGGCGAACCGGGCGGCCCAGGCGCTCCCGTTCACCATCAGGCCGTCGATGAGGCCGACGTCGATGCCCCGCCAGAGCAGGTTGCGGGACACGCCGTACGTGCCCTTGACCACGGTGGCGTCGTAGAACTCATCGACGTAGTACTTGTCCAGCAGGACGCGCTCGAAACCCTCCTCCGGCTTGGCCTGCGCCTTGGGTACCAGGGCAGCCGGCTTGAGCACGATGAGGGCGGTGGCGATTCCCGCGATGGCGACGCCGATCGCCACGACGATGAGCAGCGTCTCGGTGCTCGTGGACGCCGCCTCGCCGGCGGTGCCGATCACCCGCGCCGTGCCGGCCCCGACCACCGGGTCGAGCCAGTGTTCGAGGGCGCCCGTCGGGCCGAGCGGGATCGCGCGGGTGATGATCTCCGGCAGGTTGAACCACCCGCCGACCGCGCTGAGGATGCCGAGCACCAGCAGCGGGCCGGTCATGATCCAGGGCGCCTCGGCCAGATGCCCGCGCTCCATCTCCCCGGTCCGATTGGGTCCGTGGAAGGTGTAGAGCATCAGGCGCGTCATGTAGATGGCGGTGAGCAGCGCGGCGGCCAGTCCGATGGCATACGCGAAGTACAGCACCGCCGTGCCCGGAATGCCCAGCCAGTGGGCCTGGGCGAGCGTGCTGCCCTGCGCGCGCTGGAATACGGTGCCCAGAATCTCATCCTTCGAGAAGAAGCCGGCGAAGGGCGGAATCCCCGAGATGGCCAGGGTCGCGATCCACATCAGCACCCAGGTGAACGGCATGTAGCGGCGCAGACCGCCCATGTTCCGCATGTCCTGCGCGTCGTTGTGGCTGTGCGTGTGATGGTAGGCCTGGTGCATCATGTGGATCACCGAGCCCGCCCCGAGGAAGAGCAGCGCCTTGAAGAAGGCGTGCGTCATCAGGTGGAAGATGCCGGCCACGTACGCCCCTGCCCCGACGCCCACGAACATGTAGCCGAGCTGGGAGACCGTGGAGTACGCGAGCACCTTCTTGATGTCCCACTGCTTGAGGCCGATGGTGGCGGCGAAGAAGGCGGTGATCGCGCCGATGGTGACCACGGTGAGGCCGGCCACCGGCGCCGCCGCGAAGATGAAGTTGCTGCGCGCAATCAGGTACACGCCCGCCGTGACCATCGTGGCGGCGTGGATCAGCGCCGAGACCGGCGTCGGGCCGGCCATCGCGTCGGGCAGCCAGATGTACAGCGGAATCTGTGCGCTCTTGCCGGCGCACCCGAGGAAGAAGAAGAGGGCGATGGTCGTGATCAGCGGGCCGCCGAACACGAACTGGCCCGCCTGTGCCTGCAGCGCCGAGAAGTCCAGCGTCCCGAAGTTCGCGAACAGCAGGAACATCGCGATCAGGAAGCCGAAGTCCCCGATGCGGTTGACGATGAACGCCTTCTTCCCCGCGTCGGCGTTGGCCTTCTCACTGAACCAGAAGCCGATCAGCAGATAGGAGCAGAGACCGACGCCCTCCCACCCGATGAACAGCAACGGATAGTTGGCGCCGAGCACCAGCACCAACATGAAGAAGACGAACAGGTTGAGGTACGCGAAGTAGCGCGGGTACCCCGGGTCCTCCTGCATGTAGCCGACGCTGAACAGGTGGATGAGCATGCCGACGCCCGTGACCACCAGCACCATCACCATCGACAGTTGATCGAGGCGGAAGGCGACGTCGATCGACAGATCGCCCACCGGCATCCACGAGAAGTAGCGCTGGATGAACGGGGCCGTCATGTCGGCGACGGCGTGCATGCGGATGAAGATCGCGAGGGCCAGCAGGAACGCCGCCACGAGCACGCCGGGCCCGACGATGCTGACGATGCCGGCGTACCGGTGGCGGGTTGGCCCGTGGTCGTCGTGGCCGGCGTCGGCGTGCGCCGCGTCCTCTCCGTGCGCGGCGTGCGACGCCGCCGTGGGATCGGCGGGCCCGAACTTGGCAACCGACGTCAGCGCGAGCAGTCCGTTGATCAGGAACCCGAGCAACGGCAAGAGCGGGATGGCCCACATCCACACGGCAATCGTGCCGGCGAGCGGATGGGTTCCCGGCGAAACTGCAGTTTGAAGGAGCATCAGCCCTTCAGCAGGTTGATGTTCTGGAGGTTGACCGTGTGCCGGTGGCGGAAGAGCGCGATGATGATCGCGAGGCCAACGGCGGCCTCGGCGGCCGCGACGGTCATGACGAGGAACACGAACACTTGGCCGCCCGCGCCGTACACGCGCGAGAAGGCGACGAACGTCAGGTTCACGGCGTTGAGCATCAGCTCCACGCACATGAACAGGATGATGGCGTTGCGCCGCGTGAGCACGCCGACGACGCCGATCGTGAACAGCACGGCCGAGAAGAACAGGGACTCAGCGAGCATCGGTCCTCCGCTTGCCCAGCACGACGGCGCCGACGATGGCGGTGAGCAGCACCATGCTGGTGACCTCGAAGGCCAACAGATATTCGTGGAAGAGCGGGCCGGCGATCGGCGCGATGGCGCCCTGCGCGGCGACCTGCTCGGCGGCATATCCCGCCGGGAGCGCGAACCGCTCGGCCACCGTGCCGCGGACCAGGGCAAACAGCTCAGCCAGCAGGCCCAGCGCCACGGCGCCAGCGGCGAGCTTCCACCCCAGGCTGCGGGCGTCGGCGAGCTGCGAGGGCTCGCCCAGGTTGAGCAGCATGATCACGAACAGGAACACGACCATGATCGCGCCGGCGTAGACCAGCACCTGGATGACGCCGATGAACTGCGCATCGAGCATCACATACAGCGCCGCCAGCGAGAACATCGTGACCACGAGCCACATCGCCGCCGACACCGGGCTCTTGCGCGTCACGAACACCACCGCCGACACCATGGCGATGAGGCCGAACAGGTAGAAGTGAAAGGCGTAGAAGAGCGAGACCTGTTGCGGCATCACTCCCCCTTGGGATCGGCGGGATCCCACATCTCGCACACCGGGTGCGTCTGCGCCGTCAGCCGTTCCAGATCGTACACGAACCCCTGACGGCTGTACTCCGAGTTCTCGTAGTGCCGGCCCAGGTGGATCGCCTCTTCCGGACAGACCTCCTGGCAATAGCCGCAGAAGATGCATCGGAATTCATCGATCTCGAAGATCAGCGGATAGCGATTCCCCTGCTCGTCCTCACCCGGTACGAGTTTGATGCAGTTGGCCGGACAGACCGTCGGGCAGAGCCCGCACGCCACACATTTCGCCTTGCCGGTCTCGGTGGTGAGCATGCGATGCGTGCCCCGCCACCGCGGCGAGAGCGTCTTCTTCTGTTCGGGGTACTGCGTGGTCACCTTCTGCCGCAGCAGGTGCTGCGCCGTGAGCGCCATGCCCTTCAGCGTGGCCCGCACGTAACTCGTCTGCTCGATGGGGCGGTCGAGCACCTTGACGCCGATTGCCATCAGTTGCGGCCCTCCGCCACCAACGTCGAGCGCGCCGACGCAGCGCGCAGCTTGTCGACGTTGCGTTTGTCGAGACGTGAATAGGCCGGACTGATCAGCCGGCCGCGATCGATCAGCAGGAACAGGATGCCCACCAGCACCACGTTGAGCGCCAGCAGGGAGAGGCCGAACGGCCACGACCCGCGCGCCACGCCGGCGGCATCGAGCCCGAGGATCGCGCTGGCCATGATCACGATGTAGCTGAGCGACACCGGCAGCATGAACTTCCAGCCAAGCGCCATCAACTGGTCGTACCGGAAGCGCGGCAGCGTCCAGCGGATCCAGATGAAGAGGAAGAGGAAGAAGCCCGTCTTGAACGCGAAGAAGAGCGCGGTCGCGAGCGTCTTCCACACCGTCCACGGCGCCATGTCCCAATGGCCCGGAATGTCCCACCCGCCGAAGAACAGCGTCACCATCAGCGCGCTGGCCGTCACCATGTTCGCGTACTCGGCGATGAAGAACATCGAGAACTTCATCGCGCTGTACTCGGAGTGGTAGCCGGCCACCAGTTCGGACTCCGCCTCGGGCAGGTCGAACGGGAGGCGGTTCGTTTCGGCGAACGCCGCCACCAGGAAGATCATGAACGCCACAGTGAGGCCGAGCACGTTCCACAACCCGTGCGCCTGCTGCATCACGATGTCGTTGAGCGCCACGTTGCCTGAGAGCAGCAGCACGGGGATGGTCGACATCCCCATCGCGATCTCGTACGACACCATCTGGGCGCTCGACCGGAGCCCACCCAGCAGTGCGTACTTGTTGTTGGAACTCCACCCCGCGAGCACGATGCCGTACACGCCGAGCGACGAGATGGCGAGAATGAACAGGTATCCCACGGGGAGCGGGGCGACCACCATCTGCACCAGGCCCTCGGGGGTGGGGAGCGGCGAGGCGAAGGGAATCACCGCCCACGTGAGGAACGCGGGCACGAACGCCAGGGCCGGCGCCAGCACGAACAGCGTGAGGTTCGCCGCGCCCGGGTACGTTTCCTCCTTCATGATGTTCTTGAGCCCGTCGGCCAGCGGCTGGAAGAGACCCGTCGGCCCCACGCGGTTGGGCCCGTGCCGGTCCTGGATCCAGCCCGACACCTTGCGTTCGGCGAGCGTGAGGTAGGCCACCGCGCCCATGTAGAGCGCGAAGAACACCAGCATCTTCACGATGGTGAACAGCAGCGACCAGCCCTCCGATACCGGCGGGAGCTGCGGGTTCACCACCTGCAACAGCGGATGAAGGAGGGGAATCATGCGGTCGCTCCAGCCGTGGCGCTCTTCACGAGCGCGCCCTTGAGACCGAGCGTGTCGTAGGACATTCCGGCGAATTCAGGGTGGGACGCGGCGAGCGCGTCAAAGACGTCGTTGGCCAGCATGTAGTCGGCCGGTTCGCCGGCCGCCGCGAGCAGGTCGGCCGTCGCCAGCCAGCTCGGCCGGCTGAAGCCCGGGCTCGACTTGGCCTGTCGGAAGCGCTGCACGCGCCCGCGGAGGTTGGTGAGCGTTCCCTCCTCTTCCACCATGTTCGCGATCGGCAGGACGACGACGGCCGCGTGGCGAGCCCACGCGGGGAGGGTGGTCCCGATCACGATGATCGCGCCCGCCCGGGCGACGTCGGGCGCGTCCACACCCGCCAGTTCCTCATCGGCCACGATCAGCACATCGCCGGCCTGCATTGCGGCAAGCGGGGCGTCGGCGCGGGTGAACCCGAGCAACTCCGCCCCCCGCCCGTTGGCGGCGCGGTCGGCCCGCCGGGCCAGATCAGGCACGCCGGGCAGGGGCGCTTCGGCTCCCTGCCGCACGCGGAACGCGCCGGCGCCGCCGGTCTTCTGCACGAGGCGGGAGAGCAGGAACAGCGTCTCGTTGGGCAGATTGGGCGAGGCGAGCACGAATGCCCGCTTACCCGACAGCAGTCGGGCGGCCTCGGCCGTGGCGGCCTCCCACTCGGCGGTGGCCAGCACGGCCCCCTGCCGGACCATCGGAAAGTCAACGCGATCCTGCCGGTTCATCCACCGATAGTCGAGCCGCCCCTCGTCGCACATGAAGTACTGGTTCACCGCGTCGTTGGGACGCGGCCGCAGGCGCACGACCAAGTTGTCGCGCGTCTCGACGATCATGTTGCAGCCCTGGGAACAGCCCGGGCAGATCGACGCGGTGCGGTCCACTTCCCACGCCCGCACCTTGTTCAACGAATCCTTGGAGAGCAGCGCGCCCACGGGGCACAGGTCGATGACGTTGCCCGCCCAGGGATGCGTCAGATCCTTGCCCTCGAACTTCCCGATGAGCGCGCGGTCGCCCCGCTCGCTGACGTTCAGTGCCGCGTCGTGCGCCACGTCATCCATGAATCGCACGCAGCGTGTGCAGAGGATGCACCGGTTGGCCACGTACATCACGTCGCCGCCGAAATCCTCCACCGGGTTGAACCGCTTGGGGTCGCGCGAGCGCCCCTCGGCACGGCCTTCCTGGTACGTGTAGTCCTGCAGTTCGCACTCGCCGGCCTGGTCGCAGATGGGACAGTCCAGCGGGTGATTGATGAGGAGCATCTCGAGGACGCCCTTGCGGGCCTCCAGCGCCTTCGGGGAGTGCACGTGCACCACCTGTCCCTCGGCGACCGACGTGGCGCACGACGGCGCCAGCTTCGGCATCTTCTCGACCTCGACCAGGCACATGCGGCACACGCCGGCCACCGGGAGCCCCGGATGGTAGCAGTAGTGCGGCACGAGGATGCCCGCGGCCTTGGACGCCTCCAGAATCGAGGTGCCCTCGGGTACGGACACCGCCCGTCCCTCGATCGTCAGGTTGATCATCTTGCCATCGGCCATTTATACCACCGCCGGAACCATGTGAACGGTCTTCTTCTTGATCAGCGCCTCGAAGTCGCCGCGGAACTTCTGGATCCCGGAGCTCACCGGTACGGCGCACGAGTCGCTCAGCACACAGATCGTCTTGCCGGTCATGTTCTCCCCGATCTCGAGCAGCGTGTCGAGATCCTCGCTCGTGCCGTCGCCGGCCACGATGCGCTCGAGAATCCGCGTGGTCCACGCCGTGCCCTCGCGGCACTGCGTGCACTGGGCGCAACTCTCATGGGCGAAGAAGCGGGCCGCCCGGGCGATCTGCTTCACCAGATTTTGCGCGTCGTCGATCACGATCACGCCCCCCGAGCCGAGCATCGTGCCCTGCTCCACGAAGCCCTCGTAGTCCATGAAGCTGGCCTCGGCCTCGTCCACCGTCTGGATGGGCACCGAGATCCCGCCGGGGATGATCGCCTTGAACCGGCGGCCGGGCTTGGGGCCCCCGCACAGGTCGTACAGGAAATCCTTGAACGGGAAGCCCATCGCGACTTCGTAGTTGCCGGGCCGCTGCACGTTACCGCACACCGAGAACAGCTTGGTCCCGGTGCTCTTGGGATTCTCGGGCCGGCCATACTGCTTGTACCAGGCCCCGCCGTTGTTGAGGATGTGCGGCACGGCGGCCAGCGTCTCGACGTTGTTGATGGTCGTCGGCTGCGCGAACACGCCCGCCACCGCCGGGAAGGGCGGCTTGATGCGCGGATTGCCCCTGCGCCCCTCGATGGAATTCATGAGGGCGGTTTCTTCGCCGCAGATATAGGCGCCGGCGCCGCGGTGCACGTAGACGTTGACCGTCTTGCCCGTTCCCATGGCGTTCGAGCCGAGGATGCCGGCGGCATACGCTTCCTTGAGGGCCGCCTCCATCCGCACGATGGGCTCGGTGAACTCACCGCGGATGTAGATATAGCAGGTCTCGGCACCGATCGCGTAGGCGCCGATGGCGCACCCTTCGACGAGGGCGTGCGGCGTCCATCGCATGATCTCGCGATCCTTGAACGTGCCCGGCTCCGATTCGTCGGCGTTGCAGCAGAGGTAGTGTGGCTTGCCGTCGCCCGGCTTCATGAACGACCACTTGACGCCGGTGGGGAACCCGGCGCCGCCGCGGCCGCGCAGTCCGGATTCCTTGACGACGGCGACGATGTCGGCCGGCGCCATGCCCAGCGCCTTCTCCAGCGCGGCGTACCCGCCCCGCTGTTTCCATCCCTCGAGCGAGATTGCGTCCGCGTCCCCGAAGTACTTCGAGAGCAGCGTGGTCTCGCGGTCGTGTGGCTTGTGCGGGTATCCCATTATTCCAGACCGGAGAGAATCTCGGGGACCGTCTCGGGGGTCACCGATTCCAGGAAGTCCTCGTTCACCATCACCGGTGTCGCGAAGCCGCAGGCGCCGAGGCACTCCACTTCGATGACGGTGTACTTGCCGTCCGGCGAGGTCACGCCCAGCTCCTCGCATCCCGTGTGCCGCAGGAAGGCATCGCGCACGTCCTCGGCGCCGCAGACGGCGCAGGGCGACGTGGTGCAGACCTGGATGAAGTATTTCCCCACGGGATGCTGGTGGTACATCGTGTAGAACGTCACCACGCCCTTCACGTAGGCCGGCGTGAGTTCGAGGACCTCGGCCACCTCGGCCATCCCCTCCTCGCTGATCCAGCCGCGATCGTGCTGCACCATCCACAATGCCGGCAGGAGCGCCGCCATCTTCGTGGGGTATCGCGTGAACAGCGCGTCGAGCTCCGTCCGCCGCTCGCCAGTGAACACCGGCACGTAGGGCGTCGAGTGCAGGCCGTGCGACGTATCCGCGGGCGCTTCCGTCCCACCCATCTCTTGCGCGCTCACCGGCCCGATTCTCCTTCGTATGATTTCTCGCGCGTCATCGGTCGATCTCTCCCATCACGATGTCGATGCTCGCGTTGATCGCGATCACGTCCGACAGCAGATGCCCCTCGACCATCTTCGGGATCGCCGAGAGGTTCACGAACGACGGCGGCCGGATGCGCCAGCGCACCGGTTTCGAGGTCCCGTCGGACACCAGGTAGTAGCCCTTCTCGCCCTTCGGACTCTCCACCGCCACGTAACATTCGCCGGCCGGCGGCCGGGGGCCTTCCATCACCTGCTTGAAGTGGTGGATCATCGACTCCATGTCGCTCGTCGCCTTGCTCTTCGGCGGGAGGATGACGCGGTGATCGTCCACGTTCACCGGACCGTCGGGCAGCCGCGTGATGGCCTGCTCCAGGATCCGCACCGACTGACGCAGCTCCTCGACGCGCACGAGATAGCGGTCGTACACGTCGCCGTTGGTGCCCACCGGCACGTCGAAGTCGTAGGTCTCGTAGTCGAGGTACGGGAAGTCGCGCCGGACGTCGTAGGCCACGCCGGAGGCGCGGAGCATCGGACCGGAGAGCCCGTAGTTCAACGCTTCCTCGGCCGACATCGCGCCCAGCCCGACCGTCCGCCCGACCCAGACCGCGTTCTTCGACAGCATGCGCTCGGCCTCGTCGATCGTCTTCGTCACGCTCTTCACGAAGCCGGTGAGCTTGTCCATCCACCCGTCGGGGATGTCGGCACCCATGCCGCCGACTCGGGTCAGCGTGGTGGTGAGCCGCGCGCCGATCCACATGTCGAGCAGCTCGTAGATCCGCTCGCGTTCCTCGAACAGCCACAGGAACGGTGTGAACGCGCCGATGTCGATGCAGGTGGTGCCCCACCACACGAGGTGCGACATCATGCGCGACAACTCCATGGCGATCACCCGCAGCACCTTGCACCGCTCGGTGATCTCGATGCCGAACAACCGCTCGGCGCCGAGCACGTAGCCCACGTTGTTGCCGGGCGAATTCAGATAGTCCTCGCGGTCCGTCCACGGGATGATCTGATTGTACTGGCGATACTCGCCGATCTTCTCGAAGCCGCAGTGCAGGTAGCCGACGTGCGGGATGCACCGCACCACCGTCTCGCCGTCCAGTTCGAGCACCAGCCGGAGCACGCCGTGCGTGGCCGGGTGCTGGGGCCCGATGTTGATGAGCATGTGCTCGCCGGCGAGATCCGGCTCCATGGACGCCGGCGCCTCGACGGCCACCGGGTTGCCCTGCTCGTCGACCGCCAACGGGACGCGCACGGGGCGTCCCTGGGCATCGAGACCCGTGGTCGAGAGTTCGACTTCTACCGTGCGTTTGGTGGTTGGCATGGCGCGCTATTCCCCCGCCTTCTCGCCGCTGTCCAGCCGGCGGCGCATGGCTGCGGGCAGGTCCTCGAAGGCATCCGCCACCGACAGTTCTTCCATGGAGTAACGGGCCTCGGGGTTGGCGGCGAGCGCCTGGCGGAGCTGCTCGGACCTGCTGAAGCGCCCGCGCAGGGGGAAGTCCTTTCGCAGCGGGTAGCCCTCGCGGTAGTCCTCCCACATCAGAATGCGCCGCAGGTCCGGGTGGCCCACGAAGCGAATGCCGAACATGTCGAAGCACTCGCGCTCCATCCAATCGGCGCTCTTGTAGACCTCGCACACGCTCGGCACCTCCAGCGGGGCGCCCGCTTCCAACTCGACCTTCAACCGGAGAAAGCGGCGATAGGCGATCGAGCGCAGATGCCAGACGACTTCGATGGGCTGCTCGGGATCGCGGAACTCCACCGCCGTCACGTCGGACAGATATTCGTACCGCTGCGAGGGCTCGGCGTGGAGCCACCGCACGATGTCGAGCAACCGTTCGTTGGCGACAACCACGTTGGTCTCGCCGCGCACTACGTGCACACGGCGCACCGCATCGCCGAACTGGTGCACGAGCGCGGCCGCCGACGGATTCGGATCGCCGCCGGCCAGCGGCACCTGACGTGGCGTGGCGGGCGCCGGCGCATCGGCGCCGAGCGCGCTTCCCGCCACGACGGGCGTGAATGGCGTGCTCACAGGCCCGACCGCGTCTGGTGGACCGAGTTCCCGAAGGGCTCCGACAGCTCGTCGATGACCGACGGCGGGATGTAGAGCTGGCTTCTGGGATCGGGGTCCATCTCCCTGCGCAGCGTCGGGTCGGCGGCTCGCTCGCGCTTCACCTTCTCCTGCAGGAGCATGATGCCGTACAGTAGGCCTTCGGGGCGCGGGGGGCAGCCGGGGACGTAGACGTCCACCGGAATGATGGTATCGATGCCCTGGACCACGGCGTAGTTGTCGAACATGCCGCCCGACGACGCACAGGCGCCCATGGAGATGGCCCACTTGGGCTGAGGCATCTGCTGCCAGATGCGGCGGAGGATCGGCGCCAACTTGAACGGCACGCGTCCGGCGCAGATGAGCACGTCGGCCTGCCGCGGCGAGAAACTCATGCGCTCCATGCCGAAGCGCGCCAGATCGAAATCGCTCGCCGCAGACGCCATGAACTCGATGGCGCAGCACGCGGTGCCGAACGGCATCGGCCACAGCGAATTCGCGCGGGCCCAATTCACCAGGAAGTCGAGCTTCGTCGCCACCCATCCTTCCTGCGACGACGGGCTGTAGGACACGGTCGACTCAGGGCGCGGGGTCAATCCCATTGCAGGGCCCCCTTCTTCCAGACGTAGATGAATCCCACGAGGAGGATGGCCATGAACACCAGCATCTCCCCGAGGCCGAAGAACGAGATCTGTCCCGGGGGGCACACGCCGCCGGTGAGCGGCACCGCGCACGACAACTGTCGGAAGTGCGCGCCCCACGGAATCATGAAGACGGTCTCGATATCGAAGATGATGAAGAGCACCGCCACCATATAGAACTTGACGGAGAACCGCTCGCGGGCATCGCCCAGCGGGGGAATGCCCGATTCGTATGCGGTCTGCTTTACCGGAGTCGGCCGCGGGCGCATCGTGAGATGCGACATCACCAACATCGCCACCGCGTTGAAGACGGCGAAGCCGAGCAGGAGCAGGACCGGGAAGTACGTGCGTGCCATAGCGCTCCAAACTTCGTGAAAACTTTCACTAACTCCAGCGCCGAAAAGTTATCGACCGTCCGAACAAGGGTCAACCGGATTCCGCGGCATCTTCTTGCATGCTTGGCGCATGTTGGGCGGACGGATACATTCCGGCGCGCGGTGCGTCTCCCCTCCCCCCGTCACCCTCTCCCAGAACCCACCGATGAGCATCATGTCCGACCGCTGGATCACCCGGATGGCCAAAGAGCACGGAATGATCGAGCCCTTCGAAGACCGCCAGGTTCGCGCCGGCGTCATCTCCTACGGCGTCAGCTCCTACGGCTACGACATGCGGGTGGCCCGCGAGTTCCGGATCTTCACCAACGTGCTGAGTTCGGTGGTCGATCCGAAGAACTTCGACCCGAACAGCTTCGTGGAATTCGAGGGCGATATCTGCATCGTGCCCCCGAATTCGTTCGCGCTGGCGCGCTCGGTGGAGTATTTCCGGATTCCGCGTGATATCCTGACGGTAACGGTCGGGAAATCCACCTATGCGCGCTGTGGCATCATCACGAACGTGACGCCCTTCGAGCCGGAGTGGGAGGGTTTCGTGACGCTGGAGATCTCGAACACCACACCCCTACCCGCAAAGATATACGCCAACGAGGGGATCGCGCAGGTGCTGTTCTTCAAGGGAGAGGAAGAGCCCGAGGTGTCCTATAAGGACAAGAAGGGCAAGTACCAGGGGCAGCACGGGGTGACACTGCCGCGCCTCTGAGCGCCCCACACCGGCATCAAGATCGCAGCGTATGAACGGCAGATGATCCGGATGGAACGGATTCGACGGACTGGGACAGGGGGCCGCTGGCGGAACTCTACCAGCCCGGCCGAGAGTTTCCGCCCAGGTGAAGGCCGTTTTCCATATCCGCATCATCCGGCCAATCCGGAGCATCTTGTCCGGACCCGCCGATCCTGATGCCAGACTGCCCCGTCCGCGCTACCCCGCCCCGCCGACGACCGTCTCGTCGCGCTGCGCCACCACGGCGCGCATGTAATCGTGGTTCATGCGCGCAATGAAGTCGATGCTGATCCCCTTGGGGCAGGCCGCCTGGCACTCGCCGAACAGGGTGCAGCCGCCGAAGTCCTCGAGGTCCATCTGGGCTACCATCTTGAGGGCGCGGCGGTAGCGTTCGGGTTGTCCCTGCGGCAGCAGGCCCAGGTGCGAGATCTTGGCCGCCGTGAACAGCGATGCCGACCCGTTGGGGCAGGCTGCCACGCAGGCCCCGCACCCGATGCAGGCGGCGGCGTCCATGGCCTCGTCGGCCACGTCCTTGGCGATTGGGAGCGCATTGGCATCCTGCGGCGCCCCGGTGTTCACACTCACGAAACCGCCCGCCTGGATGATGCGGTCGAAGGCGCTGCGATCGACCACCAGATCCTTGACCACCTGGAACGCCCGGGCGCGCCAGGGTTCGAGCCACAGCTCGTCGCCGTCCTTGAAGCTGCGCATGTGGAGTTGGCACGTGGTGGTCATCTTCATCGGTCCGTGGGCCGATCCGCTGATCATCATGCCGCACATGCCGCAGATGCCCTCGCGGCAATCATGATCGAACGCGATCGGCTCCTGGCCCTGCGCGATCAGCCCCTCGTTCACCACGTCGAGCATTTCGAGGAAGGACATGTCGGGGCTGACGTTGGGCGCCGCGTACCGTTCGAAGCGTCCGGCGGCTTTCTCGCTCGCCTGCCGCCACACGTGGAGGGTGATGTTCACTTGTAGCTCCGGGTCGCCAGGTGCACGTTCTCGAATTCCAGAGGTTCCTTGTGGAGCACGGGCGGCTCTCCGACCCCCCGAAACTCCCATGCGGCCACGTACGCGAACTCCTCGTCGTTGCGCTTGGCCTCGCCGTCGGCCGTCTGGTGCTCGACGCGGAAGTGCCCGCCGCACGACTCCTCCCGGTGCAGCGCATCGATGCACATCAACTCGGCCAACTCGAAGAAGTCGGCCACCCGGCCCGCCTGCTCGAGCGACTGGTTCAGCTCTTCGCCGGTGCCCGGGATCGTGACGTTCTCCCAGAACTCCTCTCGCAGCTTGGGGATCTCCTGCAGCGCCTTCCTGAGCCCGTCGCCGCTGCGCGTCATGCCGCAGTACTCCCACATGATCTTGCCCAGCTCGCGGTGGAACGACGTCGCCGTGCGATTGCCCTGGATGGAGAGCAGTCGCTTGGTGCGCTCCTCCACCGCGGCCTCGGCGGCCTTCACCTCGGGATGGTCCGCGCTCACCGGCTCGAGCTTGTTGGAGCCCAGGTAGTTGCCGATGGTCAGCGGAATGACGAAGTAGCCGTCGGCGAGGCCCTGCATCAGGGCGCTGGCACCGAGCCGGTTGGCGCCATGGTCGGAGAAGTTGGCCTCGCCGATCACGTGCAGCCCCGGGATGGTGCTCATCAGGTCGTAGTCCACCCACAGGCCACCCATCGTGTAGTGCGAGGCCGGATAGATGCGCATCGGGACTTCGTAGGGATTCTCGTCCGTGATCCGTTCGTACATCTCGAACAGGTTGCCGTACCGCTCGGCAATCTTGTCCTTGCCCAGCCGCTTGATGGCGTCGGCGAAGTCCAGATAGACGCCACGGCCGCCGGGGCCAACGCCGCGTCCCTCGTCACACACTTCCTTCGCGGCGCGCGAGGCAATGTCACGCGGCGACAGGTTGCCGAAGCTCGGGTACTTTCGCTCCAGGTAGTAGTCGCGCTCGGCTTCCGGAATCTGTCCCGGCCGTCTGGTATCGCCGGCCTTCTTGGGCACCCAGACGCGGCCGTCGTTGCGCAGCGACTCGCTCATCAGCGTGAGCTTGGACTGGTGGTCGCCGCTCACCGGAATGCAGGTGGGATGGATCTGCGTGTAGCAGGGATTCGCGAACGCGGCGCCGCGCTTGTGCGCCCGCCACGCCGCCGTGACGTTGGAACCCTTGGCGTTGGTGGACAGGAAGAACACGTTGCCGTACCCGCCCGTACCGAGGACGACGGCGTCCGCCAGATGACTCTCCACCTTGCCGGTGACGAGGTTGCGCACCACGATGCCGCGCGCCCGGCCGTCGATCACGATCAGGTCGAGCATCTCGGTGCGGGGGTACATGGTGACGCCGCCCTTGGCGATCTCCTTTTCCAGCGCCTGATAGGCGCCCAGGAGCAGTTGCTGCCCCGTCTGTCCGCGCGCATAGAACGTGCGCGACACCTGGGCGCCGCCGAACGAGCGGTTGGCGAGCAGGCCGCCGTATTCGCGCGCGAAGGGCACGCCCTGCGCCACGCACTGATCGATGATCTGCACGCTCACTTCGGCGAGCCGGTAGACGTTCGCCTCGCGCGACCGGAAATCCCCGCCCTTCACGGTGTCGTAGAACAGCCGCCAGACGCTGTCGCCGTCGTTCGGGTAATTCTTGGCGGCGTTGATGCCGCCCTGGGCGGCGATGCTGTGGGCGCGCCGGGGCGAGTCCTGGAAGCAGAAGTTCTTGACGTTGTAGCCGAGCTCGCTCATCGAGGCGGCGGCCGAGGCGCCGGCCAGCCCCGACCCGACCACGATGACGGTGTATTTCCGCTTGTTGGCCGGGTTGACGAGCTTCATCTCGAACTTGTGCCTGTCCCACATCTGCGCAACGGGACCGGACGGAATGCGCGACTTGAGTTCCATGGCTAGTGCACGATGCCGGCGATGACGCCGAGCGGAACGAGGGTGAAGCCGAGCCAGACGACGATGGCTACGACGGCGGCAATGCGCCGGCGCATGGGATGCGCGGATGGATGCGCCACGCCAAGGGTGCGGAGCGAACTCCAGGCGCCGTGAAAGAGGTGCAGTCCCAGAAACACCATCGCGATGATGTAGAACGCCGAGACCCACCAGATGCGGAAGCTGGCGACCACATCGCCGTAGATGTCGTGCCGCCCGGCGGCATCGGTGGCGTGGAAGGCGCCGGCCGGATCGATCGACCCCACGGTGAACTGCAGGATGTGGAAGACGATGAAGACGACCAGGAGCACGCCGCCCCACCGCATGGTGCGGGACGCCAGGGTGGAGACCTGCGGTTCCCGCATCTTGTAGCCCACCGGCCGCGCCGCCTTGGCCCGGCGGGTGAGTTGCCAGGCCATGAGGATGTGCAGCAGCACGGCGACGATGAGGACGACGCGCATGGCCCATACCACCTCGGCCAGCGGGCCGTGCAGCATCGCGGCATACGAATCGAACTTGTCCTGGCCGATAAAGACCTGGAGGTTGCCGAGCATGTGGAAGATCACGAAGGCGACGCCGATCAGGCCCGTGACCGCCATGATGATCTTCTTCCCGATCGTGGACCGGTACAGATTGACGAGCCAGGTCATCGTGTTGGGACGTTCAGGGTGAGAGCTCCAGAATGCGGAATGCGGGAGGCAGGTCGGTGTGCCCTGCTCCCCGCATTCGGGTCTTCGCTCAGAGTTTGACCGCCTTCATCGGCTCGCGGACGGCCTCGGCGCTCTTGGCCAGCGCCGCCTTCTCCTCCGCGGTCAGTTCCACCTCGAGCACCTGTTCGAGTCCGCGCCGGCCAAGCTTGCACGGCACGCCCAGGAAGATTCCCTTCTCGCCGTATTCGCCGTTCAACCACGCCGCGCACGGCAGGATGCGCTTCTCGTCACGCACGATCGCCTCGGCCATCTGCACCGCGCCCGCCGACGGCGCGTAGTACGCCGACCCGGTCTTGAGGTGCTTCACGATCTCGGCGCCACCCCCACGCGTGCGCTGCACGATGGCGTCCAGCGTACTCCGGTCCATGAGCTGCGTGACCGGAATGCCGCTGATCGTCGTGTAGGAGATGAGCGGCACCATCGTGTCGCCATGTCCGCCAAGGACCATGGCCTGGATGTCGCGCACCGAGACGTCCAGCGCCTCGGCAATGAACGAGCGATAGCGCGCCGTATCGAGCACGCCGGCCATGCCCAGCACGCGCTCCCGGGGGAAGCCGGTGACTTCCTTGGCGACGTAGCACATCACGTCGAGCGGGTTCGACACGATGATCAGGATGGCGTTGGGCGAGCTCTTCTTGATCTGCTCGCTCACCTGCTTGACGATCCCGGCGTTCGTGTTGAGGAGGTCGTCGCGCGACATGCCCGGTTTGCGGGCGATGCCGGCGGTGATGATGACGATGTCCGAGCCGGCAGTCTCGTCGTAACCGTTGGTGCCGACGACGCGGGTGTCGAACCCTTCGATGGGCGCCGACTCCCACTGGTCCAGCCCCTTGCCCTGGGGAATGCCCTCGGCCACGTCGACCATGACCACGGTCCGGGCCAATTGCTTCTCTGCCACGCGTTGGGCGGTCGTCGCGCCGACGTTGCCTGCGCCGACCACCGTGATCTTGTTGACCATTTGTCGTTCGGGAAAAGGAAAGTGTAAACAGCCAACGAAAAGTATTCCGGTGCGCGAGCGCGAGCAACGCTCACCCATCGATGTCGCCGCAGCGCCGCGGGTTGGCTGCGCGCGCCAGACGGGTCGCACGGCGACTTCACCGCAGATCACACAGAGTACACAGAGCACGGCAGCGACGGCGACCGAAAGCGCGAGCCGGCGAAGGGGACCTCGCGGGTCCCCTTTTGTGGATCGCCTGGCCGCTCCGTCGTTTCGTCTGCGTGCGCTGTGTGTTCCGCGGTGTACTGCCGGTGGTCCGTTGCGGTCCTATCCCCCGACCTGTGACAGCGCCTTCAGCCCGCCCACCTTCATCTGCAACAGGGCGTGCTCCTTCGGCTTCTCGGCGAGCGCGCGGCGGAAGAACGGCTCCAGCGGCTCGCCCGCGCGCAGCGGCGTGCGGAGATCCACTTCGTGGTCGCCGAACAGACAGGTGCGCAGCCGCCCGTCAGCGGTGAGACGCACGCGGTTGCACGAGCCGCAGTACGTGTGGGTCATGGGCGTGATCACGCCGATCGAGCCCCGGGCGCCGTCGAGGGCATAGTACGCCGCCGGTCCGTTGCCGCGCGCCGGTCCGGCGCTGGGCGCCAACGCGCCGAGGGCACGCACGCGGGCCAGCAGCTCATCACTCGGCACCACGTGCTCCCATGTGAGCTCGCGCATCTCGCCCACGGGCATCAGTTCGATGAACCGCACGTGCCAGGGATGCTCGAAGGTGAGGCGCGCGAAGTCCTCGATCTCGTCGTCGTTCACGCCTCGCATGACTACGACGTTGATCTTCACCGGGTTCAGGCCGTGCGCTTCCGCGGCCGCCGCAGCGCGCACCGGATCGAACCCGAGCTTGCGTCGCGAGATGGCCGCAATGCGGTCGGCCCTGAGGCTGTCGGCGCTGATGTTGACCCGATCCAACCCGCTGGCGCGCAGTGGCGCGGCGAGTGCTTCGAGGCGCACGCCGTTGGTGGAGAGCGCGATGTCCTCGATGCCCGGCACCGCCTTCAACTGCGCCACGAGTTCCTGCAGGTCGGGACGAATCGTGGGTTCGCCGCCGGTGATGCGGAGCCGCCGAAGCCCGAGCGGCGCCAACTGGCGTACCGCTTCCGCGATCTCCTCGTAGCTCAGGATCTCGGCCTTGGGGAGCCACTGCAGTCCTTCGGCCGGCATGCAGTAGAGACACCGGAAGTTGCAACGATCGGTCACCGAGATTCGCAGGTACTCGATGCTCCGGCCGAACTGGTCGCGCAGGGCTTCGCTCATCTTGCGGGCTCCGGCCGCGGTGTGGGCGGCACATGGCCATCACCGGCATGCACCCATTCCCGCGCGCCATCGGCGTATTGCTCACGCTTCCAGATGGGCACGCGACGCTTGGTCTCCTCGATGATGTACCGCGACGCCTCGTAGGCCAGCGCCCGGTGGGCGTGCGTCGTGGCGATGGCGATGCTCGCCTCGCCGAGCGAGAGCGATCCGAGGCGATGTTCGACGGCCACACGCACCCCGTCGAACCGGGCGGCGGCGGCGGCCACGATCGTCGCCAACTCCCGCTCGGCCATCTCACGGTACGCGCTGTACTCGATGCCGGTGACGGCGCGGCCGTCGTTCATCTCGCGCACGGTGCCGACGAAGAGGACGCCCGCCCCGCACGACGGGTCGGAGACGTCGGCCAGAAGCGCCGCCGGGTCCAGCGGATGGTCGACGATGCCCGATCGCATCAGCCACCCGCCACGGGAGGAATGATCGCAACCTCGTCGGTGGCGGACACCCGGGTGTCGCGGCCGGCATACCGCTGGTTCACGGCCACCAGCGGGGCTGCAGGCAGCCGGTCGGGACCGTGGCGCGCACGGACCGCGGCCACGAGATCCGCGACGGTCGTCCCTTCCGGGACGTCCACCTGGATCTCCGGGGCGCCCACGGCATCGGCGTAGGAGGCGAAGAGCAGCACACGCACGTTCATACGCCGAATGCTACCGGAGCGAGGAGCGCGAGGAAAGCGGCAATTCCATGCGAACCGTCGAGTCCTCCATGGATGCCCGCAGACGGGCAAACGAATCGCCCCGGCCAAGGGAGCCGGGGCGAAACTCTGGCCCTCCGCGATCAGGCCTTCGAGGCCTGAATCGGCTCGGCCGAGCTCGAGGTCGGTTCTTCGAGGTCGGCCACGAGGGCGCGTAACTCCTTGGATGGCTTGAACACCGGCACGGGGCGGGCAGACACTTCAACCGGCGATCCGGTGCGCGGATTGCGCGCCATCCGGGTCTTGCGGTGCCGGATCTTGAACGTGCCGAATCCGCGTACCTCGATGTTTTTCTGCTCGTGCAGCGCTTCTTTGATCGCTTCCAGGAAGGCGTCGACGACGCGCGCGCAGTCCTTCTTGGAAATCATTGGCCCGGCAGTCCGGGCAATCTGCGTCGTCACTCGCTCGACCAGATCGGCTTTGGTCATTGAAGAGCCTCGGGGTCAGGCGCTCAGAGGCTTGAGCGCTCCCCGAACATATGGACGTTAAGCGTTGTGTGTCAAGAGTTTGTGGCGTTTCGACGGCTCGGATCGCGGACCACGTCCAGGAATTGGTTGAACAGGGGCCTGGCATCGTGGGGTCCCGGGGCGGCTTCCGGGTGGTACTGGACCGCAAAGATGGGTAACTCCTTGTGCCGCAAGCCCTCTATGCTGCCGTCGTTGAGGTTTACGTGTGTCACCTCGAGATCGGGCGCTCCGGGGATGCCCGATTCGTCCCCCGCCACTGCGAATCCGTGATTCTGGGAGGTGATCAGCACGTGGCCCGTGGACAGTTCCTTCACCGGATGATTTCCACCCCGGTGCCCGTAGGGCATCTTCACCGTCTTGGCGCCAAAGGTCAGTGCCAGGATCTGGTGTCCGAGGCAGATGCCGAAAATGGGAACACCGGCATCGGCAATTGCTCGCACGGCCGCCGGCGCGTAGTGCACCGCAGCCGGGTCGCCCGGCCCGTTGGCCAGGAACACGCCGTCCGGAGCGAGCGCCAGCGCGGTCTCGGCCGATGTCTCGGCTGGAATCACCGTGACCCGGCAATCGTGGGCCTCGAACAGACGGAGAATGTTGCGCTTGACTCCGAAGTCGTACGCCACGATGTGGTGGGAGGCGCGGTCGCTTCCCCAGGTATACGACTCGCGGGTGGTCACACGCGTCGCCAGGTCGAGGCCCTCCATCGACGGGCACGCGTCGAGCGCCGCGCGCGCGTCATCGCTCGGTGATTCACCGGCCCCGATGACTCCGCGCATCACCCCTGCAGTTCTCAAGTGGCGAGTGAGCCGTCGTGTGTCAACTTCCGCGAGAATGGGGACTTGGGCTCCAGCCAGCCAGCTGCCGAGGTCACCCGATGCCCGCCAGTTGGAAAAGCCGCCCGAAAGTTCGCGCACCACGACCCCAGCCACCTGGACACCGGCGGACTCGGGATCCTCTTCGTTCACACCGTAGTTCCCGATCATCGGCGCGGTCATCACCACGATCTGGCCCCGGTAGGAGGGATCGGTGAAGACCTCCTGGTAGCCGCTCATGTTGGTGGTGAACACGACTTCGGCCACGGTGGGCGGGATCGGACCTCGAAGGGTGCCGTGAAAAAGGGTTCCATCCTCGAGGAGGAGGAACCCTGGCTGGATCTGTGTGCTTGTCACGGTTGGTATCAGGGCTTCTTGGAATCCGGCGGCGGGGTCTTGGTCGCCGGCTTGGCCGGCTGCGTGGTGACCGGAGCGGTCGGAAGCGGAACGGCCTGGGTGCCGCCGGAGGTGGCCGGCGCCGGGTTCGCGGCGGGCGGCGCCTGCAGATTGTCCAGTACCGACTTCGGCTGCGAACTGCGCGACGACGCCAACGACAACATGAAGGCCAGCGCGAGGAACAGCGCGCCACCCCACCACGACGCCTTGGTGAGCAGACTCCCCGTCTGCCGGCTGCCGAACAGTGTGTCGGCTGAACTGCTGACGCCGCCGAACGTGGCCGCCAGACCGCCGCCCTGCGCCGCCTGCAGGAGAATGGCGGCCAGCAGAATCACACTATCGAGCAGCAACAGGAAGAGGAGAATCGAATACAGCATCTGGGTGCGGTGAACGTTTATTGAGGACGATGTAAGCTATAAATATCACGATACTTAGCCACTGGCGTCAAGGGCGCCGGGCGGGTAGGCGCTAGCAGCTGTTCACCACGCCAAGCCAACTCGCAACGGTGAGGCTCGCCCCGCCCACGAGGAGCCCGTCCACGGCGTCGGCCGCCAGCAGCGCCGCCGCATTCGCCGGCTTCACGCTTCCCCCGTACAGAATGGGTACCGTCGACGGCGCCCCCTGCCGCTCCAGTTCCGCCCGCAGCACCACGTGCACGGCCGAGGCGTCGTCCGGAGTGGCCGTTCGACCGGTGCCAATGGCCCACACGGGTTCATACGCCATGACGATGGTGCCCAACTGCGGGGGCGTGAGCTTGGCGATGCCGGCGCGCAGTTGTCGGAGCACGACGCGGTCGGTGTCGCCGCGTTCGCGCTCTTCGAGTGTCTCCCCGACGCACAGCACCGGCGTGAGATCGTGAGCGAGGGCCACGGCGCACTTGAGCGCCGTGACCTCGTCGCGCTCCCCGAACACGTGCCGCCGCTCCGAGTGTCCGACGAGCACGCAGGTGGCCCCCGCCTCCCTGGCGATCGGCGCCGAGTTCTCGCCCGTGAACGCACCGGCTTCTTCGCTCGCGATGTTCTGGACGCCAAGTCGGATGTCGGGGCGTCGGGACCCGGCCACGTGCGCCGCCGCGAAGGCCAGCGCCGACGGAAAGATCATCACCGTCCGATCGTCACGCGGTGCGTAGGCGGAGAGAAACTCCTCCATGAACGCGCGCGCCGCGCTGGGCCCGTGGTTCATCTTCCAGTTGGCGGCGAAGATGGGAGCGCGCATCAGGCCGCCGCGTCGTCGAGTGCGGCCACGCCGGGAAGCGTCTTCCCTTCCAGAAATTCGAGCGAGGCGCCGCCGCCCGTGGACACGTGGCTCATTCGGGGCGCGAGGCCGGCTTCCTCCACTGCCGCCGCCGAGTCGCCGCCGCCCACGATGGTCGTCGTCCCCTTGGCCGTGGCGTCCGCCATCGCCTGCGCCACCGCGCGGGTACCGGCGTCGAAGGGCGGGGTCTCGAACACGCCCATCGGCCCGTTCCAGACGACGGTCTTGGCCGTCGCGATGGCGCGCGCGTAGGACTTGGCCGTGTCGGGGCCGATGTCGAGCATCGCTTCGGACGCCGGAATGGCGTCGCGCTTCACGGTGTGGGCCTTGCCGGGCTCGTCGATGGACGGGGCGACGGTCGCGTCGTGGGGCAGGATGAGGCGGGTGCCCGACCGCTCGATGAGTGACCGGGCCATGTCCACGCGGTCGGGCTCGACGAGCGACTTGCCGGTTTCCAACCCCATCGCCTTGAAGAAGGTGCAGGCCATGGCCCCGCCCACGAGCAGCGCATCCACCTTCGGCAACAATGCCTCGACCACGTCGATCTTTCCGGAGATCTTGCTGCCGCCGAGCACGGCGACGAATGGACGTTTGGGCTGTGCCAGCGCGGTTCCGAGATATTGCAACTCCCGCTCCATCAGCAGCCCGGCTACCGCGGGCTTGAGGAAGCGGGCCACCGCTTCCGTGGAGCTGTGCGCCCGGTGCGCGCTCCCGAAGGCGTCGTTCACGTAGACGTCCCCGAGCTCCGCCATCTGGCGGGCCAGCTCTTCGTCGTTCTTCTCCTCGCCGGGCAGGAACCGCGTGTTCTGCAGCAGCACCACGTCGGCATCCGCATCGCGCGTCGCGGCGATGGCGTCGGGGCCCACCGTGGCGTCGACGAACTTCACGCGCCGCGCGGGCAGCAGTTGGGCGAGACGGGCGGCCACGGGGGCGAGCGAGTACTTCGCATCGACCTTGCCCTTGGGGCGCCCCAGATGCGACAGGAGCACCACGCGCGCGCCGCGGTCGAGGAGGAGTTCGATGGTGGGGAGCGCGGCCCGGATGCGGGTGTCGTCGGTGACCTGACCGTGGTCGTCGAGCGGCACGTTGAAGTCCACGCGCACGAGCGCGCGACGCCCACGCACCTGGGAGTCCTGCAGGTCGCGTACCGATTGCTTGGTCATCGGCGGGCGCCCTCTACTGCTTGGACGCGACGAATTGCAGCAGGTCGACGCAGCGCGACGCGTACCCCCATTCGTTGTCGTACCACCCGCACACCTTGACCAATCCCCCGTCGATGACGGTGGTCGACTTGGCGTCGAAGATGCACGAGTGCGCGTTGCCGACGTAGTCGCAGCTGACCAGTTCCTCTTCCGTGTACTGGAGGATGCCCTTCAACGCGCCCTGCGCCGCGGCCTTGAATGCGGCGTTCACGGATTCCACGGTGGCGGGCTTCTCGGTGACCACGACGAGATCGGTGAGCGACACGTCGGGCGTCGGGACGCGGATGGCCATGCCGTCGATCTTTCCCTTGAGTTCGGGGATCACGAGCGACGTCGCCTTGGCGGCGCCGGTGGTGGTCGGAATGATCGAGACCGCGGCCGCGCGCGCCCGGCGCAGATCCTTGTGCGGCAGATCGAGGATGTTCTGGTCGTTGGTGTAGCTGTGCACGGTCGTCATGCTGCCGCGAACGAAGCCGAACGTATCGCGGAGGACCTTCACCATGGGCACCAGGCAATTCGTGGTGCACGAGGCGTTGGAAATGATGTCGTGCTTCGCGGCGTCGTACCGGTCGTGGTTGACGCCCATCACGATGGTGATGTCCTCTCCCTTCGCGGGCGCCGAGATGACGACCTTCTTCGCCCCGCCGGCCAGGTGCTTGCGCGCGTCTTCGGCCTTGGTGAACCGGCCCGTGGATTCGAGCACCACGTCGACGCCCAGCGCCTTCCACGGCAGCTTGGCGGGATCCTTCTCGGCGAGCACCTTCACCCGCGTGCCGTCCACCTCGATCGCGTCGGCCTCCGCGGAGACGGTGCCCTCGTACGTGCCGTGCACCGAGTCGTACTTGAACAGGTGGGCGAGCGTGCGGGTGTCCGTGAGGTCGTTCACCGCCACGAATTCCAGGTCCGTCACCCCCTGCTGCTTGGCCGCACGCAGCACCTGACGGCCGATGCGGCCGAAGCCATTGATCCCCACGCGAATCGCCATCGTCATCTCCTTTCAAGGTCACCGGTCGCCCAGCGCCGGCGCCCGGCCGAATGTCACATAGCTGATGAGCCGTGCCCCCGCGGCATGCAACGCAGCGGCGCAGGCATTGAGCGTCGCGGCCGTCGTGACCACATCGTCCACCAGCACGACGTGCGACCGCCGCAGTGCGCTCCGTGCGGATTGCGGCACGTGGAACGCGTCTGAAACGTTCACTAGTCGCTGCTCCGGTGTCAATTGTGTTTGGGTGGCCGTGTGGCGCGTGCGCGTGAGCACGCGCATCCAGACCGGCTGTGTCCAGCGGCCCGCGAGTGACAGGGCCAGCCGCTCGCTCTGATTGTACCCCCGCTCGCGGAGCCGCTGCTCGGCCAGCGGGACCGGGATCAGCGCGGCGCGCTCCGCCACGACGTCGTCCGGCCAGTCCAGGCGCGCCATCCGCTCCGCCATCCCACGCGCCACCGCGTGCCAGCCGTGGTACTTCAGTGCGTGGACGATGCCCTGTCCCGTGCCCCGGTGCACCCAGCAGACCGAACGGACCGCGCGCACGTAGGGCGGGAGCAGTTCGCACCAGTGGCAGACGCGGCGCGCCCTGGGATGTCCGCACCGGACGCACCGCGGCGCGGGAAGCGCGGCGAGGCGGGTCCAGCACCGCCCGCACACGAGGCCGGCCTCCCCGTCGTCCAGCAGCCGGTCGCACGCCGCGCATGCCATCGGCACCAGCAGATCGCGCAGCGCCGCGGCGCCCGCGCGCACCTCCACGCTCAGTCTGCCTGGCGGAGCGCCTCCCACATCACGTCCCGGTCGGGCATGATCCCGAACCAACGCGCGAACGCGTGCGCCCCCTGCCCCACGAGCATGGTGAGTCCATCGGTGGCGCGAAGGCCCCGCTGCTGCGCGGCGCGCACCAGCGGCGTGCCGCCGCGGCGGTAGACGAGGTCCACCACCGCGGCCGTCGGGTCGAGCCGCTGAACGGGAAAGGCAAGGGCGTCATCGTACAGGCCGAGCGATGTGGCGTTGACCGCAAGCGCGGCACCGGCAACTGCCTGCTCCGCGGTGGGCACGGCGGTCGCCACCGCGGCGAAGCGCTCGGCGAGCGCCTCGCCGCGGGCGGCGGTTCGATTGTACAGCCGGACGCGGCAACCGCCCCATCGTTCCATTGCCGCCAGCACCCCGGCCGCGGCACCGCCGGCGCCGACGAGGCCCACGTCGATGCCGGAAGGAAGCGATCCGAGCAGCGCCGCGACGGCCTCGTCGAACCCGTCGACGTCCGTGTTGTCGCCGATGAGCGCTCCGTCCGAGGTCCAGAACGTATTCACCGCCGCGGTTCGTTCGGCGGCGGGCATCCGCACGTCGCAGCGCTGCGCAACGCGCGCCTTGTGCGGAATGGTGACGTTCCCCGCCGCCTGGCCGGCGATGAGCGCGTCGAGCGTCGCGTCCAGACCCTCGGGGGCCACGTCGAGCGCTTCGTACTGGAGCGAGATGCCGGCGGCCCGGAGGGCGGCGTTCTGCATGCGCGCCGAGAGCGAGTGGGCAACGGGGTGTCCGACCAGTACCAGGCGGCGCGGTGGCGCGCTCACGCCTCCGGTCCGTCCGGCCGGCGTTCGGCGGCGATGCGTTCGATCACCTGACGCACGTCGCGCTCCAGCTCGTCCATCGTGGCGCGGTACACATCGAGCTCCCCGCCCATGGGATCGTTGATGGGGTGAACGTTCGTGCCGCGCGACGCGAAGGCGGTGAGGAGGTGCGACTTGCCCTCGCCGCCCAGCGCCTCTATGCGTTCCAGGTGGTGCGGTCCCATGGCCAGAATGAGGTCGGCGGCGGACACGAGGTCCCGGCTGAGTTGGCGCGAGCGGTGCGGGTTCAGGTCGAGGCCGCGCTCGAGTCCGACGAGCAGGGCGCCGTCGGAGGCAGAGGCGCCTTCCCACGCGCTCGTGCCGGCGCTCGACGCCTCGATGTCGGGCAGGCCGCGTTCGATGCAGACCTTGCGCGCGATCGCTTCGGCGAGCGGGCTCCGGCACGTGTTGCCGGTACAGACGAACAGGACGCGCATGCGCTACGCGTCTCCGATGAGTGTCGGAACACTCTCACGGAGCACCCGCGCCGGGATGGCGCCGGGACGAATCACTCGGGGATGACGGCCCATGCAATCGACGACGGTAGAGGGGCGCGATGGCGCGAGGCGGCCGCCGTCGAGCACGCGGAGCGCACCGCGGGCCACGGCTTCCGGCCACTGTTCAAGAATCTCCCCTGCGGTCATCGCCGGCGGAACCCCCGGGCGGTTGGCGCTCGTGGACGTGATGGCGTCGCCGTGGGCCTGAATGAGCCGCGCCAGCGCGGGGTGGCTGGTCCACCGCACCGCCACCCCACCCTCGGGCCCCCGCAGCTGCGGGGGCACGCGCCGCTCGCCGCCCGGCAGCACCAGCGTGAGCGGGCCGGGCCAGTGGCGCGCCACGAGATTGGCGGCGTAGCTCGGCATGTGCAGGTCGAGGCGGGCGAGGGTTTCGCTCCCGTCCACCAGCAAGAGGAAGGGCTTCCCGGGCGGGCGGCGCTTGAGCGTGATCAGCGCATGCACCGACTCGCGGTCGATCGCCCCGCCGAATCCGTAGACGGTTTCCGTGGGATAGGCGAGCACCCGGCGCCGTTCCATCTGATCGAGCGCCGGCCGCAGCGCCGCTTCCACCTCCTCCGCGGACCAGAACGGGTAGCTGAGGACGTCGCGTCTCATGGCTGCAGGGGATAGAGGGCCTCCGCCCGGGCGAAGTCCGCTTCCTCGGTGACCTTCATGGCGCGCTCCTCGCCGCGCACGACGGTCACCGGGATTCCCATCGTCTCGCACAGGGCCGCGTCGTCGGTGGCGTGCAGCTTACGCGTCCGCGCTTCCCGGTGCACGTGCACGATCATCTCGCGCGGGAAACCCTGCGGCGTCTGCGCGCGCCAGAGGTGGGTCCGATCCACCGTGCGCACGACATCCAACTCGGGGCCCACTTCCTTGAGCGTGTCGACCACGGGCAGCGCGGCGACGGTGGCGCGGCCGCGGTCGACACTGGCGATCACGCGGTCGATGGTCGCCATGTCGACGAACGGGCGAGCCGCGTCGTGAATGAGCACCACCTGCGCCTCGTCGGCCAGATCGTCGAGGCCGTTGGAGACCGATTCGGTGCGGGTGCGCCCGCCGTCGGCCACCAGCAGACGGTCCACGTCGCACTGAAAGATCCAGGGCGGCGGATCGCCCGCGTACTGGCGCGGCAGCACGCACACCACGGCGACCACGCGCGGATGCGCCATGAACGTCTGCAGCGAATGCAGCAGCATCGGCTTGCCGGCAATCCACCGGAACTGCTTGAGTTCGCTGCCGCCCACGCGCGTGCCGCCGCCCGCGGCCACGATCACCACGCCCACGTTGCGTTCACTGCTCATGGGAAGAGCCTGCCGAATAGGTCCTGCACCGTGCGCACGCCGACCGTCTGGACCTTCGCGTTGCGCCGCTTGGGCACCCCCCGCTCGGCAAGATACACACGCGCGACGCCCTGGTTGGCCGCCTCGGCAATGCGCCGCTCGGCCTGCGATACGGGGCGCACCTCGCCGCCGAGCCCTACCTCGCCGAGAAAGAGGACATCGGGCGGCAGCGCCACGTCCTGCACGCTCGAGGCCAGCGCCGCGGCCACCGCGAGATCGCCGGCCGGCTCCTGCAGCCGCATGCCGCCGACCACGTTCACGAACACGTCGAGCTGCGCGAACGAGAGACCGGCGCGCTTGTCGAGCACGGCGAGCAGGAGGGCCAGCCGGCGTCCGTCGAGGCCGGTGCTCACCCGCTGCGGGGTGCCGAAGCCGGCCCGGGTGGCCAGCGCCTGGATCTCGAGCAGCATGGGGCGCGACCCTTCCAGCAGCGCGGTGAGCGCGCTGCCCGACGCCGATGCGTTGCGGTCGCCGAGGAACAGTTCCGACGGATTGGCCACCGGCTCCAGACCCTGCTCCGTCATGCGGAACACGCCGATCTCGTCCACGCTCCCGAACCGGTTCTTTGTGGCCCGGAGCACGCGATGGTCGAGCGTTGCGTCGCCCTCGAAGTAGAGCACGGTGTCCACGATGTGTTCGAGGGTCTTGGGCCCCGCGATACCGCCGCCCTTGGTCACGTGCCCCACCACCATCACCGCCGTGCCGCTCTCCTTGGCGAACCGCATGAGGCGGGCCGCGCACTCGCGCACCTGGCCCACGTTGCCGGGGGCGCCCTCGAGATCGGCGGTGAACAGCGTCTGGATGGAGTCCACGACGAGCAGCGCCGGCTGTCGCTCGGCGGCGGTGGCGATCACGGTTTCCAGATTGGTCTCGGCAAGCAGCGGCACCTCCGCCGCCGCGCCACCTAGGCGATCGGCACGCAGCTTCACCTGCAACGGCGATTCCTCACCGGACGCGTACAGGGTGGCGCGGCCGGACGCTTCCAGCCGGGCCGCGACCTGCAGCAGCAGCGTGGACTTGCCGATGCCCGGTTCCCCGCCCACGAGCACCATCGATCCGGGCACGAGCCCGCCGCCGAGGACGAAGTCGAATTCGTCGAGCTGGGTGGGCCACCGCTCCGTTGCCCCGCCCTTCACCTCGCGGAGCCGGGGCGCCGCCGCCACGCTGCCGCCTTCCCCCAGGGCCGAGGCACCCCGGATGCGGCGCTGGGCGGCGGATCGGGGCGCCGCCTTGAAGCCCACGGGTTCCTCGACGAGGGTGTTCCACTCGCCGCACCCCTCGCAGCGGCCGGCCCACTTGGCATGCTCGGCCCCGCATTCGGTGCACCGATACACCGTTTTGGCTTTGGGACTCACGAGCCCGTGGCGCGCTGCGTGTAGTTCTCGAACCGCGTGTAGTGCTTGTGGAAATACAGGTTCACGATGCCTGTGGGGCCGTTGCGCTGTTTGCCCACGATGATCTCCGCCTTGCCTTCGAGCGAATTGCCGTCCTTGTCCGTCGGACCGTCGTAGAACTCCTGCCGGTACAGGAACATGATAAGGTCGGCGTCCTGCTCGATGGCACCGGATTCACGCAGATCGGACAATTGCGGCCGCTTGTTCTCGCCGGTGCGGAGCTCGGGGGCGCGCGACAACTGCGAGAGCGCGACCACGGGCACCGACAACTCCTTGGCCAGCGCCTTGAGGCCGCGCGAGATCTGACTCACTTCCTGCTGCCGGCTCTCGGCGTTGGCCGGTCCGGTCATCAGTTGCAGGTAGTCGACGATCACGAGCCCGACGTTGGCGTCCACCTTCAGGCGCCGCGCCTTGGAGCGCATTTCGAGCAGCGAGAGCCCCGGCGTGTCGTCGATCCAGATGGGCGCGGAGCTGAGAATGCCGGCCGCGCGCGCGAGGCGCGGCAGATCGTCGTCGCGGAGGGTGGCCTTCCGGAGGCGCTGGGCATCCACGCGGGCCTCGCTGGTGAGCAGGCGCTGCACGAGCGCCTCCTTGCTCATTTCCAGCGAGAAGAAGGCGACGGGCAGGTTGTGCTCGATGGCGGCGTGCTGAGCGATGTTCAGGGTCAACGCGGTTTTTCCCATGGACGGCCGCGCGGCAACGATGATCAGGTCGGCGGGCTGGAAGCCCGACGTGATCTCGTCGAGGTCAGTGAAGCCGCTGGCCACGCCGGTGATCGTCTTTCCGCCGCGCTGAAGCGCTTCGATGCGCTCCATGGCGGGCCACATCAGCTCCTTGATGCGCGTGAACCCTTCGTTCTGCCGCTGCTGGCTCACCTGGAAGATGCGCGACTCGGCGACGTCGAGCAGTTCGGCCGCCGAGTGCTGTCCGGCAAAGGCGTCGGTGACGATGCCCGTGGACACCTGAATCAGCGACCGGAGGAGCGCCTTCTCGCGGACGATCTTGGCATGGTACTCGACGTTGGCCGCGGTGGGGACGGCGTCGACCAGGAACCCGATGTACTCCTTACCGCCGGCGGCGTCGAGTTCTCCGCGTCGGCCGAGTTGCTCGGACAGCGTCAGCGGATCGACCACCGACCCCTGTTGGGCCACGGCGGCCATGGCGCGGAAGATTCGCCGGTTGCGCTCGGAATAGAACATCGAGTCGTCCAGCGTCTCCAGGGCGCGCAGAATCGCGTCCTGGTCCATGAGCATGGCGGAGAGGACGGCTACTTCGGCGTCTTCCGAGTACGGCGGTTGCCGATCGCGGAAGACGTCACCCACGAGCGCGGGCGGCGTCGAGTATTCGGCGGGCAAGCTGGACATCTTCCCAGGTAGGACGCTTCCAAGAGGGGTTTCGGAGCAACGCGGCGGGGTGATACGTGACGATCAGCGGCACGCCGTAGTATCGATGAACCTGTCCCCGAAGCTTGCCGATTGTAAGCTTGGTTTCAAGGAGCGTCTGGGCGGCGAACAGTCCCATGGCCAGGATGACCTTGGGACGGATGAGTTCGATCTGCCGGATCAGATAGGGGCTGCACGCCTTCACTTCGTCGGGCAGCGGATTGCGGTTTCCCGGCGGGCGGTGCTTGAGCACGTTGCCGATGAACACGTCCTCGCGCTTGAGGTCGATGGCGGCCAGGATCTTGGTGAGGAGCTGGCCGGCCTGCCCCACGAACGGACGCCCCGTCTCATCTTCCTTGGCGCCGGGTGCTTCGCCCACGCACATGAAATCCGCGTCGGGGTTTCCCTCGCCGGGCACGGGGTTCGCTGCCCCCTTGTACAGCGTGCACTTGGTGCACGCCGCGACGGCTGCGGCGATCTCGTCGAGCGTGTTGAACCGGGGCTGGTCGCCGCCGAACAGGTCGCGCGAGGCGGTGCCGACCACCAGGCCGTCGGGAGCGGTGCCCGTGGGGGCGGGAGGCGCCGGCTTCCGTTCCCTCTTCGGTGGTGCGGGTTCAGCCGGCGGTTCGGGCAATGGCGGCGCCGGCGGTTCGGGATGGCGGCCGGCCGGTCGGGTTGGGGCGGCGTCCGGCGCCGCGCCCGCATCCTGCAACGCACGCCGCCAATCGGCCGGCCCCGACGCGGCGCCCAGCACGCGCATCGCGTCTTCCACCGACAGGCCATCGAGCACGAGTTCCGACTCCCCGAGTTCACGGCGCTGCTCGAGATAGCGCCGCAGTTGCTCCCTAGCGTCCATGCAGCATGCCCTCCACGCGGTCGAGAATAGCATCGGCCACGGCGGGCTTCAGCATCAATTCGAGGCGGGTCTCACCTCCATCGCGATCGAGCAGCGTCACCCGATTGGTGTCCACCCCGAACCCGGCGCCCGGTTCGGTCGCGTCGTTGACGATGATCAGATCGAGCCCCTTGGCGTCGAGCTTGGCACGCGCGTGCGCTACGGGATCGTCGGTCTCGAGCGCGAATCCCACGACGACCGTTCCCGGCCGGCGGGCGTCGCGCGTGGAGGCGAGGATGTCGACCGTGAATGTCAGGTCGAGCGTGGGGGCCTGCGCGCCCTTCTTGATCTTGGACGTCGCCGCGCGCGCCGGCGTGAAGTCGGCGGGGGCGGCGGCCATGATCAGCACGTCGGCGTTGGGCAACGCGGCGCGCACGGCCTCGGCCATCTGCGCCGTGGTCTCCACCGCCGTATGGCGCGGGCCCACCGGCGGCGCGACCGCGAGCGGGCCGGCGATGAGATCCACCTCGGCCCCACGCCGCCAGGCGGCGGCGGCGAGCGCCACCCCCATCTTGCCGCTGCTGTGGTTGGAGATGAAGCGGACCGGATCGATCGGTTCGCGCGTCGGCCCCGCCGATACGACCACGCGGCGACCGGCCAGCGGCCCGCCGGGCTCGAGCAACCGGCCGACGTGGGCAAAGATCGTTTCCGGCTCGGGCATGCGGCCGGGGCCGCTGCCCTCGCCGGCGGCCAGCAGGCCTTCATCGGGTGGAAGAATCCGATAACCCAGTTCGGACAGGTGCTGGACGTTGCGCTGTGTCTGGGGGTGCGCCCACATCCGGTCGTTCATGGCGGGCACGAGGAGCACGGGACAGCTGGCGGCGAGCAGGCAGGCGGTGAGCAGGTCGTCGGCCTGCCCGGTGGCGGCCCGCGCCATGAAGTCGGCGGTGGCTGGCGCCACCACGAGCACGTCCGCGGCGCGCGCCAGCGTGATGTGCTCCAGGGCGTGGCCCGGATCGAAGAGCCCGGCGTGCACCGAGCGGCCGGTGAGCGCTTCGAAGGTGATCGGTCCCACGAACTCGGTGGCCGCGCGGGTCATGACGACCTCGACGTCGGCGCCCGCTTTCGTGAGCAAGCGCGCCAACCAGGCAGACTTGTAGCTGGCGATTCCGCCGGTGACACCGAGCAGAATGCGACGCGACGCGTAGGGCCGAGTGGGCGCGAGACTCATGCGACTCGAGACGGCGGCGGGCGTGGGCCCGCGGCGAATCGCGCGCTACTCGCCGCGGGGGCGCGGCACGACGCGGTAGTTCAGATCGCCGCTCGCCAGTTCTTCCATGGCGCGGGTGGTCAGCTTCTTCTCACCCATCGCCGACCGGTCGCGCGGGAACTCGTTGAGCACGCGCGCATACTTGGCCGCAACGAGCACGCCGAGGTACTTGTTGGCCGCGTGCTGGGCGATCTCCCTGGGGGTAAACACTCGCATGGTTCGTTCCGTCAGAGGGTATGATTTTCGATCTCACGTTCCAGCCGGTCGATCAGCTGCGTCACCTGGTGTCGCAGGTTGGCCACCCGATCGCGACTGGCTACTTCAGCATCGATGATCGACGACACGAGCCCCACCGCTTCCTCGAGCGCGTCGTTCACCACCACGTACTGATACTCGTCCACGGCCTGCAGTTCCTGCAGCGCCGACTGCAACCGCGCCACCACCTGGGCCCCGCTCTCGGTGTCCCGGTCACGCAGCCGGTGCAACAGCACCTCACCCGACGGGGGCAGCACGAACACGCTCACCGATTGCGGGAAGGCGCGCCGGAACTGCAGCGCTCCCTGCACGTCGATGTCCATGATGACGTGCCGTCCCGAGTCCAACACCCGATCCACTTCCGCCTGCAGCGTCCCGTACAGGTTGCCGTGCACCTCGGCCGATTCCGCGAATTCCCCGCGTTCCTGCCGATCGATGAAGTCGCGACGGGTGAGAAAATAGTAGTCCCGCCCGTCCCGCTCCGCCCCACGCGGACTGCGCGTGGTACACGACACCGAATATCCGACATCCGTTCGCCGGGCCAGCAGCGCCCGGGCGATGGTGGTCTTTCCGCCGCCCGAGGGCGCCGACAGAATCACCGGGAACGGATTCATTCGAGATTCTCGACCTGTTCGCGAATCCGCTCCAACTCTTCCTTGATCACGACGACGTCGGCCACCACGGTGGCGTCGTTCGCCTTGCTGCCAGTCGTATTTGCTTCGCGCAACATCTCCTGCAGCAGGAACCCCAACCGCTTGCCCACCCCGTCGGTTCCCGCGCTCCCGATCGTGTCGCGGAAGGCCGCGATGTGGGCCCGGAACCGCGACAACTCCTCACTCACGTCGAGGCGGTCGGCCAGGATCGCGATCTCCTGCTCCAGCCGCCCCTCGTCCATCGCCACTCCGCCCGCGATCTCCTGCACCGAGGCCCGCAGCCGGTCGCGCTGTTCCACCAGTCGTTGCGGCGCCCGGTCGGCGATGCGATCCAACGCCGCTTCCACGCTCGCCACCCGCTCGTCGAGGTAGGCCACCAACCGCCCGCCCTCGCCTTCCCTCATTTCGGTGAGCGCGGCCAGTGCGGCGTCCACCACCTTCACCAACTCGTCCGCCGTACCGCCTGCCGTCGGATCTCCACCGCTCGTCACGATCACGTCGGGCAGGCGAAGGATCGCCGCCAGGTCCAGCGCATCCGACGCGATGCCGAACCGCTGCTGCAACTCGCGCAACCGCGTGACGTACTGGCCGAACCGTTGCTCGTCGATGCCGGCACCGGACTCCGCGGCCGACTCGAGTCGCGCAGAAACCGTGACTGCCCCGCGGCCGATCCCGCGCCGCAATGCTTCGCGAACCTCCGCTTCCCACCGCCCCAGCGCCGACGGAAGTTTGATCGATGGGTTGAAGAAACGGTGGTTGACTGAGCGCACCTCGATGGTGACTCGCGCTCCGCCAACCACCCCTTCCGCGGTCCCGAACCCCGTCATGCTCCGTATCATGGGCAGACTTGTAAGTTATGGAACCACAACAACCTTGTCAATTCCAGAACTCCCAGCGGACACCGTAGATCGAGGTCTGCCGCGGCATCAGGAACCCCGGGACTTGCATGTACTGCGCGCCCAGCGCGTTGGAAAACTGGTACGACAGGACCGCGCGCTCGATCCGGATCTCCAACTGGGCGCCGATCGCACGGTACCCCGGCATGCGGACCACGCTGGCGTTCGCCTCCGGAAAATACGTGGCTGAACGATACTCGTGCGTTAGGCCGAAGAAGATATGGAAGCTGTTGTCGGGGAACCGGTTGAGCAGTGAACTGCTGACGTACAGTTGGACGCGGGTCTGGTACTGCGGCCTGTACAGGCCGGTGGAATCGTCCCATCGCAGCGCATAGGCATCGGCGTGAACGGCCTTCCACAGGCGCCCCTGCACCGAAGCGAATCTGGCCGTGGCCGACCGTCCCGACGCCACGACCAGGGAATCGTCGACGAGCGTGGGCGCCACGAGCCGTGTGGCCCCCCGGGCGATCACCCCGCCGCCCACCCACAGATCGTGCAGCCGGATGCCGGCTTCGAACCGTGCATATCCCGGACTCAGCGCACCGCCGGGAACGCGTGCGTCGCGTGAGGTACCCACCGCCGTCGACAGCCGCAGGAAGCTGAACGGCATGAACACCGCGTTTGCTTCGCTCCGCGAGGTGGAGTCGATCCCCTTCCCTTCGGCATAGGCCGACAACCCCAAGCGCCACCAGTCGTAGCTGGCGCGGAAGCTCGGAACCAGGAGTCCCCGAGCGGGCGGGGGCTTCGCCGACGCGGTGCCGGTGTCGGGCACCGGGTGCTCGAACGCGGCGAAGTACCGAGCGGTGCCGCTCAGACGGACACCGCCTTCCGAGAGTCCGCCGGCGAGCACGTACTGGGCCCGGGATACGGCGGTGTCTCCAGGCGCCGTGGAGCCGGTGCTCGCAATCGCGCCCCCCGAGCCACCGGAGTAGATGTAGCGCGTGGTGGCGGCGGTTCCCTGAACCCAGGGCCCCCCATCGGGATCCCCGTAGGCAACGCGCACGTAGGCGTCGCGGCGCGTCCCCTGCAGCCGCGGCACCGAATCGCCGGTGTAGGGGTCCACGATCACCCCGCGGTGCGAGGCGACCTGAAGCAGGAAGGCGTCGACGCTGAATTTGCCGCGCGCCCACCCTACGCGCCCCATCAGCGACAGTTGGTCGCTGGTCGCGCCGCCGCGGGTCGGGGCCGTGCCGTATTGCTGGACGCCGAACTGGAGGGCCTCACCGTGCGCGAACCGTCGCCCGAAGTACCCGCGGTAAAGGTTGGTCTGGTAGTCTCCAGAGGTGATGTCGGTGCGCGTGTACGGCGTGGTCCGGGTGACGCGCCATGTATTGAGGTAGACGCGAATTTCGGAGGGCGACCGCTCCACCGTCACGGCCTCGATGGGCCAGAGCGGAATCTGGGCGTAGTCCAGTGTCGCGCCGGTGTGCGGGTCGAGCGAGGAGTACTCCAATCCGTCCAGGAACACGCGAACGCGAGCCGCGTCGCCGAGGTACGTGGCGGTGTTCGGGGCGGCCATCCAGCCGGTGCTGAATTGTGTCGCGCCCGGAATGCGGGCCAGGAGATCGCCTACCGTCCGGGCGCCGTAGGCGAAGATCTCGGTGCGATCCAGGTGATAGCTCCCCGACGAGTCGGCCACCGTCGGCTGCTCCGCGTGCGCGAGCGGCGCCTTGATGGTGTCGCGCGGCACCGGCTTCTTGGCGGTATCGGCCGGCAGCGGTACGAGGCTGCCGGTCGTATCCCGCCGGGCCAGCGAGTCGCGCGGAGGAATCGTGTCGCGTCTGGTGACGGTGTCGCGCCCCTGGGCGAGGACCGTGCACGGCAAAACGGCCCCGACCAGGAGGCCGAGGCCGGCACACCGAAGTCCGCGTCGCCAGGAATCCGTCAGCGCGCCCGCCCTCGTACGAGCTCCACGAAGATGCCCACCGGCACGCCCGTGGGCCCCGCCGGCATGATGCCCAGGTCGGTCTCGCTGTACGCCGTGCCGGCGACGTCGAGGTGCACCCACGGATACGACTCGGCGAATTCCGCCAGGAAGAGCGCAGCGGTAATGGTGCCCGCCGCGCGCCCGCCGACGTTCTTGATGTCCGCCACCTCGGACTTGATGAGCGCCTTGTACTCGTCCCAGATCGGCAAACGCCACCCGCGCTGGCCCGATCGCTCGCCGGCGTCCAGCACTTCCTGCACGAGCGCATCGTCGCTGCCCAACACGGCGGTGGCCGTGTGCCCCAACGCGATGACGCAGGCGCCGGTGAGCGTGGCTGCGTCCACCACCGCCGCGGGATCGTATCGGCGAGCGTACGAGAGCACATCGGCGAGCACGAGCCGCCCTTCCGCGTCGGTGTTGATGACCTCGATGTACTTGCCGAGGTGGCTCTTCACCACGTCGCCCGGCTTGACCGCGGTGCCCGAGGGCATGTTGGTGGTGGACCCGACGAGCCCGACGACGTTCACGTTGAGTCCCAGACGCCCGATGGTCTCCATGGCGCCCAACACGCCGGCGGCGCCGCACATGTCGTACTTCATCCACTCCATGCTGGCCGACGGCTTGATGGAGATGCCGCCCGAGTCGAAGCACAATCCCTTGCCGACGAGCGCGACGGGCTTGGCGTTCGCGGCGCCCTTGCGGTAGTCGAGCACGATGAGCTTGGGATCCTGCGGTGTGCCCTGGGCGACGGCCAGGAACGAGCCCATGCCCTCCTTCTCCATCTCGGCGCGACCCAGAACGGTACACTGCATGCCGTGCCGCGTGGCGATGCCGCGCGCCGTGTCGGCCAGGAACTCCGGCGTGCACAGATTGCCCGGCATCATGCCCAGCGTGCGGGCCAGCGACTGTCCAGCGCCGATGGCCGTGCCCACCTCCACTCCGCGCTGGACCGCGGCGGCGTCGGTCGCGACCACCACGGCGCTGCTCACCGGTGCCCGCCGTTCGTCCTCGGGAGGCGGCGTCTTCACGTCCTCGTACCGCCACGACCCGTCGATCAGTCCGACGGTGACCGCTTCGGCTTCCACCGCATCGAGCGATCCGGCATGAAACGCCAGCGAGCCGGTGCCGATCTTCCCGGCCTGCCGGGCCGCCAGCGTGGCCGCGCGCCGCAATGCATCGGTGCGACGCGCGACCCTGCCCATCCCGACCAGCAGCACGCGCCGGATGCCTGACGCCGAACCGCCGAGGAAGAGCAGTTCGTCGCGCCCGCCGCGGAAATCACGTGCCGCGAGGGCACGTCCCAGGGCACCGGCGGTCGCCGCGTCGGGCCCCGCCAACTCGGCGGTGAGCGCCGCCCCCGCCGGAAGCGCGATGGCAAGGAGTGGCGTGTCCAGCTTCGCGAAATCCGGGGTTCCCACGGTGATCGGAATCGTCATGAATCTCTGGGCTAGAGGGGCCGCGCGGCGCGCGAATCGATCAGCTGTCCATTCCCTTGATGATCTGGTCGCCGAACGCCGAGGTCGAGATCTCGGTGGCGCCGGGCATCTGGCGGGCCAGGTCGTAGGTCACGTGCTTGGACGCGATCGCGTTCTCGAGCCCCTGCACGATCAGCTTTCCGGCCTCGTCCCACCCCATGTACTCAAGCATCATGACGCCGGACAGGATGACGCTGCCGGGGTTGATCTTGTCGAGGTTGGCGTACTTGGGCGCGGTGCCGTGCGTGGCTTCGAATACCGCCACGCCGTCGCCAACGTTCCCGCCCGGAGCGATACCGAGCCCGCCCACCTGGGCGGCCGCCGCGTCGGAGAGGTAATCGCCGTTCAGGTTCGGCGTCGCGAGCACCGAATACTCGTTCGGACGCAGGAGCAGTTGCTGGAACATCGAATCGGCGATGCGATCCTTGATCACGACGGCATCGGCGCGCGCCGCACTCCCGGCCTTGCCCAGATCGGACTCGGCCACGCACTGGTCGCCGAAATCGGCGCGGGCCACCTCGTACCCCCAATCACGGAAGGCGCCTTCGGTGAACTTCATGATGTTGCCCTTATGCACCATGGTCACCGACGGCAGGTTGTGCTTGAGTGCGTACTGGATGGCCATGCGGACCAGCCGCTTGGAGCCGAACTCCGACATCGGCTTGATGCCGATGGCCGACTGGTCGCGGATGTTCTTGCCCAGTTCCTTGTTGATGAACTGGATGAGCTTCTCCGCCTCCGGCGAGCCGGCCTTCCATTCGATGCCCGCATACACGTCCTCGGTGTTCTCGCGGAACACGACGATGTTGAGCAGGCCGGGCTGCTTCATCGGGCTGCCGACGCCCTCGAAGTACCGCACCGGGCGAATGCAGGCGTACAGGTCGAGCATCTGGCGCAGCGCCACGTTCAACGAGCGGATGCCGCCGCCGATCGGCGTCGTGAGCGGGCCCTTGATGGAAACCCGGAACTCGCGCAACGCCTCGACGGTCTCCTCGGGCAGCCATTCCTTGCAGAGGGTGAAGGCCTTCTCGCCGGCAAACACCTCCATCCACGAGATCTTTCGCTTGCCCTTGTAGGCCTTGGCCACGGCCGCGTCGAACACGCGCACCGAAGCGCGCCAGATGTCGGCGCCGGTTCCGTCCCCTTCGATGAACGGGACGATCGGATGGTCGGGGACCTTCAACTCCCCGTTCTCGTACTGGATGCGGTCCCCGTGCTCGGGGACCTTCGCGTATTTATACGTCGCCATTGGGGGCGCCTATAGAAAACGGTGAAACCGCATGAGGATGAGCGTGGCGAAAGCTACAGAGCGGGCGGGACGCCGGGCAACCGCTCGGCGATGACATTCGCGCCAAATTCCGGTCGCGCGCGTTGTCAGGACCCGGTGCCGGCTCCGTCTCCGAGGGCCTCGGCGGGCACCGGTACGAGCGGCGAACGCACCCGCGGTGCCTCCCAGCCGAACATTTGCTGGAGCGCGGCGCCACACACGCGCCCCTGGCATGCTCCCATTCCGGCGCGCGTCGCCAACTTTGCCTGCCGGGCTCCCCATTCCGGCTGGAGATCGGCGCGCCGCACGTCTTCGCAGCGGCAGACCACCGTCGTCGCGTCGACGCGGGCGCTCAACTCGCGTCGGGGCGCGAACGCCGCGCTCATGCGTCGCGCGAATGCACGGCCGGCGGCTCCACGTCGATGCCGGGCGCTGGATTCGCCGCCGGCCGCCACCATACCGGCGATGGCTCCCTCGGTCAGGGCGGCGTCCTCGCCCGCCACGCCGGTGCATTCCCCGGCCGCGTAGACGCCCGCCACCGAGGTGCGCTGCCCGCCGTCGACCACGAGCGCGCCCCCGACCACGGCGCACCCCATCGACAACCCGACCTCGACGTTCGGGATGAGCCCGCACGCCGTCGCCAGGATGTCGCAGTCCAACGTCCACCGCCGGCGCCCGTCGGTCATCGTCACCCGTTCGACGCGGTCGCCACCCTCGGCCTTCTCGATCCAGGTACCGGTGCGCAGCGGCGTGCCACGGAAGGCCGAGCGGTAGGAGACGGCGGCTGCGAGCTTGGCGGGCGACCGCCAGAGCGACGCGGCGAAGGCCACCAGCCGGCGCCCGTCCGCCTGTTCGCACACGGCCAGCAACTCGGCGCCCGAGGCGGCCACGGTGGCCGCCACCGGGAAGAGGAGCGGCCCGGTGCCGGCTATGACCACGCGCTTGCCGTGCACGCCGAGTCCGCTCTTGATCAGTGCTTGGAGCCCGCCCACGCCGAACACGTTGGGAAGCGTCCAGCCGGGGAACGGCAGGAAGAGTTCGCGCGCCCCAGTGGCCAGCACCACCGCGCGGGCGCGGAGTTCGATCGGCCCCCGGGGGCCAACGAGCGACAGCACGCCCGGTTCCGCCGTCGCAATGGCGGTGTTCGGGAGATACTCGGCCCCGCACGCGCGGAAGCGGGCCAACCACTCTCTCCCGCGGCCGGGAAGTTGCGTGGACTCCTGATTGCGCCAGATCTGACCGCCGAGGTGCGCGGATTGGTCCACGACCACGACGCGTGCCCCGGCCTGGGCGGCGTGCACGGCGGCGGCGAGCCCAGCCGGACCCGCCCCGATCACGGCCACGTCGGATTCACGACGCTCAGCCAATGTCTCGGTCCTCCGTACTGATCGACATGCCCGGCGTGCAGGTGACCAGACAGGAGCGCTGGTGCGGCTGTCCGTCGATCGTCACGCGGCACTCGAAGCAGATGCCCATGCCGCACACCGGTCCGCGCGGCTCGCCCTGCACCGAGGTCCGGAAGCGGGAAGTGCCGCAGGTGAGCAGCGCAACGGCCACCGACGTTGCCGCCGGCACCGTGTGCGCACGTCCGTCGATGGTGATCGGAATCCCGCCGCTCACGCGGCCTCCAACGGCGGCATCGGCCGCTCCGGACGAAAGGGCGTGGCGTCCAATGGGGCGCCCCGGCCCATGATGCCGGCCGTGATGATCGCCGCCGTGCCGGTGGCCGTCGTGATGCCGAGGCCCTCGTGTCCGGCGGCCACCCAGAGGCCCGGGGTTTCCGGCCAGGCGCCGATGAGCGGAAGCTTGTCGGGAGTCGCCGGGCGGAAGCCGGTCCACGTGCGGATGGCCAGGCAACTCGCCAGCGCCGGTACGAATTCCACGGCGCGCGCCACCATGTGCCGCACGATCGCCCGATTGATGGTGGTGTCGCGTCCCACGAGCTCACGTGACGAGCCGATGAGCATCTGCCCGGTGGCGCGCGGCTGCAGATTGAAGGCGGTGGAGGCGCCGGTCATGCTGTGCGCGCTGTGCAGATACCCGAGTTCCACCAGTTGACTCCGCACGAGTCCCGGATACCGGTCGGTGATCACGAGGTGTCCCTTGCGCGGCACGATGTTGAGCCCCGGCACGAGCGTCGGTGCGTCGACGCCGGTGGCGACGATCACCGCCCCCGTGCTGATCGTCTCCGCCGACCCGTCAGCCGCCAGTGTTACCGAGCCGGGCCCGATGTGCGTCACCGGCCCCCCGACCCGGACGACCGCCCCGCGTTCCACCGCGGCGTCGAGCAGCCACCGGGCGGCGTTCGGGGGGTAGAGCACGCGGTCGTCGGGCACGAACAGGGCGCCGGCGAGTCCGCGGCGCAACCGCGGCTCCGCCCGGGCCAGCGCCGCTTCGTCCAACACGTCGGCCCGCACGCCCACGCGTTCGCACAGCGCGCGCTTCTCACGCACGGCGGTCATCTCGTCGGCGTCGGCCGCGATCCAGAGCGTGCCCGGACGCTCGTCTTCGCAGGCGAGCGGCAGCGTCGGCGCCAGCGCCGTCCAGAGCTGGCGCGACAGCACGGTGAGTGCGAGCTGCGCCGGCGAGTCGTCCATGACGACGATGTGGCCCATGCCGGCAGCCGTGGCTCCGGCGCCTGGAAAGTCGGACTCGCACACCAACACCCGCAGGCGCTCGCGCGCCAGCGCGTGTGCGCACGCCGCTCCGACGATGCCCGCCCCGACGACCACCACGTCGGGGCGCACGGACGGCTTCATCCGCCCTGCCAGCCGAACCGGAACGGATCGGCAGGGTCGAAGAACAGCGTGGCGCGTCCCGTGATGAACGCGCGTCCCCGAATGTGCGGCAGGAGCTGCCCCTCGATCTCCTCGAGCCAGCCGGTGAACGTGCTCCCCGTGATGCTCTCCTGCGTCCACCGTTCGCCCGCCCCGAGCGCGCCGCTGGCGTGCAGCACCGCGAGTTTGGCCGACGTGCCGGTGCCGCAGGGCGAGCGGTCGTATGCGGCGCCCGGACAGAGCACGAAGTTGCGGCTGTCCGCTCCCGCCACCGTCGGGGGCCCGAACAACTCGATGTGATCGATCTCCGCCCCGTCGGCGCCGGTGATGCCCCGTTCGCGCAGGGCGTCGCGGACCCGCATGGTCCAGCGGGTGAGTTCCGGGACCTGCTCGGCGACGAGGGGCGGTCCATCGTGGGCGACGAGAAAGAACCAGTTCCCGCCCCAGGCGACGTCGCCGCTGACCACACCCACGTCCGGCACGTCCACGGTCACGCCGGCGGCGTGCCGGTAGGCGGGCACGTTGGTGATCGTGACCGCGCCGTCGTCGTCGAGCTGGGCGCGTACCGTACCGACGGGCGTGTCGAGATGCACCACCCCCGGCCCGATGCGCCCCAGGTGCTGCAGCGTTCTGACGACGCCGATGGTGCCGTGCCCGCACATGCCCAGGTAGCCGACGTCGTTGAAGAACACCACGCCGGCGGCGGACTCCGCCGCCACCGGCGGCGTCAGCAGCGCGCCGACGATGGCATCGTGTCCGTGCGGTTCGAGCACCACGCCGCGCCGGAGGTGGTCGGCGTGGCGGCGCATGTCGTCGCGCCGCTCGGCCATCGTGCTGCCGGCGGGGGCCGGCCATCCGCCGATGACGACGCGGGTGGGCTCGCCCTCGGTGTGTGAATCGACGACGTCGATCTCGATGACGGGCCCGCGCGACGTCATGCGCGTGGTTCTGGGATGGCGGCCAGTCGTTCGCGAATCAGCGCCAGGGCCGCGGCCCGCTCCTCGCCGACCAGTGTGAGGCGCGGAGGACGAACCCGCTCGCTTCCCTGCCCGACTTCCTGCTGCACGAGCTTGATCAACTGCACGAACTTGGGAACCGTGTCGAGGCGCAGCAGGGGAAGGAACCAGTGGTAGAGTTCGCGGGCCTCCGCGGCCCGGCCCGCAGTGGCGAGTTCGAACACCCGCACCGATTCATCGGGGAGGGCGTTGACGAGTCCGGCGATCCAGCCGACGGCGCCTGACGCGATGCCCTCGACGATAGCGTCGTCGAGGCCGACGAACACGTTGAACCGTTCGCCGTGCCGTTGCACGATCTCGGTGACCCGGCGGATGTCGCCGCTCGACTCCTTGACCGCCACGAGGTTCTCGTGCCGCGCCAGTTCGCCGAGCTGCGCGGGCGAAATGTCGGTGCCGTACGCGATGGGATTGTTGTACAGCATACACGACAGTGGGGTCGCGTCGATGACGGCGCTCAGGTGGGCCAGGGTCTCGCGGGCGTCGCCGCGATAGACGTAGGGCGGCAGCACCATGAGGCCGTCACAGCCGATGCGCGCCGCCTCGCGCGCCAGCGCCACGGCATCGGCGGTGGCCAGCGTTCCGATGCCGGCGACGAGGGGCACGCGCCCGGCGGTTGCCTTCCGGCAGGTGGCCAGCACCTCGAGCTTCTCCGGCCCGCTGAGGGTGGCGCCCTCGCCCAGGGACCCGAGCGGGACGATGCCGCGGATGCCGTGGTCGACGAGCCAGGACACGTGGTGCGCCAGGAAGGCGTGGTCCACCGTGAGATCGTCGCGGAACGGGGTCGTGATCGCGGTGAACACCCCCGCCCAGTCGTGCCGGTTCATGTCGTGCCCTCAGGGATTGATTTGAACGGTTTTGATTTCGGTATAGAACTCGCGGGCCGCCGGGCCCTGTTCGCGACTGCCCGAGCTGGAACCGCGCATGCCGCCGAACGGCGCATGCGGGTCGACCCCCGTGGTGTCGCCGTTGACGCGCACGAGGCCGACGTCGATGCGGCGGATGTATTGCAGCGCGCTCGGAATGTCCTTGGTGAACAGCGATGCGCTCAGCCCGTAGGCCGAGTCGTTGGCCAGCGCGAGGGCATGCTCGAGGTCGTCGGCGGTCAGCCAGGCGAGCACCGGCCCGAACAGTTCCTGTTGGGCCACGGGCGCGTCGGGGGCGACGCCGCGGACGATGGTCGGCGCTACGAAATGCCCATGCGCGAACTGGTCGGAGCCGGGCACCGGCGTCGGGACGATCTGTTCCCCGCCCGCCGCCGCCAGGGCGCGGGTGATCGCCTGCTGCGAGCGCTCGGTGATGACCGGACCGACCGCCGCCCGGGGATCCGTGACCGGGCCGAGGGACAGCCCGGCCACCTGCTTCCGAAGTTGGGAGAGGAAGGCGTCCTCGACCTCGCGGGCGACGACCACGCGGCTGGTGGCCGTGCACTTCTGTCCGGCGAAGCGCATGGCCCCCGCGGCAGTGAGCGCCGCGGCCTGCGCCAGATCGGCGTCGGCCAGGACGATGGCGACGTTCTTGCCGCCCATCTCGGTCTGATACCGGATATTCCGCCGGGACGCGGCGGCGGCCACCTGCGCGCCGACGGCCGCGGACCCCGTGAAGCTGACAGCGCGGACGGCGGGCGCGTCGATGAGCAGTGGGCCCAGCGCCGCGCCCGATCCGAGCACCACGTTAAACACGCCGGGGGGAAGGCCCGCCGCATGCGCACTCTCGGCGAGCAGGGTCGCGACATGCGCCGATCCCTCGGCCGGCTTGAGCACGACCGTGTTCCCGAATGCCAGCGCGGGCGCCGCCTTCCAGAGCGGGATCGCGGCCGGGAAGTTCCAGGGGGTGATGAGCAGGACCACGCCAAGCGGTTCGCGTAGCGAGAACTGCAGCGCGGCGGCCGTCTGCGCCGGAATGACGTCGCCGATGTTGCGCACGGCCTCGCCCGCGTAGTAACGGAGGATGGCCGTGCAGCGCGCTGCCTCGCCGCGCGATTCGCCAATCGGCTTCCCCACTTCGCGGGTCATCGCCTGGGCGAGGTCTTCCTGCCGCTCGGCCATCACGGCGGCCCACTTGTACAGGTGCTCGGCGCGGGCCGGGCCAGAGAGCGCGCGCCAGCCGGCGAGGGCCTGGTCGGCCGCCGTCACCGCGGCGGTCGCGTCGTCGGGGGTGCCCCCGGGCACCTGGGCTACGAGGTCGCGGGCGTCGGATGGATTGAGATCGGCGATCCATTCGTCGCCGGTACCGGGCGTCCAGATGCCCCCGATGTAATGCGAGAGTTTCAGGGTCGATGTCATGATGGTTTCGGGCGGCGGCGCGCCGGTGCCCGGGTGGGCGCCGGCGCGTCTTGATGTTGAGCGTTCAGGAAAGCGAGCAGTGCCTGACCGGCGCCGAGGATGTGCTGGCGGAGCCTGGCCGCGGCCCGTTTGACATTGCGCCGGCGAACGGCGGCGATGATCTCACGGTGCTCGGTGATCGCGCGCTGCTCGCCGTGGGTGAGGGCCAGTTGCATGCGCGAATAGCGGTCGGTGTGCTGATGCAGCCGGTGCACGATCCCCATCGTGACGGGGCGATCGGCCGGCGCGTAGAGCGTGGAGTGAAACTTCCAGTTGAGCCCTCCCCACCCGGCCACCTGGCCGCGTTTGAGCGACGCGTCATACGTATCGAGGACTTCCTCGGCGCGGGCCACCTGCTCCTCGGTCATGTGCGGCATGGCCCGCTGCAGGAGATCGGTCTCGATGTCGGCGCGCAATTCGTAGAGTTCCTCGATCTCGGCGAGGGACAGCGTGGAGACGATGGCCCCGCGGTGCGGATTGAACGTGACCAGTCCCTCCGCCTCGAGCAGCCGCAGCGCTTCGCGCACCGGAATGCGACTCACGCCCAACTGGTCGGCGATCGCGTCCTGGCGCAGCGGTTCTCCGGCCGGATAGCCGCCGCGCAGGATTCGCTCGCGGATGGCGTCGCGCGTGAGGCTGGTGACCGTCTGCCGTTCGATGGGGAGGTCTTCGGCCCCGGCGGTGGGGGCGGAAGCCTGGGGACGTCTGGAAGCGCGCCTCGGCATGAGCGAACGTCGATGGAGACTCGGGGCCGGGTGGTGACGCAGTCGCGTCGATCCGGCCGGGGGGAATTGGACCCGACGATAAGTTGGATACAATATGCATGATCGACCGGGCCGCCGGAACTGCCCGATCCTCGCCCCGCGATTCCCCCAACCCCGCCCTGCCCGCCGCCGAACGGCCCGACCATCAACCGTCCCGAGACGGCGCCTGGCCACCGTTCGGCGTTCTGCCGCCGGAGGACACCGGAACATCTGCACCGAGCGCAATGCCTTGGTGCTGTTCGATGCGGCTTGCCATCTCCGTCGTTCACGGACCGGACCTTGCATCCGCGCGAGCGCGCATCCGCACAAAGATGTTGTTGTGGCCGCGGGTCGGTACGCGCGCGCCGCGGCCTCTCGCCACCGACCTTGTTAGAGTTCGGATGGGCACGAAGTATGAGACCGCGTCATCCGAACGAGATGGGGGACCACGATGCCGAGTTCGCAGCGCACGATTGCAATTCTCACCGGCGGCGGCGACGTGCCCGGCCTGAATCCGGCCATCCGCGCGATCACCATCCGCGCGCTGCGGGACGGATACCGGGTGATCGGCATCCGGCACGGGTGGGCGGGGCTCGTGGACTACGTGCCCGACGCGCAGGCCGACAACAGCGAACACGTGCAGGTGCTTACCGAGGCGATCGTGAATCGCGCCGGCCGCACCGGTGGCACGTTTCTCCACACCTCGCGCGCCCGCCCCAGCCACCTGCCCCGCGAGCGCGTACCGGCGCACCTGAGCGGCTACGATGCGCCGATCAACGACGTCACCAAGGACGTGCTCCGGCATCTGGAGCACATCGGCGTCGACGTACTCATTCCCATCGGCGGGGACGACACGCTCAGCTACGCCAAGCGGCTGCACGATGAGGGCGTCAACGTCGTCGCGATCCCGAAGACGATGGACAACGACGTGCACGGCACCGACTACTGCATCGGATTCAGCACCTGCGTGACCCGCACCATCGAGCTCACGCACCGCCTGCGCACGTCAGCCGGGTCGCACGAACGGTTCCTCGTGATCGAGGTGTTCGGCCGGTACGCCGGCTTCACGGCGCTGCTGCCCACGATGGCGGGCGCGGCGGACCGGTGCGTGATCCCGGAACATCCGGTGGACATCGACCGGCTGGCGGAACTCCTCACGGGCGATCGCAACCGCAACCCGAGCCGATACGCCGTGGTGCTCGTCTCCGAGGGCGCGCGCCTGACCACCCACGGCGAGATGACCTTCGCGAGCGACGAAGCGGACATGTTCGGCCACCGCAAACTCGGGGGCATCGGCGACCAGGTCGGCTCGGCGCTCAAAGCCGCGTCGGCACGGTACAACAACGGCCGCCGGATCGAGGTCGTGAGCCAGCGGCTCGGCTACCTCGTGCGGTCAGGCGAGCCGGACGCGCTCGATTCGATCGTGCCGATGGCATTCGGCAACCTGGCCATCGATCTGATCATGAAGAAGCAGTATGGCCGGCTGGTGAGCATCCACCGAGGGTTCTACGACAGCGTGCCGATGGCGAGCGTGACCTCGGCGAAGAAGGTGGTGACGGTGCCGAAGTACTACGACACGGAGCGCCTGCGCCCCATCTATGACTTCGACGGGGCGCCGCTGTTCATCATGACGAGCGACTGACGACCGCCGCTACGGCTTGACGCCCTGGTGGTTCACGGCCCACACGTAGGCCGCCACGTCCCGAGCGGCCTGGTCGCTGATGCCGTTGGGTCGGGCCAGCATCGCGGTGGCCGGCACCCCTTTCTCGATCACACGCAGGATCTCGGCGTACGTTCCGCCCTTGGCGGCGAGCCACGGCTTGCCCTTCTTGTCGAGCGGCGGTGCGATGGCCGAGCCCTGCAACTGAAGCCCGTGGCAGGCCAGGCAGGCGCCCTGTCCGTGGAAGACGGCGCGTCCGGCCGCGATGGCCTTCGTCGTGACGTCGCTGCCGTCCGTTCCCGTCGTATCCGGGCGCACGGCCGCCGCGCCGGCGGGCACCCGGCGGTGCGGCGTGGCCCCCACGCTCGCCACGAGGGCGACGGCGATCGCGGCCCGCTGGAGCATTCGAAATTCGCGCATCATTGGGATCCTCCCTGTGGAGTACCGGCCGCGCCGGCGCCAGGCTGCGCCGGCTCGGGGGTGAGTCTGACCATCTCGGCGTGGAACGCACGCCACTGCGCGGCGTCGAGCAGCGAAACGGCGGCGGCGAACCCATTGTCCGGCGTGCCCGCCATGGCGACGCGTGCGAAGGTCTCGACGCTCGTGCGCCAGCCGGGTGTCTGGGCCAGCACTTGGGCGGCGCGCTGCGCATTCCCGACCAGCCGCCGCCGCAGCATCGCCGCCGCGCTGGAGTCGGCCGCCGCCGGAAGGGCGACGGCGCGCGGCACCGAGAACTCGGCTGCCATGTGGAGCATGACGGTGGGCACCGCCACTTTGTTCGGCGCCCGCGGGCCCTCGGACAGATGATACTTGCCGTCCAACTTGGCCATCTCGGCGGCGACGTTGTCGTGGTGGTCGAAGTGGCCCAGCGACTGCACGTAGTGGGCGACCGCAAACCGATCGGCGGGCGGAAGGGCATCGAAGGCGGCCATCCCGGTGCCTTTGATGCCGTCGGTGAGCGTGGTGTAGATGTCGGCGATCGTGTAGCCCACGGTCCAACCCTGTGGGCTGGTGAGATTGCGGGGGCGTGGGGTGAGGGCCACGGCTGCGGCGCCGTCTCCCTTGCCGGCGGCGCCATGGCAGACCACGCAGTCCGTGTTGAAGAGTTGCTTGCCCTGGGCGAGCGCCTGCGGCGTGACCGTGAAGAGCTGTTTGAGGTCGAGGCCGGGCGCCGGCTTCCCGATGACCGTCGGGAAGATCGTCGGATCGGAGTCGGCGCGTGTCGGCGGCTGGTACTTCAGTCTCGGCGCTTCACGCCCCTGCAGCACCGTATTGCCGCCGGCGATGACCAGTCCGAGCGTGATGAGCGCGCTCCCGACCACCATCGCGATGCGTTTCGATTGATAAGGCATTCGGGGGGTCCTCTCAGCGCAGGTGAAACTTGAGTCCGTCGACCAGGAATGGATCGCCGACGGGCATGTGCTCTCCCATCCGCATGGCGCGAATGACGACCAGCAGCCCGGCGGCGAGGAAGAACAGGGCGAAGGACGCCTCGGGCCAACCCAGATGCAGGCCGGCCCCCTGGATGGGGGAGATCAGCCAGAACACGTCCACGAATTCCATGAACAGCACCCACAGCGACACCCAGCGGAGCCGCCGCCAGTTCTGCTTGTCCTTGCGCGACATCAGCGCCAGGAACGGCACGAAGAAGTGTCCGATGCCGAGCAGGATGAACACGGACTCCATGGATCCGGCCGTGCGCTGCTGGAACCAGAACACCTCTTCCGGGAGATTCGCATACCACTGCAGCAGGTACTGCGAGAACGCGATGTACCCCCAGAAGATCGTGAATCCGAACAGCAGGCCGCCGAGGTTGTAGAGGTGATCGGCGGTCACGCCGGGGAGCCGGTCGCGCCGGTAGAGATAGATGACGACGAGCGACGTCGCGGAGATGGCCGAGGTGACCGCGCCGGCGAACAGGTAGACGCCGAAGATGTCGCTGTACCAGCCCGCTTCGAGGCTCGAGACCCAGTCGAAGGCGAACGCAGTGAGCGTGAGCGCGAGCAGGATCATGAAGATCGGCGAGTAGCGCCGGAGGCGGACTGTCGCCGTGGGATCCCGGGTCTCGTCCTGCCGGACGGACCCGCCCACCAGGATGCGGTACGACCAGACCCACAGCGCGACGCAGACGGCGAGCCGCGCGATGAAGAACGGGTAGTTGAGCCACGACGTCTTGAGCGCGATGGCGGGGTTGGCCGCGGCGCCCGGCTGCGTCCAGGAGAAGCTGACGGGCAGCGAGAAGAGCGCGATCAGTGCCACGGGGACCAGCCACGGCGTCAGCGCGGCGATGCGTTCCGGCGCGCGCCGCAAGGGCACGCTCCACGTGGCGCCGGTCAGGTGCTGCAGCGCCACGATGAACAGTGCCCCGAGCGCCACGCACACCATGACGACGAACCAGAGGAGCCAGTTGGCCCAGAAGCGTGGCGCGCCGTCCACCAGGTACGTGGTCACGACGCCGACGCCGCCGACGGCCAGCGCGGCCCACAGCACGCCCATTCCTCGTTTGCTCACTTCACGTCCTCCGCGGTGGCGTTCTGCGACCGTTGCAGGGCCCGGATGTAGCGGACGATCGCCCAGCGGTCGTCCTGCGAGATGTCGGCTGCATAGCCCGGCATCGTGCGAATGCCCTGCGAGATGACCCAGTAGAGGAACCCGTCCGCCGCCTCGCGCATGGGCGCCGACTGCAGATCGACCGGCTGTGCCTGGTAGGTGCTGTCGAGCCACGCCTTGCCCGTGCCGAGCCGGTCGTGGCAGACCGCGCAGTGGAGATCGAACATGTGCCGCCCGCGGGCCAACACCTGGGCCGACACGGGAAGCGGGTTGGCGAGTTCCTTCCCGGCTTCCTCCGGCGTGGTGGCGAGAATGGGCATGTAGCCGCGCGCCACGGTTCCGTCCGGCGGCCGCTGCATGCCGCGCCCATTGGCGAAGAACGGATCGGCCGCCTGCGCGTCGAGCTTGGGCTGCACTTCCATGTGCACCATCGGGGGAATCGTGGGATACGTCCGCGTGGCCCATGCCATCCCGTAGCCCGCGAGCAGGCACACGGCGACGATGCCGAGCGTGGCGCGCACCCACGAACCGAGGCCGGCGCGCACCCGCTCCGGTTCCGGAACGACCTCGAGCGCGTCGGCGCCCGCGCTGCGGAGCGCGGCCTTGGCGGCCTCGACGTCCAGGCGCCCCTGCACGGGCTTCAGCACGACGGCGAATCGATCGCGCGTGATGGACGCGAGCGCCTCGGTGTCGAGTATCGGATTGCCGAAGAACGGCAGCTTGTTGAACACGAACAGCATTCCGAAAGCGGCGGTGAAGGTCGAGATCAGGATCGTCGCCTCCACCATCACGAGCACCCACCCCGGCCAGCCGTTCATCGGCTTGCCGGCCGTGCGCAGCGGATAGCTCACCGTGCTCGTCCACCATTCGAACGTGAACGCGGAGACGCACGCCAGGGTGCCCATGAGGAAGACGAGCACGCCGAGCTTGGACTTGGGCAACTCCAGGGCCTCGTCGATGCCGTGCACCGGGTACGGCGTGTAGGCCTCGAGGTGGGTGAACCCGCTCGCCTTCACCTCGGGAATCGCGGCCAGCAGCGCGTCCGCGTCGCGGAACAGTCCGAGGACGCCGAACACCGAATCAGACATGGTCGGCCTCCATCCGCTGCTTCTGGTAGAACACGATGTCGGGCTTCACTTCCCACGCCGCGATGATGGGCAGCTTCCGCAGGAACAGGAGCAGCAGCGTGAGGAAGAGGCCGATGGAGCCCAGCAGAATCGCGAAGTCGATGGGCGTCGGCAGGTAGCTGCCCCATGACGACGGCAGGTAGTCGCGGTGCAGCGACAGGATGATGATGGTGTACCGCTCCATCCACATGCCCAGCGTCACGCCGGCCGATACCAGCACCATCATCGGCACCGACCGCCGGAACTTCGGGAACCAGAGCAGCTGCGGGAGGATGCAATTGAACGTGATGGTCAACCAGCCCGCCCACCACTGATCGCCAAAGACGTAGTTCGCGAAGATGTACTTCACATAGGGGTCGGCGCTGTACCAGGCCGTGAACCCCTCCATGAGGTAGGCGTAGGCCATGACGCACGACAGGAACAGGACCATCCGGTTGAGGAGGTCCATGTGCCGCGGCGTCACGTAGTGTTCGAGGTGCATGGCGGTGCGCACGAACGCGAACACCAGCACGACGCCGGCGAAGCCCGAGAAGGCGGCCCCGACCACGAAGTACGGCGGGAAGATCGTCATGTGCCAGCCGGGCACCATCGACGACGCGAAGTCCATCGAGACGATGCTGTGCACGCTGAGCGCAAGCACCGTGGTGAGGCCGGCGAGCAGCAGGTAGGCCCGCTCGTACTGCAGCCAATGGACCGCATTGCCCACCCATCCCAGGCTCAGCAGCCGGAAGACGGCCCGCTTCACCTTGCTCTTCGCCGTCGAGCGCAGCGTGGCCAGGTCGGGGATCAGCCCGAGGTACCAGAACATCAGCGACACGCTGAAGTACGTGAGCACCGCGAACACGTCCCAGATCAGCGGCGACCGGAAGTTGACCCACATGCCGCGCTGGTTCGGGTACGGGATCAACCAGTACGGCAGCCAGGGACGGCCGACGTGGATGGCCGGGAAGATCATCGCGCACATGAACGCGAACACCGTGGTCGCCTCGGCGATGCGGCTGATGGCGTTGCGCCACCGCTGGCGGAACAGATACAGAATCACCGAGATCAGCGTGCCGGCGTGCCCGATACCGACCCAGAACACGAAGTTGATGATCAGGAAGCCCCAGACCACCGGCACGTTGTTGCCCATCACGCCGATGCCCGTGTAGAGCATGTAGCCGATGGCCGAGAAGCCGACCAGCGCCACCAGACTGGTGATCGTGATGGCGACGTACCACGAGCGTGGCGGCGTCTTCTCGCTCCACGTCCGAACGGTGTCGTCGAGGCCGCCGAGCGAGACGTCGCCTTCGACGAGGGGCGCGATACGCAGCGCGACGGGCAGCGTGGCGTCAGTCATCGACCCGCCCCGCGGGCACGCCCGCCGGATTCTTCAATTCTGCCATGTAGGTAACCGCGGGACGCGTACCCAACTCGCGGAGCACCTTGAAGCCGCGGTCGCTCTGCGAGAGCTTCGCCACCCGGCTATTCAGATCCTTGAGGTCGCCGAACACGATGGCATTGGCCGGGCACGCGGCCGCGCAGGCGGGGGTGATGTCCCCGTCGGCCACCGGCCGTCCCTCGTCCTTGGCCACCTGGACGCCGTTCCGGATGCGCTGCACGCAGAAGGTGCACTTCTCCATCACGCCCCGCGGCCGCACGGTGACTTCGGGATTGAATGCGAGATCCAATGGATCCGTCATCGAACTCGTCAGGTCGAAGAAGTTGAACCGGCGCACCATGTACGGGCAGTTGGCCGCGCAGTAGCGCACGCCGATACAGCGGTTGTACATCTGCTCGTTCAGGCCGTCGTCGCTGTGCACGGTGGCGGCCACCGGACACACCGGCTCGCACGGCGCGTCGTCGCACTGCTGGCAGAGCATCGGCTCGTGCGCCACCTGCGGATTGTCCTCGGGGCCCACGTAGTACACGTCGTTGCGGAGCCAATGCATGATCCGCCCGCGTGCCACCTGCTCGGGACCGACCACCGGGATGTTGTTCTCCGACTGACACGCGATCTGACACCCGCCGCACCCGACGCAGGACGAGAGGTCGATGACCATGGCCCACTTGTGGTTCGGCCACTCCTGATCCTTGTTGAGGGTGGCCAGCGCCTTCTGGTCCATGACCGGCTCGGCCTGCTTGGCGTAGTCGCCCAGCGACCAGAGGCGCACGATCTCGCGGTCGTGCAGCGAGAACTCCTGCTGACTGCGGACCAGCGGCTGCCGGCCGCCGGTCTTCGCCAGGCGAACGTCCGCCCGCCAGAAGGGCGTCGAGCCGTCGTCGGCGACGAGCGGGAACAGGTTGACGCCCCGGCCGTCCGCCACACCGCCGGCGCGTCCGAAGCCGAGCGCGGCGAACACGGCCCCCGCCGCCTGCCCCGGCTGCACGAGCACGGGCAACGTCGCGGTACGCGAACCGGCGGTGACGGCGACCAGGTCGCCATCCGAGAGATCTCGCTGCTTCGCGTCGGCCACCGACATGGCCAGGTAGTTGCCCCAGCTCACCTTGGTCACCGGTTCCGGCAGCTCCTGCAGCCAGCCGATGTTGGCGTAACGGCCGTCCCAGAGGCGGATATCGGGAGCCATCAACAGTTCGAAGCGGGTCGTCGCCGCGGCGCCGGCAACCTGCCGGGCGGCGTCGGCCACCGCGTCCACGCGGAGCGTCCGGGGTGAGCGCGGCGCCGCGGCGCGGCGGAGCACGCCGTCATGCACGGCCGTCACCCAGAACTTCTGGAAGCTCGCGAGTGTGCCCTTCGGGTAGACCGCCGTCTCCCAGCGCATCATCAGATAGGCGCGGTAGTCGGTGGTCACCCGGCCCCCCAGCGCCTTGGCCCAGCGGAGCAGGATCTCGTCGCCCTGGCGCGTGTCGTACAGCGGTCGGATCAGTGGCTGCTGTAGGCTCAGCAGATCGCGCGACGGCTCGAAGTCGTTCCAGCTCTCGAGCCAATGATTGACGGGCAGCACGACGTCGCACCGGCCCGCGGTCTCGTCGGCCTGCAGCCCGAGGCGGATCTTCAGCGGCACCTTCTCGAGCGCGGCATCGAACGCGCGGCCGTCGGACACCGCGTAGGTCGGATTGACGTCCCAGAGGATGGCCGCCGCGTAGGTGCCCGATGCGAGATCGTGCGTGAGCTGCGCCATCTCAGCGGGCGTCGCCAGGGCCGGCGTGTCGACGGCGAACGACGGGTCCACCGTGTGCCCCTCGGCGCCGAGCATCGTGTTGAGCAGCGCCACGGCGGCGTGCGCTTCGACCGGCAGCGACGGACCGGCGAGCACCAGGCTCTGCGCGCCCGCCGCAGCGAGGTCGTCCACGAGCGCGGCGAGGGCGGCGGCATCGACACCGTAGCGTTTCGCCACGGCCGGGAGGGCGAACGGTGCGAGGACGGCGGCCGACAAGCCGGCCGGAAGGGCGCGTCCGTGCCTGGTGTGCAGCGCGTTGGCGACCGCGAAGGCGATCGGCGCCGCCCCGGAGGGCCGCACCGGCACGCGCACGTCCGCCTTGCTCCCGGTGAGACTCATGCCGCTCTCGATGGCATACAGGCGGTTCATGGGGTCGCCGGGCTTGGCCGGACGGCGATTCTTCGCAAATCCCGCAATCGAGGCGACCGCGTTCCCCATCGTCCCGAGGAAGTCGGCGTCGAAGGCCGCAATCACCGTGGCTTGCTCCACGTGATGGCGCGGCGTGACGGCCGGCTCGTAGAGGGATGCGGCCGTCCGGTCGGCGAGGGCGAGCGCCGGTTCCCATGCAACGTGCCGGAGCCCGGGGAGGACGCGCTGGAGATCCGCGATCACGGCCTGTCGCGTCGGTGAGATCACGGCCGGCGTGAGGAGAAGCACGGGCTTGCCGCCGGACGCGGCGGCCTTGAGGGCGGGTACGATCCTGGCATCCGCCGCATCCCAGGTGGCTGGCTTGCCGGCCACCAGTGGAGCGCGCAGGCGTTCGGGATCGTACAGGTCGAGGATCTCGGCCTGCGCCCGAATCGACGTCTTGCCCCGGAATACCGGGTGTTCGTCGTTACCGTCGATGTGGATGGGCCGCCCCTCGCGCGCCTTCACGAGCACGCCGTACGCCACCAGCCCTTCCTGATAGGTGCTGGCGTAGTGGTTGGCCACGCCGGGGATGACGTCGTCCGGCTTCCTGGTATACGGCACGATCGTGTCCGCCGGAGGCGCCTCGCATGCGGCGGTCGCGGCCAGTGCCGCCGACGCGCCCACGAGTCCCAGAAACCGACGGCGCGACACGAGGTCGCCCGCAGCGGGGGGTGTCGGCGGCTGGCGAAGGTCCGCTTCGGTTACGCGTCGGTCAACCATGGCGCTTCACCGAGTGGGGCGCGGGCTGGACGCGGCGCGCGGGGGCCGTGGGTCCCCTGGAAACGCGCGACGCCGTTGCCCGCGGCAGGATTCGCCGGAGCACCGACGCGCTCAGCATCAGCGCTCCGAGGGCGGCGGCCATCTGCGCGAGCGTCTGGCGACGACTCTGTACCTGCATCTCGTGGCTCCTGAGTCCGTTCATCGGTGGCATGCCGTGCAGTCCGTGGGCCCGCGCAGCGCCGACGAATCCGGCGGCAGATACGGGGCCGGGTTCCGGTGGCAGTCCAGGCACTTGCCCATGCGCATGTTCATTACGCGGGACACCACGTCCATCGTCTGGACGGCGCCGTGGCACGTCTGGCACTCGATGCCGACGTTCACGTGCGACCGGTGATCGAAGTACACGTGATCGGGAAGGTGATAGACCCGCTTCCACGTCATCGCGGTATCCGTCGCCAATCGCGCCACGACTTGGGTGTTGATATAGGTGCTGTCGGCCATGGTGATGAACCGGTGACAGTTCATGCACGTCTGGACCGCGGGGATGGTGGCGTGCCGGCTGCGGTCCGCGTTCGTGTGGCAGTACTCGCAGGGAATGCGGTTCAGCCCCGAGTGCACGCGGTGGGAGAATGGGATGGGCTGCACCGGTGCGTAGCCGAGGGCAAAGCGCGCGGGCTCGGCGGCCCAGCCGACGACCAGCATCGTCGCGATGGCCAGCACCGCCCCCAATGGAAACACGACACGCCAGAAACGATCACGCGGATGCACCCGCAGCCCCCGGAGCAAAGTGTCAGCCAATCGCTCCACCATTGACTGCGCCATTGCGAGGCTTCTGAGGAGAGAAACGGGTGGGGGGCCGCCCGTGCAATGTCGCGAGCCAATTGATTGACACGTCATTCGTAGACGCGTTCACACTATGCCATCCCGACGCGCGCATGCGCCGTCGGCGATTCACCGCATCACTGTCAGGTGGTGCCTGACGATGTCGTCAGGGGTCTTGCGCGCCCTGGAATCACCACGACCTGTCTCGGCATTCCCCGCCCGGATGCACGAAGACCCGCCGCGCCGCGCGACGGGTCCTCGATGTCTAAACGCTGATATGCCGCGCTCGGCTTGCGGCGGTGGAGCCAGGCCGGCCCGTCAGTCCACCGGTTCGGCGTGATCGAGCCGCCAACGCGCCGGCGTGCCGCACTCGGTGCACGCGGCGTGTCCGTCGCCGTACAGCACCAGGTCGGTCTCGCGATCGCAGGCCGGGCACGCCGAGCGCACGGTCCGGAGTCCGTCCACCGGCAGGCCATTGCGCACGATCCGCGCGACCATGGCATCGGGACCCACGGCCCCGAGCGGGCAGAGGGCCCCGGTGCACTGGTCGCCCACTTCGAGGCACACGACCTCGGAGTCCAGCAGCGTCGCCTGCCCGTCGTGCTCCGGCGCGTCGGTGATGACGAGATTCACTTCGCGCTCGCAGGCGTTGCAGAACAGCCGGTGGCTCTTCATACCGCCCTCCTCAGGTCAACGGGATCGCTTCGGCTCCGGGAATCATACGGCGGGCCAGTGTGGTGGCGGCGGCGTGCGACAGGCCGAACCCGGAGGTCGACGCCGCGTCGGCGTCGATGGTCCGGTCGCCGAGGATGGTGAGACTGTGCATCGGCGTCAGGCGCGGCGCCGCGGTGACGGGGTCCATCAGGTGGTGATAGCGATGGCCGCGCCAGCGGAAGAAGCGCTCGTAGTCGCCCGAGGTCGTCACGGCGCGGTCCGCCACGTCGAGGGTCGCCGACAGCGCCGAGAGGTCGCGTGGATTGCGGATGCCGACCTTCCACGGTTCGCCGTCCGGCGAATGGCCGAGCGCGTACAGATCGCCACCGACGGTGACGATGGCATGCGCGATCCCGCGATCGCGGAGGGCGGTGGTGGCGCGATCGATGCTGTAGCCCTTGGCGATCGCTCCCAGGTCGAGATGGATGTCGCGGTCGTCGTAGCGCAACGCCGGCACGCCATGAAAGGTCGCGAGATCCACTTTGCGCCAGAATCCGCGATTGGCGAGCCGCTTGACCTGCGCGGCCGGCGGCGGTTCGTGACGGTGCAGCACGTCCCAGAGTTCCGAGACCTCGCCCGCCGCCGGATCGAACCGGCCGTTGCTGGCCGACGCCCAATCGAGCGCCCGCCGAACGACGAGCGCCGTCTCCGGCCGGATGGTGACGCCTTCGCGGGCCGCGCCGAGGTTGGCCCGCCCGATGTCGGAGGTCGCGGTGAACCGGGTCATCGTGCGCTCGACCCATCGCAACTCGGCGATCGCGGCGTCGATGGCAGCTTCAGCGCGGCGCACGTCGCCGTGGGCCACCTGGATCTCGGCGATCGTGCCCATCACCGGAATGGTCCGTTTCGTGATCGCGATGCGGCGCCGGAAGGCGATGGGCAGCGAGAGCCCGACGAACATACCGGTGCCGATAGTCAGGAATTCGCGCCGACCCAGCTTCGAGCGCGACTCGGGGTCAAGAGGCATGATGATCTCCTTCGTTCCAGCGCTCGCACGAGCCGCCGGTACAACCTGTGCAGTGGCCGGTGCAGCTGCGATGCGGAACCAGGCCGTAGACGGCGAACAGGGCCGCCGCGATCACGATGGCGATGATGGTGCCCGTCATCCCGCGGTCCCCATGCCGGCGAACCCCATGAACGCCATCGACAGGCACGACGCGATCACGAGCACGAGTCCCATGCGGCGCGCCACCATCGGGATGTCGGAGAGCTCCATGCGCTCCCGAATGGACGCCATGAGCGAGAGCGCGAGGGTGAGTCCGGCGCCGGCCCCGAGCGCGAACACCAATCCTTCGGCCAGCGTGTAACCGCGGCTCGTCTGGAACAACGCCAGCCCGAGAATCGCACAATTGGTGGTGATCAGCGGCAGGTAGATGCCGAGTTGCCGGAAGAGCACGGGGAGGTACTTCTTGACGGCCATCTCCACGATCTGCACCACCGACGCGATGACGACGATGAACGCGATCGTACGAAGATACGGCGTGCGGGCGAGCACGAACGTGTTCAGAATCCACACGCTGACGGCCGTGAGAATGAGCACGAAGGTGTTGGCGAGGCCCAACCGCCACGCCGTCTCGACCTTGCCGGTGACTCCGAAGAAGGAGCACAGGCCCAGGAACATCACGAGCGTGAAGTTGTTGACCAACATCGTCGAGATGAAGATCCACGAAAGATTACTCATGCGAGGGCCCTCCGAGCCCGGCGCTTGCGCAGCTCCATGACGTAGGCCACACCCAGCAGCGCGATCCCGAGCGCGAGAAACCCGCCCGGCGGCAGCATCATGAATACCCAGGGTTCGAAGCGCGGTCCGAACAACGGATAGCCGAGGATGCTTCCGTTCCCCAGGACCTCGCGAATCGTGCTCAGTAGGGCCAGCGCCAGCGTGAAGCCCATGCCCATGCCGAAGCCGTCGGCCAGCGCGCGGCGCACCGGCACCTTGGCCGCGAACGCCTCGGCGCGCCCCAGCAGCAGGCAGTTGGCGACGATGAGCGGAATGAACGGGCCCAGCGCCTTGCGAATGTCGGGAACCACGGCAGCCAGGATCATGTCGGCGAGCGTCACGAACGTCGCGATGATCAGGATGTACGACGTGATCCGGACCTCATGCGCGATGTACTTCCGGAACAGCGACACGAAGAGACCGGAGCCGACGAGGACGAACGTCGTCGCCAGCCCCATGGCGAGCCCGTTGGCCAACACGTTCGTGACCGCCATCGTCGGGCACATGCCCAGCAGCTGCACGAGCACGGGGTTCTCACGGCCGATGCCCCGCCAGATGTCGGCGAGGACGGTCGCCGGCGGCGGCGCGCCCGGGACGAACTCTACGGCGCCCAGAAATCCCGGCGGGGGCGGTGCCTCCGCTGGTTCGCCGACTGGAACGGACGTCACGGCTGGCCTCCAGAATCGTAGGCTTGAACCAGCGGCCGCCACTTGGCGACCGCATTGTTGATGATGCGGATCACGGCGCGTGACGAGATCGTCGCACCCGAGATGGTCTGAACCTGGCTCGGGTCGTTGCCGGAGCGCGTCTTCACGCCGGTGAGCGGCGCGACACGGCCGGCGAACTGGTCGCCGAACGCGGTGTCGGTCTCTATTCGCTGGCCGAGCCCCGGGGTCTCCTGCTGGTCCAGCACCTTGTAGCCGGTGAGCGTCCCGGTTGCGGGGTCGAAGCCGATCATCAGCGTGATCAATTCCTGGAACCCAGGCTCCGCCGCGGTCACCGCGACGCCGAGCCGCCGCCCGCCGGCGTCGAAGCCGACGAACGCCTTCTCGGCTTCCTGTTTGTCCACGCCCTCCGGCGGCGTCTTCGACAGCGTCTTGCCCACCAGGTACAGCGTATCCCACCGGGCGGGAGCTTTGAGCACTTCGCTCACCGCGCCCGCCTCCTGCTCGGCGGCATGCTTCTGGATGGCCGGGAGCGTGAGGTTGTACACGGTGACGATGAGCCACCCGGCGGCCGCACCGGCGATGGCGAGCGTGGCGAGCAGCTTCCACGCCGGCGTGCTCTTCTGTTCCACCGGCGGCGGCGGCGGGACGTGGCAGTGCGGCGCGGCCGTCATGTCGCCGTCCTCGCCGCGGTACCGAACACTCTCGGCTGCGTGGCGCGGTTGATGAACGGCACCAGTGCGTTCATGAACAGGATGGCGTACATCACGCCCTCAGGCAGCCCGCCCCAGACGCGAATCACGACCACCAGAATGCCGATGCCGGCTCCGAACACCCAGCGCCCCAGGTTGGTGACCGGCGAGGTGACCATGTCGGTGGCCATGTACACGGCGCCGAGCATGAGCCCGCCCGAGAACACCATGAACATCGCCCCCGGCCATTGCGGATTGATGGCGTGCAGAATCGCGCTGAACACCGCCACCGTGACGATGATGCTCACGGGGATCCGCCAGTTGAGATAGTTGCGCAGGGCCAGGTACGCGCCGCACGCCAGGATCACGAGCGCCGCCGTCTCGCCCACCGATCCCCCGGTGGTGCCGAGGATCAGATGCATGAGCGAGGTGCCCTTCCCCTCAAACTTGAGCAGTCCGAGCGGCGTCGCGGACGTTACGGCGTTGACCGCGGGATGGAGGAAGGGCGCGACGAAGAGATCGCCCTTGAGCGTGAAGAAGCCGCCCCCGGCCGTGGGCCAGGTGGTGATGGCCACCGGGAAGGCCCCCTGCAGGAAGGCGCGGCCCACGAGCGCCGGATTGAAGACGTTCTGTCCGAGCCCGCCCCACACCGCCTTTCCGAAGCCGATGCCGAACGCGCCGCCGACGAACACCATCCAGAGGGGCATTCCCGCGGGGAGCGTGAGCCCGAGCAGCAGACCCGTGATCGCAGCCGATCCATCGGCCAACGAGCCGCCCTTGCCGAACGCGCGTTCCGCCGCCACCGATCCGAGCACCGCTGCGGCGATGACGAGCAGCGCGCTGATGCCGAAGAACCACGCCGACGCCGCAATCACGGGAACCAGGCTGCCGACCACGTTCCACATGATGCGCGGGGTGGAGTCGGCGGGCTTGAGGTGCGGCGACGCGGTGACGATCAGCCGCTGGGCGGTTGGGGCGCTCATTGGAGGGTCGCGAGTTGGCGCCGGAGCGCGGCCTTGCTCGCCTGGAAGAGCTGCGCGAGCGGGATGTTCGAGGGACAGACGTACGCGCAGGAGCCGCACAGCATGCAGTCGGACAGGTGCATGGCCGCCATGTCCTCGTAACGCCGAACCTGGGCCAGTTCGCCGAGCGTCGACGGATTCAGGAACACGGGACATGCTTCGAGGCAGCGTCCGCAGTGGATGCAGGCCCAACTCTGCTCGTTGCGCGTCTCGTCGCGGGCGAGCACCACGACGCCCGTGGTGCCCTTCACCACCGGCGCGTCGAGATTCGCCTGGGCCTGCCCCATCATCGGCCCGCCGATGATCACCTCGGCCGCGTCGGCCGTCACGCCGTCGCAGAAGGCCAGCAGATCGCGCAGCTTGGTGCCGACGGGAACGATCAGATTCGCGGGGCGGCGCAGCCCGTGACCGGAGACGGTCACGATGCGCTCGACCAGCGGCAGCCCGGTCTCGAAAACCTCGGCGATCGCCGCCACCGATCCGACGTTCTGGACCACCACGCCCACCGTCACCGGCAGTTTGCCCGACGGCACCTCGACGCCGGTCACCGCCTTGATCAGCATCTTCTCGGCGCCCTGCGGGTACTTGACCGTGAGCGGCAGGATCTCGACGTCCAGGTCGGCGGGCACGGCCGCCAGCATCGCGGCCACGGCGTCGGGCTTGTTGCGTTCGATGCCGACCACGCACTTGGTGACGCCGAGCGAGCGCATCATCACGCGAATGCCGAACATGACCCGGGGCGCGTATTCCACCATGGTCCGGTGGTCGGACGTCAGGTAGGGCTCGCATTCGGCGCCGTTGATGATCAGCGTGTGAACGGTGGCGTCCTTGGGCGGCGCCAGCTTCACGTGCGTGGGAAATGCCGCACCGCCCAGCCCCACCACGCCGGCGCTCTGCACGGCGCGGACGACCTCGTCGGTGGAGAGCCCTTCCCAGCGCGGAACCATACGCGGCCGCGGGATGTGCGGTGCGTACCGGTCCACCTTGATCCGCACGGCCTCGGCCATCGACCCGTCGGGGTGCGGCCACCATCCGATGTCCACCACCGTCCCGGCTGCGGAGGCGTGAATGGGTACCGACATGAACCCGTCGGCCTCGCCCACCGGATCGCCGCGTTCCACATGATCGCCGACCTTGACGCACAGCGTGGCGGGCTTGCCCGCGTGCTGCCGCAGCGGGAGTACCACCTCGTCGGGGTACGGCATGCGGCGGATCGGGAGTTGGTTGGTGAGCCCCTTCTCTTCCGGCGGGTGGACGCCGTGCCGGAATCCCAGCGAAATCGCCATCGTCAACTCAGTTGAACTTCGCGCCGCGCTTCACCCATTTCTCCAGATCCTTCTCCTTGGGGTTGAGCGGCGTGCCGGGGTGGATGATCGACACCGGACAGCGTTCGGCTGCCGTGACGAGTTGCTGATACGTGCCGGCACTCGCGTCCTTCACGTAGGCCTGCTTGTCCGCGTTGTACGCGAACATGCGCTTGTTGAGGTTGGTGCATTCGTTGCAGGTCGTGCAGCGCACCGAGTCGATGTAGGCTTCGAGCGCCAGTTCCCCGTCCTCGTCGTCTTCCACGGCCACGGTGGCCGTGCCGGCCGCCACGGGCGCCGTCGGGGCCGAGGCCGTGGCGGGTTCCGCCGCGGGAGCGGGCGCGGGTGGCGGCGGTGCGGCGTCGACCGGCGCGGGGACCGCAGCGACCGCGCTCCCCGCTCCGTTGCCGTTGCTCACCGCCGCCGGCAACGACGCCAGCAGCTCGCCGATTGCCGACCCGCCGCCGTGCCGCATGAGCCCTTCGGCCAGACGGCGGGCGATCTGCGGCGGATAACTGGCCTTGAGCTCGTCGATCCTGGCTTCGTAGTCGGCGCGTACCGCCGACAGCTTCTGCTCGAACTCGGCGGCCAATGCATCGGCCACCGCATCGTGCACGGTCTGCGGGATCTCGAGACCGGCCAGCTGCTTGAGCTGCGACCAGAAGTGCAGCCGCTCCTCGGCCAGGGTCACCATCTCGGCGGAGACGCCCAGGCGACGGAGCGTCCGGTCCTTGGCGACGGCCAGGATGTACGGCGTGTGGCCGTCGCGCTCCTCCACCGGGAGGGCGACGAATTCCGCGAACGGCAGCATGTCGTCGGTCCATGCGTCCGGCCGGAGTTCGGTGAAGTGCTGTTTGAACCGCGTCTCGGTGGCGGCCCAGTCGGCGATCGTGAGCGGCAGGTCGAGCGTCTGTTCCGCGCCGTCGTCGTCGAGGTACTTCATGGTGTAGGTCGGCCACGTCTCGTCGAGCGACGGATTGCCATCGAGCGTCAGGCAGTCGGCGAATGCGCCGCCGGCGTCCGGATCGTAGGTCAGGAACGGGAAGGCGCGGCTCTCCAGCGCCAACCGCGCCGCCTGCTGCGACCAGTCGTCGGCCAGGCCGTGCTCCACGGGGCACGGCGTGTAGATGTTGAACACCGCGGGCCGGCGCTTGTGCAGTCCCTTGAGCACGCCCGCCACGAGATGCGACGCCGAGGCCTGCGACGACTGGTGCACGTACGCGCCGCGATGGGCGATGGCCAGGAGCGCCAATTCCTTGCGGACTTCGCTCTTGCCGTGCTGCGCCTTGCCGTACGCCGTCATGTCGGCCACCTGCCCGGTGTACCCCGAGGTGCAGGCCTGGCCGCCGGTATTCGAGTACACCTGCGTGTCGAGCACCACCACCTTGATCGGCTTCCCGGAGGCGAGTAGCCGCGAGAGGTTCTGGAATCCGATGTCGAGCATGGCGCCGTCGCCGCCCATCGCGAGGATCGGCGGGCAGAGGGCGAACTCGTCGTCGGTGAACTGCTTCCAGGTGAGCGACCGCAGCCCGGGTTCGTGCGCCGCCGCGTCGTACGTGCCGTCGGCGAGCAGCTCGGCGCGACGCACCGCGGCCGTGTCGTCGGCCATTTTGCGCATCTGCGCTTCGAACACGCCGATGGCGATCGAGGGCGCGTCCTGGAACAGGTGATTGGCCCACGGGAACGGATACGGATTGTACGGCCAGGTGCTCGCCCATACCGACGAGCAGCCGGTGCTGTTGGCCATCCCCATCCGGGCACGCCCCTCGCCGCTCGGCCCCTCGACATAGCGCCACCTGAGATCGCGTAACGCGTGGAGCGAGTCGTTGATCCGGGCCAGCCGCTCGTGCTTGGCCGCGTCCACCGGCACGCTCACCGCGGCACTCGCCTTCGCGGCGGCGTCGAGATCGGCCCCCGAGGCGAGCAGTTCGCGCGCCTGCGCGTCGAGGGTCTCGATGAGCCCGTCGAGCTTCGCAACCTGCGCGGCTACGCGCGGCTGCATGGACGCGTGAATCGATGAGACGATCAGGTGGACTGCCGTCTTCTCCCCGCAGCCCATGCACGCTCCGTCGCCGCCCACCATCGAGCGGTAGTTCTGCTTCCGCAGCAGCAGCGACGACAGCACCCCGATCCCCTCGTCCACGTCCGAGACGTTGACGAACCGGTCGGCAGTGTCGGGCAGCTGCTCCCACAGCGCCCAGTTCCTGCGCAGCCGTTCGAGCGCCGGCTCGTCCTGCTTGATCGTCACCAACGCGCCGTCGGGACAGGCGGCGACGCAGAGGTTGCACCCCTTGCACGCTTCCGGATTGACGGTGATCGAGAGCAGCCCGCCGCCACCTTTTTCCCGCGCCTCGACGGCGTCGAAGAACGGCTTGGTGCGGGCCAGCGGGAACGCCGCAAGGCGCTCCTGGATGATCGCGAACTCGCGGTCGGTCTCGGCGCGGCGGTCGGGCTCCCAGCCCATCTTGTCGGCCACCGTCGTGTAACCGGCGGCGAACGCCGCAGGCACGGAGAGCGATGCGTCTTTCGTGAGCTGCCGGTGCGTCTCGCGCGCCCAGTGCTTCGTGATCGGGCGCAGCCGGTCGAACGTCACGCCGTTGCTCGACACGTCCATGGCCGTGGACAGCAGGTCCTCCTCGCTGTTCACGAGGCCGGGGATGGCCGAGTCGGGGCACTGCGTCCAGCACTGGGCGCACCCGGTGCACTTCTCGGCGATGAACTCCGGAACCTCCAGGCGCACGCCGCTCATGTCGCGCACGGCGCCCGTGGCGGCCGGCATCGCGCTGATCGCGGCGAACGGATCGGCGATCCCGTCCTGGCCCAGAGCGCACAACGTGCACACCTGCTCCCAGAACCGGCCCGGGTTGCCGACGCCCTGCTCCGCCGCCGGTACGTCGAGCAGCGACGGCATGTGCGGCACCGTGCCGGCCTCTTCGTGCGTCTCGATCACGACCGCCTTCACGGGCTGCACCTGATCGAAGCCGCGGCGGATCACGCGCAGGTTGTCCTCCACCACGGTCGCGCCGCGGTGGCCGAACTTCTTCTGGAACTGCTTGCGGACGCCTTCGAATACCTTCGCTTCGGACGACCCCTCGGCCGCGATCAAACTCGACGTGCGGAAGAACGCCCCGAGGAACGCCGCCCCCTGCATGCGATACCGCATCTCGACGTCGGAGGCCTCTTCGCGCGCGATCGCGAACGCATCGAGGACGAACAGTTTGATGTGCCGCTCGATGATCGACGACCGGACGCGCGTGGGCAGCGTGCCCCAGAACTCGTCGGGCGCGAGGTCGCTCTGGATGACGAACACGCCGCCGTCGGCCAGACCGGCCAGCGGGTCGCTGTGGCGGAACACGTTCGGATCGGGCGACAGCACCACGTCCACGTGCTTGAGTTCGCAGTTGAGCAGAATGGGGTCGTGGGCCAGCACGGCGTAGAATGTGGTGGGCTGCCCCTTCTTCTCCGAGCCGTATTTCGGGTTGGCCTTGATCTGGAGTCCGAACAACTCGAACGCCGTCATCGCCAGGTTCTTGCCCATGGTGATGGCGCCCCAACCGCCCACGGAGTGGATGCGCACGGCGGTCGAGCCCTTGGGCAGCAGGTTGGGCACGGTAGCCGGCGCCAGCGCCATCTCCGAGAGGTGCGGGTAGGCGTCGACCAACTGCTCCTGCCAGATCTGGAGCTTGGGGATTCGCGTGCCTTCGCGCACGAACTCGACGCCCAGGTAGAACTGGCGCCGCTGCGCACCCTCCGGCAGCATGTTGTTCACGGCCGCCACCAGGTCGCCGGGCTGCAGGTCACGACTCCCGAGACCGAAGCATCCGGAGTAGAAGTCGGGCACCTGCTCGGAGTGGAGCGCGGGAATGCCGGCGTGCGGCGCCCGTGCGCCGTGCGCACGCCCGTTCTCCACGGCCTTGGCCATGGCGGCGCGAATCTCGCGCAGCATCGGCGGATCCACGGCCAGGGGCTGGTCGAGCCGCTCCAGGACCACAACGCCGCGCTTGCCCGCCAGGAGGCCGGCCACGAGATCGGCCGGGAATGGACGGAACATCGTGAGATTGAGGACGCCGACCTTGAGCCCGCGCGCTTCACGCAGATAGTCGGCCACCGCCATCGCATTCGGAACGACGGAGCCCTGCCCCACGATCGCCCACTCGGCGTCGTCAAGCCGGTACCCGCTGGCGCGCGCGTAGTGGCGGCCGGTGAGGGCGGCGTATTCGTCGAATGCCTGATCGGCGAGCGCCACGATATGATCGAAGTAGAATGGACGCTGGGCGGCCACGCCCTGGGCGTAGCTGTCCTGATTCTGCACCACGCCGAGCATCGCCGGGTAGTCCAGGTCGAACATTTCCGGAATGCGGCGTCGGATCTCGCCGAACACCATGCGTTGGGCCGGCGTGGGGGACTCGATGCGGTCCGACGGATCGCCGAGGTAGGCCTTGACCAGCGCCGGCTCGGGAATCCGCGCGCTCTCGATCACGTGGCTGGTGAGAAAACCGTCCTGCGCGCAGATGCCCGGATTGAGCGACAGCTCGGCGATCCGGTGCGCGATGAGATTCAGGTCGGCCGCTTCCTGCACGTCCTTGGCGAACATCTGGAAGAAGCCGGTGTCGTCCACGGCGTGGTAGTCGTCGTGGCCGGCGTGCACGTTGAGCGCATGCTTGGTCATCGCCCGCGCGGCGACGTTGAGCACGTAGGTCAGCCGCTTGCCGACCGCGGCGTACAACGACTCGTGCATGTACGCGATGCCCTGCCCGCTCGAGAAGTTGGTGGCGCGGAGTCCGGACATCGACATCCCGGCCGTGACCGCAGCCGCCGCGTGTTCCCCTTCGGGCTCGAAGAACAGCAGGCGCCGGCCGTTCACGTTCTCCTTGCCCTCGGCCACCGCCGCCGCCCAGCCTTCCCCCATCTGCGTGGAGGGAGTGATCGGGTACGCGCCCGCCGCTTCGCCGGCCGCCGTCTCCATGGCCACCACCGCCGCGCTGCCATCCAGCGCGCGCGGGATGCCGGGGTACGGCGGAGAAGTCGTCTCGCCCGACGTGGGCTTGCCCTTGGTCCAGAGTTTCATGCTGCCTCGCTCCCGACGGTCTCCGGCACGCGCGCGAACTGCGCACCGTTCAGCCAGACGATTGCGCCGGTCGGGCACCGCTCGATAGCGCGATGCTCGGCCTGCGTGATGCGTTCGTAGTCCACCACCGCCACGCCGCTGTCGATGCTGATCAGTCCTTCCGCGGCGTCCAGCACGCACTTCCCGCACGCCGTGCAGGCCACGCGGCACTTCTCCAGCGCGTCATCCCCGTTGATCAGGTTCCGGCACTGCACCAGCAGGTGCGCATCCAGCGGCAGGATCGTGAACAAGCCCTTGGGACAGGCGTCCACGCAGTCACCGCACGCGGTGCAGCGGGCGAGGTCCACCACCGGCAGGCCCGTGTCGCTCATCTGAATGGCGTCGAAGGTGCACGACACCGCGCAGTCGGCGAGGCCCAGACATCCCCAGGCGCAGCCCTTGGCGCCGCCGGCCACCGACGCGGCCGCGGCACAGGTGGGCAGCCCGCGGTACTCGGCCTGGCTCACGGCCACGTCGGTGCCGCCGGCGCAGAGCAACCGCGCCACGCGGCGCGAGGCGTTGCCCGCATCCACGCCGAGGAAATCGGCGATCTGCTTGTGCACCGAATCGCTGGCCACCGTGCACTCCGATGGCGCGATCTTGCCGTCCACGGCGCCCTCGGCGAACGCCCGGCAGCCGGGATGCCCGCAGGCGCCGCAATTGGCGTTGGGGAGCATCTGCGAGACGATCTCGATGCGGGGATCCTCCCACACCCAGAGCTGCTTGTTGGCGAGGGCGATGAAGACGCCGAATACCAATCCGACCCCACCCAGCACCATGATCGCGTGGAGGGTCACCGTCAGCGCGCTCACGTTACGCCTTCCCCTGCAGGCCGGATTCGGTGAGCAGCCATGACGCGATGCGCTCCACCGCGTCGGACGCTCCGACCGCCGGGGCGCCGGCGCCGGCGGGCGTGGGCACGGCGAACGGCGTGCGGGCGAGGTCGGCCAGCAGCCTCAGGTCCTCGCCCATCTGGAATGCGCTCAGCCCGCGCACGGCGCGCTTCGGCGCCTCCGGCAGGTGCTGCACGGTGAGCCGCTGCCAGGGTTCGCGTCCGGCAAGCGGATCGTGCATGAACGTCGCCGAGCCCTCGGGCATCATGGCGGCGATCGCCGGCCCATCGAAGGCCGCCGCCCGGTCGAGGCCCGATCCGTCGGTGGTCTGCAGCACGAAAGCGCCGGGCGTGATGCACCGGGCCAGCGGCGCCGGCGCGCTCGGTCCGCGCACCACGAGTACCAACTTTTCGCGTCCGTCGGCGAAATCGGTCAGCGCGCCGGCGTGTACGTCCGCCCCGTCTACCTCGATCACCAACGGCGGGGCGAACCGCCGCTCGGTCTTCGTCCAGCGGTGGAACTCCACGGGGTCGAGCAGGCGGTCGTGGTCGGCGGCCACGTACCGGCCGCCGCGCGCCAACTCCGTCAGCATCACGGCGCCGAACGCTAGGCCCGCCGCGCTCAACGCCGCATCCACCACGCTCGCCAGCCGCCCACCCGGCGGCACGTCGGCAACGAACAGGTCGTTGCCGCGCGCCGCCACGCCTCGAAGCACGTCGGCGGCGCGATGGAGGGCCGCCACCGCGGCATCGTCCACGCGGCGGGCCTTCGGGAACAGGGCAGCGAACGCGGCCGCGTCCACGCGCCCGTCGGCGAACTCGCCGAGCGCGGAGCGTGCGCCCGCGGCCGCCACTTCGGTCGTGGCGGCCCGGGCCGCGAGAAAGTCGTCGGCCTGGGCCAGCGCGCCATCCACCAGCGTGCGAAATTCGGCAATCGGCTGCGCCAGCGCCGTGAGCGCCTGGGCGGTGCGGGGATCAGACGGCATAACGGTCGAGCTCCGCGTCGATGAGGGCCACCCGCTCCGCGGCCGTGCGCGGCGGTACGCGCCGCGTCTCCTCGTAGCGGGGTTTGGAATCGTCCCGGAAGAACACGCCGAGATTCACGCGGTCGGTGTCGCCGGCCATGCGCCGGGCGGCGTCGAGGTCGTGCACGTCGTGCCCCACCTGGTTCTGATAGAGCTTGGCCAACTCGGGCACCATGACGCCGTCGTCGTGCACGAGCATGTTGATGTTCGATGGATCCTGCACCGCCTTCAGATAGATGGCGCTGGAGTAGATCGGGCAGCGCTGCAGGATGCGCACGAAGCTGAGTCCGCGATGCTGCCGCGCCGCGCGCAGCGTCGCGTACAGGTGGGCGGGCACCCACTCGGCCGTCTGGGCGACGAACGAGGCGTTGGTGACGCCGAGCGCCACCTGCAAGGGGTTCAGCGCCGGAAGCCAGCTGCCACGCGGCTGCGTATTGCTGGGAAATCCCTGCGGCGTGGTGGGCGACGTCTGCTGCTTGGTGAGTCCGTAGATGCCGTTGTCCAGCAGCAGCACGGTGAGGTCGAGATTGTAGCGCAGTGCGTGCACCCAGTGGCCGGCACCGATCGAGGTGCAATCGCCGTCGCCCATCACCACGAAGATGTTGAGGTCGGGACGCTGCAGCCGGATGCCCGTGGCCACGGGCAGCGCGCGGCCGTGGATGCCGTGGAAGCCGTACGTCTTCAGATAGTGCGGGAACCGGCTCGAGCATCCGATGCCGGACACGAACACCGTGTTCTCCGGCGTCAACTGCTCGGCGGCCAGCAGCCGCTCGACCGCCGTCAGGATCGAGTGGTCGCCGCAGCCGGGACACCAGCGGGCACGCGCCCCTTCGTAGTCGTTGATCTCGTACTCGTAGTCTTCCGCGTTGAGCTCGAGCACGGGAAGATGACAATGGCTCATCGTCATGAGGCGCGTCCTCCGCGCGGCACGTGGCCGCGGATGGCGTCGGCGATCGCGCCGGGGCGCAGTGGCTCGCCGGGTACGCGTGTCCAGCAGTCGACGTCCACGAGCGTCGCGTTGCGCAGCAGGATGCTGAGCTGCCCGCGGCGCCGGTTCTCTTCGGTGATGTACGAATCGCCGGGTTCGTCGCTGTAGTTGATCTCCACCGTCATCACCTTCTTGAAGCGGCGGAAGATGTCGCGGAGCCCAGGTTCGAGCGGGGAGAGGAATCGCAGGTGCAGCGACGAGACCTTGAGGCCCTCGGCGCGCGCGCGATCCACGGCTTCCTCGATCGCGCCCTTCGTGCTCCCCCAGCCGACGATGAGCAGGTCGCCCTTCGCATCGCCGTAGACCGGCGGCGGCTGCAGCAGGCTCTGCAGCACCGCGAGCTTGCGGCTCCGCATCGACGACGAGCGTTGATGCACGCCCGAACTGTACGCCACCTTGCTGCCCTCGTCGTGCGAGAGCCCGGTAACGGTGTGCATGCCGCCGGCCTGGCCGGGCACCACCCGGGTGGAGAGCCCCGTCTCCGGATTCCACTGATAGGGCTTGTGTCCGTCCGGCACCGGGCTCAGGTCCACGGGCTCGGCGAACCAGCGCTCGTCGGGCTTCGGCCGTTTGAACGGCGTCACACCCGTGGCCAGGTTGGCATCGGAGAGGACCATCACCACCGCGCGGAACGTCTCGGCGATGCGGCGCGCCGTGATCATCACGTGGAAGCACTCCTCGATCGTGGCCGGCGCGATGATGACGTGCGGCGCGTCGCCCGTCTGGCCGTAGAGCGCGGCGAGCAGATCCGACTGTTCGACCTTGGTCGGCAGTCCCGTGCTCGGCCCGCCGCGCTGAACCTCGACCACCACCAGCGGCATCTCGGTCATGATCGCCAGGCCGAGAAATTCCGTCTTGAGCGCGAGTCCCGGCCCCGACGTGATCGTGAAGGCGACCTTGCCCGAATACGACGCGCCGATGGCGACGCCGGCGGCGGCGATCTCGTCCTCCGCCTGATGCACGATTCCGCCGAACCGCTCGAACACCTCGCTCAGGTAGTGCGAGACGGACGTCGCCGGCGTGATCGGATACATCGCGCACATCTCCATGCCGGCGGCGATCGCGCCGAGGCCGATTGCCTCGTTGCCGTTCATCACGACGAGCGCGTCATCCGACGGTGCGGGGGCGACCTCGATCCGCAGATCGAGATGCTCCTCGGCCCAGGCGTATCCGAGTTCCAGGAGGGCGACGTTCTTCTCGTAGACCTCCTCACTCTTCTTGCGGAAGGTATAGGCGATCTGGTCGCGGATGCGGTCCATGTCGCGATCGTAGACATACGCCAGCAGCCCGAGCGCGAACATGTTCTTGCCCTTGCGTGGATTGTCGACCACGGTCAGGCACTGCTCCTCCATCGGGACGGCGATGATCCGGTAGTCGCGCGTGGACAACTCCTTCATGGCCTGTTCCCACGCCGTCCGGATCTCCGGGTCCTCGTCGGTTGCCCACTTGTTCTCCACCAGCAGCACGGCATCCGGGGCGAGCGCATCGAGGCGATGCCGGGCCAGCAGCACCTGCTCGTTGAACGCCACGGCGAGCTGGGTCGCGTCACCCCAATTGGTGACCGCGGCGGACCCGATGCGAATGCGGTAGCCGCTGGCTCCCTCTGGAACGCGGGCCGGCGGCTGGATCTCGGCGGGGATGATCTCTACCGTCCAGACGCCGTTGCCCATCTTTGCCGAGACGGCGCCGAAAATCTGGCCGCACTTCTGCGCCCCTTCTCCGGAGTCGGAGACGATCTCGACGGTGTGTTCGGGAACGCGAAGCGCCTTCGGCCGGACGGCGCCGGCTGCGTTGGGGGCGGATTCGGTGAGCATCGTGCCGCGCATGCCTCGTCATTCGTGGTTGCGCGGTTTTTCGAACCCCGGGACGGAGCCTCCACTACCGCGCATCCTGTGACTGGTCAACGTGCACCAGATCGAGAGGCCCGCGTGGTCGACACCCTTCGTCACCAGAGCGTCGGTGCCGGGATCAATCTCGACGCGCGTAATTCGCCGCCGGGAGGGTCGAAAGTCTGTAAGGTGATCGATACAATGTGGCCCGGAATTCCCCGACAGATTTCTCCGTGTCCCCCACCCCGTCCAGTCGGCTCGACGAGGGAGGATGGCGGGACTACGAACGTGAGAGAGGGCGCATCCGTGAACGGCACGGCGGCGCCCTCTCTGTGGAGCGGTAGCGCGACGGAAGTCGCGTACCGCAATTCCGGTGGCTCGGACTTCAGTTCGGCACGACTGCCGTACGGTGGCGCGATACCTGAGGGAGGGCCGAGGCAATGGCGCGCTCCCGACTCGGGGTGAGCGCCCGGCTCCAGGCCGGCGTATGGTGATGCCGCATCGGGCGGACCTTCGGCTGGTCCGAACCGGCGATGAGCAGAATGAGGGCGAAGATCGTGAGGGCGAGCACGAGTGCCACCCCCTCCATCCCGCCGATCACCGTGAGCACCTGCGTCGCGGTCAGGGGTACCCCGTAGACCTCACGCTCGATGCCGAGGCCAACAAGCGCCACGCCCAGCCAGCCGATCATGCTGGCGACGAGCCAGCCAGCGAGCACCTTGAGGGGCAGGCGGGCAGCCAGAATACGCAATCGGGACATCCAGACCTCGCGTTTGGGGTTCGGCAACGACTCCCATGGGGCCGCCACCGCCAGACGCAGTCCAGCGTCGTTCCGCGCCGAGGCATCCTACCGGATGCCACTACCCCATCCCTTCCCAAACGATCCCAACCGCCGGCGGGCAACAAGGCCACCGGGCCCAAATGGCGCAATGCCCGGGGCGGGACTCGAACCCGCACGCCGTTGCCGGTGGGGGATTTTGAGTCCCCTTTAGGGGGCGGTCAATGGCGGCGGATGGCGGCGGGTTCAGAGGCGAGGCCGGCGCGGATGACGGCGGATTACGGGGCGTCTTCGGGACGGTCGCGTTACCACTTTTTCTACCACCGCCGCGCCTAGCCCTGGAGTGCCTGAATCTGAGTCGAGGAGATGCGAGGCTCTGGACCGGTACGATCGACAAAAGGTATCTGCACGTGCTCGTGGCCGAACCACTGATACACCTCCGCGGCAAGTTGGTATGCAACAGCGTCGGGATCGAGCCGGCCGGCGAAAGTACGGGCGGTGAGAAAGTCGCATGCCGGCGCACTTTTGCGGTCCCACGGTGCGGCCAGCACACTCGGAGGCCCACCGACGAGGATCGGCTTGAACGCGCCGCGGCACATGTTGCACAACTGGAGACTGAGGCGGACGCGTTCTGGTGGTCGTCCAATGAGGCTGAAGACCTCTGCGGTAAAGCGACAGAACATCAGGATGGATTCAATCAGCGTAACGGGGTTGATGCGGAACGCATCGTATTCAGCAGGAGTGGCCCAACTGAGGAAGTCGTCGCCGCCAGCTGCGGCGAACACGACGGTCCCATCGCGCCACACCTCGAGGCCCTTCCAGCCGGGAACGATCGAGCGCCGCGATCGCCCCTCGACGATCGCGGCCATCTGGTTGGTTGTCAGGTCGAACCCCGCCGGGCGAATTTGTGGCGGATGAGTGAGGAGAGCGACGATCGGGTGTTCGGAGGACTCGAACATTTCGACGATGTCGACGGGCTCCGTCACGGCCGCCGTGAGAACCATGCACGGCTGTTCACGCAGTTCGGTGGCCGTAAGCAAGCTAATGACCTTGGAAACGGTCTCCTTATCGAGATCCGTGGACGAGCGCGCGGCAAGCGGTGCGCCGGCCCCGCCAGCAGGTACCTCACCCGATCGAAGGTTGATGGCTTGGCGAAAGAGCCATCCGTCGTGCATTAGCGCCTGCACCTCATGCACGCTCAGGGCGGCTGCGTCTGCGCGGCGACGCTCGAACATGCCGAAGATCGCGCCGTCGGCCTTCTCGTCACCGAAGGCGATACGACGCACAAGGTACGGTCGCCGGGACTGCTCCTGGGTTGGAACGCGAATGACCGCGAATCCATGGTCTGGAGCACCCGCCGCAGGGTACCACTGTGCATCCAAACCGGAGACCGGTGGATAGACCCAATCAGTGAGGACGTCGAGCCACGCCTCAGCCTTGTACATCTCCCTTGGGAACGGGTTGGCCCCGGTAACGACGTCCACTGCGTGTAGGTTGCTCTTTGTCGTCTTGAGCCCAATCGCGACGATGCCGCCGGACGCGTTGGCGAGCGCGCAGATATCCTTTGCCAGTTCTTGCTTCTGCCGAGGAGTACCCAATATGTAGGGTTCGCTCTTGAACTCTACGGTCACGGTTTCCAGCGTGCCATCGAGATCTGCAGCTCGCTGGTCGCGGAGGAACTGTTCGACTTCGTCGGCGGGTCGGACGTGCATGAAGACGTGACCTTGCTCCAGGGATACTGGTGCCCCATCACCATTCCGGCGTTCCCGCGGGTGCCTGGGTCGGGGGCTCGCGGTTGCATCGCCGCGCCAGCTGGAGGACCGGACCTCCGACCGCACGAGCAGCTGTGGACCGTATTCGTTCGAACGTACAGCCGTGGTGTTCAGAAGACCAGGATGCCAGGATGCTTAGAGAGGTCAATGAGGCCCTGACCCTGTCCATTCGATCCCGCCGGCCGAGTGTACACGGCGGCTACGACGCGGCCGGAGTCCAACCAGGTTGGACTGGACCGCGAACGAATCCAGCGCGGCGATGATCTCGCCTTCATTCGCCTACTTTTATGCGGCGAGCAGCACCTCCCGTAACGCGGGTCGATCCATGGTCTCGAGTCTGGTGACGGTCGACCCTGGAGTTACCCGTTTCCTAGGCCCTGGATCAACTGGCGGGCTCCATGCTCAATGCGAATCGCGAGCCGGGATCCGTACCGCTGTTGCGCGGGGATGGCCTCCCTAACAATCCAGAGCATGTGGTGCGCCTCATCGAGGCCGAGCATCCGCCCGCTCATCGTGAGCCCGGACTCCATCGCCACGCGCTCGAGGTCCCGGGCGTCCACGCCCACGTCGCGGACGCACACGTCCAGACGCGGCAGCCGCACGGCGTACACGCTCGCCTGGCGGGCGATGTCGTCCGGCGGTCGCAGACCGCGGTTGAACGCGACCTTGGTCGGGGAGTATCGCGCGAGGCGCATCCACCGGGCGTCGAACAGGATCTGCCGGTACCGAACGTAGTTCGGGACTGGCGCCCCGCGGCCGTGCCGCCGCCCACCGCTCCCATACGCCCAGCCCTCCATCCAGCGCGTCGCGATGGGCGCGTAGACGAAGCGACGCCCCCCGTCATCGACGTCTCCCAGGGGCGTTCCGGCGTGGAGGTGGTGGCGGACGATGCTCTTCACGGCCCGGACCAACGACGCGATCCACACCTCAGCGCGGTACAGCTCCGATCCACCGAGCCCCGCGGCCTCGGCGATGGCCATCACCTCGCGGCGCTCCTCGTCCGCGAGTAGCGGCGTGGTGCGGAGGCCACCGTCCAGGCGGGTCGCGGCCGCCCGGGCGCGGTCCACGAAGTGTTGGCCGGTGGCCGTCGATCGGGTCAGGTAGCGCGCCGTCCAACTCGAGATCGCGGCATCGACCGAGCGCCCCGACACCGCAGCGTTCCACTCTCGCGACCAGCCGTTGTGCTTCTCCGCCAGCCAGACGGCTACGGCCCGGGCCAGGTTCTCGTCGTCGCCGACGCGCGTCCGCCCGAAGGGCCCCAGGACGTCCGGCGCCAGCACGGCGGCCAGGGCCACCCGGAACTCGGCGTGGTAGCGCGACGCCGGCTCGTGCAGCCCGGTCACGAGGAGCCGGCGCGTCGCGTCCCCAGGGCGCACGCGGGACCCCTCGCGGACGAACTCGGCGTCGGCCCGGGCGTTTCCGGCGACCGCCACGCGTACCCGGGGCGCGCCCGGACGTCCCTCGAGATAGGGAACCAGATCCTCGTGCGGGGCCGCGTGCCACGCGGCGAATCGGGCAAGGGCACCGCGGAGCGCCCGTTCGTCGTACCGTGCGCCGATGGCCGCGTCCAGCAGCACCTCGAGGGTCTGCGCATCGAGCAGGGGCATGCTGGCGCCGAGCGGCAGCCGATCGGCCTGGGTGCGCTGGGGGAACAGTTCGACGGCGCCGGGCCGGACGACGATCCCGGCGCCGCGGAGGACGTCGGCCACCAGACCCGTGTCGCGGCCGGTGATGACCCGCTCGAGCGGCATGACCGGGACCCGGTATCGGACGCGGAGCCCGGTACCGGATGGCGTGGCATGCACGAGGGGGACCCGTTCGACCCCCATGGCCTCGCGAATCGCCCAGTCGCGCGCATCGCGGTCCGCGATGGCGCCATCCTTCGAGTCCACGTCAAAGGCGATCTGGTGAGTGAGGCCATCGGCCGGGGCGTAGACCGCAACGTGGCCGGTGTGGCTCAGGACGGCGCGCACGTCGTCGGGGGCGAGCTGGCGATCGGGGCACCGGAACGGCATGCCGTACTCCGCCTGGCAGAACCATGAACCCGGGCCACGGTACGGCTGCACCAGCTCCTCGTACTGGCGCACGACGTCGTCGGGGATCCCTCGCCCGACGTTGGTGTTGCTCTCTCCTAGACCGGCCCCTCGGTAGTGAAAGCGTTCGCCGGGGGTGCGTGAACTGCGGTAGGGACTGACGGGGGACGTGGGACGGATCGGCGAGGGGGAGAGCGCGATTCGCCGCCGTGGGGATCTCTGTCCCCCCAGCCACCCCTATCGCCCCGCTTTTGCACACGCCGGTAGCGCGTCCGCTGACAGAGGTGAGGCGACTGGCGCGCCGCCTGCGCGCGACCGTCGGCCTACTCCATTTGGTGGAGACGCGAGGGCCGCGGGTAGCCGTTGCCGCGCGCCGCCTCGCCCTTCTATCGTGTGGGCGGCGGCCATGCCCAGACGGGCCGAGTTTCCGGCCGCGCGCGACGGCCCCGCGTGGTGAGTGGGCGGATCACCCGTCCTGATGCGGGCGTCCTTGTTGCGGCGGGTCCCTCTGGCCCTCCACGCTGCTCCTATGCCCACCGAACGCGCAGCAGCTCACCCTGACCCGTTCCAGCTGCCGCTGTTTCCGGCGGCGGCCCGGACGCCGACCTTTCTCGGGACCGGGTTCTCAATGTTCAGGATGCCGATCGTGACGTGGGTGGGCATCCACGGCGCCGTGACCGAGCGCCAGCTGCTCTATCGGTTTTGGGTGTACGACGGGTTCTCGGCCAGCCACGGCTTCCGGGTCGTCCAACGCCTCGTCGCCCAAGGGCTGCTCCAGCGCCACCCGCTTACGGCATGGACCGGCCAGCGGTCGCAACATGTGGTCACGCTGACACGCGCCGGCTGGGCCGAGCTGCCGCCCGCCCGGCCGATTGCGGCCCGCGTATCCGAGGCGCACCTCCTCCAGATCGCGCAGGTAGCCCTGGTTCGGGAGGCCGCCGGGTGGCGATTTGTCCGCTGGGACGAGGCCTGGCCGCGCCTGCGAGACCTGACGCTCAAGGCCGCCCGGGCCCGCCTCGGACGCCAGGGGGCGCAGGAGTATGATCTCCTGTCCCGGGTACGGGACCCTGGCCTGAAGGTGTGGGCGTTGGTCCACGCCGGCACCGGCGACGTTCGACTCCTGGTCCCGGTGCGATCGACACGAGGGCTTCGCCGCGTCTGCCGCGGCCTGACCAAGCTGGCCCATTTCGCGGAATTCCGGCCGCTGGAACTGGAGCTTGTTGCGGCGGACGTCCCCGCAGATCTCGCGGAGAAGCGGGTTCGCGAGTGGTTCCGGGGGTGGCGCTATTCCGGCCGGAAGCGCGGGAAGCGGCGGCCGTCAGGCCAGCCACGCCGACCGATCGCCGTCAACATCCACTCGGTGCCCCCGTATGGCGAACTTCCCCATCCGCATCGCGTGGCGATCCCAGCAGAGAGCGCGTACGCGCGAGCCGGGGTCCCCGGCCCCTTGACGGCGCGATCGGCCGCGATGTGGCTGGCTACACGGCCGGGTGGGGTGCTGTAGCCAGGGATCGGATGACCGACGGACCGGCCCCCGGGATCGGGCCGCTGGCAAGTTGCTTTGTGGCAGCCACTTCTGCGCGCAGCGGGCCGGGCCGACCATCGCGTCGTCCGGCGGGCGGCATCGAAAAATGTGCCAGTGATGGGCATGCACATCGGCGAGCCGGCGAGTCCCCGTACGGTTTTGGCGCCATGAAATCGCCCATGCCCTATCCACCTGACCGCCCCGGCGACCCCTCGTCGGAAGAGCGCGTCATCGAGCGCGCGTACTACGAGAACGGGGCCCTGAGGTGGGAGCGCGCCGGGATCCGAACCAGCCAGCCGCCCGCCCTCCCCCCCGCGCCCCCGCCTGAAGATCCTCTCTGGCTCGAGGTGTTGGCCTGGGTACTCGGCGGGTTCTGGAGCGGGATAGAGGTGCTCGCGGGAGCCGTCGGCAGCATTCTTATGGTGATCGGCGGCCTGGCACTAGGCCTCCTCGCCGCCGTCGCGGCGGTGGCCCTCGTCGTCGCGACCATTGCTGCTGGATATGGAATTGGGGGCTGGATCGACGGACCGCCCGGTGCCGCGGCGGGGGCATGGATCGCCGTGGCCGCGGTTCTGATCACCATCATCGGGACCGCGAGTCGCCGTGACTCGTGACCACACACGTGGGCCGATTGCGCTCGTGGCCGCCGCGCGGTCCCCGGTCCGTCCGGGCGCGGCAGTCGTCGCGCGCTGCGACTCTATGGGACCGGCTCTGGCCCGACGCCATGACGTCTAGCCTGGTCGCGGAGATGCGCTCGATCATCTCCAGGGTCCAGCCCGCGTGGACGGACGCTGGATTGAATCCGCCGGTCTGGGCGATGGCGCTGCATCCCCAGGTGGTAGAGAGGTGCGAGGCGTGTGGGGCCTGGGGGGCGCTGATCCCGGGCGACGGGTGCCCCCACCCCACGGAGCGCCGCGGGTTCGTCGAGGTGATCGCGCTGACCACCATCGGCGGCGAAACCCAGCCGCTCAGCGCCGGCATGTTGGCCCAACTCCTGACGGAGAGCATGTGGATCGCGGGTCAGGTCCCAGCGATCATTCGCCGGCGTCCGGTCCAGCAGCCAGACTGGCCCGTCGTTGCCGCCGACCTGATCCTTTCCGTCGGCCCAACGTTGGCCGCCAGTGACCTGGAATCGACGACGATCTATGCCCGGCTGGCCGTGGACCTGATCCGGCGACCGATCGTTTTCCTATGCCAGCAGCGACCCAAGTGCCTGCCGAGGTAGGCGAGGGATCCCTCGCCCGGGCGTCGTGTCGGCCGAGTTGACGAATGCCGACCACGGATCGCCAGCGACAGCGGGGGCACGCGCTGTCGCCAACCGGCTGCTCACGCTCCTTCCGCTGGGTCGTGCCCTTCCCGTGCACTTTCAGGCCGCCCCGGTTCGCGGAGGGCTCTGTCGGTGTCAGGCGGAAGAAACGTCCTCCCGCACCGGCAATGGAACACCTCGAGCCATACTATGCCGCTCCGGCCACCCACTGTGACGATGGCGGGGGCCTCGACGGACGTCACGCTGGTCCCGCACGCCGGACACGGCGCCATAAGGGGGCCGCCTCCTCCGTCTGCGCTTGTCGGAAGACTCACCACAGATCCCCATCGGGATCGATGTCGTCGTCGGCGGCGTCCGGGCGCCACTCACCGCGGATCTCCGCCCAGCCGCGAGCCCCGTCATAGTAAAATCGATACCCGCAATCTCCGCAGAGCGTCTTCAACCAAATCCACCGCCGGCCCGTCGCGTTCGAGATCCGAGCGCGATCTTCGTCCGTTTCGCCCCAGACACGTCCAGTCCGCCCACATGCTTCGCACACGCGCGCGCTCGCGTCCTCAATCGCTGCCAGTTCCGCGCGCAGGCGTTGGGCGACGACGGGGTCTTGGGGGCTGCCGTGATCGACGTAGATGCGGAGGCGCGCCCATTTTTCTTTGACCTGCACAATTTTGGCCCCGGCGGCGGTGGCCGCGTCCCATCCGGCGGCAGCCAAATCCCGCCACCCGTCGCCAGTGCTCGCCATGGCCTGCTCCCTGCTGTAGCCGGGCAGGTCGGGCGGCACCACACCTCCGGGGGCCCACCACTCCGGCCGTTCGTTCGCCGCGTCGGTCATAGGACCTCGCCGGGGCTGAACCGGGAGCTGTTGCCATCGACGGCCCGCCGGTGCCAGTCAATTGGGAAGCCGGTTCTCTGGATGCGCATTTGCATGCGCAAGAGTACCGGGACATCAGGGCGGCGTCGGACGAGGGAATTGGGAGACCGGCCCCGAGCGGGAGCCACCCGCCCCACCCGGTCGAAGGCCGACGCGCGGCCCACCGGACGGTGCGGAATAGCGAAGGGACCGGCCGTTCGTGCGCCGGTCCCTTCGTCGATCACCGCCGAGGCGGCTGTTCCACTGACACGATCGTTCTCCGTGTCGTTTCAATCCGCGCCCGCAACACGGGCGAGTACCACTACCCGGACCGTCTCCGGGCCCATCACCCCACGTACATGGGGAATCCGCGTGGACGTCTCCAAGCGGCCCAACCACAGCCCTGCCTCTATACCAGAAGCGAGACCTGCGCGCGACCCCTTCACAGAGCCATCCCCGCGTGCGCGGGGGCACCTACGTGGAACTCTCTGTTGGTCCATCCCCGCATGCACGGGGGTTACTTCGGCCGACCATCGTCGGAGTGCCCCCGGGTCGCGTGGGGGACATCTCCACCATACTCGACATCGAGTTCTGGCTGCAAGGCCTACTCCGTCCGCCGGGAATACCGCAACCAGATCGCATGGGCTACCCGCGGCCCCAGCATCTCCACCATGGTGCGTGGGTGAACCCGTACCGTTGGTGGTACGTCGCACCACCAGCCCTCACTCGAGGTCCCCCCAAGTGCCCCCCTCCTTCACCCCTCCGATCGCCGAGCCCCTTCCGGCCACAACCCAACTGCAACTCTTGATCGACGCCGCCCGCGCCGCGGCGGAGGACCAGGAGCACCCCGATGCGATCGAACTGGAGATCTTTGCCGACACGCTCGCCGAGCAGGCGGAATTGGTCTTTCCCCGCGGGGCGGACGATCGTCCATTCGTCGTCCTCGGCGCCGATGACGGCGAACCGCTCCTGCACTGGGCGCAGACCGCGGTAGAGGCCGCGCTGGCCGACCTCGGGGAACTGGTGGAGGATTGGGATGTCGAGTTCGAGGGTCTGGAAATGCAAGAGCGCGCCGACCAGCGTCGGCGCGACATGGAAGACCTCTTCCGATCCCGAGACTGGACCTCCCGGCTCGTGCGCGTCTACGACGTCCTCGCCGCGGACCTCGGCCGCCGATGCGTACCCCTCTATGGAGAGGCGTTGACCGGCAGTCGCCTCCCGCTCGTCGAGGCGTTCACCGCGCACAGCTACTCGGGGGACGAAGTGGGCTCCTGGGAGTGGGCCCGTGAGTCCTCCCATCGCGTCGGAGATCCTCGCCCGTGACGCCGGCCCGGAACGATCGCCCCACGCGGCGCGTGCTGACTTCCCGGCGCGACGGTACTCCGTACGTCGTCGAATTGCGGGACGACCTGATCGTGATTCGTCCCAAGGGGACCCGCCGCGGGGGGCCGACTGAGGTCGCGTTCACGCCGGGTCAACTCGTCCTCCAGGGCGTTCGCGCGCGGGTTGAGGCCGAGCGGATGGAGAAACGTCGCTCGCGGAGTGCAGGTCGTCGGTAGCGCATACAATGGCTCTCCGTAGACCGCCACGGGTCCGCTAGTAGGCCGTGGTTGGCGCGGCGTCGGTCGACGGCGCCCTCCGGCCGCGCGCCGATGGTTGCCGCACCACGTGAAGCGTGGCCTGCCACCGCGGTCTCCCCCCGTACACGCACCTGGGCTGTGCGCACGCTGCGCATTCTCGAGCCTTCCCGGCGGCCCAGGGCGGGTGCCCACCCGCCAGGGCGTCCTCCTTCTGAGGTAGGAGACGCTCGTCCTGTTGCCCCGAAGCTGGAATACCATAACTTGAATTGTCTGCGGGGCCCTTGATCGGTGGGAACGTCCTGACTTCGAGGGTTGGCCCCAACTTGGGAAACGGGGGAAACGGCATGTGGCTGGCGGAAGCGCGGGTCGAGCACTTCAAGTCGATCGATGACACTGGGCTGGTGACAATTGACCCCAAGGTGACCGTCCTCGTCGGCCAGAACGAGGCCGGGAAGACGGCGTTCCTGCAGGCGCTGGAGAAAGCCCGCCCGATTCGAAAGGCGTCGAAGTTCGACGTCACCGAGGACTATCCGCGGAAGGCCGTGAATGAGTACCGGAAACAGCACGAGCAGCAACCCGCAGTCGCGGTCGTGCTTACGTTCGAGTTGACGCCAGATGAGGTTACGGCGGTGAACAGCGCGATGGAAGCACCGGTGCTCAAGGGCAACCGGTACTCGATCTCGTATCTCTACGACGGGACCAGCCGCGTCAGCCTGGACGCTGACGAAGCCGCGTTCGTCAAGGCCGCAGTGAAGAAGGCCAAGCTCCCATCGGACATAATCAAGGCAGCGTCCGCGTCCGGGACGGTTCGCGGGCTCATCGCGTACCTGGAGAAGACCGACCTGAATGATGAAGGGACATCGTTCTTGGCGTCCCTGAGAACACGCTTTGCCGACGGTTTGAAGCCTGGGGGCTGGACCAACTTGGTCGCGCACGAGCTCTTCCACAGGCACATCGGGGACCAGCCGCGGTTCCTGTACTTCGGAGACTACCAACTGCTGCCCGGCAAGACCAACCTGCAGGGCCTGCAACAGCGGGTCGCGAATCCGGCGCAGTTGACCGAGGAGGACGAGACCGTCTTGCGCCTTCTGGCCATGGCCGACGTGAGTCTCGACGACGTCGTGAAGCCGACTGGCTACGAGGAGGCGAAATCTCGCCTCGAGGGGCTGTCGATTACCATCACCGACCAGGTCTTTCAGTTTTGGACGCAGAACAAGGAGCTCGAGGTCGAGTTCGATATCCGGGCCGACCCCGCCGACCCCGACGCGAGGTTCAACAATGGTCCCAACCTTTACATCCGTATCAAAAACACACGGCATCGGGTGACGGTGCCCTTTAGCCAGCGAAGCAAAGGGTTCATCTGGTTCTTCAGCTTCCTTGTATGGTTCGACAGCGTGAAGGCCGCCGGAATCAATGGGCCCATCGTGCTGCTGCTCGACGAGCCAGGGCTCAGCTTGCATGCGCTGGCGCAAGCTGACCTGCTCCGCTACATCGACGACGTGGCGGAGCGGCACCAAATTCTCTATACGACCCACTCGCCGTTTATGGTGCACGGTGACCGCCTGCATCAAGTCCGCGTGGTCGAAGATCGCGCGAAGCAGGGGACGGTGATTGCCGCAAACGTGACCGGTTCGGACCCCAGAACGGTGTTCCCCCTCCAAGCGGCGCTCGGGTATACAATCGCGCAGAACCTGTTCGTGTCGAAGCGTAACCTGCTCGTTGAGGGTGTGGCGGACCTCGTCTACCTGCAGCACGTGTCGTCGCAACTCGACAGTTCGGGCCGTACCGGACTGCGTGACGATATCACGATCGTGCCAGTCGGCGGCCTAGAGAAGGTTTCGACGTTCGTCTCCTTGCTTGGGGCGAACGGCCTGGATCTCGCGGTGGTGCATGACCACGCGGGCGCACCGGACCCACACTTGACGTCACTCGTGCGCGAGAAGATCATTCGCGACTCGCGCGTGCTGAACTTCGGCATGTTCCGACACGGGGCCGGGGCGGCGCCATCGCCGACACCGTCCACGGACGTCGAGGATCTGTTCACCGTTTCGACCTACCTCGACCTGTTCAACGGGGCATACGCCGAGGAATTGGCGGGCGCAGCGGTCATGGAAGCCGCACTGCCGCCTGGCGAACGCATCGTGGACCGCATCAGTCGCTATCTCGAGAGCAACGGAGCGAAGGTACGCGCGAGCGATGGATTCAATCACTACCGGCCGGCAACGTATCTCGCCTCGCATCCGCAGCCAATCGACGCCGCCACGCTCGATCGGTTCGAGGCGCTATTCAAGAAGGTGAATGCGTTGCTCGGATAGCCGCCGAGGCAGGGGGCGTTCCTAGACGTCTGCTCCCTCCTGGGTGAAATCAGGGCGGAAGTGGCTGGGAGCTCCGGCGGGCCCCGCCGACTCTCCTGGCGTCCTTCAGCGCGGCGTACCTGTCTGACACGCCGAGGCGCGCGATGCGCCGTCCGCGTTTGCTCCGACGGATGTCTTCGCGCCATGGAATAGCCCGTCCGCCTATCAGGTCGGCCCGCCCTGCCCGCCCCCACGCCCGGCTCAGGTCGCCCCTGCACTCCCCGCCCAGCGAGTTGACGTCGGTCGACCTGGCTCCTGGGTCGGCGGGGCCCGTAAGCGACAGATGGTCGTCTACCTCCGCGTCGCGGACGGATGGCCCCCGCCCCGTGGCCTGACGCGCGTCCAAGATCACACTGATTGCGGTTGCCGCATCCATCGAGGTTGCGCCGAAGGCCTCGGAATCCGGGCGCGGTATCACGATCATGATCACTATCACGATCATTGGGCTCATGAACGGCGGTGGCAACCGGTACTCTGATGACCGAAGGCGCCGCTGCCTCACCCATCCGAGTGGCCGCCCTCGATCCACTGTCGCGGCGGGCCTGCCACTCATGGCACGTGCCCGTGGCCCCGAGCGGGCATTCGAAGGCGCACGTCCGGCCGTGGCGCCTCGAACGCGTTCGTCGCCTCGAGCGTGCGCACGGCCGCGTCGTACGTGGCGACGTCGATCGCCGCCGTGTAGCGCTGCGCGTAGTCCAGCATCGCGAGGAGCGGGGCCGCATGGTCCTGGCGCGTGAGCACCCGGAGCGCCGTCAGGTAGTCCTCTCGGTACACCGTGGGGATCAGGATCCGGCGCTCGCCGGCGCTGACCAACTCCGCGTTCATGAACGCCCGGGCCACGCGGCCATTGCCGTCATCAAACGGGTGCACCTCGGCCAGTACGAACATCACCGCCGCGGCGCGGTGGAAGGGATCGGCGAGACTGCGCACGATCTCGAACCCCTGGCGGAGGGTCCCGCGGACCAGGTCCGGCGCGACGAAGGCGGTGTGCCCGGCGATGTTCGGGATGCGCTTGAACTGCCCGGGGCGCTTGTCGGGGCGGCCGCCGAGCATCTCGAGGTGCGTGGTCCGGAGCCGGTCGAGGAACGCCTCGAAGTCGGGGAGCTGCGTGATGCTCCGCGCCATCCACGCGCGACTGCCGACCACGCGATAGGTGCCGAGCACGTCGTGGGCGTCGGCGGGCCGGGTCGCGGGGATGCGCCCCTCGAACACGATGGCGCGGGCTTCGGCGAGTTCGAATTCCGTCCCCTCGATGTAGTTCGAGAAATAGCTGTCAAAGAAGGCGAGGTTCGCGAACGCCGGATCGGCGAGCTGCGGGTCCGGGCGTGGCACAACCGCATGCGCGCGGAGGGCCGCGAGCAGCGTCTGAAACCGCGCCAGCCGCTCTGGGTCGTAGGGCTCCCCGGCGGCCCGGGCGAGCGCCACGGGGGCAGAGAGCCCCGCGCGGCGCGTGCCGAGCAGGGTGCCGATTAGCCCGTCGAGCTGCGTGAATGCCGCCGCGGCGTCGAGGGGTTCGGCCAGGGCCCGGGCCTGGTCGCGGAGCGCGTTGAGCCGGGTCTCGCCACCGGCCGCGAGTTCGGCTTCCAGGAGCGCTTCGACGCGCGCCACGGGCAGGCCCCGGGCCACGGTGCCGCGGGCGCGGGAGGGCTTCAAGACCTCGAGCAGCGCCCGGGCCCGCGACGCCACGTGAAGATCGAACAGGAGGGTGTCCCCCGGGAGCGCACTGGGGCCGGGGACGAGGCGGAGCCGGAGCCCGGGGAGGTCCAGGCGCCGGTCGTAGCCCGCCGTCAGGAACACCGTCCCGTCGTCGGCCGGGGCCATCTCGATCGCGGTGCGGTAAGAGATCACCGTGCCCGGGGCGAGGAGGGACACGACGCGCCAGAGGTTCCGCCGGATGATCGCGGTCGGCGGATCCGCCATGTTGGACGTGTAGAGCCGCGGCGCGAGCTTCCGGGCCCGGTCGGCCGCCACGGCGGCGGAGACCGCGCGTGAGGTTTCGCGCGTGCTGAGGAAGATCTCGGGGAGCGGGGCCCCCGGTGGTGCGGGACTTTTTGCCATTACGACGGCCTGCTGTGGCTGTTCAGGAGATATTGTGCATATAAGACGGCCATTCCGGAGACAATGTAACAATAAGAGGCTGTACGCGCGTGTGCCTGCTGGGCTTCCGGCTTGCCCGGGGGTCAGGGCGTGGACGGCGGCAGTCGACCGGTTCGACTTACGGGGCCCAGAACCCACAAGAACGGCAATTTCATCACGATAACTGGCCACGTTCGGCTACAATGTACAGATAACGGCATCTGGACGAGACGGTGCCCACCGGCAGACGCGCCGGATGGCCCTGGAGCGGCGGGGCCCCGGAGCCCGGCCCGGCTCGCCCGCGCGCGGCAGGACCCGTAAGGTCGAGGGCGGAAATTGGTCCATTCACGCCCTGCCCCACCCGCCCCTCGGAGCCCCCGCCATGGCCCTCCCCATCGCCGCCGCCCTCGCCACCGTCCCCCACCCCCCCGCCCTCCATCTCGTCCTCCCCGACGCACCCACCGACGCCTTTACCGCGGCCGCGCCCCCATCGCGCGCCGTCGCCCTGCTCGCGGACTGGGCCGCGAGCCTCGCGCCCGGCACGCGGCGGACGTACACGTACCACGCCCGCGCCTTCGCGCGGTGGCTGGGCGTGCCGTGGCCCCACCTCCCGACCGCCTACCTCGCCGCGGGCGCGGGGCCCGCGACGCGGCTCGTACTCCGCTACCAGGCGTCGCTCCGCGACCGGGGCCTCGCACCCTCCACCAGCAACGCCGCGCTCACGGCGCTCCGGTCCCTCGCCGGCTTCGCGCGCCTCGTCGGGGAGGTCGACTGGGCCCTGGGCGCCATCCGCCCGCTCCGGGTCGTCGCCTACCGGGACACCCGCGGCCCTGGCGTTTCAGGCGTCCGCGCGCTCCTCGCCGCCGCCCAGCGGCAACCCGATCCCCGCCGGGCGCGGCGTGACGCCGCGATTGTCCGCCTGCTGTTCGACCTGGCCTTGCGGTGTCAGGAGCTGACCACGCTGCGGTGGATCCAGGATGTCGAGGGCGACGCCACCGGCCGGCCGGTGGCGATCCACGTGCTTGCCAAGGGGCACGGCCAGCGCCAGCGCCTGGCGCTCCCGCCGGCCACGGCCGCAGCGCTCGCCGCGTGGCTCGCCGTACACGATCCCGCGGAGCCCCGCGTGATCGGGCTCTCCCCCCGCGGCGTGGCGAAGCGGATCCGCAGGCTGGGCACTGCGGCGGGGCTTCCCACGTCCGTGTGCCATCCCCACGCCCTGCGCCACGCGAGCGTGACGGCGGCCCTCGGGACATGGGACCTGCGGACTGCGCAGCGCCATAGCCGCCATCAACAAATTTCGACGCTAATCGTGTATGACGACCAACGGCGGGCAGGTGGCGCCGCGGTGGCCGCGACCGTGGCGGGCCTCCTCTAGGACGGGCGCGTCGGTCACCGATTCGGCGAGGGATCCCGATCCCGGGTGGGGGCGAGGATCGGGATCTCGCGGGCCGCTTGCCCGCGGTCCGGCGCCCGCGCCACGGTATGAGAGACGCGCAGACCGCGCACATCCTGCCTCTCCTCCCCTCCGCCCCCCAGGTGCCCCATGCCGCTCGCATTTCCTCCCGTCGTGACCGCCACGATCGCGCCCGACGTGCTGAAGTCCTCCGTCCGGTATCTCCGGAATTTCACCCTCCGACACCGCGAGCTCGTCGGCGCCCTCACCTTCGCGGCGTCGGAAGGACTGACGTCACGGCACGATGTCGGTTTGGCCGCGCAGGCGTGGCTCCGATACCGCAGCCACGCCCACGCGGCCGCTGGCCCCGACGGGCAGTGGACGACCACCCCCGGGTCGCTCGCCGACCGGATCACCCGCGCGACGGCCGCGATCGCCAAGCGCGCCGCCGCAGCCGATAGCATCGACTGGGCGGTGGCCTTCGACCTCTCGTCAATCGCGCGCCAGCTGCGGATCGAGGGGATGCGGCGCGCCTCCGAGGGGCTCTGGCCGTTCGTCGTGGAAGTGTTGGTGTCCGATCCCGACGGTGGCCCCCTGCTCAACGACGACCTGATCTGGGCGGCCACCCCCGAGGAGGCCGCCGCGCACGGGCTCGACTGGCACGGCCGCCAGATGGCATGCGAGGTCGTCGACGAGTCGACCGCGCGCGCCGTGGCAGCCACCGCCGTGCCGCCCGACCCCGACGAGTTCGACGGGTCCTGGACCATGCCCGGGGATCGATGGCCGATCGCCGTCCGGAGCGTCGTCGATGTGCAGGTCGCCGCCCCACCGACCGAGGTCGGGCTGCCGGTGGTATTGCACGCGCTCCTGTCGTAACCACGGGCCCGCGTCGTTCCTGGGCCCCGCCGCTTCGACGTGGGCTCGCGCCCTCGTAGGGTGCATCACCGCGGGGGCCGGGGCGGCCCTGTAGAAGCCGCTGCCGAGTGCATGTCGAACGGCCATTTGGGGGCGAGCCCCCGCATCGGGTACGGTGGGTACGCATCGCGGTGGACATCCGAGGACCCGCCGCTGAAGCGCGGTTCGCATAGCGGTTCGTCCCGGCCGATGGCAAGGGATCGAGGGGAAACGTCCCCGATCCAACGAAATGTGGCCGAGAGCTTGTCGGGTCCCACGCATCTCCATCACGCTGTCCTCAAGGGGCCGCACGACGCGGACCTCCGATCCCCCTCAACTCGGAACGATACATGTCTGACCGCAAGAAGAAGCAGCAGAAGCGCACCGATCGCCGGAATCCTCGGCATTCGTCGCCCCGGTCCCGGCCGCGCGCCGGCACCGAGCGGACTCCCACCCCGTCGCGGAAGCCGCGCCGGTCCGCCCCGTCGACCGACCGGACCGCCCAGGTCCAGGCCGGGCGGGTGCAGGTCACCGGCCCCGTCGCGAGCCACATGTACGGCGTGCCGCGGGAGTGGCTGCGCCGCAACCCCGACCTCGCCAAGGCGCGGCGGAAGGTGAACAACAAGCTCATCCTGTACCGCCTCGACGTCCTCGACGAGTACTTCCGCGGCTTCGACGCGGCGTAACCGCACCCGCCCTCGCCGCCCATCGTCATGGCCTCGACCCTGAAACCGCATCCCGGCCAGTTCAAGCCCAAGGGGGAGCACCCCGCGGGCAAGAACTGCCACCTGGGCCGTGGGGTCAGAGTGCGTCGCGGCCTGAACCCGCCCGCCAAGCCCGCGCAGGGGCCGATCAAGAAGATCCAGCTCACGGCGCCCGGGCTGTATCCGGAGTTCGACTCCGGGAAACGCGATCGGTTCCGCGTCTCGTCGGGGACGCGGAACGACAAGCGGTTCCATGCCCTTCAGACGATGCTCGCCGGATTCCGCGACGAGCGTCGCTATGACGTGTTGCGGGCGTTGATGGAGAAGCGGATCACCCTGAACGACTTGGCGGCCGCCCACGTGGAGGGGAAGCACGCCGTCGCACGACTCATGCAGGAGGCGAACGGGGCCGCCAGCGGCGAGGGACGCAACCTCAAGGCCGTCGTGGATGAGTATCTGACCCACCTGCAGAACCGGCAAAATGATGATTGGCGGAAGGTCGCGCAGATCCTCCAGCGGTTCATCGACGAACATGGGGGTGACACGAACGCGACCATCCGGCTGCTCGACGCGGACACCATTCAGACGTGGCTCGACGGCCTGTCGTCGGCCGGTAGGGCGCGCACCGGGCGCAAGGTCTCGAACGCGACCCGGAATCGATACCGGGCATGGTTGAGCGGCCTCGCCACCTTTTGCATGGGAGCGCGTCGGCGTTACATCAGCGTGCACCCGATCGAGCACGATGAGGTGCCGCGGTACGACGAGCACAAGAATCACCGTCGCATGCCCGACGCCACGCCGCGGGAATACCGCGCGTACTTCGCCGCGGTGGAGGAGTACCGGGCCGATCTCGGTCTCGCCCTGCGCCTCTTGTTTCACTGCGGGCCCGATGTCGGCGAACTCGTCGGCGACCAGCTCGAGGATGAGGCGACCTTCAGCGGCGTGATCGTGCGGGACTTCATCTTCGGCCGCAAGGTCGTGAGTCTGCGGCTGGGGCGGAACAAGACGGGAACGCGTGCGCGGCTGGTGCCGGTTCCGATGTCAATCGCCATGAAGGTTCAGCGCCACATTCGCGATTACCGCCTGTCCTCCGAGTCGCCGGTGTTCGGTATGATCCGGCGGCAGCAGACGCCGAGTCGAAAGGGGTGGAACTATCCGGAGCTCCGCGCCGCCCACGTGGCTGGCTGCAAAGCGGCCGGGAAATCGCCCCGGAGCTTTCGGATCAAGGATTTGCGCCACATGGCTGCAATCACGTGGGCGCGGGCGGGCCTGCGGCTCCAGGATATTTCCGAGTTGCTGGGGCACTCGACCATCAAGGAAACGGAGCGTTACTCCGCCTACTTGAAGTCGGAGGAGGAGAACGCCGAGATCGCGGCGGCCGGAAGCTACTACCTCGCGCCCGCCAAGGGGCGCCACGAGACGACGCGAGGGCGCAAGCGCCGGGGGCATTGATCACCAACGCCCTGCGGGGCCATCCCCGGAGGGCCTCGCGGCGAGGTTCGGGTGCAACACCTCCCAGGAGGTGTGCCCGTTCAACCGCAAATTCGCGCGCGAGGTGAAGGAGCCAAGGTTCGAAGCGCGGGCGGTCATCGGGAGCAAGGATGCGCGCATTCTCGCGGAGGAGATCCTCGCGATGAGTGAAGAGGAATTCCGCGCGGCGTTCAAGGGCTCGGCGATGAAGCGGGCAAAGGGGACGGGGCTGAGGCGGAACGCCGAGGTCTTGCTAGCAGACTGTCTCGGCTGAGTCACTCGCAAGCCAGAACCCATTCTCGGGATGCGGGTTGGAGACGCAGTTGCCCCGGTCCTAGTCTGCCCGCAACGCTTCGATCGGGTCGATGCTCAATGCGCGGCGAATCGGCACGTACACTGCAACCAGCGCCGTCGCAATGGCCAGCACCACGATGCCCCCGAACGTCAACGGATCGAGCGGGCTCACCCCATACAGCATGGACGTGAGCGCCCTTGTGCCCGCCACGGCGCCAACAATGCCAAGCGTTCCCCCGATGACCGTGAGCTTCATCCCCTCGCCGAGTACGAGCCGCGAGATGGCACCCGGCGGCGCGCCGAGGGCAACACGTACACCAATCTCGCGGGTGCGATGCGCAACCGCATAGGCGATCGCGCCGTACAGCCCCACCGCCGAGAGCACGAGCGCAACCAGGGCGAAGACACCCACGAGCGCCATGGCGAACCGCGCAGGCGCCAAGCCGTATTCAACCATCTCAGCTACGCTTACGATGTAGGGGGTCGCGAGGGCAGGCTCACTGGCCGCCAATCGTTGCGCCGTCGATGCCACCAGCGCCGAGTCGGGGGCCCGCAGCAGCAAGTCTCCCGCGCCATCCTCCACGCGAAGCGCCTGGTACACCTGCATCTGGTAGAAATCGCCGGTGTGGCCGGGATAGTGCACATCCGGCACTACACCTACGACCGTCAGCCACGGGTACTTGGCGTTGAGCCGGAACCGCAACCCCAGTGGGCTGCGCTGCGCCCAGAGGCGGTGGGCCAGCCCCTCGCCTATCACTACGCCGGTGCTACCCCCAGCAACCGCGTCGGAGTCGAGGTCTCGTCCGGCGAGAAGTGGAATCCTCAGAAAACGGAAATATCCCGGCGCCGCGAGCGTCACCGACGCGGATCGCACGTCGGTTGTGGCCGGTCCGCCAGGCCCGTCGACCTCCGCCGGGCCGATTACGAAATACCCGTTCCCCGGCAGAGACCCTGAGTGGGCCGCCGCAACGCCCGGCGCCGTGGCCAGCCGCGCTAGCAACTGCCGCCCCTGGGCCGTTGCCGCACGCTGGTCGCTGCCACCCCTCCGCTGTGGCGCGCGGCCGTCGTTGGTCCGTCTCGGGAGCGGCGCGACTTGGTAGAGCTGCGCCGCGTCGAATCCCAAGGGCTGGCGCACGAGATGCACGAACGAACGGACCAGGAGCCCCGCCCCCACCAGCATCACGAGGGAAAGCGCGATCTGGAGCACCACGAACGCCCCCCGCATGCGCCGACCGATCGATCCCCCGGCCCACGTGCGAGATCCGGTGCGCAGCACTTCACCAGGCGCGGCCGTGCGCGCCAGCAGGGCCGGCCCCGTGCCGAAGCTCAACCCCGAGACCAGCGCGATGACGACGCTCCACAGTACGACGGCCGGCTGCATCTGCACCCCGGCCAGGTTATTGAGCGCCCTCGGACGAACGGCGATCATCAGGTGGAGTCCCAGCATCGCAATACCGATCCCGATCGCACAGCCGGCGGCCGACAACACCAAACTCTCCACGAAGACTTGGCGAAAGATTCGGCCGCGCGTGGCCCCCAGCGCCGTTCGCAGGGCAAATTCGCGGCGGCGCGTCCAGCCTCGAGCGAGCAACAAGCTCGCCACATTCGCGCAGGCAATGAGAAGCAGAGCACCCACCGCAGCGAACAGCACCTTCACCGTCTGGGACTCACGTGAAGCAACCAGGTCCTGGGCGCGCACCGCTGTCGCCCCGAGCGTCTTGTACCTCGTCGCATTCGGGAGGGCGCGCATGATCGCCAACAGCTCGGCCGACGCACGACTCAGCTTCACCCCAGGACGCAACCGGGCGAACGCCGGAAAGTCCACGCCGACAGAATCCATGGAGAGTGGAACGAACACCTCTCGCGGCGGGCGGTCCGACATTGGGACCACCACGCCCTGCGGGGAGACGCCGACGATCGTGTGCGGACGACCATTCAGCAGGATTATCTGGCCGATCACGTCGCCACGGCCGCCATAGGCGCGATGCCAGAGGCCGGCGCCGATCATCGCGACCGGCGCGGCGCCATGGACGGTGTCTCCCGGAAAGAAGGCACGCCCCAGCACCGGCTGCACGCGGAGCAGACGGAAGAATCCCGGCGTGATGAGCGCGCCGGGAACCGAATCGGCGCTCTCGAGCGTGTCCCCGAGGTGGTACCACGGCTCCTCGGCGGCGGCGAAATCCTGAAGCGTCGTCGAACGCGCACGCCACGCGCCGAATACCTCGGTGTCGGCGGGAAAGCGGGCCTGCCCGCCACCAGCGGTCCGCATGAGTTGTACGATGCTGTTCCCATCGGGATACGGCACCGGCGCGATCAACAGGTGGAGTACAACGGAAAAAATCGCTGTGTTGGCCCCGATTCCGAGGGCCAAGGTCAGGACTGCCAGGATGGTGAACGCCGGCGATTTGCTGAGGCTGCGGCCCGCATAGCGCAGATCCATCAGCAGGGTATCTGTGGCTCGTGTTCCGCGGGCCTCGCGGCATTCCTCCTTCACGTACTCCACGCCGCCGAACTCCGCGAGGGCTCGGCGGCGCGCCTCCTCCGCCCCCACGCCGCCCGCGATATAGTCGGCCGTTTGCTGATCCAGGTGAAACCGGAGTTCTGCGTCGAGTTGGGCGTCTTGCCGGCGCCGGAAGACGAAACGGCTGAGCCACCGCATCGGGATCTCCTATTCGGCGGTCCGCAGAATCAGCGCAACGGCCGCCGCCGTTTGATTCCAACCCGCCACTTCTGCCCCCAACCGCTGCCGGCCCTTCGCGGTCAACGCATAGAACTTCGCCTCCCGCCCCGTGGCCGTTGCCTTCCATTCGGCACAGAGCAAGCCCCGATTCTCCAGGCGATGGAGCGCGGGGTAGAGCGTTCCCTGTTGGACCCGAAAGTGATCGCGGGAGATCTGCTGAATCCGCTGGGAGATGGCGTAGCCGTGAATGGGGCCGAGGGCCACGACCTTCAAGATCAGCATGTCGAGAGTGCCTTTGAGAATTTCGGACTTGGCGTCAGGCATGGCGACTCAGAACCCCTAGCGGTTCGACATGTATACGCCTAGGGGTTCTAGGCGTCAAGGGCGATGTCAGCGGAGACCGGGGCCCGGATTCGCTCCGAGTGCCAACTCGCTCACGTGACGAGGGCTCGCCCGCCCGTCCGCAACGGCAGCGCAATACAGTTTTGTCGGCACACCTCCCAGGAAGTGTGCCCCACTGAATGCCACTGCCACCGAAAATATCTCCATTGGATTCGCGTGCGCCGCCCGCTGGCCCGGGATCAGCACCGCCATCGCCGCGCGTACCCTGAACCCCAGCGGCATCACCAAGTAGATCGCCGGGGGGGGTGTTCGCCGACCTTGAAGACGAGCGATGCCATGGTTCGGCTCGCCGCCCACGCGCCGGCGAGCCCAACGCCGAGGCCGAGGGCGGTCGCCGGATAATCTCCTCCACCGGCCAACTGCTCGTCGAGGCGCCGTGGACGTCGGGCACAGTTCCAGCCATCATCCGGCGCTTCCCGCTTCACCCGCCGCGCGCGCTTCCGGGCCAGCGAAAAGTCCAGGTTCTTGGCGCCACTATACAACATGCTCGACGCCACACGTCGTTTAGGAAGCCAACTGGATGCGCGATGGTGCGGTTGACGCGACCGACAGAGTTGCCGGCTGGCCCTCGTTCAAACCTTCCGCCGGTCGTACGCTGTCCCATAGACGCGACAAGGGAAGACCATGCCGATCCAAGCCAATGACCTCTTGCAGGGCACGCTCCAGATCCTCATCCTCAAGGCGCTCTTCGCCGAGCCGACACACGGCTACGGCATCGCCCGCTGGATCGAGCAGGCGACCGACGATGTGCTCCGCGTCGAGGAGGGGTCACTCTACCCCGCCCTGCGCCGGCTTGAGGACAAGCGCTTCGTCAAATCGGAATGGGGGCTTTCCGCCAACAACCGGCGGGCGCGCTACTACACGCTCACAGGCGTCGGCCGCGCGCACCTCAGGCGCGAAGCCGAGGCATGGACGCGCTACTCCACCGCCGTCACCCGCGTGCTGCGCGCGGTGCCAATCCTGGGCTGACCGATGACGACATGGCGGCGTCTCCGTCGCATTCTTCACCCCGACGTCGGCGAGGACATCAACGACGAGTTGGGCTTCCACTTGGGGGCGCGGATCGCGGAGTACGAGGCACGCGGCGACACGCGCACGGACGCCGAGCGTTTGGCGCGCGAACGGTTCGGTGACACCGACGTGGTGCGCCAGATGCTCCAAACCCACGATGCGGCCGTCGCGCGCCGCGAACACCGGAGAGAGAATATGAGCGAGCTCATGCAGGACGTCCGTCTTGCGTTTCGCGGTCTGCGCCGGACGCGCGGGTTCACGCTAACCGTGCTCGCCACCCTGGCGATCGGCATCGGCGCCAACACCGCCGTCTTCTCCGTCGTGTCGCGAGCGTTGATCGACCCGCTGCCGTATCGCGCCTCCGACCGCCTGGTCCTGCTCTACACCGCCACCGCGAAAAATGGCCGCGGGGCGATCTCGGCGAACGACATAGCGCGCCTGCGGCAGACTGGCCGGGCGCTCACGGACGTCGCCGCCTTTGGACGGATCGGCGGCTACACCTACGAAGGGAAGCGTGAAACCGTCACTTGGTTGGGCGCAGAAGCGGGCCCGCACTTCTTCCGCACGCTTGGCGTTACGCCCGCGCTCGGCCGGCTAATCGACGATCGCGATATTTCCGCCACGGCGGCTTCCTCTTCCGCGATCGTGTTGAGCTATCAGGTGTGGCAGCAGGATTTCGGCGGCGACTCGAGCGTGGTCGGACGGACGCTGCGCTTGGGTGACGGACGATACACCGTCATCGGAGTCACCCCGCGGGATTTCGTGTCACCCGTGCGCGCTCCGCAGGTCTGGTTGCCGCTCGACTGGCAGCGGTTGCTCAACACCCGATTTGCCAATGGCACGATGTTTCAGGCGGTCGCGCGTCTCTCGCCCCGGGCGACGCTTTCCGGTGTGGAGGCCCAACTGCGCGTCCTGAGCCGGGCGGCGGCGGGAGACGGCGCCGATTCGCAAGCCAAGCGCCCATGGCTCACGGCCGTGCCCATCCGGGACGCGATGGTCGGCGACGTGCGTCCCGTGCTGCTCGTGGTGATGGCGGCCGCGCTGCTCGTGCTACTCCTTGCCTGCGTGAACGTGGCCGGCCTGTTGTTCGCCCGCTCGGCCGCGCGGCGTCGCGAACTTGCCATCCGGGCCGCCCTCGGCGCTGGCGCTGGGCGGCTCATGCGGCAACTGCTGACCGAGACCGTTCTGCTCGGCATCGCCGGTGGCGCGCTGGGCGTCCTGCTCGCCTTCTGGGGCAAGAACCTGCTGGTGCGACTCGGCGCCGGCGCTTTGCCGGCAACTGGGGCGCCACCCGCCATCGACGCGCGGGCACTCGTATTCGCGGTCGCGGCCTCCATTGCGACGGGCGTGGTGGCCGGACTGGTCCCCGCAATGCTCGATGCCCGCGTTGATCCGAACGCCTCGCTGGGCGACTCGAGCCGTGGAGCGACGGGCAGCGAGCGCACGCGGCGGATCGGGCGGGCGCTGGTGGCGGGCCAGATGACGCTCGCGGTCGTGCTGCTGATCGGCGCCGGCCTCCTCACCCGCACGCTCGTGGCCCTCGAGCATACGAACCTCGGCTACAGCAGTGACCAGCACGTGCTCACATTCGGCGTGAGCTTGCCGACGAGCGCGTATTCCGACGGCGCTAAGCGGTCGCAGTTTTTCGCCGCGTGGCTCGCGCGGTTGCGGGCGATTCCTGGCGTGCGGAGCGCCGGAATGGGGAACATCGTCCCCTGGATTGGCTGGGATCATTGGCGGGTGCGCGTCAACAGTCCGTCTGCGCCCGGCGGCGCCGTGGATTCGGCCGTTGTCCCGCTGGCACGCGTGTCCGACGGCTATTTCGCGGCGGCCGGGACATCGGTTCTCGCCGGTCGCGGTGTCCGCGCGTCGGACCAGCCCGGAACTCTGCCGGTGGCGGTCGTAAGCAAGGGGTTCGCGGACCGGTGGTGGCCGCGTGGGGATGCCATCGGCCGGCGCATTCGCGTAGTTGCCCTCGACTCCACGTGGCGGACGGTGGTCGGAATCGTGAGCGATGTGCGTGAGAGGCCGTCGGGCGCCCCCGAGGCGAGCGTGTACGTCCCGGCGTGGCAAGCGCCGGAGGCGTGGTACACGTTCGTCGTGCGCTCCGATGGCGATGCCGGGCAGATGGTGCCGGACATTCGGCGCGCGCTTCGCGAACTCGATTCCACGCTCCCGGTCGTGGGGCCCCGTACGATGCACGAGTTCCTCGGCAGCTCGCTGGCCGGGCGGCGTCTCCCGATGTTCCTCATTGGGGCCTTCGCGCTGCTGGCGCTCGCGCTCGCCGCACTCGGCATGTACGGACTGGTGGCCTATGCCGTCACGCTTCGCACGCGGGAGATTGGGATCCGCGCGGCCCTCGGCGGAAGCCGCGGGACCATCGTCGGCCTCGTGCTCGGCGACGGACTCCGCACCGCTGCGATCGGGATCTTTGCCGGGGCCGCAATGGCGATGGCGGGCGCGCGTTTGCTCTCGGGGCTGCTCTACGGCGTAACGGCGCGCGATCCCGTAACCTTCACGAGCGCGGCAGTCGTGCTTCTGGCGGTCAGCGCGGCGGCCTGTCTTGTACCTGCTCGTCGTGCCACGCGCATCAGCCTCGTCGAGGCGCTACGCGCCGACTAGGTTCACCGGGCCGGCAATGGTGAATCAGTAGAGGAGGAAGCAGACGGGGCGGCATCGGGGGGCTGCAAGCGAAGTCCCGTCTCGAGGGCCGCCCGTTGACCTCGAGGTGTGACAAGCCGATCCGGCACTTAGCGCTAAGTCTTGGATTGGGAGAGCCTTCTACCCCCGGTGTTCAGTGGAACCTCAATACAGTTTTGTCGGTACATCGCCCAGGCGGTGTGCCTGCGCCACTGGATGCCAAATCCACGCATCTGATCTTGACGCCCTCGCACACTGGATACCAGAATGGCTATCGAAGTGTCACAGCACCGATCTGTGCCGCTCCTACCGTTTGAGGTGCGACACTCCCTCCGCTCGATCGGCCGCCACCCGTGGCAGCCGCTCATCATGGTCCTCATGCTCGCCGGGACCATCGGAGGTACCGGGGTGGTGCTCGCCGCACCATGTGTGGGCGTTCACAGAGACCCTCAGGCCGGTGGCAGGGATTCGATCAGATAGCCCCACCATGCCGCTGTAACTCCTGATCAACTGGAGCCAGATAAACGACCAATCCCATGGAAACGGATCAGCCGCGGAACCTGGACTTCACCCTAATTCAGCCAAAGCTCGGTGAGCTACTTGTGGCGATGGGTAACTGGATTGAGCGGAGTTGGCCTGGTCAGCGCCGCGGCCGCGGCAGTGACCACGAGGGCGCCCGCGCGCTCTTCCTTAGCTTAGTCCGCGTGGCGGAGAACACATGGCGTTCGGCAGCCTTCCTGTGCGCCGACACGCCGCCCAATCCGGCTCGGAAGCCGGAATACGTGCTCTCCGTACCCCCCATGGCCCGCAGCGTCCTCGAAGCTGTCTGCACGACGATATTCGTCTTCGGTGACTTGCCGAAGCGAGTCGCAGACTTCTATCGGGCGGGTTGGCGTGAAGTTGCCGAGGAACGCGATCGCGTGCGGACCCGATACGGGACGGACCCAGACTGGCAGCCTTACCTTGACGAAGTGGAGCGAATGCTCTCCGACAAGCAGCGTGATTGGGGTGTCACGGATGAGGACGCGGCCGACAAGACCCGTATTCCTAGGTTCCCAATCCCCGACCGTATGGTGAAAGACCGTTCCCTTTCGATCGATCGGCGCGAGCAGCTGCAGTACTTGTTGGATTGGCACTATCGCAAGCTCTCGCAAGATATGCACCTGTCGTGGCCAGGCCTCGCCCGGCGCGCCGGGTTCTTTCTCCCGGCAGTGGGCCCTGAGGATCGCGAGCGCCTTCTACCACGTGCCCGGGCCGACATTTTCAGCACGCTGGCGGCATTTGAGTTAGCGCTGATTTCAGAGATTGAGATTGAGTGCCGTTTCGGAACGGCACCAAAGGCGCAGTACGTGTGGGCGATCTTGGGCGACTTTTCGCCGGACACCAAGGAGTTGTACGAGCGCTTCTATCAGAACCAACTCGGAAAGGCGTCGGCCTCGCGGTCGGGGTAGCTGCACGGCGGCCGTCGCTATTCGGACCTTCATCGCAAAAGCGGGGTCGACACCGCACAGCCGCACCATGGGTACGTTACACCGCGAGGCAGCAACCTCAAGCAATCTGACAGCGGGTAGTGGCACCCCACCTCCACGGCTTGCCTCGCTTGACGCCGAGCCGGAGGCAACGCACCTTCTCCACTAACCTGGTTTGTGGACCCGCCATGCCCCGCTCGGCCAACGACCTCCTCCACGGCACCCTCGACGTCCTCGTCCTCAAGACCCTGACGTGGGGCCCGATGCACGGCTACGGCATCACGACGTGGATCGAACGACACTCGGGTGACGAACTCGAGATCGTCGATGCCGCCCTGTACAAGGCCTTACATCGTCTGGAAGCCGCCGGCGCCGTCAGCGCCACCTGGGGCATGTCGGAGAACAACCGCAAGGCGAAATACTACGCGCTCACCGCCAAGGGACGGCGCGTGCTGCAGGCCGAGCTCGCGACCTGGCACCGGTACGTCGCGGCGGTGTCCGGCGTGCTGGAGCCCTCGTGAGACGGCTCTTCAGTACGGGCAAGCTGCCGCCCGGCGTGCGCCGCGTCTTCCGGCTCCCCTGGAGCCGCCAGGAGATGCGGCGGGACCTGAATGACGAGTTGCGGTTCCACCTCCAGTCGCGCATGGAGGACCTCCGAGCCCGGGGCATGAGCGACCCGGCGGCCGAAGCGGAAGCGATGCGCCGGCTCGGTGACGACGCGGCGCTCAGGGCGTACTGTCTCCGGTTCGACGAACGGCGGGCGCTGGCCGACCGCGCGGCCGGGTGGTTGCAGGACTTAGGGCAGGATTTGCAGCTGGCGCTACGCCAGGCGCGCCACCGCCCTGCCCTCACCACCCTCGCAGTGCTCACCCTGGCCGTCGGCATCGCCGTCGTGACCGCGACCTTCAGCTTCGTCAACACGGCGCTCTACCGCGCGCTCCCGTACCCCCTGGCCGATCGGTCCGTCGCCATCATCGCCACGCCGAACGACTGGCCCGGCAACCTGCCGCCGGCTGGCGTCGAACGGCTTCGCCACGATACCCGCTCGTTCGCCCGGGTGTCCGCGTTCTACGATGTCGGGGAGCGCTTCGAGTTGCCCAACCGCGTGGAACCGCTGGTCGGAACGGCCGTGGATACCGGCTTCTTTGCGACTCTGGGCGCGCGCCCCGAGCGGGGCCGTTTCCCCACGGCCGGGGAAATTGCGCAGGGCAAGCCGTACGTGGTGATCAGCTACCGGCTCTGGCATGGGGAGTTGAACGCCGACCCGGATGTGATCGGACGTGCCCTTCGCTTCGGTCGCCAGTTGTATACGGTAGTCGGTGTGATGCCGCCCCACATCAACTACGGCGTGGGGGGCCTCACCGACGTCTGGCTTCCCCAGCCGACCGGCGGCGACTCGGGCCGGTACTACTTCGCCTTCGCCTGGCTCAAGCCGGGCGTGACGCTGCGCGAGGCACGCGCCGAAGTCCGCGTAATGAGCGAGCAGACCGTCCGATCCAACCCAAGCAGGTACGCCCGGCTGGATTTCTACGTGAACAACGAGATGGTCGTCCGCCGCATGCAGGCGCAGGGGCGGGCTTTGATGCTGTTCTTCGCCGTCGCCGCGTGCGTGCTGCTCATCGGCTGCTCGAACGTCACGACCTTGTTGCTCATGCGTGCGTCCGAACGACGCCAGGAGATGGCCGTGCGAGCATCGCTCGGGGCCGGCCGCGCTCGACTCGTGCGACAGGGCCTCACCGAGAGCCTGCTCCTCGCGGCGCTCGGCGCTGGGATCGGCACCGCATTGTCGGTGGCGTGCATCCGGCTGGTGGGCGCCGCGTTCCCGAACGCCTTCGCGACGTGGTTCCGGCTCGGCATCGATTCGCACGTCCTGCTCTTCGTCATTGCAACGGCGGCGGCCGTCGTCTTCCTCGTCGGTCTCACGCCTGCGCTCGACGGCGCTCGCCTCGACGTGGCGGCGACGCTGAAGACCGCGGGCGGCTTCGGCGCCACGTCTGCCCACACGCTTCGCCGCAGCCAGCGCGCCATCGGCGCCCAGGTTGCAGTGGCCATCGCGCTGTTCATCGCCGCCACCCTGCTCGGCGCGAGCTATCGGAACGTGGCGACGGCCGACCCCGGCTATCGCCCCCAGGGTGTGCTCGCCGTCTGGCTGCAGACGTCCGACAGCGGAAGTCGCGTGGCCCGTTCCCTCGACGCCGCCCTGGCCGCCACGCCCGCCGTTCGCTCAGTGGCCCGTGTCGGCGAGTTTCAACAGTTCCAGGATCCGGCCATCAAGGCCGACATGCTGGACTCGATCTACCGGACCGATGCGCCGACGGCGGTGAGCGTCCCCGATCGCGGAGGAATTCAGACGTGGGCCGTCTCCGACGGCTACTTCTCGACGCTCGCCATCCCGCTGCTCCGCGGCCGGAACTTCACGGCGACGGATACGTCGGGGCGGCCGCTCGTAGCCGTGCTGAGCGAACGCGTCGCGAGGACCATGTGGGGTGGTCACGGGGACGTGGGGCGGACCTTTCGCCTGGGCCGGAGTGGTCCCGTGATCACCGTGATCGGGATCGTCGGCGACGTGCACGATCCTACGGAAACCAGCGCCGGGTTGAGCGTGGTCGGGCACCCCAATGTGTACTTCAGCGACCGGCAGGCCGTCGTGCGAAGCGGCCTGGCCGAGGTGCTCGTGCGACCGGCCGCTAGTCAGGGGGCCGCGGTCGCGGCCATCAACGAGGCGATCCGCACGCCGCTCCCCGACCTCGATGCCTTCAGGATCCGTCCGTATATCGAGACCGTCAGCGAAGCACCAGAGATTGTCCGCCTCTTCGGCGGCATTATCGGGACCTGCGCCGCAATCGCCGTCGCCCTATCCCTGGTGGGCATCTATGGAGTCGTGGGGTACGGCGTCGCGCAGCGGACCCGCGAAATCGGCATTCGCGTGGCTCTGGGTGGCACAATCGCACAGGTGCGGCGACACCTGATTCGGAGCAGCCTGCGCGTGACCGCGGTCGGCCTCGTCTTCGGCGTTCTCCTGGCCTTTGGCCTCGCGCGGCTACTCCGGGCGTGGCTACTGGGTGTGTCGCCGACATCGCCGGGTCTCTACCTGGCGACTTGCGTTGTGTTCGCGGGGGCGGCACTCATGGCCGGATACGTCCCGAGCCGGCGTGCCGTCCACGTCGATCCCATGGAGGCGTTGCGAGCCGAGTGAGAACCTGCGCCCGGTCCGAAGGGCCGAGTGTCTGGCTCCGCGGCACTGCTGGCCCTCGGGGTGTTGCCTCGCCTGCAAACCAGTTCGCCGGCGGGCCTCCGACGGAATCGCAACTCAGCTTTGTCGGCCCCCTAGGCGGCAGCCAGACGCCCAACGCGACGCGCTCCGGGCCCAGGGTGGCGTTGCTCCACGCTCCGCCATCCGCCGTCATCCCCCGTCACCGCCTTACCACCATTTCTACCACCAACGCCAAACGTGCTCCCGAGGCCGAGAGCACGTTTGTGATATCTGCGCCAATTTCCCTCTGAAAAAACCAAATGCCCGGGGCGGGATTCGAACCCGCACACCAATGGTGGGGGATTTTGAGTCCCCTGCGTCTACCGATTCCGCCACCCGGGCAAGAACAGACAAACTAGCAGCGCGGGGACGGCGTCTCAACGCCGTCCCCGCTCACGCCCACCCGTCTCCCTGGCTTGCTCACCCTGGTCCCGGTCAGCCGCCCCCGCCCCCGCCCCCCGTCGAATCGGGAAGCGATAGCGGTGGCGCATCACCACCCATCAGCGGTTGCCGCATCATGTTGAGCTGCCGCTGAACACGCTCCTGCAGCGCCCGGAACCGAGCGAGTTGCACCGGTGTCATGATGGCGGCCAGGTCCCGGTCCTCGGCATCGTTCAGATCGAGCCGCTGCCGCGGGAACGCCTGCAGTCGGTCGGAGAGCCTCGCCACGCTGTCCTGGTCCGGCTGCGCCTTGCTCAACTCGGCCCGCAGCGCCATCCGGGTGTTGCGCTCTTCGATCTCCAATGCCTGCCGTTCTCCGACGAACTTCCGGTTGATGGGCGCGAGCTTCCGCATCTGCTCGTCCGAGAGTCCCACCTGGCGTCGCACGGCGCGCGTGTACGCCTGTCGGATCTGGCGCAGCGTGCGCATCCGTTCCATGCCGCCCGGGCCTCTGCCCTGGCGTCCACGCATCATGCCCGCGCCCTGGTTTCCCCGCCGCCCGGTATCCTTCTGGGCGCGAGCGCCCGCCGGTACACTCAGCGCGAGCGCCGCTACGAGTGCCGCCATCTTCGCCAGTCGACGCATCACACGCCTCCGTTGTTCACGGTGACGTTCGGAACGGATACGTCGGGATCCGCCAGCGGCACCGCCGTGATCTGTTCCACGTCTTTGAGCAGCGTCTGGAGCTGTGCGTCCGTCAGGTCGCTGTACCCGTAGCCGACCGACAACTCGACGTCGCCCGCGACGCTCGTCGCCGAGGCCGAGCCATCGTTCGACGCCACTACGGCCGGGCGCGAACCGTCGTGAGGCGCCACGTGGTTCACGTACTTCATCACGGCCGAACCGCCCGCGGCCAGGAAGACGACGGCCGCGGCCAACTGCCACACGCGTGCGGTCCACGAACGCCGGTGACGCACGGCCGCCGCCGGCAGCGCCGCGACGATCCGATCCACGTCGACCGCGATTCGTGGGGCGCTGGCTCGGATGCCGCGAAGCAGTTCCAGTTCCTGCCGGCAATCCTCGCATGCACGCAGATGCGACTCCACCCGAGCCCTCGACGCAGCGTCGAGGTGCCCGTGCAGCAGGTCGGGCAGTTGGTCGCGGATGTCCGCGTTCGGGCAGTCATTCATCGAGAAACTCCTTGATCGATCGCACGGCGTTGTGATAGTGCACGCGCGCCGCGCCTTCCGTCGAGCCGACCACGTCGGCGATGTCCTTATACGTTAGACCTTCGGTGACGCGCAATGTGAACACTTCCTTCTGTTTCGGCGAAAGCCGCTCGACCGCCTGCCGCAGTCGCGCCTCCGTCTCGTCAGCCACCACCCCGTCGAGCGCGTCGACCTCGGTGACGGCATCTCCCTCGGCGATCTGCACCCGATCCCGCCGCCGCCGGTCGGCCCGCCGCCGGTCCAGGAGCAGACGGCGGGCAATGGTGAATAGCCATGTTCGCAGCGAGCTGTCGGCCCGGAACGATTCCATGGCGCCGAATGCCCGGACGAAGGTGTCCTGTACCAACTCCTCGACCTCCCGGCGTTCCCCGCAGCTGACCAGGAACCTGCCCACGGCCGCCGCGTGGCGGTCGACGAGCGCGGTTGCCGCCCGTTCGTCCCCCGCCCGCCACGCCTCGATGAGCTCCAGGTCTCCCCGTTCATTCCTGCTCCGGATCGCGTCGGTCATTCGTTCCCTATGGTCGGACGTTCCCGGCCGCGGGGCGTTAAGAACTTGCCGAACGGCGGGTTGGCCAATATACACCGGCATGCCGGAATACCGCCTTGGCCCCGAGCGGATCGCCCATCGCGGCGCCCCGCGGGAATTCGACGAGAATACGCTGGAAGGCTTCCTGCGGGCGGTGGAGCGCGGCGCCGACGCCGTGGAGTTGGACGTCCATAGGACGCGTGACGGGGCGGTGGTGATTCACCACGACCCGATGCTCCCCGGCCCCGACGGACGCCCGGGCGCGATCGCCGAGTTGTCGCTGGCCGACGTGAGCCGTTGCGTGCTGCCGCGCGGAGGACGGGTCCCGACCCTGTCGGCCGTGATGGACGCCCTGGGCGACCGTGCCACGGTCTACGTGGAACTCAAGGGCGAGGGCGTGGGAGAGGCCGCCGTGGCGGTCGCCAAAAAGCACGGCAGCCGGTACGCGTTCCACAGCTTCGACCATCCGACGGTGCTGACCCTGCACACCCGATGGCCCGATCTGGACTACGGGGTGTTATTCGACGCAGGCACTCCCCATCCGGAGACCCTGGTCGCCCGATACCCGGTACGCGACCTCTGGCCCCACCGAAGCCTCGTGGATCAGGGGTTCGTGGACGCGGCCCATGCCGCCGGCAAGCGGATACTCGTCTGGACGGTAAACGCCCCAGACGAGGTGCGGCGCCTCACGACCCTCGGGGTGGACGGCCTCTGCAGCGACGACGTGCGGGTACTGGAATCGGCGGCCGGCTGATCTGCCTCACCCCTTCGGCGCGTCGCCCGAAGCGGCGGTGGGCTGCGGCTCGGCCTCCGGTTTCGGCGCGTCCGCGCCGGGCGCCGGAGCGCCCGTACGTCGTTCGGCGGCCTCTTTAAGCAACGTCTCGATGCGGGCGATCTCCGCCTCGGCGGCCGACAACTCGGACGCGTGGCGCCTGTACACGTCGTCCGCCAGTTCACTCCCCGCCGTCTTCGCCTTGTAGGTCGCATAGCCCAGCTTCCGGGCACTGCGGTCGGCGGCCTGTCGGGCGCGCATCAGATCGAGCCGAAGTTTGCCCTCGTCGATGGCGCTGTGCGCGGCCCGGCCCGCGCGTTCGACTTCGTCCTTGATCTTGTTCCAGATCGGCACGATTTCCTCCACGACTGGGGACGGGGATTCCTACGTCGGCCGGCGGCGGAAAGTGTCGGCGGGGCCCGCGGAAACACGAGCGCCCCCGACCGAAGGCCGGGGGCGCCGCACATCGAGAATCGTCGGGGCTCAGGCCGCCGAGGTCGTCTCGCTCGCCGCTGCGGTGGGGTACACACTCACGCGGTAGCGCGACTTGGAGTGGTGCTCGAACTTCACCACGCCGTCGATGAGCGAATAGATGGTGTAGTCCGTGCCCAGGCCCACGTTGCGACCGGGGTGCCACTTGGTGCCGCACTGGCGGACGATGATGTTGCCGGCCACGACCGACTCGCCACCGTACTTCTTGACGCCGCGGTACTTGGGATTGCTGTCGCGCCCGTTGCGAGAGGAGCCGACGCCCTTTTTATGTGCCATGACGGAACCTTGCTCAGCCGAGCTGGATATCGTTGATCATCACTTCGGTGAAGCCCTGCCGGTGCCCCTGCTTCTTCGCGTAGTTCTTCCGGCGCTTCATCTTGAACACGACGATCTTGTCGCCGCGGCCGTGCCGCCGGATCTCGCCGGTCACCTTGGCGCCGGCAAGCGTCGGCACGCCCGTCTTGACGGTCTTGCCGTCCGAGCCGAGCAGAACGTCGTTGAACTCCACCGTGCCGCCCGGTTCGCCGGGCAGCGTGGGCATCTTGTAGTAGCGCCCGGGTTCGACACGGAACTGCTTGCCGCCGGTGCGAATGATTGCGTAGGACATGGGATCGATCAGGGTTAATGCGCGCGAGCCATCTAAGTTAGGCGACCGCTATCTCGTTGTCAACGTGGCGTCTAGGGGGTCCGAACCCGCTCTCTACGCCACGGCGTAGTGCTGGGTGACGTCCCGCCCGGCGGTCTTCACCACGAGCTTGAACTCGTCGGGCCGGAGGAGCGGATCGTCCCGGATCTCGAGACTGAACCCGACGGTCTTCTCGAGCTTCTTGAGCAGGTCCTTCTCCTCCTGCAGCACGTACATGGCGACGTCGGGGTGCAGCTTCACCACCATCGGGTCCTTCTTCCCCTCGACGCCCATGCGACGCAGCGAGCGCTCGACGCGCCGCACGATGGTCTCGGCGGTGAATACCCGGCCCGTACCCGCGCAGGTGGGACAGGCCTCGGTCATGTTCTGCAGATGGCTCTGGCGCACGCGCTGCCGGGTCATCTCGATGAGGCCGAGTTCGCTGACCGCGAACGCCTTGGTGCGTGCCCGGTCGCGGCTCAGGTGATTGCGCAGCTCCTGGAGCACCCGGTCGCGGTTGGCCTTCGTCTCCATGTCGATGAAGTCGCAGACGATGATCCCGCCGATGTCGCGCAGGCGGATCTGCCGCGCCACCTCTCGTGCGGCCTCGAGGTTGGTGCGCAGGATGGTCTTCTCCGGATCCTTCTTGCCGGTATACCGTCCCGAGTTCACGTCCACGGACACCAGGGCCTCGGTGGGCTCGATGATCAGATACCCACCGGCCGGCAGGTCGCACCGCCGTTTGAACAGATCGCGAATCTCCGGCTCGATCCCGGCTTTGTCGAAGATGCCGGCCGTGTCGTCCCACAATTTGATGCGGTCGATGAGGTCGGGAGCGACGCCCTTCAGATAGCCGATGATCTCGTTGTACACCTGCTTCGAATCCACGGACACCTGCTCCACCTTCTCGCTGAACAGGTCGCGGATCAGCCCGCGCGTGAGGTTCGTCTCGCGGTGGATGAGCGCCGGCGCGCGCACGAAGTGCGTCTTCCGCTTGATGCGCTTCCACTGGCCGATGAGCGTGTCGAGCTCGCGCTTGAACGTCTCCTTGGTCGCATCCTCGCCCACGGTGCGGGCGATGACGCCGCCCGCGTCCTTCGGCAGGACGCTCTCCACCATTTCGCGCAGCCGGCCGCGCTCGGCGCGATCGCCGATCTTGCGGCTCACTCCCACGCGTGACGCGAACGGCATGAACACCAGGAACCGCCCGGCCATGGACACCTGCGCCGTTACGCGTGGGCCCTTGGTGGAGATGGGCTCCTTGGAGATCTGGACGATGATCTCCTGACCGCGCTTGAGCAGGTCCTGGATGGGCGGGGCCTTGGCCCGCGCCGCCCGGCGGCCCCCGCCGCCGCGACGCCCGCGGCCCCGCGGCCGCGCCTCGGCATTCGCTTCGCCGTTCTCCTCGGCGTACGGGGAGTCCTCGGACGGCTCGTCGGCCGCGTCGTCGTCGCCATTCTCGTCGGCGTCGTCGTCGTCCGCTTCGCCGTCTTCCGGATACACCAGATCGGACGCGTGCAGGAACGCGCTCTTCTCGGTGCCGATGTCGACGAAGGCGGCCTGGATGCCGGGGAGAACCGCTTCTACGCGGCCGAAGTAGATGTCGCCGACCATGCGCCGTGCTTCCGGCCGGTCGACGAGGAGTTCAACGAGTTGCTCGTCTTCCAGAATCGCAACCCGCGTTTCGCGCGGCGTTGCGTTGATAAGAATTTCGCGTTTCATCGGGAACCGCCGACGCTGCTCCGCGCGGCGACTCGGCACGCGGATTGGGGCGGTTGGGGGTGTACGGGGTGGCGGCACGCAGAGACACACGACGGTGTCCGGCGGCCGAAGCGTGGCTGGGTATCCACCGCTCGAGCGGGATCGACCACGCTGAGCCCGGCTGCCGCTGTGCGCTCCACGCGATGCGCGTGCGCACGTCCATCATTCCGGAAAACGGCTGCTTCCCACGGGCCAGCATGCGATCGACTTCATGACGGAAGCCGTGCGCCGCGAGGGGGATGGCTGCACAGACGGCGGCCGATGCTGCTTCGGCCGCCGCTGCACATCGAGAGCCTCGACCACGCCGCGAGTCGCGCGGCTGTGCCAAGGCGGGAAATACTGAGGAAGTTGTCACCGACAGAATTACTAGTGCTGAACGGTCGCTTCCGCAAGAGTGGCAAGGACTTACGGACGGTCAGTCCAGCAAGTCCTTGAGCAGATGCCGGGCGATCACGATGCGCTGGATTTCGGACGTGCCCTCCCCGATCTCACAAATCTTCGCGTCGCGCATCATGCGCTCGATGGGGTAGTCCTTGGTGTAGCCGTACCCGCCATGCAGCTGCAGCGCCGTGATCGTCGTGCGCATGGCCAGTTCCGAGCAGAAGAGCTTGGCCATCGCCGCTTCCTTGCCGAACGGCTTGCCGTTCTGCGCCAACCATGCGGCATGGAACATCAGATGCCGGCCGGCCTCGATCTCAGTGGCCATGTCCGACAACTGGAAGTGCACGCCCTGGAACTTGGCGATGGCCTGACCGAACTGCTTGCGCACGGTCGTGTACTTGCGCGCCTCCTCGAACGCTCCCTCGGCAATGCCAAGCGAGAGCGACGCGATGCCGATGCGCCCGGCGTCCAGCGTGCGCATGAAGTTCTTGAACCCCAGCCCCTCCTCGCCCAGCCGGTTCTCTTCCGGCACCTCCACGTCTTCCATGATCAGTTCGGCGGTGTCGGAGGCGCGCCATCCGAGCTTGTCCTCCTTCTTGCCCGCCCGGAATCCCTTCATGGCGGGGAGCGACGGCTCGTGACCCACGCCCGCAGCCGCTGCGCCCTCGGGGTCGCCGGTGGGCTTGGTGAGGATGAAGGAGCTGATCCCCTTGGTGCCCTGCCCCGGATTGGTGACTGCGGTGACGACGAAGATTTCACCCACGTGCCCGTGCGTGATGAACCGCTTGACGCCGTTGATCACGTACCGGTCGCCCTTCTTCACGGCAGTGGTGCGCGTGCCGCCCGCGTCGCTGCCGGCGTCGGGTTCGGTGAGGCCGAATCCGCCCATCACCCGACCGGACGCCAGGAACGGCACGTAGCGCTTCTGCTGCTCCGCGGTGCCGAAGTGAACGATGGGCGACGTGCCGAGGGTGGTGTGCGCGGAAACCGTGAGTCCGTGCGAGGCGTCGACCTTGGCCAGCTCCTCGATCACGATCATGTAGCTGAGCAGGTCGAGTCCGGCGCCGCCGAGTTCCTCGGACCATGGCACGCCGAGCAACCCGAGTTCGCCCATGCGCTTGATGTTGGCCCACGGGAAGGTGGCGTCGGCATCGTGCCGCGCGGCCACGGGGGCCACTTCGTCGCGCGCGAATTCGCGAACCATCTCGCGCACGGCCAGGTGCTGCTCGGAAAAGTAGAGGGCGTCGTCCATGTCAATCAGGAGGCGTCGGCGTCTCGACGGCGACGTCGCGCGCGCTTGGGTTGTTCTGGCGAAGGCACGGCCACCAGCACGTCGTCGGTGCCGATGTACGTGTGCTTGGGCCGGCGGCCGGTGTTCTGGCGCCGGGTCGAACCACCGCCCGGGCGACGGAGGCAGTTGTCACACGCTCCGCATTCCGGCCGCGCCGACGGATCTCCGAAATATCGGAGCACGAACGCTCGGCGGCAACGCTTGGTGTAGGCGTACCGTTGCATCGCCTCGAGTTTGTCGAGGTCTGCGCGATGGCGACGATCCAGCGAATCCCAGTCGATGCGGAACCGATCCAGGCCCGCACCGGGCCTGGTCGGCGCCGGAGCGGATTCGAGACGGACCCATTCCACGAACTGCTCTCGCTGGAGGCCGTCCAACAGTTCCAACGCCGGACCGCCCAGCGCCGGCGGCAGCCCATCCAGGTCCACGTCGAGTCCCTCGTACAGCCCGTCGCGACCGAGCTTCCAGAGGGCGCGCAGCAGCCCGAGTTCCAGCGCCCTGGACTCGCCGAGTTCCGCGCGGATGCGCGTAGTGGTGGCGAGCAGCCGCACGTGCACGCGGCGGCCGATGGGCGCCCCGGCCTGCCAGGCCCCCACGCGCTGGAGCAGGCGCAGGGCCGCTTCGACATCGCGCGCGTTGGTCTTGCGGCCCAGCTTCTTGGCCAACTGGGCGGCATCGAGTGCGGCCACCGCGGGGCCACCGCGCTGGAGCAGGTCGTACAATCGCTCCACCACCTCGCGTTGCGGGTGCGCCGTCCGGATGAAGTACTCGTGCGTGAACCGGTCCCGGTACGCGTGCAGCAGCACGCACTCCGCGGGCTCCCCGTCGCGTCCGGCGCGCCCCGCCTCCTGGTAGTACGCCTCGAGCGTGCCCGGCATGGCGTGATGCACCACGAGCCGCACGTTGGACTTGTCGATGCCCATACCGAAGGCGTTCGTGGCCACGATGACGCGGGCCTCTTCGCGCATGAACGCGTCCTGCACTTCGCGGCGATGCTCGTCGTCGAGCCCCGCATGATACGGGAGCGCCCGGATGCGCCGCCGGTTGAGGAGCGTGGCGATCCGCTCCACCGCCTTGCGGGTGGACGCATACACGATGCCGAGTCCCTCGCGCGCCCGAAGCTCCTCGATGAGCGCGTTGTCCTTGTCGGCGTCGGTGCGCCCCGACCGCACGTAGTACGTGAGATTCGTGCGATCGAACCCGGTGACGATGACGGTGGGGCGACCCATCTGGAGTTGCCGCACGATATCCTCGCGCACGTGCGGCGTGGCCGTGGCGGTGAGCGCCAGGAGAGTGGGATTGCCCAGCGCCTCCCGCACCTGGGCCAGACGCAGGTAGCTGGGCCGGAAATCATGCCCCCATTCGCTGATGCAGTGCGCCTCGTCCACGGCGAACAGGGAGATCCGGGTATCGCGCAGTCGATCGAGGGTGGTGCCGGCGTCGAACCGCTCGGGCGCCACGTACAGCATCTTGAGGGCACCGCTGCGCGCGGCGGCCATCCGATCGCTCACCTGCCCCGACGAGAGCGAGCTGTTGATGAACGCCGCCGGGATCCCGCGTCGCTCCAGCGCATCCACCTGATCCTTCATCAGGGAGATGAGCGGGGACACCACGATCGTGAGCCCAGGCAGGATCAGCGCCGGTACCTGGTAGCAGAGCGACTTCCCGCCGCCGGTGGGCAGGATGACCACGGTCTCCTTGCCGGCGAGCACGCTCGAAACGGCTTCGGCCTGGCCGGCGCGAAAGGCGGGATAGCCGAACCGCTCGTGCAGCACACCGAGGGCGGCGTCTCCGGCGGCCGGCTCGGACTTGCTCATGCGCGCATCGTAGGCGCCGCGCCGACGGCTGGCGTCATCGAAACGGGGCGCGTGGCGCCCTTACACGGCACGAGTAAAGTGTCCGCGCGTGAAGGAAGCGCCCACCAGTTCGCGCACCGGGGAACGGACGGCAGTCGTGCCGGTGTCCAGTGCGTCCAGCGTCTCGCGATAGCCTCGCACGATCTCGCCCACCGGGTCGCCGGCCACGTTGAACACGGCCCGGAACGAGCGAATGCCCGCTTCCCAGAGGCGTGGTACGAACTCCGACCCCTCGATCGGGCGCGAGTGCAGCAGCCGGTTGCGGCAGGCGGAATCGGTGGCCACGGGGAACGCGTATCCCGTGGGGTCGGTGAGTTCCACGTTGGTGTGCTTCTGCACGCACAGATCGCGGCAGGTGGTGGGCTCGCGTTCGAATGCGGCCGAGAGGACGCAGTGTTCGAGCGTCATGCCCTCGGGGCGTCCGTAGACGAAGACCTCGAACCCGCGCCCCTCCCAGGGCGCCACCAGTTGGCGGATCTCGTCGAGCGTCAGTTCCACCGATGCGGTGAGACGGCGGGCGCCGAGCCGGAAGATCTCGGCCGCCGTATGCTGGTTCATCACGTTCACCGCATAGTCGGCGGTGACGTCGACTCCGGCGCGCGAAAGCTCGGCCAATAATCCCACATGCCCCGACTGCACGGGGAGTCCGAGATCGAGCCACTTCTTCACGGTCGCCCTCTCTTCCGGGCGCACGATGGTTGGGGTGCGGAGCCGGAGCGAGATCCCATCGCCGGCCAGCCGTTCGTGCAGCGCCCGGACCCTGGCCTTGGGCGGCGCCGGGTGGCGCAGGAAGGGGTCGAACACGATTTCCGTGGCGCCGGCCTGCGCCGCCGCCTCCGCATCGGCCAGATCGAACACCTCGGCCACCAGCCGGAACCGCGGCTCATCCCCGGCCGGGGACGCCACGACGGAGAGATCCGCTACCGCGGCCTCCACGCAGGCACGGCGCTCCGTCTCCGCCGCGTGGCGCGCCCAATCGCGTCGCTGCATCAGCTCGTCCACCGCACGCTGCCGCAGGTGGTTGAGTTCGCTTACGGGAAGGAACAGCCCGGGCGCGAGCCCCGCATCGTCCAGCGCCGAGAGGGCGAACGGCGTCTCGCCCAATCGCCCGAATTGCTCGCGGAGAAGTTGGCGGTCGAGGGGTCGCTTGCTGGCCGGCGAGAGCGTGGCCTGGCTCTGCACGGTGACCGACTCGCCGCCGCTCACGAACGTGGCTTTGAGTGGAGACCCGGCCGACCCGAACACGCGCGCATCGAGGCGCACCTTGTGCGCGCGGACGTGCGCCGGCAGCGCGGCGTACGATTCGCGAGCCCGATTCAGCAGCGCTGCTTGGGAGGTGCGGAATACCTTCCAGCCCGGTTGCACCCGTACCGGCACCGCAATCGCCTGCCGGATTCGCCCGCCACCCGCCAACGTGCGAACCGCCGTCACGGTGCCGCCAGCCGACGCGCCGCCACGCCCGTCGGGTGCCTCGAATCCCACTCCGTCGCCCGGTTCGATGGGTGCCGAGACCTCGATCACGATCTCGCCGGGCCCCGGTTCCAGTACCGTGCCGAGCAGCGCCCCGCGGTTGTCGGGCTGCGTGCGCGTGACGTAGTCCCGTCCCGCCCGCCCCCCGTACATGCCACCGGTGAAACCGCGGCTGAAGATCTGGACGAGCGGCTGCACTTCCGAGGCGTCGGGAAGCGTGCGGTCGCCCCGGGCGATGCGGTCGAGAAAGCCGCGGTAGGTACTCGTCACGGTGGCGACGTACTCGGGCTTCTTCTTCCGGCCCTCCACCTTCAGGCACGCGATGCCCGCATCGGCGATCTCGGGCAGGTGGTCGTGCGCCGCCAAATCGCGGGCCGAGATCAGGTAGCCGCGGTCCAACTCCCGGCCGTCGGCGACGTCCGTGAGCACGTAGTCCTTGCGACACGACTGCGCGCACGAGCCGCGATTGGCGCTCCGCTCCGAGATCATCCCCGACATGTAGCACTGACCGGAGTACGAGATGCAGAGCGCGCCGTGCACGAACGACTCCAGTCCCAGATCGGGCACGGCGGCGCGAATGCTCCGGATGTCGTCGAGCGTGTTCTCGCGGGCCAGCACCACGCGGTGCACCCCCAGCTCGTGGAGCACCGCGGCGCCCGCCGCATCGTGCACGGTCATCTGCGTGGACCCGTGGATCTCGAGCTGCGGATACACGCGCTGGATGAGCCGGATGGCGCCGATGTCCTGCACGATCGCGGCGTCGATGCCACGGTCCACCGCCTCCCCAAGGAAGAGCAGCGACTCCACCAACTCGTGCGGCTTGAACAGGATGTTGAAGGTCAGGTAGATGCGGCGCCCACGCTCGTGGGCCAGCCGGCACGCCTGTTCCACGTCATCCAGCGAGAGTTGTGCCCCCTCGTCCCGCGCGTTCCATTGCTCGGCGCCCAGGTACACCGAGTCGGCGCCGTTGGCCAGTGCGGCGCGCACGGCGTCGAGCGAGCCCGCCGGGGCGAGCAGTTCGGGGATCTGGGTGGCGGGCATGTGCGCAACCTAGCGGCTCCGGGCCGCCCCCTCTACGGGCCGCGGCTTCCGGTACCGCCGCCGCGGCCGTCGATCCGGTCGCGCACCGAGCGGGGGAGCAGCCGCAACGCCACCGCCACGACCAACACCCCCATTCCCGCCAATCGCAGGTGCGCGTTGTCGATGCGGGCGCCATACCCCCACACGACGATGCCTACCACCGCCAGTGCGACCTTGATGAGCGCGAGCCGGGTCAAGCCGCCGCCGGGAGCCCCAACGGCTTGGCCTCCGCGTCCGGCACGTCGAGAACCAGGCGGAGGAGCGCCGTGGAATACACCTTCCCCTGCGCATCGGTCTGGAGCGACAGGGTGCCGCCCCCGTCCAGCGCCCCGTGCAGCAGGAAGTTCAGGGCATGGAGGTTGGGCAGATCGAACCGTTCGACCGGGCCATCGATGAGGCCGCGAAAGTGCTCGGCCACGCGGTCCCGGGTGAGGTACTTCACCAGCACGGGATACCATTCGGGCTTCAGCGCAATGACGCCGACGTTCGCGGTGTCGCCCTTGTCGCCCGACCGGGCGTGCGCGATGTCGAGAAGGCGGACGTGCATCAGAGGATCTCCACGTGGGTCTGGACCACGCGCTTGTCGATGAGCGCCGGCCAGTAGGCGACGATCTCCTCCACCTTGGGACGGCCGGCGGCGAAGCCCGTGACGCTCGGTGGACCATTGAGCACCAGCGGCACGATCTCACGGGTGAAGCGTTCGACCATGGCCCGGTCGTGTCCGCGCACGCCGATGCGGTATTGCACTTCGGGCGCATCCCGGCCGGCGTCGCCCGCCAGCCGGCCGTGGGTGGCCGAGGCCCCGACGAACTCGCTCAGAATGTGGTCGAACTTGAGTCCGAGCCGGTCGAGTCGTTCACGCAACACGCGATCGGCGAGCTGCGCCTTCTCCAGCGCATCCGGCCACGCGTACACCAGCGATCCCACCGCCTTGTACCCGTCGCGATAGGCGATGGACACCTTCAGCTTGTCGGTGGCTTCGCGTCCCTGAATGCCGAACACGCGCACGCGATTGTCGCCCGCCTGTTCCAGGTGGATGCTGGAGAAGTCGGCAATGACGTCGGGGGTGATGTACGAGTGCGGGTCGCCCATCTCGTAGACGAGCTGTTCCGACACCGAGGGTACGTTGATCCAGCCGCCGGTGTTCGGATGCTTGGTGACGAAGAAACTGCCGTCGGGATGCCCCTCGATGATCGGGTAGCCGACGTTGGCCAGGTCCGGGACCTCGCGCCAGTTGTAGAGGCAGTTGCCGCCCGAGCACTGGGCGCCGCATTCGATGATGTGCCCGGCGATGATCCCGGCGGCGAGGCGGTTCCAGTCGTCGGCCTTCCAGCCGAACTCGAAGCGTAGCGGCGCCATGGTGAGCGCGGTGTCGGTGGAGCGTCCGGTGATGACGATGTTGGCGCCGCGCGAGAGCGCCTCGACGATCGGCACGGAGCCGATGTAGGCATTGGCCGACAGCACGCGGTCGCGGACGGTGCTCAGCGGCTCGCCCGTTTCCATGTGCGTCAGCGCGTGCCCGTCGGCGATCAGATCGTCGAGCCGCGGCAGCAGATCGTCGCCGGTGATGACGCCGATGTGCACCTTCTCGGCCGCGCCCGACTTTCCCGCCACGGCCCGCACCGCTTCGGCGCACGCCGGCGGGTTCACGCCGCCGGCGTTGGCGATCACGCGCACGCCTCGTTCGGTCACGGCGGGCATGACGCTCTCCATGGCGCCCACGAAGTCGCGGGCGTAGCCCATCTTCGGGTCGCGTTCCTTCTGCTTCTGCAGAATGGACATCGTGACCTCGGCCAGGTAGTCGAGCATCAGGTAGTCCACGGGGCCGCCTTCCACCTGGCGCCGCGGAGCTTCCAGCCAATCGCCCCAGAACCCCTGCCCCGATGCGACACGGACTATGTCTTTCATGATTCGTCGAAGTGTGCGGGAAGTACGAATGCCCCGAGATGCGGCCCGGAATTCTGGGCCGCCGCGCGCAGCGCGAGGGCGAGGGTGTGCCGCGTGTCCTCGGGATACACGACGGCGTCGATGTATCCGCGGGCACCGGCGTACTTGGCGTCGAGCTGGTGTTCGTAGTCGGCGCGCATTTCCTCCATCGAGTCGGCCACCTCGGCCGCCGGCTCCTTGCCGGCCGCCCGGGCCGCCTCGATGGCGGGGCCGTGCACGGCCTGCACCGCGGCCTCGCCTTCCATCACCCCCATCCGGCCGCTGGGCCAGCTGAAGATGAAGTCGGGATCGAAGCCCTGCCCGGCCATGGCGTAGTAGCCCGCTCCCGACGCGTGGTTCACGGTGAGCACGATCTTGGGCACGCGCGCGGTGGCCATTGCCTCCACGAACCGCGCGCCGGCGCGGATGATGCCCTCGTGCTCGGCGTCGGGACCGACCATGAAGCCCGACACGTCCTGCACGAACAGGATCGGGATGCGCTGCCGGTTACACCGATCGATGAAGTACGCCACCTTTTCGGCGCTCTCGGCGTACACGATGCCGCCAAAGCGGGGGCGTTCGCCGGCGCGTCCCTTGATGAGCCCACGCTGGTTGGCGATGATGCCGACCGGCATGCCCTCGATCCGCGCGTCGCCGCAGATCATCTCGCGGGCGAGCCCCTGCTGGAACTCGTCGATGCGCCCGCCGTCGAGAATGGCCTTGAGGATCTCGTGCATGTCGTACGACATGCGGTGGTCGGAGGGCAGCAGTTCGTAGAGCGTGGCCGGGTCGGCGGTGGGCGGCTCCGGTTCGGGCCACGCCGGCAACGCCGGGCGCGGGAGCACCGCCACGAGATCCCGCAGCTTCTCGAGGCCGGCGGCGTCGTGGGGCACCTTGTAGTGCGCCACGCCGCTGATCTCGGTGTGCGTGGTGGCGCCACCGAGCGTTTCGCCGTCGATCACCTGCCCCGTCGCCCCCTTCACGAGGTTGGGACCGCCGAGTCCCATGAACGACGTGCCCTCCACCATCACGATCGTGTCGGAGAGCGCCGGCAGGTAGGCGCCGCCGGCGATGCACGGCCCCATGACCGCGGCCAACTGCGGCACGTGCAGGTAGTGCCGCATGATCGAGTTGTAGTAGAAGATGCGGCTGGCGCCGTACTGCCCCGGGAACACGCCCCCCTGATAGGGGAGGTTCACGCCGGAGGAGTCCACCAGATAGATGATGGGAATCCGGCAGCGCATGGCGATCTCCTGCGCCCGGAGCATCTTGCGGATCGTTTCGGGCCACCAGGAGCCGGCCTTCACCGTGGCATCGTTGGCGACGATGACCGTCTCGCGTCCCTCCACGATGCCGATACCCGTGACGACGCCGGCGCCCGGTGCCTGGCCGTCGTACTGATCGTAGGCCACCAGAAGACCGACCTCGACGAACGCGGTGTCGGGGTCGCACAGTTTGGCGACCCGTTCGCGCGCCGTGAGTTTCCCCTGCTTGTGCTGCCGCGCGATCTTGTCGGGCCCACCGCCCTCACGAAGCCGGTCTTCGAGTTCGCGCAGCGCGTCGCTCAGCGCCCGCAGCCGCGACGTCACGCTTCCTGCCGCGATCGCTCTTCGAACCACGTCCGGATGTAGTCGACGAGGTCCGACGTTGGCGTTCCGGGGCCGAACAGCTCCCCGACTCCCTGGGCGCGCAGCGCGTCCATGTCTTCCTTGGGGATGATCCCGCCGCCGGTGACCAGAATGTCGTCGCGCCCCTGCTCCCGCAGCAGCTCCTTCACGCGCGGGAAGAGCGTCATGTGGGCGCCGCTGAGAATGGACAGCCCGACGACGTCCACGTCTTCCTGGATGGCGGCGTTGGCGATCATTTCCGGTGTCTGGTGCAGACCGGTGTAGATGACTTCCATGCCTGCGTCCCGGAGGGCCGCGGCGACCACTTTGGCGCCGCGGTCATGACCGTCCAGACCGGGTTTGGCAACGAGCACTCGGATGGGGCGCATGGACAGCGTGGGTCAGAGGTTCACCGGCGCCGATGGGAGGCACCGGCGTCCGCAGTCAAGCTAGCGGGCGCGTTGCCGCGGGGGCAACTCGTGCTTGCGCGCCACGAGCAGCATCTCGCCCGACCGCCGGCCAAGGGGGCGCTGGCTCCACCCATCCCACGCCGCCTCCACGATCAGGCCCGAGCGGGCCATGAGATCGGCGAGCGCCGTGGGCGTGTAGAGGCGGATGCGATGCTCCCGCTGGCCCGACCCGTGCGGACCGTACCAGTTGGACGTCACGGTGAGGATCCCCGACAGAGGATCGAAATCGCGTTCCTGCCCCACCAGCGTCCCGTCGGAGGTTCGCCACCAGTCACGGGCCAGGAACCGGGCCATCACGCCGTCGCGGTTGCCGCCGTGCCACAGGAGCACGGCGCCGGGTTTCAGCACGCGCGCGAACTCGGCGATGGTGCGTGCGTCATCGGCGGGTTCGGTGAAGAAGCCAAACGACGTGAACAGATTCACCACCGCATCGAACCGGCCGGTCCACCGGCCGGGCAGCTTCCGCATGTCGCCGTGGTGGTAGCGCAGACTCGGGCCGGTGCCGCGGGCACGAGCGCGCGCCAGCAGGTCGCGCGAGTAGTCGAGCCCGTCCACGCGGTAGCCGGCCTCGGCGAGGAGATGGGCATGCCGCCCCTGGCCGCATGGGACGTCGAGCACGCGGGCGCCCACGGGCAGTCCCAGCAATTCGACCACGCGCGTGACGTCCTGCCGGGCGCGTTCAGGCGTGAAGATCGGTTCGTATTCGAGCAGGTACTGCGCGTCGAAGTAGTCGCGCCACCACTCGGAGGATTTCTTTCGAGGCACTCCGAAAGGTAGTCAGGCGTTACGGAAAGCCGGCCGCCGCGGCCGCCGTCCGGAACGCAGGCCAGGCGAGCTTGTCGGTGCCCTGACCCGTGCGCAGCCCCAGCGAGCAGAGATACGCCACGAACGGGCCGACGCTCGGGCCGCTCACGCCGTAATAGCCTGGCAGTTGATCGCAGAGCGACTGCGGAAGGTCATACAGACTGAAGAAGCTGAGCATTGGCATCTTGCCCGCCCCGATTCTGGCGAACTCGCCGATGCTCGACGACACGAAATCCGCCTGCAACTGTTCATTGCCCCCCAATGTGGAGTCGGTGGGCATGCCGAACTCCTGTACCACCACCGGCTTGCCACCCGCAAACGCCACCATGGCATCGAGAGTGGCAGGGCCTTCCGATGCCGGCAGCACGTGAAAGTCCGGCGCGATGGCGTAGTAGGTGAAGACGAGAACGTCCGCCCGCGCAGTGAGCGCACGGATCTGCGCCGCCGAGGCGCCCGCGGCCGAGGCCCATTCCACGGTCACACCGACCTTCATCGCCGGCGCCTTCTGATGAACGTACGCCACCGCGTCGTTGAAGAAGTCCGTGTAGGCCGCCCAACCGTTGGTGGCGTTGAGGTAGGCGTCGACTTCGTTGCCGATGGACAGGTACGGCACACGGCCGGTCAGTACCGGGAGCACGGAGTCCAGCAGCGTGTGAAACCGCGCCTTCATCGCCGGGCTGTCGAACGGCACGCCGCGCAGGTCGGACGGCGTCTCCTCGACGGTGGTGTTGATAACCTGAATTCCGACGAACGGTGTGAACCCCGTTCCCGTCACGACGTTCAGCGTGTTCCTCAGCGACGTGAGGTCGATGGCGCCCGGAGTCGACTCGAGTTCACTCCACCGCTGCGACTGGAAGTACCCGCGTGCGCCCGCGCCGTAGATGGTGGTGAATGCGTCCAGCACCTCCGACGCGGAGGGCGGGATGTGCACTGTCGTCGCCGATACGGCGAGCAACCCGCGCGCCGACGGGCCGGAGGGAGGCGGAGTCGCGCCGCCGCTGCCGCAGGCGACCACGCCGGCCGCCCCCAGCAGGACCGCCAGGCGGGCGGCCCGCAGCTGCCGGCGTCCCACCGCGCCGCTAGAAGAACACCGGCTCGCGGTACGCTCCAAAGACATCCTCCATCGCCGCGCGGATCTCGTACAGCGTGCAGTAGCTCCGCGCACACTCGAGGATCAGCGGCATCAGGTTCTGCGTACCGCGGGCCGCCTCGCGCAGGGCGTCGAGCGTCGCCTTGCACCGCGCGTCGTCGCGCTCGGCGCGGAGCTTGTTCATCCGCTCCCGCTGCCGGCGCTCCGCCGCCTCGCCCACCTTGAGCACCGGGATCGTGAGCGCGTCTTCGTCGGTGACGAACTCGTTCACGCCCACCACCACCCGCCGGTGCTGTTCGATCTCCCACTGCTGGCGGGCCGCCGCCTCGGCGATCTTGCGCTGGAACCAGCCGGTCTCGAGACCGGCCACCACGCCGCCCACGCGCTCGATCTCGGAGAACATCTCCTCGGCCTCGCGCTCCATCCGGTCGGTGAGGGCCTCCACGTAGTACGACCCGCCCAGCGGATCGATCACGTTGGGCACGCCGCTCTCGTAGGCCAGAATCTGCTGTGTGCGCAGCGCCACCTGCACCGCTTCTTCCGTGGGCAGCGCCAGCGTCTCGTCCATCGAATTGGTGTGCAGCGACTGCGTGCCGCCGAGCACGGCAGCCAGCGCCTGGTAGGCCACGCGCACGACGTTGTTCATCGGTTGCTGCGCCGTGAGCGTCACGCCGGCGGTCTGCGAGTGGAAGCGCATGATCCACGAACGCGGATCCTTGGCGCCGTACCGTTCCTTCATGTGGCGCGCCCAGATGCGCCGCGCCGCGCGGAGCTTGGCGATCTCCTCGAAGAAATCGTTGTGGATGTCCCAGAAGAAGCTCAGCCGGCTGGCGAAGGAGTCGACATCCAGGCCGCGGGCGACGCCACGCTCCACGTATGTGAATCCATCGGCGAGGGTGAACGCCAGCTCCTGCGCCGCCGTCGAGCCCGCCTCGCGGATGTGGTAGCCCGAGATCGAGATCGTATTCCAGAGCGGCGCATGTTTGGCGCCCCACTCGAAGCAGTCGACGATCAGGCGCAGGGCCGGCTCGATGGGAAAGCACCAGGCGTGCTGCGCCATGTATTCCTTCAGGATGTCGTTCTGGATCGTGCCCCGCAGCTTGTCGGCCGACACGCCCTGCTTCTCCGCCGCGGCAATGTAGAACGCCCAGAGAATGATCGCCGGGCCATTGATCGTCATCGACGTCGACACCTGATCGAGCGGGATGCCGTCGAACAGCACCTCCATGTCGGCGAGGCTGGAAATCGCGACACCAGTCTTTCCGACCTCGCCCAGCGACCGGGGGTGGTCGGAGTCGTAGCCCATGAGGGTCGGGAAATCGAACGCGGTGGAGAGCCCCGTCTGCCCGTGCTCCAGCAGGAACTTGAACCGCTGGTTGGTGTCCTCGGCGCTGCCGAATCCCGCGAACTGGCGCATGGTCCACAGCTTGCCGCGATAGCCGGTGGGGTGGATGCCGCGGGTGTACGGGAAGGCCCCCGGCACGCCGAGGTCGCTCTCGCGGTCGCCCTGTACGTCGAGCGCCGTGAACAGGGGCTCGATCTCGCCTTCCGAATTCACGAACGCCAGGTCGCGTTTCTCGCCCTTGGCGAACCGGGCCCGCCAGGCCTCGACTTCGGCACGCAGCCGCTCCAGTTCGGCGCGCTGCTCGGCAACGGTTTCGGAGAGATCCCGCGTGGACGTCATGGCTTCACCTGCGTCAGAAGGGTTCCACTTCTCGCGAGCAGCGCGTCGGCGACGGCGAACGGGTTGGTCTCGCCCGCTTCCAGCGCCGGCAGCCGTTCGTCGAGCCAGGCATTGGTGCCGGCGTCCTTCCACAGCCGGTCGCGCACCCGGGACTCCACCACGTGCATCACCCGGTCGCGCAGCCGCCGGCGGCGCCGAAGCCGCAACTCGCCACTGCGGTCAAGATAATGATACAGGCGGTCCAACGCGTCCACGACCTCGGCGACGCCCTCCGCGTTGACGGCCACCGTGCGCAGCACGGGGGGCGTCCAGCGGTCCGTGTCCGCTTCCCGGGCCGCTTCACGCGCCAGGCGCGCCGGATTCTTGCGCGAGAGATCAACTCCGTGGTGGGCGGGCGTGTTCTTCATGGTGGCGCCGGAGCGCAGGCCGAGCATCAATTCCAACTCGTTGCGCAGCCGGTCGGCGCCCGGACGGTCGGCCTTGTTGACCACGAACACGTCGGCGATCTCCATGAGCCCTGCCTTCAGGGTCTGGATGGAATCGCCCGACTCCGGCACCAGCACCACCACGCTGACGTCCGCAATGCGCGAGATGTCCAGCTCGCTCTGCCCCACGCCCACCGTCTCGATGATGATGCGGTCGATGCCGAAGGCGTCGAGCACGTCGGCCACTTCGCTGGTGGTCGCGGCCAGTCCGCCAAGGGATCCGCGGGTGGCCATGGAGCGGATGAACACGCCCTCGTCGAGCGCCACGGATTCCATCCGGATGCGATCGCCCAACAGGGCGCCGCCGGTGAACGGCGACGTCGGATCCACGGCCACAACTCCCACCGAGAGCCCGGCGTCGCGATAGGCCTTCACGAGCACGGCGGTGAGCGTGCTCTTGCCGGCGCCCGGCGGGCCGGTGAGGCCGATGCGGCGGGCCCCGCCGAGCTTGGGCTGCCAGTGCGCGAGCAGGGTGTCGAACCCCCCCCGGTGGTTCTCGACGATGCTCACGGCGCGGGCGAGCGCCGCGCGCCGGCCTTCGGCGAACTGCTGCAGCAGTTGCTCGTTCGCGGGGGAATGCGTGGGTGCGGTCATGCGGATGTCGGGGCCGGTTCGTCGTGCTCGTCGCGAATGTCGCCGACGAGTTCTTCCAGCAGGTCTTCGAGCGTCACGATGCCGATGGTGCGGGCGTTCGTGTCATGGACGATGGCCAGGTGCCGGTGGTCTCGCAGCATCTGGAACAGGAGTTCGCTGCACCGTGTGTCCGCCGAGGTCTGGGTCACCGGGCGTGGAGACGTGAGGGCCGCGTCGGCGCCTCGCAGCAGATCGAAGGCATGGATCATCCCCGTCACCCGGTCCAGCGACCCATGATACACGGGCACGCGGCTGTACGCCGAGTGGGCCACCAGCTCGGCGGCCGCGTGGGGGTCCGTGGTATCGGCAACGGCGAACACCTGCTCGCGCGGCGTCATGACGTCCTCCACCACCTTGTCGCCGAACTCCGCCACGCCGCTGATGATCACCGCGTCGTCGCGCGCGCTCACGCCTTCGAGTTCGCCTTCCCGCAGCAGCCGCTCCACGGCGCGCCGTTCGGCCGTCGGGCCGGCCGGCACCCCGGGGGGGACGCCACGCAGCCGCCGCGCGGCCGCGAGGACCGGGGCGGCGGCAGCCACCGCGCCGCGCAGCAATGGTAGCGTGAGCGACGCCAGCCCCTCGGTGGAGTGGCGGGCCAGTGCGCGGGCGAACGACTGGGCCACCATCACCAGAACGACCGCGCAGATAACCAGGTCCCAGGCAACGGCAGCAACCGAGGCCGACGGCCGCGCCGCCAGCGCGCCGCCGGCCAGGGCGATGACGAAGCCCACCATCACCGACCCGGACGCGATGAGCCGCTGCGGGCCAGTGACCGAGTCGAGGGGAACCGTTGCCCCGCGCAGGCCGCGTTCCGCCCAGTGCCGGAGCCAGATGCGGCTCGCGAGGCGCACCACGGTGATGCCCGCCACCAGCCACGCGATGACCACGGCGGTCACGACGATGATCATGCCGGGCGCGCTCATGCGTCGCCCTCGCGGGCGGCCGTTCGCGCCGGCTGGCGCTCGAAGTACACGCGTTCGACACGCCGGCGATGCACCCGCTCCACCACCACCCGGAAATCGCCGATCGTCGTCGTATCGCCGGGACGCGGCACGCGGCCGAATTCGTCGTACGCCAGCCCGCCCACCGTGGACACATCGTCGCGCTCCAACGAGATGCCCAGTAGGTCCGACAGGTCGGTCAGCGGCACCTTGCCCAGCACCCAGAAGCGGTCGTTGCCCTCGCGCTCGATGTCGGGCTCCTCCACATCGCGCTCGTCGCGGATCTCGCCGACGATCTCCTCGAGTACGTCCTCGATCGTCACCAGTCCCGCGGTGCCGCCGAACTCATCGACCACGATGGCCATGTGCGTGCCGCTCTTCCGGAACTCCCGGAGTTGGCGGTCGATGGTCTTGGATGCCGGAATGAACGTGGCCGGCCGGATGATGGTCGCCCATCCCCCGGGCGGTTCCTCGGCCCGCAGCGCCCAGGCCAGCAGATCCTTGGCGTACAGAACGCCGAGCACCTCGTCGAGCGTGTCCCGAAACACCGGCAGCCGGGCGTGCTCCGAGCTGCGTACGCGGTCGAGCACCTCCGACCACGGCATGTCGACATCCACGCCCACGATATCCACTCGCGGCACCATGATCTCGTCGACGCTCGTCTCGGCCAGCGCGAATGCCCGATGGAGCAGCGTCGCGTCACTGGTGGTTCCCTCGTCGGACGCGGCGAGCACGGCCCGCAGCTGCTCCGCGGTGGCCTGACGTTCCGCCTCGATGTCGGACCGCGGCGGGATGAGCCGGTTGAGCGCGGACTCGAGGGCCACACCGAAGAGCACGATCGGTCTCAACAGCAGGGAGACGACGGCCGTGAACCATCGGGTGCGCGCCGCCGCCGCCGGGCCGCGGATGGCCGCCACTTCCCGGACCGCCGCGTCGAGCACGAGCACGGCCGCGATCACCGCCAGCCAGAGCGCAGCTCGCACGAGGGCCGGCCCCGGAACGGATTGCAGCAGGCCGCGCGCGGCGCCGGCGCCCAGTGCCAGATAGGCCAGCACCCGGGTGAAGGCCAGGGCCCGATGCGATTCCACGGCGCCGCTCACGTGCCGGCAGTCGGGGGAAACCAGCGCGCCAGCGGCAGCGGCGGTCAGGACGGCGAGCCCGGCGCCCGCCGCAGCGAATAACCAGCCGATGCCGGTCACGCGCGCGCGCTCCGGAGCACTCGCGCCACCAGCCGCTCCTGTCGTTTCCACATGTCCGACGTCAGCCGCGTCTCGTCGTCGGGGTGGTCGTACCCCAGCACGTGCAGCGTCCCGTGCACCACCAGGCGTACCAGCTCCTCGCGCAGGGGGATCTTCCGCTCGCGGGCCGCCCGCCGTGCGACCTCCGTGGCGATGTAGATGTCGCCGGTGACGGGAGCGCCCGAGGTGGCGGGCAGGAAGCCGAACGAGATGACGTCGGTGGGACCGCGGTGCCCCAGATGCTTGCGGTTCAGCGCGGCGATGGTGCGGTTGTCCACGAAGGTCACCGACAGCACGGCGTGCGCCACATGCTCGGCGCGCAGCGCGGCGCGCGCCGCCGCCACGGCCAGAGCCCGCGGCATGCCGAGTCGGCCCCCCTCCACGGATACGTCCACGGTGACGCTCACCGCGCCGCGAACCCGGAGGAGACGCCGCCACCCGATGCCGGATAGTCGATGCGGGCGTGGTGCATCCCGGACAGGACGCGCGTGAACTCGGCCTTGACCAGTTCCAGCTGACGAAGGGTCAACGGCGCATCGCGCAACTGCCCCTGCTCGAGTCGCTGCTTCACGATGTGTTCCACCACGTCGCGGATGCGGGCCGGAGTCGGATCGTTGAGCACGCGCACGGCGGCCTCGGTGCCGTCCGCCAACATGAGGATGGCGGTCTCGGCGCTCTGCGGCACCGGGCCCGGATACTGATAGTCTGCCGGCTGGAGATCGGCCGCCTCGTGGGCGCTCTGCCGGGCGCGCTCCAGGAAGTAGGAGATGGTTCCGGTGCCGTGGTGCTCCGCGATGAACGCGCGCAGCACCCGCGGCACGCCGTTCTCCTCGGCCAACTGGAGGCCTTCCCGCACGTGATTGCGGATGATCTGCGCGCTCTGGAGCGGCTGGAGTTGGTCGTGTGGATTCCGTCCCTTGGCCTGGTTCTCCACGAAGTACTGTGGGTTGCCCAGCTTTCCGATGTCGTGGTAGTACGCGCCGACGCGGGCGAGGAGCGCGTTGGCGCCGACGGCGCGGCAACCCGCCTCGGCGAGGTTGGCGATCTGCATGGAGTGGGCAAAGGTGCCCGAGGCCTCGAGGCTCAACCGCTGCATGAGCGGACGGTTGAGGTCGGACCACTCGAGCAGCGTGAGGTCGGTCTCGGTGCCGGTATACCGCTCCGCAACGGGAAGCACCAGCAGCGCCACGAGCACGCTGATCACGGCGTTGAGCGCGCCGTACGCCGACGATCCGGCAATGGTGGTGGTGGGCAGGTCGAGGGTGAGCCCCACGGCCACCACCCCCGCGCAGTAGGCCGCGGCGATGACGACGATCCAGTAGTAGGCCTGCTGCCGGGTGCGCACGGCGCGTACGCTGAACGCCGCCGCCGCGCCGCCGATGATGTTCACGTACAGCGCATTGGTCCCGCGGAATGCTGCCTGCCCGCCGAGCAGTCCGGCCAGGAGCACGGCCACGATCATCGCGATGCGTTGGTCGAACAGCGCGCTGATCACGATCGCGGCGATGCCCACCGGTATCAATTCCGGCCGCAGCGGCCGGAGATGGGATACCAGCGCCCCGCCCACGATGACCAGCGCCGTCACCCCGGCGATCACGATGAGCGACCGCATGGAGTCGTACACGTGCGGGCGGAAGATCAACACGGTAAGCCCGAGCAGCGTGATCAGCAGCGCGTCGAACAGGAGGGCGCCCGCCGCGCGCCGGATCTCCGGCACCGCGCCGCGCCGCTGGTCCATGGCGTCATGCAGCGCCACCAGCTTCTCGTGCTGCTCGGCGCCCACCACCTCGTTCGCTCCGACGATCTTCTCGCCGGCCCGCACGTCGAACTTGCTCACCGGCACCGACCGGCGGAGTTGTCCCCGCCGCATGTCCGTGATGCCCGTGTCCGCGACGATCGTCGGGTGGAAGAAGCCGCGCAGCAGGCGCTCGTAGATGCCGCGCGCCATCGGGCCCGCATCCGGCTGGAGGGCGCGCGCTTGCACCGCGAATTCGGGGAAGCTCCGCAGGCTGTCGGACGGCTGCGGGTGCTCGGCCTGTCCGCGTCGCAGCACCACCTCCCCGCTCACGCCGTTCAATGCCCCCTCGGCCGCCACGCCGGACGACAGCCAACGACCGTACGCCTGTGCCACCGCGTTGACCATGCGCCCACGACGGCCGGCGTCGGCCAGGTAGGACACCTCGCGCCCGGTGAGGGCTACGTGGAACGTCGCCGCGGCCCGCTGCACCGGCACGGAGTCTCCGTGGGCACTCGCGTACGCGGCGTTCAGCGCCGCGGCGAATGCCCGCAGCTGTCCCTGCGCCGTGTCGAGCGCCGACGGAACGAGTGTGTAGACCGGCTCCACGGTCCGGGCCAGCGCTTCCCGCTCCCGACTCAACTCTGCCTCGTCCTTCATCACGCGGAAGGCGAACGGCGCGATCACGTTCTCGCTCGCCACCGACCCGACCTCGTAGATCGGGAAGTTCGCCGCGGGCACGGCCGGGAAGAGCGCGTACGTCAGCAGGGTGAGGGCGACCCCGAGGGCGATCCGCGGCCCATGGGCCGTCCGGTGCCTGCCCGCCGTGGAGGGCTCGCCGTTGGAGCGCGATGGTCGATCGGGGGCCGTCACCGCGCCCTCAACTCTCCAGGTCCTCGGCGTACGCGCGAATGATCTGGCGCACCAGCCGATGTCGCACGACGTCGCTCTCGTCGAAGTACTGGAACGCGATCCCGTCGATGCCGGTGAGGATCCGCTCCACCTGCAGCAGGCCGGATTCCTCGCGCTTGGGCAGGTCCACCTGCGTCTTGTCGCCGGTGATCACGACCTTGGAATTCACCCCCAGCCGCGTGAGAAACATCTTCATCTGCATGGAGGTCGCGTTCTGTGCCTCGTCGAGGATGACGAACGCGTCGGCCAGGGTGCGGCCGCGCATGAACGCCAGCGGCGCGATCTCGATGACGCGGGTCTCCAGCGCCTTCTGCACGCGCTCGAAGGGCATCATCTCGTCGAGCGCGTCGTACAGCGGCCGCAGATACGGATCGACCTTGGCCTGCATGTCGCCGGGCAGAAACCCCAGCGACTCGCCGGCCTCGACGGCCGGCCGCGCCAGCACGATGCGGCGCACGCGCTTCCGCACGAGCGCGTCCACCGCCGCGGCCACGGCGAGGTACGTCTTGCCGGTCCCAGCCGGTCCGATGCCGACCACGATGTCCTGGTCGGCGATCTTCTTGAGGTACTCGGTCTGCCCCGGCGTCTTGGCCTGCACCACCGTGCGCACACCCGGCAGGGCGATGCGCGACGTGGCCGGCACCGCGCCGTTCTCCGGCGGCGCCTCCCCGTTGCGCGTCTCCTCGATGCCCAGTTCGGAGAGCCGGAGCACGTCGTCGGCCGAGAGGGCCAACCGCTGCCGCGCCACGTCCACCATGCGCTGGCCCACCGGCACCGCGCGCGACACCAATTCTTCAGGGCCGGTGATGGACAGCGCGTCTCCGCGCAATGCCACCCGCACCCCGAACAGCCGCGCCAACTCGACGAGATTCACATCGTTCACGCCGGCCAGCGTGAGCAGATCGGCGCCCTCGGTCGAGATCCGTCGCGTCGTGCTGCCGGCGTCGCTCACTTGACCGTCCCGCGCACCGCGATGTGCAGGTCCCGCAATTCCTCCGGCGGCACCGGCGACGGCGCGCCTTCGAACAGGGCGCGCGCGGCCGTCGTCTTGGGAAAGGCGATCACATCGCGCAGCGACGGCGCGCCGGCCAGCATCATGGCGATGCGGTCGAAGCCGAGTGCAATGCCGCCGTGCGGCGGCGCGCCCGCCCGCAGCCCCTCGAGCAGGAAGCCGAACCGCGCCTGCGCCGTCGCTTCATCGATGCCGAGCAGCGAGAACATCCTGCTCTGCATGGCCGGATCGGCGATACGGATGCTGCCCCCGCCCAGTTCCGTGCCGTTGAACACCACGTCGTAGGCATTGGCGCGCACGCGTTCCGGCGCCGTATCGAGGAGCGGAACGTCCTCCGCCAGCGGTGACGTGAACGGGTGGTGCACGGACGCCAGCGCGCCGGTGGCCGGGTCGCGGTCGAAGAGCGGGAAATCGGTGACCCACAGAAACGCGTGCGCCTCCTCCGACACCAGGCCCATGCGGCGCGCCACGTCCTGCCGCACGCGGTCCAGCGCCGGATTGGCCACACGGTCGACGGCGGCGACGTAGAGACCGAGCGATCCTTCGGGCAGTCCCAACCGCTGCAGCGCGTCGTCCCCGAGAAACTTGGCCGCCGGCCCCTCGAGCTTACCGTTCACGTGCTTCAGGCGCAGCAGCCCCATGGCGCCGGCCGACTTGGCCTCCGCCTCGATCTCGTCCACCTGCTTGCGCGACAGGGCGGCGCCCCCGGGCACCACGAGACCGCGGATCCGGCCACCCTGCGCGAACGCCGACTGCGCGATGGAGAACTCGGTGCCGCGGAACACGTCACTGACGTCCGCGATCTCCAGTCCGTAGCGGAGATCCGGCCGATCGCAGCCGTAGCGCTCCATCGCATCCGCATAGGTCATGCGCGGGAACTGCGCCGGCACGGTGTACCCGGCCTCTTTCCAGAGCGCCGCGATCATGCCCTCGGTGAGGCCGATGACGTCCTCGGCGCCGATGAACGAGGCCTCGACGTCGATCTGCGTGAACTCGGGCTGCCGGTCGGCCCGCAGATCCTCGTCGCGAAAGCAGCGCGCGATCTGGAAGTACCGGTCGTAGCCCGCCACCATCAGCAGTTGCTTGTACAACTGCGGCGACTGTGGCAACGCGTAGAACTCGCCTTCGTGAATCCGGCTCGGCACGAGATAGTCTCGGGCCCCCTCGGGCGTCGGCTTGGTGAGGATCGGGGTCTCGATTTCCAGGAACCCGCGCTCGCTCAGATAGCGCCGCGTCACCTGCATCAGGCGATGGCGGAGCAGCAGGTTGGCCTGCAGTTCCGCGCGCCGGAGATCCAGATACCGGTGGCGCAGGCGCAGGTCCTCCGCCGGCAGGTTCTCGCCCTTGGCCCGCGCGACCGGGATGGCCGGCACTGCCGCCGGCCCCACCAGCTGCATGGCCGTGACGTGTACCTCGACTTCGCCGGTGGCCAGTTCCGCGTTCTGCATGGCGGGCGGACGGGCGACGACGTCCCCCTCGATCAACACCACCGACTCGTTGCCGAGCGCGGCGGCCTGATCGCAGAGCGCCTTGGCGGTGCGCTGTGGGTCGAACGAGGCCTGCACGATCCCGCTCAGATCGCGCAGGTCAACGAATACGAGACCGCCGAGGTTGCGAGCCCGGTGCACCCACCCGCCAAGGCGCACTTTCTGCCCCACGTGCGCCGCCCGCAGGGCGCCGCAGCGATGGGTCCGGAGTGTAGTCGAGAAATCGGTTTGCATTGCGAGAGGAAAGGGCGGCCGCAGCTCACCGCAGCCCGAGGCCCGGCATGGTTGCCGGGCGGCTCGGCGTTGTCCGCGCGATCGGCGCGCAGGCGCCGGACGCGCAAACCGACCCGGGCGATTGTGGGCCGGGTCGGCGGAAAGTGGGGGAAGCCGGAAAGCGACTCATCGAACCCTGTATCATAATGCCGGAACGACACTTACGGTAGTTGTCGGCTTGACTCTGGGCCCATGGCCCGTCTAGCTTAAGTGCCTGCGCTGCATGCTCTTCGACGCTGGCATCTCCCTTGAGTTGCCAGCTCTTCGTCTCTCCGATCGGCACCGGCTGCTCGCCTGCAGACCGTGCAGCGGAACATCATCAGTCCCGGGTTTCCATGAGTGAGCGCGAGAACCTGCTCGACCTGACGCCGGCTCAGGCGTTGGAACGCCTCACCGCATTCGCGGCGGCTGAAGGGCTGCCCGCGTACCGCGCTCGCCAGATCGTGCGCCATCTGTGGATGTCACCGGCGCCCGACTTCGCCGGCATGAGCGACCTCCCCGTCGCGCTGCGCGAGCGGTTGGCCGCCAGGTTCGCCCTGCCCCGCCTGGAGATCGCGGCGCGGGAGAAGTCCGCCGACGGCACCGAGAAGTTCCTCTTCCGGCTGGCCGACGGGGAAGCGATCGAGACCGTGGCCATCCCGGAGGGGAACCGCGTCACGCTGTGCATCTCGTCGCAGGCGGGCTGCGCACTCCAGTGCGCGTTCTGCGCCACCGGGGCCATGGGCTTCTCGCGCAACCTGGCCGTGCACGAGATCGCGGGTCAGGTGCGGGAGATGCGCCTGCTCGATCCGCCGATCCCGGTGACCAACATCGTGTTCATGGGCATGGGGGAACCGCTCATGAACTGGAAGGCCGTGGACCCCACGCTGACGATTCTCAACGACCCCAACGGCCTCGGCATCGGCGCCCGGCACATCACGGTCTCCACCGTCGGCGTGCTGCCGGGTATCGTCGCACTCGGGAAGCGTCCGGAGCAGTTCCGGCTCGCAATCTCCATCCACGCGCCCAGCGACTCGTTGCGTCGCGACCTGATGCCCATCAATACGAAGTACCCGTTGGCCGATGTGGTCGAGGCGGCCAAGGTCTTCGACCGTCGGGTGACCTTCGAGTACGTGATGTTGGGTGGCGTCAACGACGGCGAGGAGCACGCGCTGAACCTGGCGGCGCTGGCCCGCGAGTGCCGGGCCTTCGTGAACCTGATTCCGCTGCACCCCGGCGGGGCGCGCGGCTTCACGCCGTCGCCGCGTCCGAAGATCGCCGCCTTCGCCCGCGAGCTGCGCGCGCAGGGCGTCGAGGTCGCCGTGCGCAAGAGCCGCGGCGTGGACATCGCCGCGGCGTGCGGGCAGCTACGGGTGGAGCGGCTCGGGCGGCGGCCGCCAGGCGCGCCCCAGCAGCACGGTCACGTCCACGTAGAGCGTTGAGTCGGGGCGCGCCTCGACGCGCGCCCCCCCGAGCGCCCGCGCCACCCGCTGCGCCCAATCGGGATGGTTGGTCCGGTCCAGCACCAACGTACTCTCGCTCTGCTGCGCACTCGTCCCGATCGACACCACGTCGAATCCGCGATCGCGGAGTACGAACGTGCCGCGCCGGGCGAGCCCGCGGATCCGCGTCGCGTTGAGCACCTCCACCCGGACCCGGGCGCGCTTGGGCGCGGTCAGATCGGGGGGCGCCGCCGCAGACGCGCCGAGCCCCTGATACGCCCGCGCCCACCAGTACCATCCACCGCTCAGGAGCACGAGGAAGATGGCGGATGCGAAGACAACGGTCCGCAGTCTCACTGCAGCCCGTTCCAGAGCGCGATGGTCTGCTCGAACACGGGATGTCCCTCGCGGAGCGCCCATTCGATCCGCGCCCGCACGACCTGACGAAACACCCCGTCGAAGTCGTGCGGCACATGCGCGGCGAGGAAGGCGCGGTCGGCCCGGGCGAACCTGCGCCCCGGTTCCAGGAAATCGGCCATGTACAGCGCCCGTCCGGGGCGCGCCCAGTGCGGATCGCCGATGGTGTGGTGGCGGATGGCGGCCAGAACGTCGGCCCGCGACTCGCCGTCACGTTCCAGGCGAATGGCCGCCGCCGGTCCGTGCAGGGTCTTCGACGGACCGGTGGCCACGCCGGTCAACTGCCGCAGCCGCTCCTCGGGGGCGTCGCGCAGCGCGTCGTGCCAGCGTCCCGCGTCGCGCCAGGCCGCCGCCTCGGCGTCGGGGATCCCGATCGCTGCCGCCCACGATTCGAGGAGCGCGGTCACGCGCGCAATGTGAGCGCGGCGAGCGTCGCTCACCTCCGCCCATGCTGGCAGCGCCAGGGGGTCCGCGCCGCTACTCATGCCCGGCGGCCTCGAGCAGAGCGACCTCGCGCTGCCAGAAGTCCCGATCGCGAAGCCCGGGATGCGGCAGCACGAGCTGCTCGTCGCTGAGCCTCCGGTCGCCGAACCGCACGATGTCGAGATCGAGGGTGCGCGGCCCCCAGCGCACACGCCGAATCCGCCCGGCCCCGCGTTCGATGCCGTGCAACCGAGCGAGCAGATCGTGAGGGCTGAGCGTGGTTTCGATGGCGACCATCTGATTCAGATACGGATCCTGACCGGGCGGCCCGAACGGCGCCGTTTCCTCCACCGGAGTCTCGGCAATCACGCGCGTACCGGGAAGGGCGCCCAGCGCGTCTCGCGCCATGGCGAGGAACCGGGCCCGGTCTCCGAGGTTGGATCCCAGCGCGATGTAGGCGACCTCACCCATCGACCGGACGCTGGATGACCACCTCGACGTAGTCGAGCGGCGCGCCGAGCGGAACGTTCGGCTTCCGAACGCGCACCTCCACGCGCCGCACGCCATCCACGCCGAGCGTCGCCGTCGCCACGCGCTCGGCGATCTCTTCGAGAAACTCGCGCGGCGAGCCCATCACCGCATCGCGCGCGGCCGCATGGAGCCCGCGATAATCCACCACGCCGGCGTGCCCGGCGGTGATCCAGGCCGTCAGATCCACCTCGAGGGGCTGCGGGTGCTCACGCTCGTGCGGAAGGATGCCGACCAGGGTATGGAAGCGCATGCCCCGGAGCGTGATGCAATCGAGCGGGCGATCGTGTGTCACGTCACGCTCGTGATGCGGTGGGTCAGCTCACTGAGGTAGACGGCGACGGCCCGCAGTTCCTGCGTGGCGCCCTCCAACTCGCGCAGTGCCGCCGCCTGGTCCTTGGCCGACGCGGTCACACTCTCGGCGCCTTCGCGGTTGTGCTGCGAGATCGCCGCAATGCGCGCCACGCGCTCGCGCAGGCGGCCGAATTCGAGTTCCTGGTCGCGCGACGTGCGCGCGATGCGCTGGGCCCCGGCCGCCGCCGCGGCCGTGGCGTCCACGATCTGGTCGAGCGCCTGGCGGGCGGACTCCGACAGCGTCTCGGCGTCGCTCACGATCGCCTGCCCGCGCCCCATCTGCAGCGCCACGCGTCGCATCTGCTCCTCGAAGCCCATCAGCACGTCACTCGCATCGTCCGCCGCCGTCGCGCTCTGCTCGGCCAACTTGCGCACCTCGTCGGCAACGACCGCGAACCCCTGGCCGTGTTCGCCGGCGCGGGCGGCTTCGATGGCGGCGTTGAGCGCCAGCAGATTCGTCTGATCCGCCAGCGACCGGATGACGGTGATGAACTCGGTGATGCGTCGGGTCGCCTGCGCCAGCGCCTCGACCTGCGCCCCGCTCTCTCCCACGAATCCCTTGGCGTTCACCAGCCGTTCGATGGCCGTGGCGATGGTGAACCGGTGCTCGCCCGCGATCTCCGTGGCCTGCTGGCTGGCCTTCGCGGCCGCGTTTCCGTCGCGGGCCACTTCCGCCGTCGCCCCGTGGAGCGCGGTCGTCGCTTCGAGGCTGCGGTCGATCTGTTCATTCTCCTCCACCACGCCGCGCTCGATGTCCGAAATCGTCCGCGCCACGCTCTCGCCGCCCGACCGCAGGGCTCGCGCCGATTCGGTCAGGGTGTCGAGCTGTGAACTCACGCGGGTCATCGCCTCGAGCAGCGGCTGTCGGAGATCGTGGATGTGGAGCGTGGTGGCCAACTGGTTCGCGAAGCGCCGGATGAGACCGACTTCCTTGAGCGAGTAGGCGTTGCGCTTGTGGTGTTCCAGTTCGAGCAGTCCGACGTTGCGATCGCCGAATCGGAGCGGGATCACCGCCACGCTGTCCACATTCGGCTTCACCTTCTCGATCCGCGGATCGTGCTGCGTGTCGCCGACGATCACGGGCTGCCCTTCCGCGAGCGCGGCACGACGCAGGGGGTTGTCGGTGGCGGGAATCGGGTTGGTGCCATCGGTATAGCCGGTGGACTGATTCCACACCAGCGAGAGGCGGTCGCCCTCCAGCCGGTAGATGCTGAACGACCGCCAGTCGACGAGGCGATGAGCCAGCGCTTCGATTCGCCGGAAAGCGTCGCCCAACCCCACGTCGGACGACACCACCTGTTCCATGGCGAGGATCTTGTTCAATTCCTCCGCGGCGACGGCCTCTTCGAGGATGCGGCGTACCAGCACGCCGCCGAGGCCGAGCAGGATGCCCACCACCACCCAGCCCGCCGGGCCGAGTTCGGTGATCGTGATGATGATGATGGAAACGGCGATGGCGCCGGCACCGAACCCGATCACCTCGTACCGCAGGATCAGCGATTTCTCCTCCTCGAGGAGCTTGTCGCGGAAGATCAGCGTGAAGTAGAGAAGCGCCCGACTGATCAGGAAGTACGCGAACAACAACAGGGCCAGAGGCGGCAGATCGTTGGCCGTGAGCGTGGTGCCGGCCGCGCCGGTGAGCCGCGCCGCCCACGCGTACATGCCGAACGCCGCCAGCAGCGCCACGACCTCGCGCCCGCCGTTGATCCAGGCCGACTCCGGCGGCTTCCGCAGTACCACTGCGTCGGAAACGATGACGCCGATGTAGACGGCGAGCGCCGTTGCCGGGGCTCCGATGGCCACGGCGCCCGCCACCGCCGGTACCGCCAGCAGGTTCAGCGCGCCGTACTTGGTGAGCGGAATCTGAAAGATGCGCATGATCGCCGCGCCCACCAACACGACCAGGAGGCCATATCGCTGATTGAGCCACCGCGGGTCGTGCGCCAGCGCGACGGCCAGCAGCAACATCCCGGCAAACCCGAGCGCGCGCGAGTAGATCCTGAGAAAGAGCGCCACGTCAGGCGGCGTCGATCGCGGAACGCAGCGACGCGGCGAACGACACGGCGCGCTCGACGCTCTCGTCCGCCGCCCGTACGATCGCGCTCCCCACCACCACGCCGTCGGCCAGCCGGGCCACGGTGGCGGCCTGGCTCGCCGTGGCCACGCCGAAGCCGACGCAGATCGGAAGCGTCGTGACGTCGCGTAGCCTGGCCACGGTTTCGGGGAGTTCCGGCGGCAGCGCCTCCCGCACGCCCGTCACGCCGAGGCGGCTGATGAGGTACACGAACCCGCTGCCGTGCGTCGCGATCTCACGCATCCGCTCCCGCGGCGTCGTGGGTGCCACCAGACGGATGAACGCCAGCGGACTCTCGCCGAACCACCGCTCTCGCTCGGGGTCCGCCCCAACGGGCAGATCCGTCACCAGCACCCCGTGCACGCCGGCCTCGGCCGCGCGGGTCAGCGCGTCGGAACCGGCGGCGAGCAGCGGATTGAGATAACTGAACAGCACGACAGGCACGGGCACCGCCGCCTCAGCGATGATGTCGAGCACGATGTCGAACGTGACGCCCTGTGCGAGTGCGCGCTGCGAGCTCGCCTGGATCACCGGGCCATCGGCGAGCGGGTCGGAGAAGGGCACGCCCACCTCGATGACGTCGGCGCCCGCAGTCGCGAGGCCCTGCAACAGGGCCACCGATCGCCGCCGGTCGGGATGGCCGGCGGTGACGTAGGGAACGAGGGCCTTCCGTCCCTGGGACCTGAGCGCGGCGAAGCGCGCCGCGATGGCTTCAGACGAAATAGTCGCCGACACGAATACCGTACCGTTCCGGGTTCTCGGTCTTGATGATGGTCCGACGGAAGTTGCCATCGGCATCGCGGTCCGCGAGGTCGATGATCTCTCCGGGTTGCACGAGGTTTCCCATGGCGTCGCTGATCACGCGCACGATCGGCCGGGAGAGCATCTCCTGCAGCGGATTGACCGCGTGTACGATGCCGAGTTCGAAGGTGTCGAGCACCACGAGCGTTCCCACGGGATAGATACCGGTGAGGTTCACGAACGCCTTCACGAGCACCGGGTCCATGCCGCGGCGCGGGTTGTCGCGCATCTCCTGCATGACCGTGGCCGGGTTGAGCGGCGTGGTCTGGTACGCTCTCCGCGACGTGGCCGCGTCGAATCCGTCGGCCACCGCCACGATCTTGCTGTACATGCTCATCGTCCGGGGACGGATCGGCCGGGGGTATCCCGTCAGGTCCGTCTTCATGTGGTGCTCCATGGCCACCACCATCGCCCGGTACGGGAACTCCTGCTGGCCGCGCACCTGGAACAACGCCAGCACGCCGAGCCACGGATGCGCCGCGATCAGCCGCCACTCGTCGTCGGTGAGGCCCCCCGTCTTGTTGAGCACCTCGGCCGGCACGCGCTGCTTGCCGATGTCGTGGAACAGCGCCGCCAGCCCGAGATCGTAGAGCTGCAGTTTGGTCAGTCCCAGGCGCTTGCCAATGGCCACCGAGAAGATGCAGACGTTGACGCAGTGCGTGAACGTGTACTCGTCGTAATCGCGAATCGTGGTCAGGCCGATCAGCGAGGTCTCTTCGTTGAGAATCTGGTCGACGATTCCCTGGACGATGCGCTTGATCTTCTTGATGTTGGGGCTCTTGCCGAGGCGCACCGACATCATCAGGTCCTTGGCGACGACCACCGACTGCGAATAGGTGCGCTTGGCCCGTTCCCGGGCCTTTTCGGTATCGCCCGAGGCCGCGGCGGTGGGCGGCCCCACGGTGAAGACGTGCACGCCGGCGTGCTCGAGCCGCTCGACGACCGTCGCCAGGCGCTCGTCCGGCGGCTCGGCGTTCACGCTCTGCAGCGTGGAGAGCAGGATCAACCAGTCCTTCGTCGTCGCGCCCTCGTGCACGTCCAGCGACCCCGCCCCGTTGGTGCGGAAGATCGTCAGGATGTGGCTGAAGCTGGCGTAGTTGTCGAGGTCGATGCGCAGCCGGATGGCGTTGACGAAGATGAACTCCCCCGACACGCGGAGGTGCATCTCCTGCTCCGCGTTCAGAATGTCGTTGGCACGCGCGGCGAGTTCCAGGAGGGCCTTCTGCACGGCCGCGTTCTCCACCGGATACAACTTGATGGCACGAAGCGCGGCGTACAGATCGCGGATCATGTCGCGCCCCACTCGCCGCACATAGGAATCGCCGTGCGGCCCGGCTTCCCCTCCGGCCGTGGACGTCTCCATGGCCGCCCGGGTCAGGGCGTCGGTGGGTTTCGGCGTGGACGTGCCGGCTTCGGGGTGCCCGTCGGCCGTCATACCGCCCCTCCGCGGCGCGCCTTGTTCACTGCGTTGCGGACCACCACGTCCTTCTCCGACGTCGCCCGCCCCAGGCTCTCCTGCGCGCTGATCGTGTTGATGCGCCCCAGGGCCATGGCGGCGCACGCCCGCACTTCCGGATCCTCGCGTCGCCCCAGGAAACCCTTGCCGTTCAGGATGCCGTCCAGATACGGCACGGCGCTGTCGGCGGAGAGGATGCCGAACGCCTCGAAGAACGCCACCTTCTCGGTGAGGTCGGCATCGCGGAGCGCCTTCCCCTTGACCGCGTTCTCCACGCGCGGCAGCACGGGCCGGTAGCCGCGCGTAGCCAGAATGCGAACCGCCGCCACCCGCGTATCGCGCTCTCCGTCCGTCACCCAGGGCTCCAGCGCCTGCAGCGCACCTGCCGACCCGATCTCGCCCAGCGACTGCACGCACGCCAGCCGCATCTCCGGGTCGGCGGCCGGCATTACGCGGGCGATGGCGGCCACTCCGGCCTGAATCTTGAGCGCGCCGGCCCGCCGCACCGCTTCCAGCGCCACCGTCCGCTCCTCGGCCTGAATCAGCTTCACGAGCTGGGCCGTGTTGGCTGCCGTCAGCCGGGACGCCGCCTGCTCCAGCATCGGACGCAGCCGCTGGTTCTGCAGCCGCCCCAGCCACAGGAAGATCGTGCCCAGGGCCTCGGGCCTGAGCTGCGCGAACAGTTCCGTCAGGTCGGCAACCGGGGGTGGATCGGTGCTCTCGTCCAGCGCCAGGAGCAATTGTCCCAACGGATCGGGTTGGCTCAGCCGCGCCGGAATCTGCGTCAGCCGCTCGCGATGCTCCGCCGTCACGTCCTTGCCCCGTTCGGCTGCTACCGCCGACTCGCGGAGCAGGTAGGCCACCGTCCGGAGATGCCCCCCGGCCAGCAGGTAGAGCATCAGGGTTTCAAGGAGGTCGGCGACCTCGTTCCGCACGGCCGACTCGGACTGCGCCTCGAAGATGTCGAACAGCGTGGCGGCGATCGACTGGCGGAGGTCGGTGGCATATTCCCGCGTGATCTCGCCCTGCAGGTACTCGATTTCCCCCTCGTCCAGGAAGTAGAGCGTGGAATCGAAGTCGGCCATGTTGACCACGTCGATCGCCGATTCCTCGGTGGTGTCGGCGGCGGTGCCGGCATTCGCGGCCCGGACCTCCTCCGGCGAGAGCGGGCGCGGGGGCTCTCCGCCGTCCTCCAGGGGGGCCGCCGATTCCAGCCCGAGATCGACGTACCGATACCGCAGGCACAGGAAATCCTGCTCCCAGAGCAGGGCCAGCAGATCGTCGTCATCGGGCGAGGCCTTGCGCACGCGCTGGAGGATCGTGAGCAACTTCACCAGCTCCGAATCCTCGAATCCCTTGAGGAGCGTCAGCTCCCGCACGCCGTCCTTGTAGAACAGCCACGGCACGCTGTCGGAGGTCTTCTCGCTCTCCTGCATGACCGGATGCTCGTACCAGAGCACCTGGGTCTCCGTGAATGTGAGGACCAGTTCGTCGGTCTCCTCCCACACGGGCGCAAACGCGCTCCGGACCGTGTCGATGGCGGCCTTATAGATGGGATTGTTCGGGAGATATAGCTGGTGGGCCCGGAGGGCCTTCACGAACGACCGAAGCAGTTCCTCAACCGAGGTGCTCGGGAACGGAAGGTCAGGCAGCTCCGCCTGGTCGCTGCTATCTCGCTGGATCGGCGCTGTCACGCCCCCAAGATACCCATTTCCATAACTTGCGCCACATCCTTGTCACCGCGTCCACTGACGCACAGCAGGATGGTCGCATCCGGCGACCAGCGGCCAACTTGCGATTCAATCCAGGCGACGGCGTGGGCCGACTCCAGCGCCGGGATCACCCCCTCCAGCCGGGCCAGCGAACCGAACCCGTGCAGCGCCTGGTCATCGGTCACCGACACGTACGTCGCGCGTCCGGAGTCCTTGAGAAACGCATGCTCCGGCCCCACGCCGGGATAGTCCAACCCCGCCGACACCGAATGGGCAGGATGCACCTGTCCGGCGGCGTCCTGCAGCAAGTAACTGAGCGTCCCGTGCAGCACGCCGGGACGGCCCTGCGCCAGCGACGCCGAATGCCGTCCGGTGTCCAGCCCCTCGCCGGCGGCCTCGACCCCCACCAACTCCACCCCCGGATCGTCCACGAAGGCGTGAAAGATGCCGATCGCGTTGGAGCCGCCCCCCACGCAGGCGACCACCGTCGTGGGCAGCGCGCCCGTGCGCTGGAGAATCTGAGCCCGCGCTTCGCGCCCGATGACGGCCTGGAAGTCGCGGACCATGCGGGGATACGGCGCGGGCCCCACCACCGACCCGATGATGTAGTGGCTCGTGCGAACCGTCGTGACCCAATCGCGGATGGCCTCGGTGGTGGCGTCCTTCAGCGTGCGCGTGCCGCTGGACACGGGCACCACTTCGGCGCCCAACAGTCGCATGCGATACACGTTCAGCGCCTGGCGCCGCATGTCCTCCTCACCCATGTACACCACGCACTCGAGGCCGAACCGCGCACACACCGTTGCCGTGGCCACCCCGTGCTGACCGGCGCCGGTTTCGGCGATGATCCGTTTCTTGCCCATGCGCAGCGCCAGCAGCGCCTGCCCCACCGTGTTGTTGATCTTGTGCGCCCCGGTGTGGTTCAGGTCCTCACGCTTGAGCAGCACCCGCGCTCCCACCCGCTGCGAGAATCGCGGCGCCTCGCTCAACGGCGATGGGCGGCCGACGTAGTCGGCCAGCATCGTGTCCAACTCGGCGCGGAAGGCCGGGTCGGCCATCGCCTCGTCGAACGCCCGGTCCAGTTCATCCAACGCCGGAATGAGCGTTTCCGGGACGTACCGCCCGCCGAACGCGCCGAAACGGCCGGCCACCTGCTCTGCAGTCATCGTGTGCCCTCGACAGAACGTACGGCATCCCGGAACGCCCGCATGCGCGCCGGATCCTTGATCCCCACCTCGCTCTCGATCCCGGACGAGACGTCCACGACATCGGGGCGCAGAGCGGTCACCGCCCGCCCCACGTTTTCGGGCCGCAGTCCTCCCGCCAGCACCAACCCGGCGCGGCCCCCCGAACGCACCGCCGCCACGGCACCGGACAGCGCTTCCCACGAGAGCGCGACGCCGGTCCCGCCCAGTGCCCCCTCGACCTTCGCGTCGAGCACCACGGCATCCGCGGTCGCGAACAATTCCCCGGCGCGAGCGGGAAGTTCCGTACCCGCGACTCGAAGCACCGCCCAGATGGCGCGCTCCCAGTCCCGGCGGAGCGACGCGACATCCTCGGCGGTGGCGTCGCCGTGCAGTTGGATCGCCGTGAGACCCAGCGCCCGGGCCCGCGCGGCGATCACCCCCGAGGGCTCGCGACCGAACACGCCCACCCTATCCACCCCCGGCGGCAGCGCGGAGAAGATGGTGGCCGCACGCGACTCGTCCTGGCGCCGCGGCCCGCCGGCGAACACCACGCCCACATAGCGGGCTCCGGCCGACGCGGCCGCGCGTGCGTCTTCGGCCCGTGTCATACCGCAGAACTTGATGTCAACCACGCACCGCCCCCGGCCCGGGGACCCCTGCCAGCCCTCGCACGGCCGCCGTCGGATCGGACGCCGCCGAGATCGCCGAGCCCACGAGCACCGCGTCCGCCCCGCTGGCCGCCGCCCGGGCGACGTCCGCCGGCGTCTCGATGCCGCTCTCCCAGACCGCCACGACGTCGGGCGGGATGCGGGGCATGAGCGCCTCCGCCACCGCGACATCCACTTCGAGCGTCTCCAGGTTCCGGCAGTTGACCCCGACCACACGGGCGCCGGCGTCGAGTGCCCTGCTCAACTCGTCGGGCGAGCGCACCTCGACCAGCGACTCCAGCCCAACCGATTCGGCCACCGACACGAGGCGCGGGAGCACCGCCGGATCGAGCGCCCTGGCGATCAGCAGCACGGCCGACGCGCCCAGCAGCCTGGCCTCGAAGATCTGAACGGTGTCCAGGTGGAAGTCTTTTTTCAACAACGGGATACCGACGCGACTTCTCACACTTTCTAGATCGGCGGTCGACCCGCCAAAGTGCAGCGGCTCGGTGAGCACCGAGATGGCGGCGGCGCCGCCGGCCTCGTACGCGGCCGCACGGCCCGCCGGATCGAGCCCGGGGTTGATGCTGCCCTTGGACGGCGAGCGGCGCTTCACTTCCGCAATCACCCGCACCGTCGGGCCGCGAAGCGCCGGTGCGAACGGCGCGACATGGGGCGCCGCCCCGAGCGCGGCTTCGAGCTCGCCGCGCCGACCCCGGAGCGCGACCACGCGTTCCATTGTCTGCCCGACAATCGTCCCGAGTGTGCCCCCGGGTGGAGTCCACGAAGAATTTCCTTGCACTTCGGTTCCTGTTCGGTTAAGCTGATTTCGGTAGTTCTTCGGGACCGGTGGCTATAGCCGTCGCGCCCATCCGCACAACGAGGTTCACCGCATGCCGCTCACGAAACGCCAGCGCGAGATACTAACCTATCTGACCGCGCATACCGAACACCACGGGTATGCGCCGAGTTTCGAGGAAATCGCCGAACATTTCCATTTCAGTTCGTTGGCGACGGTGCACGAACATCTGAGCAACCTCGAGCGGAAGGGCTACATCCGCCGGACCTACAATGAGAGCCGAGCCATCGAGATCCTCCCGTCCGACGCCGTCGGCCGGGCCATTGAGTTGCCCCTCCTCGGCGCGGTTGCGGCCGGCTCGCCCATCGAAGCCGTCGAGCACAACGAGACGATCACGGTGCCCGAGACGCTGATCCGCCGGTCGGGGGACCACTACGTCCTCCGGGTGCGCGGGAACTCGATGATCGACGAGCAGATCCGCGACGGTGACTTCGTCGTGGTGAACGAGCGCCCACGCGCCGACAACGGCGAGACCGTGATCGCGCTGATCGACGGAACGGCGGCCACGGTCAAGAAATTCTACCGCGAGCGGGACGGGCGGGTGCGGCTGCAGCCGGCCAACGAGACGATGGCGCCGATCTACGTCAACGAGAACGATATCCGCATCCAGGGTGTGGTCGTTGGCGTGATGCGCCGATACTAGGCCGAGAGGGCGAACGCCAGGCGCAGGCGTTCCAGCGCGGCGATCCCGGCGCCCATGCGCACGGCCACCCGCGCCTGTTCCACTCCGTCCGCATACGAAGCGGCCGCGCCGGCCACATAGAGTGCGGCCGCCGCATTCAGCACCACGGCGGCGGTCGCCCCCGACGATCCCTTCCCTTCGAGCACGCTGAGCACGGCGTGCGCGTTGGCGGATGGTGAGCCGCCGGCCAGTTCGGCGGGGGTCGCGATCCCCATGCCAAGCGCTGCTGGATCGATGGACCATTCGGTGATCGTCCCGTCTCGCACCTCGCGCACGTGCGTGGGGCCCAGCGGGGAGATCTCATCCATCCCGGCCCCGTGCACGACCAGTGCGTGCCGCGTGCCGAGTTCGGCGAGCGCCGTGGCGAGGAGTGGGGCGCGGTCGGCGTCGCCCACCCCGATGACCTGCCGACCCGCACGGGCGGGGTTGGCCAGGGGCCCCACGATGTTCATCACCGTCGGAACGCCCAACTCGCGTCGCACCGGCCCCACGTGCCGCATGGCCGGATGCATGAGCGGGGCGAACATGAAGACGATGCCTGCCTCGCGGAGCGCGCGCTCCATGACCGGCACCGGCACGTCGATCTTCACCCCCAACGCCTCGAGCACGTCCGCGCTGCCGCACTGGGTGGTGAACGAGCGGTTGCCGTGTTTGGCGATTCGGACACCCGCTCCGGCCGCCAGCAGCGCCGCGGCGGTGGAGATATTGAAGGTCGAAACGGTTCCGCCGCCGGTGCCGCAGGTATCGACCAGCGATTCGGGATCCTCCGCCTTCAGCGGAACCATGACCCGCCGAAGCGCGCGGACCACGGCCGCGACCTCGGCGCCCGTTTCCCCCTTCACGCGCAACCCCACGAGCAGCGCCGCCACCTGGGCCGGCGTGGCGTCTCCCGCCATGACCCGGTCGAATGCCGCCGTCAACTCCTCGGGCGTCGGGGCGGACGCCATGGCGAGTCGATGAATTACCGTGCGGAGCGGGTCGGCAGCCCCCGTGCTAGGCACTCATGGTCTCCGCGAGCCGTTCCGGGAGCCGGGCATTGGTAGCGACGAGGGCAATGACGAGCGCCAGCAGACGCATGCGCTCCAGGTCGTCGTCCACGAAGACGCCGGCCAGCCGGCGGTTGGTCAGATTCACCACGCCGACCAGCTGCTCGTGGTAGACGAGGGGGAAGCTCAGGAAGGATCCGGTGGTGTAGTAGGCATCCTTCATCAGCGGGTGTTCCCGGGCCTCACTCACGTCCTGCACCAGGATGGGCTCCCGCGTGGCGGCCACCCGACCGGCGATGCCGGTGCCGATGGCGACCCGCTTGCCCTCCGTCACGTTGGGAGCGATGCCGCGCGCCGCCGCCAGGTAGAGCAGATCCTCCCCGGGCACTCGCAGCATCAGGGAGCACCGCTCGACGTTCATGTCGTCCCCGACCAGGGCGAGCAGGCCTTCGACCAGCTCGCGCGGGGCTTCCGTCGAGGCGTCGAGGGTCAGCACGCGCTCGATGAGATACAGCGTGCGCGTCTTCTGCCGCAGCTGCTCGCTGCGGCGATGCAATTCGACGTGCGCCTTTTCGAGCTGTTCCACCGCCGAGCCGATGGTGGCCTCCACCGCATCGGCCCGACGGGCGGCCCGGCGGGCCTCTTCCCGGGCCTGCGCCAACTCGCGTTCGAGCGCCACGGTGCGACTGTGGTCGTCGGCGGCGGCGTACTCCCCGGTCGCGCGGAGCAGCTGCTGGCCGAGGTCGGTCAGCTTCCGCTCGTACTCGCCGTGCACCCGTTGCGTCACGTCCTCCAGCGTCTGCACCGCTTCCTGGCGCGCTTCGCTCTCCAGAAAGCGCCCGTAGGCGAGTTCGAACAGCGCCACGGCCGGTTGGAAGCGTTCGGACGTCCGGGTGCCGAAGATCTTCCGTGGCTCGAACAGCGCCAGGATGCCCGACAGGCCGCCCTCGAACATTATGCCCTTCATCGACAGGTACCCACCGTCCGCGATCTGGGGCATGCTGAGCATGCGGACGATCTCGGCGGAGTTGTCGCCGAAATCGACGAACGTACTGCCCGTGGTGAGCGCGACCCGCTCTCGGGTCGGCAGGTGGTCGAGCGTCGTGTCGATGCTGCGCCGGTCGACCCCGTCCGGCCGAGCCAGGCGCCGCTCGCGCATGAGCGCCCGGCGCGCGTCGTACGTGATCAGTGCCACGTGGGCGGTGCGGTCGAGTTCGGCGAGGCCGTCCGCGAGCGCGACCAGCGCGGCGTCCAGGTCGGACGCCGCGGTGAGGGCGTGGGCGAGAGAGGCGAGAGTGCGCGGGGGCATGGTGTCGGGGCGCCGCCGCGTGGATTTCCGCGTCGGCGCGAACCGGCGAAATGTGAGCGTGTACGTCGAACAATGTCAATCGCTTGCGGCGCGGTAATTGCTTGACTTCATTCCGCGCGCTGGTAGGTTTCTCGCAATGGCGGAGCGCACTGTGCAGCTCGTGTTGCACTATGACGGCTCGGGGTTCAGCGGATGGCAGCGGCAGCCCGACCAGCGCACCGTTCAAGGTGTCGTGGAAGCAGCACTCGAGCGCCTGTGCAGCACGCCCGTGGGGGTGCTGGGCGCAGGTCGGACCGACGCGGGGGTACACGCCCGAGGCCAGGCGGCCGGCGTACACGTGCCCGCGAAATGGGATCCACCTGCTCTTCGGCGGGCGCTCAACGCGGTGCTTCCGCCGGACGTCTGGGTCGCCGCGGCGCACGAGATGCGCGCCGACTTTCACGCCCGGTACAGCGCGGTTGCGCGCCGATACACCTATTATGTCGGGACGGATGAAGAAGCCGACTCACCATTTCGCCGCCGGTATGAACTTGCCGTCCGGCGCCCGCTCGATCGGGGCGCCCTGGAGACGGCCAGCCGCCCGTTGGTCGGCGTCCACGCCTTTCGGGCATTCGCCGTCCGCGGCACGGCTCCCGAAGACGACGACCATCGCTGCGAGGTCCGCGTCGCGCGCTGGCGCGACCGGCCTGGGGGCGTGGCGTTCGAGATCGAAGCCAACCGCTTCCTGCATCACATGGTGAGATTTCTCGTCGGTACGATGCTCGACATCGCCACCGGGCGCCGTCCGGCGGACGATCTGTCGGCGCTCCTCGACGCCACGGACAATCAGGACGTGTCTCCCCCCGCGGCCGCGCACGCGTTGTTCCTGGACGCCGTGACCTACCCCTCCGACCTGTACGTGTCATGAAACTCCTCCTCGCCACCGCGGACCTCGACGAAATCCGGTGGGCGGCGACCAACGGGCTACTCGACGGGGTGCTCACCACGCCCGCGTTGCTCCGCGAGGTGCACGTCGAGGACGACCGCCACCGCATCGACGAGATCTGCCGCTTGAGCCCGACGCCGGTGTACGTCGCGGTGCACGCGGTTACCGGCGACGACATCTATCGCGATGCACGCGACCTGGCGCGCCTCTCCGACCAGATCATCGTGCAGGTGCCGCTGGTGGAGGACGCCTTCGGCGCCATGCACCGGTTGCACGCCGACGGCGTACGAATAGCGGCGATGCTGGTGTTCAACGCCGCGCAGGCGCTGCTCGCGGCCAAGGCGGGGGCCTCGACCGTGGTGACGCCGCTCGACCAGCTCGACGCCGTGGGCCACAGTGGCGGCGAGGTGGTGCGCGAACTGCGACGCGTGTTCGACGCCTCGCGCACCGAGTGCGACATCCTCGCCGTGCGCCCCACCACGGCCCAGCAGTTCTCCGAATCCGCGCTCGCCGGCGCCGACGGCGTCGCCATCGCGCCCGACGTGCTCCGGTCCCTGCTCCTGCACCCGCTGACCGATCGCGGCATCGACCAGTTTCTCAACGACGTCTCCCGGCACCATGGAGGATGGAGTCAATCATGATCGTGGGGCGCGCTTCCGCATTCCTGACCGCCATACTGCTGTACGCCGGGTGCGCCGGCCCCGGTGAATCGTCCGCGGCGCAGACGGCGCGCACGGCGAGCCCGCCGCCGCGTGCCGCCACCACCGATACGGTCTCGGCGAGCCGCCAGACGGCCATCACCCGGGCCATCGCCATGGTGTCGCCGGCCGTCGTCACCGTGCAGACCGAGCAGGTCCAGCAGGTGCAGCCCGACCTCTTCGACTGGATGTGGGGCAACGCGCCGCGTTCGCGCTCCGAGGCCGGGCTGGGCACCGGCGTCGTGATCCGCTCCGACGGTGTGATCGTGACCAACGCCCATGTGGTGGCCGATGCGAACAAGATCTCCGTGATGCTGCCCAGCGGCGCGGTCTACCCGGCCAAGGTGAAGGGCGTTGACGCCACTCAGGACGTGGCGGTGATCAAGATCGACGCCACGAACCTTCCCGTCGCCGTGCTCGGCAATTCGGACAGTGTCATCGTCGGCGAGTGGGCGATCGCCATCGGCAACCCGTACGGGTTCATGCTCGGCAACCCGGAGCCGAGCGTCACCGTGGGCGTGATCAGTGGCAAGGGGCGCAACCTGGTGGCGGGCGCCGACGGCCCGCAGGCCTACTTCGACATGATCCAGACCGACGCGGCCATCAACCCCGGCAACTCGGGCGGCGCGCTGGTGAACGCCGATGGCCAGGTGATCGGCCTCAACAGCTCCATCTACACGCCGAGCGGAGGGTCGGTGGGCCTCGGATTTGCCATCCCCATCAACCGCGTCAAACACGATGTCGACGACCTGCTGACGCATGGCGAGGTCCGCCGGCCCTGGATCGGCGTGAAGCTGCGCATTCCCAACAGCAGCAACATCCGCGACGCCATCGCCCAGCGCGCCGAGATTGCGACCGTGGTGCCCGGTTCGCCCGCCGCCCGCGCGGGCCTCCAGGTCGGCGACGTGATCGTCAGCGAGAATGGTCGCACGATCCACAACATGTACGATTGGGAAGGGGCCCTGCTCGACCTCGGCGTGGACCAGGAGGTCCGCCTCGACGTCCGCCGCGGGTCCCGCTCGTTCACCGTCACGGTGCGCACCGTGAATCTGCCTGAAGTGGATGCGCCAAAAGTCGAAGTGCTCAAGCAGCTCGAACTGGTGACCGTCACGCCGGCCATCCGGGCCGAGCGGAATCTGCGCAGTCGGAGCGGCGCGCTCGTGTTCAAGGTGAGCAGCCGGATGGCCAGCCAGTTGGGCATCCAGACGGGCGACGTCATCGTGCGCATCAACAACGTCGACATCACGAGCGCCGACGACGCGTCGCGAGCGCTCAACCGGTTCGCCGGACGCGGGCCCATCCGCATGTACCTGGAGCGGTCGGGCACCTACTACGTCACCGACTTCGAGATTCGATGACCCAGCACGATCGATACGCCTCGCCGCTGTCCGAGCGCTACGCGTCACGCGCCATGCTGCAGCTCTGGTCGCCGGCCACGCGCTACGGGCTCTGGCGGCAACTCTGGCTGGCCCTGGCCGAAGCAGAGCAGGCACTGGGGGTTCCGATCCCCGAGGAGGCCATCTCCCAGATGCGGGCGCACCTGGACGACATCGACTTCGACGCCGTGGCGGCGTACGAGCGCCGCTACCGGCACGACGTGATGGCCCACGTGCATGCGTTCGGCGACGTGGCCCCGGCGGCGCGGAAGTACATCCACCTCGGGGCCACCAGCGCGTTCGTCACCGACAACACCGACCTGATTCTCATGCGGCGGGGGCTCGATCTGCTGCGCGGCAAGCTCGTGACGGTGCTCCGGTCGCTCGCTGACTTTGCCCGCCAATGGCGCGATCTGCCGACGCTCGGCTCCACGCACCTCCAGCCGGCCCAGCCCACTACCGTCGGCAAGCGCGCCACGCTGTGGATGCAGGACCTGGTGCTCGATCTGGCCGAACTGGACCACCGCCGCGACGCCCTGCCCTGCCGCGGCGTGAAGGGCACCACCGGCACCCAGGCCTCGTTCCTCGAGCTGTTCGACGGCGATCATGAGAAGGTCCGCAAGCTGGACCATGCCGTCACCGCGGCCATCGGATTCCGCGAGTCCATCCCGGTGTCGGGGCAGACCTACACGCGCAAACTCGACGCCGCCGTGCTCGATGTCGTGGCCGCCATCGCGGCCAGCGCGGCCAAGTTCAGCGGCGACCTTCGCATGCTGCAGTCGTTGGGCGAGATCGAGGAGCCGTTCGAGGAAGAACAGATCGGCTCGTCGGCCATGGCGTACAAGCGCAACCCGATGCGGAGCGAACGCATCGCCTCGCTGGCCCGCTTCGTGTTGAACCTGGAGCCCAACGCCAATCAGACGCACAGCGTGCAGTATTTCGAGCGCACGCTCGACGACAGCGCCAATCGACGCCTCACGATTCCCGAGGCCTTCCTGGCCACCGATGCCGTCCTCGTCATCATGGAGAACGTGGCGAGCGGGCTCGAAGTTCACCCGGCACGCATCGCGCGTCGACTGAACGACGAACTGCCGTTCATGGCCACCGAGGCGTTGATCATCCGGGCCGTCCAGATGGGCGTCGACCGACAGGACGCGCATGAGCACATCCGTCGGGCGAGCATCGCGGCCGCGCGAGCCGTGAAGGACGGCGCCCCGTCCAACGACATGCTCGAGCGTCTGGCGTCCGATGCCGCCTGGCCGGTGCCGGCCGCCGAGATGCAGGCCCTGCTCGATCCCCGGAGCTTCATCGGGCGGTCGCGGGAGCAGGTAGACGAGTTCCTGGGCGAGGTGGTTGAACCGCTGCTGCGGGGCGCCAACGGCGCCGCCCGCGAGGAGGTGCGCGTATGAGCATCGTGGCGCTGGCCCCACTCCCGCTCCGCCACCTCCGCCGCGGCAAGGTGCGCGAGGTGTACGAGGTGGATCCGCTGCACCTGCTCATCGTGGCCACCGACCGGGTGAGCGCCTTCGACGTCGTGATGAAGGAACCGATTCCCTACAAGGGCGCGGTGCTCACGCAGATCACGGCGTGGTGGCTCCGGCATTTCGAGGCCGAGGTGCATCACCACATGGTGTCGGCCGACGTGGACGAGATCATCCGCCTCGTGCCCTCCCTCGCCAACCACCGCCAGACGATCGCCGGACGCGGGATGCTCTGCCGCCGCGCCCAGGTCTTCCCGATCGAATGCGTGGTGCGCGGCTACATCTCGGGCTCGGCCTGGAAGGAGTACCGCGACCACGGCACGCTGGCCGGCGAGCCGCTGCCCGCGGGCCTCCGCGAGGCCGATCGCTTCGAGCGTCCGGTGTTCAGTCCGGCCACCAAGGCCGAGAGCGGCCACGACCAGAACATCACGATCGCCGACGTCCAGCGGCAGTTGGGTGCCAACGTGACGGCCGAACTCGAACGGCTCAGCCGCCACATCTACGAGCTGGGGCGGGCCATCGCCGCCGAACGGGGGATCATCATCGCCGACACGAAGTTCGAATTCGGCCGCGACGCGGCCGGCACGATCACGCTCGTGGACGAGGTGCTGACCCCCGACAGCTCGCGCTTCTGGCCGGCCGACCAGTACGAGCCCGGTCACACCCAACCCAGCTTCGACAAACAGCCGCTGCGCGACTACCTGGACAGCGAACGCCGCGCCGGCCGCTGGAACGGCGACGCCCCGCCCCCGCCCCTGCCGCCGGAAGTCGTCCGCGCCACCAGCGAGCGCTACCTCGATGCGTTCCGCCGGATCACCGGCGCGCCGCTGAACCTGGAGGGCCTGTCGTGAACTTCGCGCGCGAAGGCATGCCCTTCATCCTCGTGGCCGCGGTCATCGCCGTGGCGTCGTACGCGTTGGCGCTCAACCGCCGGTCGTGGCCGATGTGGCTGTTGGCGTTCGTGCTCACGCTGCTCGCCATCTGGGTGGCCTACTTCTTCCGCGATCCCGAGCGGAACGGCCCGCGCGGCGAAGCGCTCGTGATCGCGCCGGCCGACGGCCGGATCGTCCAGATCACCGAGGTGGATGAGCCCGCGTACGTGCAGGGACGAGCGCTGCGGGTCTCGATCTTCATGAACGTCTTCAACGTGCACGTGAATCGATATCCGGTGAGCGGCACGGTCGAATTCGTGCACTACAATCCCGGCAAGTTCCTGAACGCGGCCTCCGAGAAGTCGAGCCTCGAGAACGAACAGATGTCGGTCGGCATCGCGCACGGCACCATGCGGGTCATGATGCGACAGATCGCGGGCCTCGTGGCGCGCCGGATCGTGACGTACAGCAAGGTCGGGGACGCGGCCCGGCAGGGCGAGCGGATGGGCATCATCCGGTTCGGCTCGCGCGTCGACGTGTTCCTTCCCACCACCAGCGCCGTCGAGGCCCACGTGGGACAGACCACCCAGGCGGGCGTGACCGTCCTCGCCCACCTCCCGTCGACATGACCCCCGCCGATCCCCGCCCGCGTCCCCGCGCCCGGCGCGCCATCGTGCTCTTTCCCAGTGGGCTCACGCTGCTGAATCTGTTCTTCGGCATGTTCGCGATCGTCGCGGCCACGCGGGGCGAGTACTACCGCGCCGGCTGGTTCGTGGTGCTCGGCGGGGTGATGGACATGCTCGACGGCCGTGTGGCGCGGGCTACCAACACGGGCGGTGCGTTCGGCGAGGAACTCGATTCGCTGGTCGATGCGGTCACGTTCGGCGTCGCACCGTCGATGATCATGTACTTCGCGGTCTTCAACCGCGAAGGCTGGGAATGGCTGTTCTGCTTTCTCTTCACCGCCTGCGCCGTGTTGCGCCTGGCCCGCTTCAACGTGGAGCAGGCGGGCACCGCCAAGACCTATTTCCAGGGGCTCCCGACGCCGGCCGCCGGCATCACGCTGGCCACGTACTACTGGTTCAGCCAGACGCCGCTGTACCAGGAGACGGTGATCGCCAACCTGCCCTGGCACGTCCTGCTCCGGTACATCATCCTCGCGTTGAGCTTCCTGATGGTGAGCAACGTGCCGTACCCGGTGATGCCCAACGTGAGTCTGCGCAACGTGCGGGGCGTGATCGGCCTGGTGCTGGTGGTGGGCGGGATCGCCGCGCTCGTCTTCCTGCCCAACCAGTTCTTCTTTCCGGCCGGCGTGATCTACGTGGGGTTCGGCATCGGGCGTGCCGCCTGGCTGGGGCTGCTCGAACGCCGGGGCGCCCTTCCGACCACGCACACCGGTCTTCCCACCGACGCTCGCGGCCGGCCGGTGCGGCGGCGGGAGGAGGTCGGTGATGATCGCGAACACGCCGCCCGCTCACGCCACCGGCGCTCGCGCCGCCGCCGCGAGCGCGGTCCGGGCACCACCCCCCCGAGGGGCACGGCGCCCAACACTCCACCACCCGAATCCTCAAGCGAATGACCCGCTTTCGTGTGTCCCTGCACATCACCCCGCGTCAGGGCCTGCTCGACCCGCAGGGCAAGGCCGTGGCCGATGCCCTGCACACCCTCGGCTTCGCCGCCGTGCGCGACGTCCACGTGGGACGCCACCTGATCGTCGAACTGGACGCGGCCGACGCCGCCGCCGCCCAGGCACAGGTCCGCGAGATGTGCCAACGCCTGCTCGCCAATCCGGTTACCGAAGACTACGCGGTGGCCGCCGTGGAGGCGCTCAGCTCATGAAGTTCGGGATCGTGACCTTCCCCGGGTCCAACTGCGACTACGACGCCTATCGCGCCGTGGTCGAGGCCGTGGGCGAAGAGGCCGTGTTCTTGTGGCACAAGGACCACGACCTGCAAAACGCTGATGTCGTGGTGCTGCCCGGCGGATTCAGCTATGGCGACTACCTGCGGCCCGGCGCCATCGCGCGGTTCAGCCCGATCATGACCGAGGTCGTTGCCCACGCCAAGCGTGGCGCGCCGGTGCTCGGCATCTGCAACGGCTTCCAGATCGCGTGCGAAGCCGGCCTGCTGCCGGGCGCGTTGCTCCGCAACGAAAGCCTCCGGTTCATCTGCGAGGTGGTCACGCTGCGGGTGGAACAGACGGCCACCATGTTCACCAACCGATACCGCCGCGGCCAGACGCTCGCAATCCCGATCGCACACGGAGACGGGCGCTATACCGCCGACGAGGACACGTTGCGCCACCTCGAAGACGAGGGCCGGGTGGTGTTCCGCTACGTCTCGAGTACCGCCGACGCCGACGAGGGATGGAGCCCCAACGGGTCCATGCACGCCATCGCCGGCATCGTCAACGATGCCGGCAACGTGCTCGGCATGATGCCCCACCCCGAGCGCGCGGTGAGCGCGCTGCTCGGATCCGCGGACGGCGTGGGAGTGTTCGAATCGCTGCTGTCCGCTGTCGCCGCCTGAACCGAGGAACCCCCCAGTGCCTCACCATACCGGAGAACACCCGACGGGCAACGAAGACGAATACTTCGCCCGCCAGAATGCCGAGTTGATCAAGCAAATGCGCGCCACGCTCGACGCCGAGCGCCAGAGTCTGGAGCGCCACTCGCATTACATGAAGTGCCCGAAGTGCGGCGCCGATCTGAAGGAGGTGTCGCAGGGGCACGTGCTCATCGACGTCTGTCCCGACTGCCAGGGCGTCTGGTTCGACGCCGGCGAAGTGGAACTCATGCGGCAGGCGTCCAAGAATCCCATCACCCGCGTCGTCACCGATCTCCTCGAACTCCTGAGCCACACGAAGTGACCGTTCAGCCGCGCCCCGGCGACCCCGCCATCACCCCGGCCCTCGTGGCCGAGCACGGGATCACCGAAGACGAGTACCGCCGCCTGGTCGACATGCTCGGCCGCACCCCCACCTTCACCGAACTCGGGATCGTGAGCGCGCTGTGGAGCGAGCACTGCTCCTACAAGCACTCCCGGCCCCTGCTCCGCACCCTGCCGACCACCGCCGACTACGTCCTCCAGGGGCCGGGGGAGAACGCGGGGGTGATCGCCATCGGCGACGGTCTGGCCATCGCCTTCAAGATCGAGTCGCACAACCACCCGTCCGCCGTGGAGCCGTATCAGGGGGCCGCGACCGGCGTCGGCGGGATTTTGCGGGACGTCTTCACCATGGGCGCCCGGCCGATCGCGATGCTCAACTCGCTCCGCTTCGGCAGCCTCGATTCGGCGCGCGTGCGCTACCTGGTCGCCGGCGTCGTCAAGGGCATCGGCGACTACGGCAATTGCGTCGGCGTGCCGACGGTGGCGGGCGAGGTCGTCTTCGATCCGGCCTACGACGGAAACCCCCTGGTCAACGCCATGTGCGTGGGCCTGATGAAGGAATCCGAACTGATGCGGGCCGTGGCGCAGGGCATCGGCAACCCGATCATCGCCGTCGGCGCCCGCACCGGCCGGGACGGCATCCACGGGGCCTCGTTCGCCTCGGAGGATCTGTCGGCGGCCACCGAGGCCAAGCGGCCGCGCGTGCAGGTGGGTGACCCGTTCACCGAGAAGCTGCTGCTCGAAGCGAGTCTCGAACTGATCAATAGCGGCCACATCGTGGCCATCCAGGACATGGGCGCCGCGGGCCTCACCTCATCGTCGGCCGAGATGGCGGCACGGGGCGACGTCGGCATCACGATCGACGTCGCGAAGGTGCCGGCGCGCGAACCCGGCATGACGCCGTACGAGTTGCTGCTCAGCGAATCGCAGGAACGGATGCTGGTGGTCGCCCGCCGGGGGCACGAGGACGCGGTGCGCGCGATCCTCGAAAAGTGGGACCTCACCGCGGCGGTGATCGGCGAGGTGATCGCGGAACCGGTCTATCGCGTGACGGAGGGCGCGCGGGTCATTGCCGAGTTCCCCGGCACCCGCCTCGTGACCGACTGCCCCACCTACACGCCGCCCGCCGCCGAGAGCCCGGCCATTGTCGCCCTGCGACAGCGCGACGTGAACGCGATCCCCGAGCGCCCCGAGGAGACGGATGCCGCCTGGACGCTGCTCCAACTGCTGGCCAGTCCCACGATCGCGAGCAAGGCGTGGGTCTACCGGCAGTACGATTCCAGCGTGCGGACCAATACCGTGGTCGGACCCGGCGGCGACGCGGCGGTGCTGCGCGTCCGTGGCACCGGCCGCGCCATCGCCGTGAAGACCGACTGTAACGGCCGCTACGTGTATCTCGATCCCCGGGCCGGGACGCGCATTGCGGTGGCCGAGGCGGCGCGGAACGTGGCCTGTACGGGCGCACGGCCCATGGCCATCACCAACAACCTCAACTTCGGCAACCCGCGCAGGCCGGAGGTCTACTTCCAACTCCGGGAAGCGGTGGCCGGGATGGCCGAGGCGTGTACCGCCCTCGGCACGCCGGTCACCGGCGGCAACGTGTCGCTGTACAACGAGAATCCGAGCGGCGCCGTCTACCCCACCCCGGTGGTCGGCATGGTGGGGCTCATCGATTCGGTGGGACACATCACCCGCTCCGCGTTCTCGCACATGGGTGATCGCATCGTGTTGCTCGGCGAGCCCACCGCGTCGATCGGCGCCAGCGAGTACCTGCAGCGCATCCACGGCGTGGTGGCCGGCGCCCCGCCCGCCTGCGACCTCGAGGCCGAGCGGGCGCTCATCGACACCCTGCTCGAAGCCATCGGCGCCGGCGTGGTCCGCTCGGCGCACGATTGCAGCGACGGCGGATTGGCCGTGGCCCTTGCCGAGTGTGCTATCATGAATCGGGGGCATCAGTTGGGCGCCCGGGTGGATCTCTCGCCCTGGCAGTCGCTGCCGCTCCGCGCGCTGTTGTTCGGCGAGGCACAGGCCCGGGCCGTGATCTCCACTCCGCAGGCGGAGCGGGTGGTGGCGATCGCGGCGAAACACGGCGTCCCCGCCCGGGACATCGGGATCGTGGACGACGGGGGACGGCTGATGATTCGCGTCGGCGCGCGCGAGGTCGCGGCTCCGCTCACCAAACTGGACGACGCCTACTTCGAGGCGATTCCCCGCATCATGTCGCGGCCGGCATCGGCGGCCGCTGATTCACCTGAGACGACGGCGGCCTGATTTCATGTGTGGCATCTTCGGTATTCGCGGGACCCCCAACGCCGCCCGGCTCACCCAACTCGGGCTCTACTCACTCCAGCATCGCGGCCAGGAATCGGCCGGGGTGGCCGTTCTCGACGCGGACGATCACGGCCAGATCATCCGCACCATGGGAACGGTGAACGAATCGATGGGGCACGAGCTGGAGCAACTGCACGGTGACCTCGCCATCGGGCACACGCGATACAGCACGTCGGGGTCGTCCACGATCGAGAACGCGCAGCCGATCTTCGTCCAGTCCCGGGGCGGCTACATCGCGCTGGCCCACAATGGCAATCTGGTCAACGCCGTTCAGGTGCGGGCGGAACTGGAGGCGAGCGGTTCCATTTTTTCCACCAATGCGGACTCGGAAGTCATCGTCCACCGACTCGCCAAGTCGCACGCGCCCACTCCGGGCGCCCGCATGGCGGAGGCGCTGACCGGGCTCGAGGGCGCGTACAGCCTGGTGGCGGCCATCGGGCACACACTGATCGCGGCCCGTGACCCCCGCGGCTGGCGCCCGCTGGTCATGGGGCGGCTGAACGGAGCTGTGGTGTTCGCCTCCGAGACCTGCGCCCTCGACATCGTGGGGGCCGTCGCCGAACGCGAGGTGGCACCCGGCGAGATCGTCGTCGTGGACGACTCGGGGATTCAGGTCATTCAGGCCCTCGAGGCCAAGCCCACGCGGAAGTGTGTGTTCGAGTATGTGTACTTCGCGCGCCCCGACAGCCGTGTATTCGGCGGATCGGTGGACCGGGCCCGGCGGGCACTGGGCCGGCAACTCGCCAAGGAGCACCCGGCGCCGACCGCCGATCTCGTGTTCAGCGTCCCGGACTCCTCGAACTCGGCGGCGCTCGGATTCGCCGAGGTGAGCGGTCTGCCCTACGAACTGGCCCTCATCCGCAACCACTACATCGGCCGCACGTTCATCCAGCCCACGCAGGCGGGGCGCGACGCCAAGGTGAAGGTCAAGTACAACCCGGTGCGCGAAGTGATCGACGGCAAGCGCGTGGTCATGGTGGACGATTCCATCGTGCGCGGAACGACGACCCGCGGGCTGGTGGCGATGATCCGCGCCGCGGGCGCCGCGGAAGTGCACCTGCGGGTGAGTTCGCCGCCGATCACGGGTCCCTGCTACTACGGCATCGACACGCCGTCGCGACGGGAGCTGATCGCGGCCAACATGTCGTGCGATGAGATCGCGCAGACGCTCGGCGTCGACTCCCTGGGATACCTGTCGCAGGAGGGGATGCTGGGGGCGGTGCCCAACGGGCCCGACGGCTTCTGCGATGCGTGTTTCTCCGGTAACTACCCGACGGCAGCGCCGCTGGACCTCCGACAGGACTGACCCGGGCGGAGGCCCGGACCGCCCGCCCTCTCCGGGAGGGGGATGGATCGAAACACGGCGGCGATGGTATCCGTCATGTGCGTGGACGCCGGATGCTCGGCCTCTCCCTGACCCGAACCTGTCTTCCTACCTGGCGCCCGCTCATGGGTGGTATATTTCCGGCTTCATGCCGATTCTGAGCCTGCCCGGCCGGACCGTCCGCGCCGCCCGGCATCCGGCGATGCCGCAGTTGCCCGATCTCCCCGAAATGCGGGACGACCGGACGTTTCGCATCGCCCTCGTCACGGAGTACTACTATCCGCACCTGGGCGGCGTGTGCGAGCACGTGCACTTCTTCGCGCGCGAGGCACGGCGGCGCGGCCATCATGTGGACATCATCACGTCCCACATCCCGGGCGCCGAGGAGTTGCCGAACGTCATCCGCATCGGTCGCAGCCAGCCGGTGCAGTCCAATGGCTCGCAGGCGCGCATCACGCTCGGACTCGGGTTGCGCCGCCGCATGCGCCGGGTGCTCCGCGAGGGACGCTACGACATCGTGCACGTCCACTCGCCGCTCACGCCCGTGCTGCCGATGCTCGCCATCGACGAGTCCGAGGTGCCCGTGGTCGGGACGTTCCACACGTATTTCGACCACTCGGTGGCCTACGGCATGTTCAACCGCTACTTCCAGCGCCGCCTCGACAAGCTGAGCGCCGCGATCGCGGTGTCGCACTCCACGACGGTGGCGCTCGAACGCTACTTCACGGCAGACTGGAAGATCATTCCCAACGGCATCGATGTCGACGTGTTCACGCCGCACGCGCCGCGCCCCCCCGAGATCCGGACCGACGTTCCGACCATCCTGTTCCTTGGCCGATTCGATCCGCGCAACGGGCTCGACACCTTGATCGAGGCATTCCGTCGCGTCAAGGCGCGCGGCCACGCCGCCCAACTGGTCGTCGTGGGCGACGGCCCGCTGCGCGATCGCTATTACGCGCTCGCCCGGGGCGACCGCGACATCACCTTCGTCGGATCGGTACTCGAGGGGCGGCCGAGCTATTACGCGAATTGCTCGATGTACGCGTGCCCCACCACCAAGGCCTCGTTCGGCATCACGCTGCTCGAGTCGATGGCTTGCGAGACGCCGATCATCTGCTCCGACATTCTGGGCTTCCGCGACGTGGTCGAGCACAACCGCGAGGCCCTGATGGTGCCCTGTGGCGACATCGACGCCCTGGCTGACGCCATCGTCCGGCTCATGGACGACGAGACGCTGCGCCTGCGCCTGGGCAAGCGGGGCCGCGAGGAGTCGCTGCAGTACGGGTGGGCGCGCGTCACCGAACAGGTGCTGGACGTCTACCATACCGTGCTCGGACGCCTCGCACTCGCCCCATGATCGCGGCGGCCGTGCTCGGCAGCACCGCCGCCCTGGCCGGGGCTGCCGCCCACGGGGCCTTCTACCGGAACAGCGTCCTATTCGGCCCCGCGCTCGGCCGGCTCCCCACCCGGGAGCCGGTGTTGGCGCTCACGTTCGATGACGGTCCCAACCCCGAAGCCACACCGCGCATCCTCGACGCCCTCGGCAGCGCCGGCGTGCACGCCACGTTCTTCATCCTCGGCCGGCATGCCGAGCGGTGGCCGGCGCTCGTCCGGCGCATGCGCGACGAGGGACACGCGCTCGGCAATCACGGGTACTTCCACCGCAAGCTCCACTTCAAGAGTCCGCAGTACGTGCGCACCGACCTGGGCCGCGGATCCGACGCGATTGCCGACGCCTGCGGGATGCGGCCGGCCCTCTTCCGCGCGCCGCACGGTTTCCGGAGCCCATGGGTGAACCCCATCGCCGCCTCGTTCGGCCAGCGGGTGATCGGTTGGTCGCTGGGCGTGTGGGACTCCGACCGTCCGGGCGCGGACGTGATCGCCCAGCGCACCGTGGTGGGCGCGCGTTCGGGGTCGATCCTGCTCCTGCACGACGGCGATGGCTACGACCCCGCCGGAGACCGCCTGCAGACCGCGGCCGCCGTGCCGCGCATCGTCGCCGACCTCGTCGGGCGCGGGTATCGCTTCGTCACGGTGCCCGTGGCATGAAGCGCGCCGCCGCTCGCGCCCTCCGCGTGTCGATGTGGGTGGTGGTCCTGGCCTTCCTCGTGCTGTTCGCGCGGCGGGTGCAATGGGGCGAGACCTGGCGGGCCTTCCGCTCGGCGTCGCCTCACCTGCTCGTGCTCGCGGCGGCCGTGAACCTGCTGTCGCTCGTGCTCAAGGGCGTGCGGTGGTGGGTGTTCCTGCGCCCGGTGGGCGCCGAATCGCTGTGGCTCGCCATGCGCGCCACGTTCGCCGGCGCCGGACTCAACAACGTGCTGGTGGCCAACGGCGGCGAGGCAGCGCGGGTGATCTTCGTGTCCCGGGCCTCCCACGTGCCCAGCGCCAAGATCCTCGCCACCTTCGCGCTCGAGCGGCTCTTCGAGTTGAGCGGCTACTTCCTGATGCTCGTGCTCGGCATCTGGCTGCTTCCCCTGCCCGGCCACATCTCCGCGCTGCGCCCGTTCGCCATCACGGCGCTCGCCACGCTCGGCTTCTTCGTGCTCTTCCTGCTCAGCCGCGAGAAGACCGAGGAGCGGGTGACCGATGAGAGCACCTGGCGCGGCAAGCTCCGGGCCTATGCCCGCCGGTTCACGCACACGCTGGCCAGCGTCTCCACCGTGCCGCGCTTCGCCTCGGCCATGCTCCTGTCCATCGGGGCGTGGGGGCTGCAGATCGCCACCTACCATCTCACGGCGCGGGCGGTGCATTTCCCGATCACGTTCACGGGAACCGTGGCCTGCCTACTGGCGGTGAACGTCGGGTTCGCGCTGCGGCCGACCCCCGGAAACGTCGGGGTCTTCCAGCTCCTGTACGCACTGACGGCGGCGGCGCTGGGATTCGACGCGAATGCCGCAGTGGCCGTGGCCTTCCTGATCCAGGCGCAGCAGATCCTGCCCGTCACTGCCATCGGCGTGCTGCTGGCCCCCGAGTTTCTGCGGCGGCGGCGGCCCGCGGGCCAGACCGCCGGCCTCGCCACCGCGGCCATCAATCCGCTGGATCTGCCGACCGACCAGTTCGACTAGCACGGCGCCACGCCCGAGTCACACTGGGAGTGTCCTCCGGCGTCAGCTCGCGGACACGAAGTCCTCCTCGTCGAGATCGGGCACACGGGTGAGCATGGCGCGCGCATCCGCCACCGCGTCCGTGGATCCGGCCAGGGCGAGCACGTCTCCGGCGCGCAACCGTTCGTGCCCCGTGGGCACGATGATCTGTTCGTCGTCCCCGGTCCCGCGCACGATGCACAGCACCGTGGCGCCCGTGAGCCCCCGAATGTTCAGATCGGCAAGCGTTCGGCCCACGCTCGTGCTCGCGCCGCCGAGCGGCACGGCCGCCGGTTCGCCGAGCCCGGGCAGCAGCGCCCCCAGGCGCCGCGCCGTCTGCCGGAGCGTGTCGGGTACCGGGTGGTCGGCCATCTGCTGGGCCAGGGCCGATACCACCACCTGCGCGCCGGCCTGCGTATGCCCCTGCAGATTTCGCGCACTGCGCCAGAAGGCGATCCCGAGCAGGAGTGTGATCGCCGCGAGCACCACGAAGCCGGGGTAGCGTGGCAGGAACGGCTGCGTGATCGCGACCAGCGGCGCACCGATGGCGAGCAGGATGGCCAACTGCAGCGCGGTAACGAACGACCGGCGGGGCGCGGCGGCGAAGTCGGCTCGGCCCGCCTTGGCCGCGGGCATCGCACGCACCGCCAGCACGAACCCCAGCCGCGCCGTGGTACGCATGATGCCGATGACCAGCGGCGCCGCCACGATCAACGCGCCCAGCACGACCAGTCCGCGCGCGGCGGCGTCCGAGAGCCCGAACCACCCGTTGACGATGATCGTGAATCGCTCCAGCTCCGACGAGGACCCGACGATCACGCCGGCGAGCAGCACCGCGTCGAGCAGCAGCATGCGCATCAGTCGACGCAGCCGCGAACGCCCCGCCGGGGGCGCCGCGCGCAGCCGTTCCACCCATGAACCGTACAGCGCCACGAAGGTCTGCAGCGGTCGGGGCAGCTTTCGGTCCACCCACAGCGCCACCGGCTGCGCCACGCCAATGAGCAGCGGCGTGGTGTACGTGGTGATGGCCGAGACGGTCACGGCAATCGGAAAGAGAAACGAACGGGTGGCGCCGGCCGCCAACCCGACACCCGCGATGATGAACGAGAACTCCCCGATCTGCGCCAGGCTCATCCCCGTCTGCACGGCCAACCGCAGGGGACTGCCGGTGAGGAAGGTCCCGAGCGAGACCGCGATCACCTTGCCGCCGATCACCAGCGCCGTGAACGCCACCACCGCGCCCCAGTGCGCCGCGATCGTGCGCGGATCGATCAGCAATCCAACGGATACGAAGAAGATGGCCACGAACATGTCGCGCACGGGCTCGATGAGCCGCTGAATGACGGCCCCTTCGCCGGACTCCGCCACCAGCGTGCCGGCAATGAATGCTCCCAGCGCAACCGAATATCCGAAGGCGAGAGCCAGCAGCGCCGCCCCAAAGCAGATGCCGATACTCGCCACGAGTGTCGTCTCCGCCCGCCCGAGCCCGACCACGGTCCGCACGAGCCGGGGGACGATGAGCAGGCCCACACCGATGAGGGCGGCGAGGAACGTCGCCAGGCGAATTCCCGTCATCCCCAAGCCGCTCGCCGTCAGTCCAGTCCCCGCTGCCACCGCCGAGAGCAGGGCCAGGAGCAGGATCGCAAGCAGGTCCTCCACGATCAGAATGCCGAACACCCGGGTGGTGAGTGCGCCGCTCGTGGCGCGCCCGGCAAACGCCTTGGCGACGATCGTCGTGCTCGAGATCGCCACCGTGGCGCCGGCGAAGAGCGCTTCCACCGGCGTCCACCCGAGCAGCTCGGCCACCAGATAGCCCGAGGCCAGCATGATGCTCATCTCGGCGAGCGCCGCGAGCCCCGAGGTGACCCCCATCTGGATCACGTGCCGCAGCCGGAACTCCAGCCCCAGGGAGAACATGAGCAGGATGACGCCCAACTCCGACAGCGTCTGGGCCGTGGAGGCGTCGGCGGAGACGGGGCCCGGCATGTGCGGCCCCAGGATCATCCCGGCCAGCAGGTAGCCGAACACCACCGGTTGCCGGAGCCGCTGGAACAGCACCGTCGTGAACGCGGCGACGCAGAACACCAGGGCCAACGTCTGCAGGAACACGGGGGGAGCGTGCATGCCTCAGCATAGCGCTGCGCGCCGGACGCGCCCAGAGGGGATGGCCGCCGCTCCGGTCAGGGCATGAACGACCAACGGCGCCCGTGATCGGGCGCCGTTGGTCGTCTTGGGACTTCGTTTTCAGTGGAGGCGCGGGGAATCGAACCCCGGTCCGAGAATAGATCCACCACAGCGTCTACGTGCGTAGTTCACCGATTGATGTTTCCTGCGGCTGGCCGGTGAACCGCCCACCGCCGGATGAGCCCTCTAGAATCTCGTCAGCGCGTCGAGAGCGTACTCGCCGACCATCCCGGATTTGCGATACTCCAGAAGCCGCCCCGGGAGGGCTTCCTCAGGAGCACTCGGCGTAACCGAAGTTACGCAGCGAGGGCCAAGTTGTTGTTGGCAGTTAAAAATGTCCCGAGTGTTTTACCAGGAACCCGAGGACCTGGGCACGCGGCCACAGCTTCACTTACCCCGTCGAAGCCTGTCGCCCCCCTACTGTCTGCAACCTACTGCCAACTGCTCACTGCGAACAGTCAGCACCTTCAATGACTTAAAGTACATCATTATCTACCGTTCGACAAGTCACTCACTTACTTGCGGATATGGCAACTGACCTTACGCAGTTTCGGCCGGCACTCTTTGCCTCGTACAGCGCCCGGTCCGCCGCCCGGAAGAGCCCGTCGCTGGCCCGGACGGCGTCCGGATAGGACGCCACGCCGAACGACGCCGTCACGGGGATCTCCTCGCCCTTGAATTTGACCGGTCGAGATTCCACGGCGCCCCGGAGCCGATCGGCCAGGTCGGCGGCGCCAACCACCGATGTCTGCGGCAACAGGATCGCGATCTCCTCGCCACCATACCTCGCAATCACGTCGACGGTTCGAACACCCTCCGACAGCTTGGCAGCGACCGCGCGCAACACCTCGTCCCCCGCTTCGTGCCCCCACGTGTCGTTGATGCGTTTGAAGTGATCGATGTCGGCGAGGATCAGCGCCAGGGGCTGTCCGAACCGGTCCGTCTCGTTGAGCAGCCGCTTGAGATGCTCGTCGAACGCCCGCCGGTTCACGAGACCGGTGAGGCCGTCCGTGCTGGCCCGCTTGTTCACCGCGTCGATCTCCCACGCCATCTCCAGCGGCCCGATCGACACGGCGGCCAGCGCCCCGAGGTTGTCCACCTCGTCCTGTGTGATGTGGCCCGGGTCGCGGGACGCGACCACAATGGCGCCGAGAACGACGTGCCCCCGTTTGAGCGGCACGATGCCCACCGCCCCACCCCGCCACCCACCGTCTCCATTGCTCATCAGTCCGACGCGGCGGTCCGTAGCGGACGTGTCGTCCATGAACGACACCATCCCGGCCTCGCACGCGTTGAACGCCAGCGTGTCACGGTCGACCTCGTACGGAGAGCCGCGGAACTCCCCCGTTGAGTAAATCACCCAGCCGCGCCCGGCCTCGGTCCGCCACCGAATGAGCGCGGCCGACGAGGCCGACGAGACCTGCAGCGCCGTTTCACAGATCGACGCCGCGAGCAGGTCCGGGGTCTTCGGCGTCTGGATCCGTTGCACGGCGGCCAGCAGCGCCCGACTCTGGCGCATGTGGCGGGCGAACTCGCGCCGGCCCTCGCTGAGCGCCACCAGCCGGACCACCTGCGCCGCGTAGCGCGGGAGCCATTCCTTGACCTTCGACCGGCTGAGCAGCAGCCCGCCCTCGTTGGCCACGGTGAGCACGCCGATCAACAGCGTGTCGTCGAAGACCGGGGCGGCGGCGAAGTGCGGGGGGGACACGGCCTCGCCCGCGTCGAGCACGACGAGTTTGCCTTCGGCCGCCCAGCGGGCGAGCGGCCCCCATTCGGCAAGGTTGAAGTGCTGCGGGCGGTCGGCGCCCGAGGTCGACCAGGCGGTCGGCGTCAGCGCGTCCTTGGTCTCGTCCCAACGCCAGAACACCGTCTCCGAGGCGCCGCACCCGTCGGAGATGTCCACGAGCTGGTCGACCAGGTGGGCAGCGTCACGCTCTACCTCCCGGGCGTCGTGGGTGGCATTCACGCTGCTTCGAAGGTCCGTGAGCGGGTGCGACGGAGTCAACAACCGCCGCCGTCGCGCCGTGGACGCCAACAACGTTTCCACATTCGAGGCCGTTCCGGGCGCGACGGTCGGCCGCGATGGCTCCCGTCGCGCCGGACGACCGGCGCGCAGATGCTGGTAGACGCTCAACGCGAGCGCTACCGCCCCGCTGCTCACTGCCACCCATTCCGCAGTCGTCATGGCCCGACCGGACACCCGGTGGACGAAGTCAGTCGTGCGTGATCCGGCTGGCGGCCACGGCCGCGCCGAATCCGTTGTCGATGTTCACGACGGTCACCCCCGCTGCACAGCTGTTCAGCATGGTAAGCAGAGGAGCCACGCCGCCAAAGGCCGCGCCATATCCGATGCTGGTCGGCACGGCAATCACCGGGCGAGCGACCAGCCCCCCCACCACCGACGGCAGTGCGCCATCCATCCCCGCGACGACGATCACCACGGCAGCCGCGGCCAGTTCCTCACGCCGAGCCAACAGACGGTGCAGGCCGGCCACGCCGACATCCGTGATGCGCGCGACGGCATTGCCCAGCGCGGCCGCGGTCACGGCGGCTTCCTCGGCAACCGGGAGATCGCTGGTGCCGGCGGTCACGATGCATACCGTACCACGCCCGGCCTCGGGGAGGTTTGAGCCGGCCAGGAATCCGGTGCGCGCCAGCGGGTTCAGCTCGATCCCGGGGAGCGCCTTCCGGAGCCCCTCGGCTGCGTCGGCGCTCAGCCGAGTGGCGAGCATGCCGTCGCCGCGCGCCGCGATGCGTTCGGCGATCTCGACGATCTGCTCCACCGTCTTCCCGGCGCCGAAGATCACCTCGGGGTATCCCTGGCGCAGCGCACGGTGGTGGTCCACGGTGGCGTGCCCCAGATCCTCGAACGGTTCGAAGGCCAGCGCGTCGACGGCTTCGGCAATGGACAGCGTGCCATCCGCGACCCGCCCGAGCAGATCGCGGACGCGCCCACGCATCATGCGCTCACCGCCTCCAGCCGCGCCTCGCCGGAGGTATCCGTTCGTCCCTCGTAGCGGGCGCGGTCGGCCAGATACGCGTCGAAGATGCCCGCGATCTCCGAATGCGACTCCACCGCATGCAGCTTCTTGCGGAGATCCGCCGAACCGGGCAAGCCGCGCACGTACCAGCCGAGGTGCTTGCGGAATTCGATGGCCGCGCCGCGCCGGTCGGGTTCGTACGCCTCCGCCATGGCCGAGTGCTCCAGCGCGATGCGGAAGCGCTCCTCCACCGGCGGTGCGGGCCGCATGGGACGCCCCGCCAGCAGGTCGCGCGCCTGATCGAAGATCCACGGCTGCCCGAACGAGCCCCGAGCGATCATCACACCGGCGCACCCCGTCTCGCGATGCATGCGCACCGCGTCGTCCGCCGTCTTGATGTCCCCGTTGCCGAGCACCGGGATATCGAGCGCCTGCACCACCGCCGCGATCTCGTCCCAGTGTGCGTGCCCCGTGTACATCTGCGTCCGCGTGCGCGGATGGAGCGCCAGCACGCGGGCCCCGGCGTCCTGGCAGCGCAGCGCGATCGTCACCGGATCACGCATCTCCTCGTTCCATCCGCTTCGGATTTTGCACGTCACCGGGAGGTGGGTGCTCCGGGCCACGGCCCGGATCACGTCCTGCACCAGGTTGAGGTCCTTGAGGCAGCCCGATCCACCGTTCCGGCGCACGACCTTCTTGACCGGGCAGCCGAAATTGATGTCCACGAAGTCCGGCTGGAACACGTCGGTGACGAACGCCGCCGCCTCCCCCATCGCCACGGGGTCGGCGCCGAAGATCTGGACCCCGATGGGGTGCTCCTCGGGCCCGAACCGCAGCTTGTTGATGGTCGCCGGGTTCTCCCGGCGAATGCCCTCGGCCGAGAGGAATTCCGTGACCACGACGTCCGCCCCAAAGCGGCGGCAGAGACGCCGGAAGGGCGACTCGGAAACACCGGCCATGGGAGCCAGGTAGAGCGGGACGGAGGCGTCGAGGGGGAACGGAAAGGGCATCCTGGGGAAGCTAACCGGGGCCGGAAACCGGTGCAACGACGCTATTTGACACGACTTGTGCGCTCCGGTTAACTTCGCCTGTTCAAGACATCTACGAGATTTCGGCGCGCAAGCGCTGCGGCTTTTACTGGGCGGGGACCGAGTTCGTATGGAACTGCGCGAATTCTTCAGCGAAGACGCGATCAAGCTCGAAATCGAGGGCACCAACAAGGACGACGTCCTCAAAGAGTTGATCGGGCTCCTGAAGCTCGACGAGAAGTCGGAAGGCATGCTGTTCAAGATGCTCAAGCGCCGGGAGAACCTCGGCTCCACGGGCATCGGCCGCGGCATCGCCATTCCGCACTGCCGCTCACTGGTCGTCAACAAGCTGCGGGTGGCGTTCGGCCGGAAGAAGGACGGCGTCGACTTCAAGGCCATCGATGAGAAGCCGGTCAACTTCTTCTTTCTGATCGTGGCGCCGCCGCTCGAGGTCTCGAACCAGTACCTCCCGGTGCTCGGCAAGATCGCGCAGTTCAGCAAGGAACCGGATGTGCCGGGACGCCTGCTGGAGATCACCGAACCCAAGCAGTTCCTGGCGCTGCTCGAAGAGAAAGGCGTCTAGCGCGCGGGGATGTCGCGCCGCGTGTTCCCGCTCAGGCTCGCACTGGCGGGGTTTCTCATCGTCGTTCCGCCGGGCGTCATCCGGGCGCAGGAACCTGCCCGCCTCGACACCGTCCACGTCACCGTGAGTTCGCGGGTCGACTCCTCGCACACCACCGCCGCCCGCACGGTGGACGTGATCACCCGCGCGGAACTCGCGTCGCGTCAGGGACAGTCGCTCGCGCAGATCCTGAGCACGCACCTCGGCGTGGACCTGTACACGCGCTCCCCGGCGCAGGCCGACATCGCGCTCCGCGGATCGTCCATCGAACAGGTGCTCGTGCTCGTGAACGGAGCGCGCGTGAGTGACCAGCAGGCCGGCCACTTCGATCTCGACCTCGCCGTGCCGACCGATCTCATCGACCACATCGAGATCCTGCGGGGCACAGGATCCACCCTCTACGGTCCCGACGCGGTGGGCGGCGTGGTCAACATCGTCACCCGCGAACGCGCGTCGAGCGAAGTGGCCCGCATCCGCTCGGGGAGCTTCGGCACCTTCGGCGGCGCCGTCGCGCGCACCGGGAGCGCGGGGCCGGTGGGCCTGCAGCTTGGGGCCGATTACGCCCGGGCGGACGGCCACCGCGCCGACACCGACTACCGCATCTTCCAGGGACGTGCCGGCGTCGATGCACCGCTCGGCGCCGGACGGTTGGCCGGCAGCGTGGGGCTCGGCGTGCGCGACTTCGGCGCTGCCGACTTCTATGCGCCGTACCCGTCGTACGAGGATACACACACCAGCACCGCATCGCTTCGCTACGCGGCGCCCGTCGCGAACCGCTGGTCGTTGAGCGTGGGAGCCAACGGCCGGCGACACCTCGATCGCTTCACACTCGTCCGCGACAATCCATCGCTCTACCAGAATCATCACGACAACTGGCAGACCGGGGGAGACGTGACTGCCCGGTACGCCGCCAACGACCGTGTGGGACTCGCCGTCGGCGCCGAGGGGTTCGATGCCCGTGTCGTGAGCCCCTCGCTCGGCGACCACGACGAGACACGATCCGCGGCGTTCGCCGAGGTGCACGCGACCGCCGCCGGCGGGTCCTCGCTCGACCTCGGCCTGCGGGGCGATCACAGCTCGGCGTACGGCGACTTCTTCTCTCCGTCGCTCGCCGCGGCGCTCCCCCTCACCCCCCGCGTCCGGATGCGCGCGTCGGTGGGCCGCGGCTTCCGGGCGCCTACCTGGACCGAACGCTTCTACCGCGATCCGGCGAACGTCGGCAACGCCGGACTCCGGCCGGAACGCTTCTGGGCCGGCGAGGTCGGCCTCCACGCAACGCCGTCCGCGAACACCAGCCTCGACCTGGCGGTCTTCGCCCGCCGGGCCACCGACCTCATCGACTGGGCCAAACCCGCCGCCGCGCTGCCGACCGATCCGTGGCACACCATGAACATCGAGAAGGCCCGCTACCGGGGGGTCGAGTTCACGATGCGCGTACCGCGCGTGGCGGGAATCGACTGGACCCTCCGTGGCAGCGGTCTCGCCTTCACGCCCGTCGGAGCCTCCGGCTTCCAGGGAAAGTACGCCCTGCGCCCCGTGACCCGAACGGTCGGCGCGACTGCCGAGCTTCCGTCGGCGCACCGCGTTCAGGTCCTGCTCGACCTCCTGGACTCGCGTCGCGCCGGGGAGGCCTCGTACTTCCGGGCCGACCTGCGGCTGGGCTACCGCCTACGGACGGTCCGCGTGACGCTCGATCTGCGCAATCTGACCGACGTGACGTATCTGGACGCGTCCGGGATGCCCGTGGCCGGGCGCGGCGCATTCGTCGGCCTGGCATGGTCCCCCGACGCCCGCGCCCGCTGAGCGATCAGACCCGGCCGAACAGCGCCAGAAAGAGCAGCGTCGCGACGACGGTCAACGCCACGGCATACACCACGCCGACGGCGGTGGTTCTCCACACGGCCACACCCGAACTGACGCGATACGCGCGCTCCACGCCCGCCAGCACGTTCCAGGTGGCGTAGAACAGACCGCCCACCGAGGCCAGGAAGCTCAGCGGCCCCCATCCGGGCAGCGTCACCACGAGCAGGGCGATCAGCAGCAGGAAGAGTGCCGCGTGCGCTTCGAGCCCGTACCGCCAGTTGTCCCGGAAGTGCGGCATCTGCGTGCGGAACGCCAGCAGCATCAGCCCGGCCGACAGCGGCAGCAACAGCAGGATGGCGATCGGCAACGCGAGGCTCACGGCTCGCGTGAACCGTTGAGGATCGCAGAGCAGTTCCCCGGCCAGGTGCTCGAGCCCGGCCACGGTGGCGCCAGCGGCCGACGCGTCGGGCGCGCCCGCGGCGCCCATCAGCCCGCTGATTTCGGCGTTCGCGCGCCCCTTGGCACAGGCGGCCACGGCGTCGGGGGTCGGCTCGTGGGCGCGCTCCTGCTGAACCAGCGTGAGCGCGAAGAAGAGCGCGACGAGCACCACCAGTAGGCGCCCAAGCGGGAGGTATCCTGTGCCCTGCCCGTCCAGCTCCGCCCGCGTGATCGTTCCGGGACGCAGGACGAGGTCATGAAGCGTGACGCGCCAGGCGCGGCGCGCCGGCGCGTCTACTCCCACTCGATCGTCGCGGGCGGCTTGGAACTCACGTCGTACACCACGCGGTTCACGCCGCGCACCTCGTTGATGATCCGATTCGACATCCGGGCGAGTACATCGGGCGGAAAGGCGAACCAGTCGGCGGTCATGCCGTCCGTGCTCGTCACGGCGCGGAGCGCCACCACGTTCTCGTACGTCCGATAGTCACCCATCACGCCCACACTCCGCACGGGGAGCAGGACTGCGAACGCCTGCCAGATCTCGTCGTACAACCCGGCCGCGCGGATCTCTTCGAGATAGATGGCGTCGGCGCGGCGCAGCACGTCCAGCGCCTCATCGCCCACGGCACCGAGCACGCGGATGGCCAGACCGGGCCCCGGGAACGGGTGGCGCCCCACCATCTCCTCCGGCAGGCCGAGTTCCCGCCCCACGTTGCGCACCTCGTCCTTGAACAGTTCTCGCAGCGGTTCGATGAGCGTGAACTTCATGTCCGGCTTCAGCCCGCCCACGTTGTGGTGGGTCTTGATCGTGACCGACGGGCCGCCGGTGGGCGACGACGACTCGATCACGTCGGGATAGAGCGTGCCCTGCACCAGGAATTCGGCGCCGCGGGCGCTCGCCTGCGTGGCATCCTCGAACACGTCGATGAAGGTGTGCCCGATGATCGTCCGCTTCTTCTCGGGATCCTCGACGCCCTGCAGCGCGTCGAGAAACCGCCGCGACGCGTCCACGGTCACGAGGTCCATGCCGAGATACGACCGGAACGTGCGCTCCACCTGGTCGCGCTCATGCAGGCGCAGCAACCCGGTATCGACGAACACGCAGGTGAGCTGATCCCCGATGGCGCGGTGCACGAGCGTCGCCGCCACCGCCGAATCGACGCCGCCCGACAATCCGCAGATCACACGCTTGTCCCCGACCAGCGCGCGGATCTTGGCCACCTCCTCGTCGATGAAGGCGCCGGGGGTCCAGGTGGGCTCCGCGCCGCACACCTGGAAGAGGAAGTTGGCGATCAGCTCGGTGCCGCGCGCCGTGTGCGCCACCTCGGGGTGGAACTGCACGCCGTACAGCGGGCGGGTCTCGTGCCGGTACGCGGCGATCGGCGAGTTGCCGCTGCGCGCGATGGCCACGAACCCGGCCGGAAGCGCACGAACCTGGTCGCCGTGGCTCATCCAGGCCGAGAACGATTCGCCGGCATCGAAACCCTGGAACAAACGGTCTCCCCCGACGACGGTCACCTCGGCACGGCCGTACTCCCGCTGTGTGGCGTGCGTGACGTCGCCGCCCAGCAGATGGGCCATGAGATTCATGCCGTAGCACACGCCGAGCACCGGCGCGATGTCCAGCACTTCGGGGGCGACGGTCGGCGCGCCGGCATCGTACACCGAGTTCGGCCCGCCGCTGAGGATGATACCCGTAGGCTTCCAGTCCCGGATCCACTCGGCGGTGCGCGTCGGCGGGTGAATCTCGGAGTACACGCGGGCTTCGCGCACGCGGCGTGCGATGAGTTGCGTGTACTGCGAGCCGTAGTCGATGATCAGGATGCGGGAAGACACGAAGGGGGATCCGAGAGCGGGAGGCGGCGCGTCAGTACTTCCAGTGCGCCGAATCGAGGGAGAGGAAATCGACGTGCTTGCTGTCCAGGTCGAGGATCGCGGCCTGCGGCGTGCCGTGGATCCAGCCGCACGCCTCGCCCGGATTCAGAATCAGGGTGTCGCCGCGCGTCTTCATTTCCTGTTGATGGGTAGCGCCGTGGATCACGATCGAGTGGGCCTCGAGCGACCGTTGCTGGACGTCGCCGATGTCGTGCACGATCAGAATGCGGTCGCCGCCCACGTCGAAGCTGTGCGGCGATTCGAACAACTCGAGGCCGATCCCCGCGCTGGCGCGGGTGCTCAGCCCCTCGGGGTCCCCGTCGTTGCGTCCGAAGACGCCGGCCAGGGTCATGTGGGATTCCTCGAACGGCTTGAGGACGAACGGCGAACAGAAATCGCCGGCGTGGAACACCATCGTCACGCCGCCATCCGCCATCTGCCGGATGAGCTCGGCCACCGCCGGGACCCGATCGTGTGAATCGGACATCACGCCAACGCGCATTACGTCCTCCAGTCGGGTTGGTCCACCTCGCGTTGCACGAGATCGTCGTAGGTCTCGCGCGCCGTCACGATGGCGAATCGGTCACCGTCCACCATGACCTCCGCGGGACGGCGGCGGCTGTTGTAGGTGGACGCCATCACGTACCCATACGCGCCGGCATCGAACACGGCAAGCAGGTCGCCGGGGGCCACCGCGTCCATCGTCCGGTCGAGGGCGAGAAAGTCGCCCGACTCGCACACCGGCCCCACCACGTTCAGGAGCTGCTGCTCCGACGTTGGCTGCACGCGCTCGATGCGGTGATAGGCGTTGTAGTACGAGGGGCGCAGCAGCTCGGTCATCCCCGCATCGGCCACGGCGTATTCCTTTCCGCCGCTGTGCTTGCGATACAGCACGCGGGTGAGAAGCAGGCCCGCATTGCCGACGATGTACCGCCCGGGCTCGACGATCAGCGACAGGCCGGTCTCGCGCGCGATGGGAACCACGGCGGCCGCGAACTCGTCCAGGTCCAGCGGACGTTCGTCCGCGTAGCGCACGCTCAGCCCGCCGCCGACGTCCAGGTGTCGGAGCGTGTCGATGCCGGCGTCGCGGATCTCGCGGCACAGCTGCGCGAGCCGGCGGCCCCCGCTGCGGTACGGCTCCACGTGCGTGAGCATCGAGCCCAGGTGCATGTCGAGCCCCGCCAGCGTCACGCCGGGAAGTGCCGCCGCGACCCGGGCCACGTGGAGCGCGTCGTCGTACGGGATCCCGAACTTGTGCCCGCGTTCCCCGGTCTTGATGTAGTGGTGGGCGGCATCGACCGTCACTTCCGGATTCACGCGCAGGGAAACGCGCGCCTCCACGCCCAGGGCCGCGGCCAGCCGGCCGATGGCCCGCACCTCCGCCTCCGACTCCGCATTGATCAGCGCCACGCCGGCGGCCAATGCTTCCCGCAATTCGTCCTCGCTCTTCCCCACGCCACCGAAGATGATGTCGGACCCGGTGAACCCGGCGCGCAGGGCGCGGTGCAGTTCGCCCCCCGACACCACATCCACGCCGCACCCCAGCTCGCGGAGCGTGCGGAGCACGGCCCGGTTGGAGTTCGCCTTCAGCGTGTAGTGGATGCGATGCTCCACGCCCGAGAGCGCGGCGTCGAGCGCCCGATAACGCTCGCGGATCAGTCCGGCCACGTACACGAAGGCGGGCGTCCCCGCGGCGCTCGCAATCCGTTCGAGAGAAACGCCGTCGGCGTGGAGCTCTCCCTCGACCCGGGCAAACCCGGCCGTCAGTACGCCTTCGCCCATACCGCCTCGGCGCTGGCCGGCCGCCCGCACCTGAGACAGCTCTTCGGCGCTTCCGCCGAGCGGAATTCCTCGTCCGGCAACACCCGGATCGTCGCCTTCGTGTCGGTCTTGATCTGCGCCTCGCATTCCGCGTCGCCGCACCAGCCCGCGTACACGAACGCACCCTCGCCGTCCATCACTTCCCGGAAGCGGTCGTAGGTGATGGGTTCGCGAATGCTGTGCTGCTCGCGGCGTTCGCGGGCGGCGATCAGCATGTCGGCCTGGATGCGCGACAGCAGCTCGGCGACATCTTCGGCCAGCGTGTTGAGCGACGCCGGCCGCTTTTCCCGGGTGTCGCGGCGCACCAGCACCACCTGGTTCTTCTCCAGGTCGCGGGGGCCGATCTCCAGGCGCACCGGAATGCCGCGCATCTCCCACTCGAAGTACTTGGCGCCCGGTTTGATCCCGTCGCGCGCGTCAACGTGCACGCGGAGCCGCCCCGGCTCGCGGTGCTCCCACGCGCCGAAGCTCTCCACGATCTTGTCGGCCGCCGACAGCACGCGCGCGCGCTCCTCATCCGTCTTGTAGATCGGCACGATCACGACCTCAACGGGTGCGAGCTGCGGCGGCACGCGAAGGCCGATGTCGTCGCCATGCGTCATGACCAGCCCGCCGACCAGGCGGGTGGACACGCCCCAGCTGGTGTTCCACGCGTACTCCACGGTGCCGGACTCCGCCTGGAACTTGAGGTCGAACACCTTCGCAAAGTTCTGGCCGAGGTTATGCGTGGTGCCCGCCTGCAGCGCCTTGTTGTCCTGCATCATGGCTTCGCACGAATACGTGCGCAGCGCGCCGGCGAACCGTTCGGAGTCCGTCTTGCGGCCCGTCACCACGGGCATCGCCATCCAGCCCTCCATGAAGTCGCGGTACACGCCGAGCATCTTGCGCGCCTCGGCCTCCGCCTCGTCGTGCGTGGCGTGCGCGGTGTGCCCCTCCTGCCAGAGAAATTCCAGCGTGCGCAGGAAGAGTCGCGTGCGCATCTCCCAGCGCACGACGTTGGCCCATTGGTTGATGAGCAGCGGCAGATCACGGTAGCTGTGCACCCACTTGGCGAACATCGCGTAGATGATCGTCTCCGACGTGGGGCGCACGATGAGCGGCTCTTCCAGCTTCTTGCCGCCGCCGTGCGTGACCACCGCCGTCTCCGGAGCGAACCCTTCGACGTGGGCCGCTTCCTTCTCCAGAAAGCTCTGCGGAATGAACAGCGGGAAGTACGCGTTCTGGTGCCCGGTCGCCTTGAACTGATCGTCCAGCGCGCGCTGCATGCGCTCCCAGATGCCGTACCCGGACGGCCGGATGACCATGCACCCGCGCACGGGCGAGTAATCGGCGAGTTCGGCCTTGAGCACCACTTCGTTGTACCACGCGCTGAAGTCCTCGGCGCGCGGAGTGAGCTTCTTGTCGTCAGCCATGCGTAGGATCTGGTGGGAGAGGCCGGATCACACCAGCCGGCCCTCGCTCAATCTAACAGTTCGCTCCTCGCCTGAGGCGAGGGATTTCAGGATCAGGGTGCCGTCCTCGCGGACGATCACGGCCTGCGGCGCCCCGGCCGACGATGCGGCCTTCAACTGGCGGCCCAGCTGCTGCGGCCGGAGGGCGTACTCCACGCTCGCGCCGTCGTGGCGCAGTGCCTGGGCCAGGCGCATCGCCGCGGTGAGCTGCCGGGCGTCGGCGTACGCCACCCAGTAGTCGGGACCGGGAAGCGTGGTCGGCATCAGTCCCCGGTGGCGGAGCAGTTCGCCCAGCACCACGTCGCCCATGCCGAACCCCAGCGCCGGCAGGTCCACGCCGCCCAGCGACTTCAGCAGCGTGTCATATCGGCCGCCGCCGCAGATGGCCCGGAACTCCCCATGCGCATCGAACAGCTCGAACACGATGCCCGTGTAGTACGCGAGCCCCCGCACGATCTTGAGATCGAGTTCCACCCAGGGCGCCAGCCCGAGCGCGTCGAGGTAGGCGAAGTAGCGTTCGAGTTCGCCCAGGCGCTCGTTGACCTCGGCGTTTGCGCCGTATTCCTCCCGCAAGCCGTCGAGCGACACCCGGCCCGTGAGGCCGACGATGCGGTCGATCGCGCCGCCGCTCAGGCCGAGCGCGCCCAGCTTCTCGCGCGAGACGTCGAGCGGCTGGCGCTCGATCTTGTCGATCACCGCGAACACGCCCGGCGCGCGGTCGTCGTCGACGTCGAGCGTGGCCAGCAGCGCGCGCAGTAGCTGCCGATCGGACACGCGCGCGCGCACGTCGTTCTGCGTCAGTTGCAGGGCGCGCATGATCTCCACGGCGACGGCCAGCAGTTCGGCATCAGCCGTGACGTCGGCCTCGCCGACGATGTCCACATTGAGTTGAAAGTGTTCGCGCAGCCGTCCCTTCTGTTGGCGCTCGTAGCGGAACAGTTGCGGCACCGAGAACCACCGCACCGGCTTGCGCAGGGCGTTGGCCCTGGCGGCCACCATGCGGGCGAAGGTGGGCGTCATCTCGGGACGCAGCGATACCTCGCGCCCACCCTTGTCGGTAAAGTTGTAGAGCTGGCCGACGATCTCATCGCCGCTCTTCTTCGTGTACAGGTCGAGCGGTTCCAGCGGCGGCCCGTCGTATTCCACGAACGCGAACCGGCGCGCCACGTCGCGCCATATGTTGACGATGAATTCGCGCTCGGCGAATTCCTGCGGATAGAAATCCCGGAAGCCGGGAAGCGCGCCTTTGGCCATCCCTAAACCTATTGGGCAAGCGGAGATACGTGCAAGCGCAACATGGCATCTCCCACCGTGTGGAACGAGCCGGTGACGAGCACCGTCGCCCCCGTCCGTCCGGCGCTCGCCAGGGCGGCATCGAAGTCCGGCTCGGCTTCGTACGCCCACCCCCGGTCGGCGGCGAATGCCGCCACCTCGGCGAGCGTCCATGCCCGGCTCTCGGGCGCCGTCGGGGCGTTGGTGAATACGAAGCGCGCCACCCGCGGCGCCAGCGCGTCGAGCATCTCGCGCCAGTCCTTGTCGCCGAGGGCGCAGACCAGCGCCACCACCGGGGCCGGCGGCTCCACTCGGCTCAGCGTCTGCGCCAACACGCGTGCCCCGTCGCCGTTGTGCGCGACATCGAACAGATACCGGCCGGCTTGCTGGAAGCGCCCCGGAATGTGGATCGCGGCCAGCCGCGACTCGGCATCGGCGAGCGAGACGGCGAATCGTGGCCCGGCGGCGTCGAGCCACTCCAGCGTGAATGCGAGATTGGCGGCCTGGTGGGCGCCGGTGAGCGGAGTGCGCAGGCGCCGCCGGTCGCCGAGGGCCGTGAGCACGAACTCGGTGCCGTGCCCATCCACCGTCAGTCTCCTCGACGCGCGTGCGCTCCGCCACCACGCGCACGTCGGACGCACCGGCCGCCCGGGCGCGCGCCGCCAGCAGCTCGCGGATGCGCGGATCGGGCTCGCCGATCACCGCCGGCCGGCCCGGCTTGAAGATGCCCGCCTTCTCGCTCGCGATCTCGTCCAGCGTCTCGCCCAGGTACTCGGTGTGATCGAACCCGATGGAGATCACCCCGGCGGCGGCGGGATCGACCACGTTCGTCGTGTCGAGGCGCCCGCCCAGACCCGTCTCGATGAGCCCGACATCCACGCCCTGGTCCCGGAAGTACGCGAACGCGAGCACGGTCGTGGCCTCGAAGAACGTGCCCCCGATGCGTTCGACCAGCGGCGTCCACCGCTCCACGAACGACACCACCTCCTGCCCCGGAATCGCGGCGTCGTCGATCATGATACGCTCGCGAAAATCCACCAGGTGGGGTGAGGTGTACTTGCCCACGCGCAGGCCGCGGCCCCGCAGCAGGGCGGCGGCGGTCGCCACGGCGCTTCCCTTCCCGTTGGTGCCCGCCACGTGCAGCACGGGGAACGCGCGGTGCGGATTGCCGAGCGCATCGAGCAGCGTCTCGGTGCGTTCCAGGCCGAACTTGTAGCCGCTGGTGGTCCGCGCAAAGAGGTACTGCAGCGCGTCCTGGTACCGGATCAGGTCGACGTCCACCCCGAGGCCGCCGGTTTCCCGGTCATGTGACGGAGCAGCTGGCTCACCGTCTGCTTGAGGTCCTTGCGGTGCACGACCGTGTCCAGCATGCCGTGGTCGAGCAGGAACTCCGACGTCTGGAATCCCTGGGGGAGATCCTGCCCGAGGGTCTGCTTGATGACCCGCGGTCCGGCGAACCCGATCACCGCCCCGGGCTCGGCGATGATCGCATCGCCCAGCATGGCGTAGCTGGCGCTCACGCCACCGGTGGTGGGATTGGTGAGGATCGATACGTACGGTATCCGCCGCTCCGCTAGCTGCGCGAGCACCGCCGACACCTTCGCCATCTGCATCAGGGAGAGCACGCCCTCCTGCATCCGCGCGCCGCCGGACGCCGACACGATCACCAGCGGGTACTTCCGCTCCAGCGACCGCTGGCCGAGACGGGCGATCTTCTCGCCGACCACCGAACCCATGGAGCCGCCCATGAACGCAAAGTCCATGACCCCGAGATTCACCGGGGCGCCGTCCATCATACCGGAGGCGGCGAGGATGGCATCGGTGTCACCGGCGTTGTTCGTGGCCTTCTTCAGTCGCGCGGGATAATCCGGAAAGCCGAGCGGATCCGTGGAGCGCAGATCGACCTCGAGTTCTTCGATGGTGCCGTCGTCGAGGAGGATGGCCGCGTACTCGTGCGCCCGGATGCGGCGGTGATGCTCGCAATTCGGGCACACGTTCAGGTTGCGCACGAACTTCTCGCGAATGTCCGTGTGCCCGCAGGCCTCGCACTTTTCCCAGACGTCCGCGGGGATCTCGAGCTTTTCGCGCCGCGGCTGGCGGGGCTTCTTCTCCTTCCGGAACCAAGCCATCCGTCAAATCTGGGGGGCCTCCCCCGGCGGGGGAAGTGCCGCCGGATCAGAGGGCGATCTGTCCGGTCCCGGCGCCTCGCCCCTCGCCGGAAATCCGCAGCAGCACGCCGACTGCCAGCCAACTCGCGAACATGAACGATCCCCCGTAACTGAAGAACGGCAGGGGGATGCCGGTGACCGGCGTGAGGTTGAGCGTCATTCCGACGTTCTCCACCACGTGCGTGAGCCACATCGCGAGGAGACCGAACGCCACCAGGCTGCTGTAGGAATCGCTCGCCCGCGCGGCCACGCGCACGACGCGGTAGAACAGGAACGCGAACAACGCCAGCGCCACCGTCACGCCGACGAACCCCAGTTCCTCGCCCACCACCGAGAAGATGAAGTCGGTGTGCTGCTCCGGCAGGAACGCCAGACGCTTCTGGGTCCCCATCGTGAAGCCCTTCCCGAACCATCCCCCCGAACCGATGGCCACCTGCGACTGGATCACGTGATAGCCGGTGCGCAGGGGATCGCTGTTGGGATCGAGGAATACCCGCAGCCGCGACTGCCGGTACGCGCCGAGGTGATCCCAGAGTAACGGCGCCACGACACCGGCGATCACGTTGGCCGTGACGATCGAGACGCTCTCCCATAGGTACGGCTTGTACCAGAGCACCAGCGCCAGCAGCAGCATGAACCAGGCGCCCCAGAGGCTGGTGTTGAACGCCAGCACCAGGCTGATCACGGGACTGGCGACGAGCACCAGCAATTCCCACGACACGCCCGCCCAGAACAGCATCAGGAAGAAGATGCCGATGAACACGATGCCCGTGCCGAGATCCGGTTGCAGCATGATCTCCAACCACGGAATGCCCACGATGAGCGCCGGCTTCCACAGCTCGACGAGCGATTTCGGCGCCTCGCGATTCGCCGCCAACACCTTGGCCAGCATCATCACCACGGTGATCTTGGCCAGCTCGGAGGGCTGCCCCAGCCGCACCCCGCCGATCACCAGCCAGCTCTTCGTGCCCGCCGCGGTGCCCGACCCCTTGCCGAAGAAGAACAGCATGAAGAGTACGAGGATCGTGCCCACGTACGCTGGCACCGTTGCCCATTCGAACAGCCGTACGGACGCCCGGCTCACCGCGAACGCCCCGATCAGCCCCAGCGTGAACCAGAGAATCTGCTGCCGGTACACGTGCGCCACGGCCGTCGGAACGTCCGTCTGGCCGGCCGAGTACACGATGGCGATGCCGTACGCCGAGAGAATCAGCGCCACGACCATCAGTGGCCAGTCGAGGGCGATGCGGCGCCCGGCGCTCATCCGCCGGTCTCCACGAGCGTGGTGACCGTGGACTTGAGGTAGTGCCCGATGATCGACGACGCGATCCGGGCGGCCCGGGGGCCGTGCCCGCCGAACTCGAGCATCACCACGACGACGATCTTCGGATCCTCGGCCGGCGCGAATCCGGCGAACCAGGCGTGGTTCAGTTCCACGCCGTTCCGCCGCACGCCGCTCTGCGCGGTGCCCGTCTTGCCGGCCAGCTGCACGCCCTTGATTTGCGCGCTCGCGGCGGTGCCGCCGGTCTCCACCACCCCTTCGAGCGCATTGCGCAGGTTTCGCAACTGCGTGTCATCGAGCGTGAATATCCGCTCGAGTTTCGGCGGCTGCGTGGCGACCTCCGGCGTCGCCTCCACGCCGTTCTCGGCGAGCGCTGTGTAGAACTTGGCCATCCCCAGCACCGTCTGCGCGTCCTCGCCCTGGCCGATGGACATGTTCATGACCGTCGCCCCCGGAGTCCAGCCGCGTGGGCCATACTTCTGATCGAAGTACTGCAGCCGATCCGGAAACCGCGGCCGGCTGTCCTCGGGCAGGTCGATTCCCGTGGGCGTGCTGAACCCGAGTCGCACACCGCCGGCGATGAGCCGGGAGAGCCCGATGCGCAGGCCGAGCTGGTAGAAGTAGACGTCACACGACTTCTCGATGGCCTGGCTGAGCGTGAGATCGCCGTGCCCGGCGGGATCCCAACAGGCCCAGTAGCGGTCGCCGTAGAAGTAGCGCCCCGTGCACGGCTGCGGCATGTGGTCGCCCATGTTCACGAGGCTGTCCTCGAGGCCGATCACGGCCGTGGCCAGCTTCCAGGTGGAGCCCGGGGGGTAGGTGCCCTGCGTCGCCTTGTTGTAGAGCGGTGATCGCGGATCGTTGAGCAGCGAGTCGTAGTACGCGATCGACACGCCGCCGACGAACCGATTCGGATCCCAGCTCGGCGCGCTGTAGAGCGCCAGCACGGCGCCGGTGCGCGGCTCGAGCGCCACCGCTCCCCCGGTGAGCGAATCGCCGAACAGATGCGCGACGTATTCCTGCAGATCGAGATCGATGTTCGTGTACAGCGGCTTGCCCTGCTGCGGTTCGAGATCCTCCCGCGCGCCCACTTCCCGCACCACCCGTCCGCGGGCATCCACCTCCACGAACCGGCTCCCCTCGCGGCCACGCAGCGTCGACTCGTATTCGCGCTCCAGTCCCTGCTTTCCCACGAGCTGGCCTGGCTTGTATCCGTCGAACGCCGGGGTGGCCAGTTCCGAGTCACTCACCTCGCCGATCGTTCCGACGAAGGCGGAGACATCGCCGCCCGCGGGATACGCCCGCTTGGGCGACGACTGGATGATCAGGTTCGGGAAATCGATCCGGTGCTCTTCCAGCACCGAGATCTCGTCGAACGTCGCGTCGGGCAGGATCACCGTAGGCCGCACCGGACTCCGGTTGTAGCGGCGGACGGCGGCGTCGATCTCGCCGCGGCTCAACGGCACCATCTCGGCCACGCGCCGAAGCGTGCCGCGCAGGGAGTCGAGCGACTGCGGCAGGATCGAGACGGTGTACCCCACCACGTTCTCGGCGATGATCCGCCCCGTGCGGTCGAAGATGTTTCCGCGCGGCGCCGGCAGCGGCACCTCCCGGAGGCGGTTCTCCTCCGACCGCAGTGCCCACTCCTGATTCCGGATCACCTGCGTGCGGAAGAACGCGAGGAGCAGAACGCTGAGCGCCAACCCGATGAGTCCCATCGCGACGCGCGCCCGGTGCGCGACGGCGTTCGGGTGGAAGCTCACGCGTCCGCTTCTCCCCCGAGCGGGCGCAGGATGGCCATGGCGACCATGCCGACCACCGCCGTCAGGATCGCCGACAGCACCGACCAGAACAGCAGTTGCGCGATCAGAGCGCCGAATCCCATGTCGTGCTTCGCCAGCACGTACACGAAATCGAAGGCCCACTTGCCCAGGAAGAGGAACGCCGCGTTGATGGCGACGTTGTCGGCGAAGAACATGCCCTTGAGCCATGACGCGCCGAACCCCACCACCGCCATGGCGAGGGCGCCGGCACCGAATCCGCTCAGCAGCAGCGAATCGGTGGCCAGCCCCAGCCCGAACCCGAGCACCGCCGCCCAGCCGGGACGCAGGCGCACGGCGGCATAGAGCACGGCCATCACGACGAAGTCGGGCGACGCACGCCAGGGAATCAGCGGCTGCACCACGAACTGCAGCACCACGAGCACCACGACCACCGCCCCGGTGCGGATCGCGTGCCGCGCGCTCATCGCGGCCCCCCGCCCGCCGGCCGCCGGGTCGTATCGGTGCGCGCACTGTCGGCGCGAGCCCGGCGGCGGAGCGCCTCGAGTTCGGCCGCGTGCCGGGCCAGCGAATCGGCCACCACGGTCATCCGGTGCTGTGCCGAATCGACGGTGGCGCTGTCCGCCCATGCATCGCCCACACTCTGCTGCGATCGATCGGGCGTCATCACCATCACCGAGTTCACGTTGGCGGGATTCACGGCCGGTCGGAGGAGATACGTGCGCGACCAGCCCTCGGTGGTCCTGATCTCCGCCATCACCGTGCCCACGGGGATGCCCCGCGGAAAGGTGCCGCCGAGCCCCGACGTGATGATTTCGGTGCCGGGCTTGAGCAGGGTCCGGAAGGCGACGTTCCGCAATTCGAGCAGGTACCCCGCGGATCCCGACCCGGCATGCGGGTACACGATGCCGAACACCGCCCCGTCCAGCGTCATCGCGCTGACACGAAAATCTGGGTGGGAGAACAGCATGACGATGCTCGTGTGGGGATCGGCCGACTGGACGAGGCCGATCACGCCGTCCGGACCGACCACGGGACTGTACGTCGAGATCCCGGCGTTGCTTCCCGCGCTCAACACCAGCGAGGTGATCACGTCCCCCGGGCGCCCGTGCTCCTGCAGCGCCACGGCGGGAACGATGCCCCACTTGAGCCGGCCGCCCAGGCCGAGGAGGTGGCGCAGCCGGTCGTTCTCCAGCCGCAGCGCGTTCGCCTCATCCGCGGCCGCGACCAGCGTATCGCGCCCCAGGGCCAACTTCTCGGATTCGAGCCACGCCACTCGCCACTGCTTCGCCCCGCGCTGCACCGTGACCAGCGGGGCCATCAGTGTGCGGCGCAGCGCGCCTGAGATCGGCGCGCGTGCGTCGGGCGGGAGCGCCATCGCGAACACCGAGAGGACGATGCACAACGCGAGGACCGCGATGTCGGCCCGGGTGCCGGAACGAGCGGCGCGTGCCACGACCAGTCCTCAGCTGCTCAGCACGGACCAGTACTTCTCCTCGTCGTCGAGAATCCGCCCGGTGCCGCGCACGACACAGGTGAGCGGGTCCTCGTCCACGTGAATCGGCAGGCTCGTTTCCTGACTCAACAGCAGGTCGAGACCGCGGATCAGCGCACCGCCACCCGTCATGACGATGCCGCGATCCACGATGTCGCTGGCCAGCTCGGGGGGCGTGATTTCCAGCGCGCGGCGCACCGCGTCCACGATCTGCTGCACCGGTTCCTGGATGGCTTCGCGGATCTCGCTGGAGTGCACGCGCACGGTCTTCGGAATGCCCGACACGAGGTCGCGCCCCTTCACCTCCATCTCGCGTTCGTCGCCCACCGGCGCCGCCGACCCGACCTGGATCTTCACCTGCTCCGCCGTCTGCTCGCCGATCAGCAGGTTGTAGTTCTTGCGCAGGAATTGCACGATCGCGATGTCGAGCTCGTCGCCGCCCGTGCGGATCGACGTGTCGCTCACGATGCCGGACAGGGCGATGACGGCAATCTCCGTGGTGCCGCCGCCGATGTCGATCACCATGTTGCCGGTGGGCGTCTCGACGGGGAGCCCCACGCCGATCGCCGCCGCCATGGGCTCGGCGACCATGAACACTTCCTTGGCCCCCGCTCCCATCGCCGAGTCGCGCACGGCGCGCTTTTCGACTTCTGTAATACCCGAGGGCACGCACACGATCACACGCGGCTTCACCTTGAACACGTGGTTCTCGATGATCAGCGTGAGAAAATAGCGGAGCATCTTTTCGGTGACGTCGAAGTCGGCGATCACGCCGTCCTTCATCGGGCGCACCGCGATCACACCATCGGGCGTGCGCCCCAGCATTCGCTTCGCTTCGAGTCCGACGCTCTTGATCACCTTCGTCTCGCGGTCGATCGCGACGACGGAGGGCTCGTTGAGCACGATCCCTTCACCCTTCACGTAGATCAGGGTATTCGCCGTGCCGAGATCGACACCGATCGCATTGGCGGGAAACAGAGAGCCCGCTTTGAAGAAAGGCCAGCGCATCAGCCGGTAATCTTGACCCGAAGTATGAGGACGGTGGGCGGCGAATCGAGGTCGGCCATCGGCGGCAGTCCGCGAACGTACCGCCGCAGGGCGATGCCAGCAAGATATTGACTTACCGTAACCTACGCCACTCAAGACGACCCTGGCCCGGGGATGGTAAAAGCGAGGGCGGGAGCCCATCGGACCCCCGCCCCCCTTCCGGATTTCAACCGCCGTCGACCTCAGACCAGAAGCTTCGCAGCCTCCACGTACGGCAGACCGAAAGCCTCGGCCACGGCCTGATACGTCACCTGCCCCTCGGCAACGTTCAGCCCCTTGAGCAGGGCCGGGTTCTCCTTGAGCGCCCGCTTCCACCCCTTGTTCGCCAGCTGGAGGGCATACGGCAGCGTCGCGTTGGTGAGCGCCAGCGTGGACGTTCTGGGCACGCCCCCCGGCATGTTGGCCACTCCGTAATGGATCACGCCGTCCACCACATAGGTCGGGTTCTCGTGCGTCGTGGCGTGGATCGTCTCCACGCACCCACCCTGATCGATCGCCACGTCCACGATCACCGAGCCGGGCTGCATCAGCTTGAGATCCTCGCGCCGCACGAGCTTGGGCGCCTTGGCACCGGCAATGAGCACGCCGCCGATCACGAGATCCGCCGTGGCGATGGCCTCGAGAATGTTGTGGCGGTTGGAGTGGATGAGCTGCACGTTGGCCGGCATCACGTCGCTGAGGTAGCGCAGCCGCTCCAGCGACAGGTCGAGGATGATCACCTTGGCGCCCATGCCGGCGGCCATCTTGGCGGCATTGGTGCCCACCACGCCGCCGCCCAGCACCACCACCTTGGCCGGGGCCACCCCCGGTACGCCACCCAGCAGCACCCCGCGGCCGCCGTACAGCTTCTCCAGATACTTGGCGCCTTCCTGCACCGCCATGCGCCCCGCCACCTCCGACATCGGCGTCAGCAGGGGCAGGTCGCGATCGGCCAGCTCCACCGTCTCGTACGCCACGCACACGGCGCCGCTGTCGATATGGGCCTTGGTCAAACGCTCGTCGGCCGCGAAGTGGAAGTACGTGAAGAGGAGCTGTCCGCGCCGCATGTGTTTCCACTCGGGCTCGATCGGCTCCTTCACCTTCATGATCATCTCACTGTCGCGCCATACGGTCGCGGCGTCGGGCGCGATCTTGGCGCCGACCGCGGTATACATCGAATCGTCGAACCCGCTGCCGTCGCCGGCGCCGGTCTCGATGAGTACGGAATGCCCGGCGCTGATCAGCGCCTCGGCACCGGCCGGAACGAGCGCGATGCGGTTCTCGTTCGTCTTGATTTCCTTCGGAACGCCAACTTTCATGGCTCGATTGGTTGCGAGTTGGAATGGCCGGCCAGGACGGCCCAATTGCCGCCCGGCTGGGGGCCGAGGGGAAACTTAAGGGCCGGTCGGACCGGACGCACAGGGGGGCACGGTCCGGGGCACGCCGCCCCGCCGGCCCCCGGCTCCCCCGCCCTCAACTCGCCGAGCCCGGCCCCAGCGAGAGAATGGTCTGGGCCGCCGGTTCGAAGAAGGTCCGCGCGACGTCGCGCACCGCCGCTTCGTCCACGGCGTCCACGAGCGCCAGCAGCTCGTCCAGCGACCGGTACGGCTCGTCGTAGAGGGCCACCGAGGCAGCCCGGTACATGCGCGAGGCCGGGCTCTCCAACGACAGCACGAGATTGCCCTTGAGCTGCTCCTTCCCCATCGCCAGCTCGCTCGCCGGCAGCCCCTCGTCGGCCAGCCGCCGCAGCTCCACCCGTATGGCGTCGAGGGCCCGGGGTGCCGTCTCCGGGCCCGTCCCCACGTACACGCCATGCATCCCGGTGAGTTCGTGCAGCGTCTGGAAGGTGTACACGGCGTAGGCCAGGCCGAGTTCCTCGCGCACCCGCTGGAAGAGTCGGGAACTCATCCCTCCACCCATGAGCATGCTCACCAGCACCAGGGCGTGCCGCCGCGGGTCGCCGTGCCGTACGGCGCGCGAACCGACCACCAGGTGCGTCTGGGCCCCGTCGCGGTCCACGTGCCGCACCTCCGGTGCGACGTCGGGCACCGGAGCCACCATGGGTTGCGGGTGGCCGCCCCGCGGCTGGTCCGTCCAGCCGGTGCGGGCCAGGACCTCGAGCAGCGCGTCGTGCTGCACGTTGCCGGCCACCGCCACGACGATCTGCTCGGGGTGGTAGGCCCGCTCGTGGAGCGCGCGCAACTCGGCCGTTCCCAGCCGGGACACGGTCTCCCGCGTCCCGAGAATGGAGTACCCCAGCGGGTGCTGGCCCCACAGGGCGGCGTTGTGCAGCTCGAAGACGAGGTCGTCCGGAGTGTCCTCGACCATCGCGATCTCTTCGAGGATCACGCGGCGTTCGAGCGTCAGGTCGGCGTCGCGCAGCGCGGGGTGGAACACCATGTCCCCGATCACGTCGGCCGCCAGTTCCAGGTGGGCATCCAGCACCCGCGCCTGGTACACCGTGTGCTCGCGGGACGTGTAGGCGTCCAGCCCGCCGCCCACCGCCTCGAGTGCCAACGCGATCTCGGCCGCGCTGCGCCGCTCCGTGCCCTTGAACACCATGTGTTCGAGCAGGTGGGACACCCCCATCTCCTCTGCGCGCTCGTGCACCGACGCGGACCGGATCCACGCCCCAAACGACACCGACCGCACTCCCGGCATCTGCTCCGAGAGTACGGTCAGCCCGTTCGGCAGGACGGTCCGGCGAAACGCGGTGTCGCCGCGCTGCGCCGGTGCGGTCACGACCGGCGCGACCGCTCGCCGCGGCGGCCGCCACCACGGCGTCCTCCGCGATCGCCACGATCCTCGTGCTCGCCCGAGGCCTCGGCAGCCCCATTGCCTTCCGCCGGCGGGGCGGCGTCTTCGGGTGTGCCTTCGGGCTTGGGCAGCAGCGCCTTCATGGACAGGCGGAGGCGGCCGCGCTCATCGCGTTCGATGAGCTTGACCTTCACGCGGTCTCCCTTCTTGACCACGTCCTCGGTCCGCTCGGTACGGCCGTGGCGCATCTCGGAGATGTGCAGCAGCCCTTCGGTGCCTGGCATGATCTCGATGAACGCGCCGAACGCCGTGGTCGACTTGACCGGACCCTCGTAGATCTCGCCGACGACCGGCTCGGCGGTGATCGCCTGCACCATCTGCCGGGCGCGCTCCATGGCTTCGCCGCCGACGGCGGCGATCGTGACCAGACCGGAGTCGTCCACGGTGAGTTCGGCCCCCGTCTCGTCCTGGATGCCGCGAATCGTCTTGCCCTTGGGACCGATCAGGTCGCCGATCTTCTCGGGGTTGATGGTCATCGTGACGATGCGCGGGGCGTACGGCGACAGGTCGGCGCGCGGGGTCTCGAGCGACTTGTTCATCTCGCCGAGAATGTGCATCCGCCCCTCGCGGGCCTGGGCCAGGGCTTCCTTCATGATCTTGAGGTCGAGCCCCTGGATCTTGATGTCCATCTGAATGGACGTGATGCCCTGCGAAGTGCCAGCCACCTTGAAATCCATGTCGCCGAGGTGATCCTCGGTGCCCAGGATGTCGGTAAGGATCGCGTACTTCTTGCCTTCCTTGATGAGTCCCATTGCCACGCCGGCCACGGCTGCGCCCATGGGGACGCCGGCGCCGAACAGGGCCAGCGAGCCGCCACAGATCGACGCCATGGACGACGATCCGTTGGACTCCATGATGTCGGAGACGATGCGGATGGTGTACGGGAATTCCTCGAACGGCGGCAGCATGGCCTGCAGCGCGCGCTCGGCGAGGTTGCCATGGCCGATCTCGCGCCGGGACGTGCCGCGCATCGGCCGCACCTCACCCGTCGAGAAGGGCGGGAAGTTGTAGTGCAGCATGAACGACTTGGTCGATTCCTGGGGCTCGTCGATGCTGTCGAGGCGCTGGACGTCGTTGGCCGTTCCGAGCGTCACGCTGACGAGCGCCTGGGTCTGGCCGCGCGTGAACAGCGACGAGCCGTGGGCCCTGGGCAACACGTCCATGTCGATCGTGATCTGCCGGACCTCGGTGGCCTTGCGGCCGTCGACGCGCAGCTTGGTGTCAAGCACCTGCGAGCGGAGGCTCTCGTACTCGACGTCGCCGAGCACCGCCTTCACGTCGCCGCCGTTGTCCGGGAACTCTTCCTTGAGCTGGTCGGCGACCTCGTCCTTCACCCGCTCCACGGCGTGCACACGGGTGTGCTTGTCCTTCTGGTTGATGGCTTCGGCGATCTTCGGCTCTGCCAGCTCGCGGACGCGAGCTTCGAGGCCTGCGGGGCGCTCGGGCTTCTTCCACTCCATCTTGGCCGGGCGCTCGATCTTGCCGAGCAGCTCCACCTGGGCCGCAATCAGTTCCTTGATGCCGCCGTGGGCAACTTCGAGCGCCGAGACGACGTCGTCCTCGGACACCTGCAGGGCACCGCCCTCGACCATCACGATCGAGTCGTCGGAGCCCGCCACGACCAGATCCATGTCGCTGTACTCGAGCTGCTGGAAGGTCGGGTTGAGCACCCAGTTGTCCTGCACTCGGCCCACGCGGACGCCGGCGATCGGTCCCATGAACGGGATGCGCGAGGCGTTGATGGCAAACGACGCGGCAACCAGCGCCAGCACGTCGGCGTCGTTCTCCTGATCGGCGGAGACGACGTAGATGAAGACCTGGACTTCGTTCTTGAAGCCTTCCGGAAACAGGGGGCGGATCGAGCGGTCGATGACGCGCGCCGCGAGGATCTCATGATCGTGCGGGCGTCCTTCGCGCTTGATGAAGCCGCCCGGGATCTTGCCGGCAGCGTAGGTCTTCTCGCGATACTCGACGAGCAGGGGGAAAAATGGGAGCGTCGATTCCTTGTCGCTCACGGTGCAGGCCGCGATCACCATCGTGTCGCCGAACTGCACGACGGCCGAGCCGGCCGCCTGCTTCGCCATACGGCCCGTCTCGATGACGAGCTTCCGACCGGCGAAGGTCTTCTCGATGCGTTGCATCATTGCGTTGTAGCCTCGTGGAATACAAAAAGCGCGCGGGCCACTGTGGTGTGGCTCCCCGCGCGCGTGCTCATCACGTGCACTCTAGTACCGGAGACCGAGGTCCTGCACGAGCTGGCGATAGCTCTCGACATCCGTGCGCCGCAAATAGCTCATGAGCCGCTTCCGCTGGCCGACCATCTTCAGCAGGCCGCGCCGGCTGTGATGGTCTTTCTTGTGCGTGCGGAAGTGCTCGGTCAGGTAGTTGATGCGCTCGGTGAGCACGGCAACCTGGAGCTTCGTCGAGCCGGTGTCGGTCTCGTGGGCCTTGTACTTCGCGATCTCGGGTGACTTCTGAAATGGCATGACGTGATGATCCCCGCCCCAGTGGCGGTATGTTGATTAAACCGAATCAGTTGCAGCAGATGAAGTTAACGGAGTACGTATTCCGTGTAAAGGGAGGGGGCCCGACGTTCGGAGCCCCGCTTTCCCACCCGCGTCTCTAGGAGAAGAAGTGCCCCAACCAGGCCCTCGTGTCGTTGAACATCACGAGCGCGAACAGGAGGGCGATGATGACCAGCCCGAACCGGAGAATGTTCTCCCGCGTCCGGGCGCTGAAGGGGCTCCCCTTGGCCGTCTCGATCACGCTGACCACGATCTGGCCGCCGTCCAGGATCGGGATCGGCAGAAGGTTCAGCACCGCCACGTTGATGCTCAGAAGGGCGATGAGCTGCATCAGTGACGCCCATCCGTTCCGTGCGGCCTGGACCGAGGCGCGGGTGATGGCGATCGGGCCTCCCAGCTCCTTCACGGACGCCTTGTGAACGACCAGATCGTGGACGATGCCAACGATCGCGCCGGCGTACTGCCACGTGATCTGGTTGCCGGTGACGAATGCCTGCGCGAATCCGACCGGCATGCGTCGCACGTCCTGCCGCTGCGCGACCCCGATCCGCCCCAACGTGTCCACCGCATTGGTCTCCGGATCGGGCACCGGGGTCGGCCGGGGCGTCACCCGAAGGTCCATCACCTTTCCCTGACGCCAGACCGTGAACACCAGAGTGGACCCGGCAGCCGGGCTCACCTGCGCCACGAGGTCCGCAAAGCCCGGTGTCGCCACTCCGTCGATCGCCGCGACGCTGTCCCCCTTCTGGAGGCCGGCCGCCGCGGCCGCGCCGCCCGGCAGCACGGAATCCACCACCGGCGGCACCCAATAGTCCACCGCGCGCGCCACCGCGAGCGGGGTCAGCGAGTCGTTCAGCGGGATGACCACCTTCCCGTGCTGCGTGCCGAAGGTGACGTCGGCGCGGCTCAGCGCCACCGCATTCAGGATCTCCGACCAGTCGCCGACACTGTCGCCATTCACCTGGAAGATCGTGTCGCCCGGCTGCAACGCGCGCAGCGCCGCGCCGCCCGGAGGCACGTGGACCGCCCCGACCACGCGCGTCGGCACCACGATGCGGCCGAAGTGATACGAGATCCCGATCGCCACCACGAGCGCCAGCAGGGCGTTCATCGTGACGCCGGCGAACAGGATGAGCAATCGGGCCGGCAACGACTTCGACTCGAACCACCGGTGCTCCGGCACCGGACGCGGTCCGAAGGGCACCATCGCCTCCGGGTCGTAGCCCGGGTCGCCCTCCTTCAGCCCACCCTGCTCCTCACTCCCCCCTTCGAGGAACGCCGAGGTCTCGTCGTGGCGCGACGCCATGCGCACGTACCCGCCGAGGGGGAGCAACGCCAGGACGTATTCCGTCTCGCCGCGGCGCTTTTTCCAGAGCGCCGGCCCGAAGCCGATGGAGAACCGCGGGGCATAGACGCCCATCGCCTTGGCGGCCACGAAATGGCCGAACTCGTGCACGAAGATCACGAGCCCGAATACGAGAACAGGAGCGAGAAGAGCTAGCATCCGAATCGGTCTCTCACGTGGCGCCGCGCGGCGGCATCTGCCGCCTCGAGCGCCGAGCGGGTGTCTCCCGGCATCGCACCCAATGCCTCGAGCGCGCCGGTAATGCCCACCGCGATGTCGGTGAACCCGATCCGCCCTTCCAGAAATATGGCGACAGCCTGTTCGTTGGCGGCATTGAAGATGGCCGGCGATGCCCCGCCGGCGCGCCCGGCTTCGATGCCGAGCCGCAGCGCCGGGAAGGCGTCGAGCCGGACCGGCTCGAATGTGAGTGGCGAGGCCCGCACGGGATCAAAAGCCGGGACGCCGGCGTCCGGCATCCGGTCCGGATGCGTCAGCGCGTAGAGGATGGGCAGTTCCATGCTCGGCACCCCCATCTGGGCCAGCACGCTGCCGTCCACGAACTCGACCAGCGAATGCACGATGCTCTGCGGGTGCACGACGACGTCGATCCGGTCGTACGGCAGGCCGAACAGGTAGTGCGCTTCGATCACCTCGAGCGCCTTGTTGGCCAGCGTGGCGCTGTCCACGGTGATCTTCCGCCCCATGCGCCAGGTCGGATGCTTGAGGGCGTCGGCCAGCGTGGCCGTCTGCAGCCGGTCGCGCGACCACTCGCGGAACGGCCCCCCGGAGGCCGTCAGGATGATCCGCCGCACCTCGACGTCCGAACGCCCCGCGATGCACTGCAGCACCGCGCTGTGCTCGCTGTCCACCGGTACGACCTGACCGCCCCCCCGGCGTTCGGCGGCGGCCACCAGATGTCCGCCCATCACGAGGGTCTCCTTGTTGGCCAGCGCCACCCGCTTGCCGCGCTCGAGCGCGGCCAGCGTGGCGTCGAGACCCACGGACCCGACCACGGCGTTGACCACGATGTCCACATCGTCTCGCACGGCGGCCTGCGTCAGGCATTCGGGGCCCAGACACCAGTCGCGCTCGGCCCCCTCCCCCGGCTGCACCAGCCCCACGAAGCCCGGTTCCCCGCCCGCCGCCTGCTCGGCCAGCAGGGCGGCGTTGGAATGCGCGGTCAGCGCCGCCAGCCGGAAGCGGTCCGGATGCCGCGCCAACACGCGCAGGGCCGTCGTTCCGATGGAGCCGGTGGATCCCAGAATGGCCACCCCGCGACGCGTCATGCGGGGGCGGGAACGAGCAGGAGACCGAGCAGGAGGTAGGCGACGGGCAGCACGAAGATCAGACTGTCCAGCCGGTCGAGGACGCCGCCGTGTCCGGGAATCAGTTGCGAGCTGTCCTTGACGCCGGCCTCGCGTTTGAGGAGCGACTCGAAGAGGTCGCCGGCCTGGGCGGCGATGCTGATCGCCAGGCCGAACACCACGATCCCCAACGGCGTCAACCCCAGCTGCGCCACCGGGCGCAGCGCATAGTGGACGTACAGATAGGTGGCGGCCACGCAGACCGCGACGCCCCCCACCCCACCGGCCACGGTCTTTCCCGGACTGATGGCCGGCATCAGCTTCCGCCGCCCGAACAGACGGCCGAACGTGTAGGCGCCGATATCGGTGAGCCAGGTGAGAATCACCGGCAGCCCGACCAGCGCCCCCCCGGCCGACAGGGACAGGTGCAGACCGCCCACCGTCACCTGCCGGCCGCCCAGCGCGTATTCGTGGTAGCGGAGCATGTAGGCGAAGGAGAGCGTCGCCCCGGTGTAGATCACGCCGAGGAACGTGACGCCCAGCGACGCCATGGGCTGCCCCTGCGATCCGCGCATCCAGAGCGTGAGCGTGCAGACGACGAGAACGATCACGAGCACGTCGACCGGTCGCACGACGTAGAGCCCGAGATACCGCGCGTGCACGGCGAGGGGCAAGAGGCCGGCGAGCCCGATGCCGATGTCGTCGAGCGGCTGGTTGCCAGCGCTCCGCGCCAGGCGGAAGAACTCCCAGGCACCCAGCGCGGAGGCTACCGCGAGGAGCGCCGCCAGGGGAGCGCCCCCGACCACGAGAATGGCCAGCACCACGGGCGCGGCGACCACGGCGAACAGCACGCGGCGCATCAGTTCGCTCATCGGACCGTCACTCGACCGAACCGGCGGTCGCGATTCTGGAAGGCGAGAATGGCGTTGTAGAACTCAGCGCGCCGGAAATCCGGCCAGAGCAGCGGGGAGACGTACAACTCGGTGTACGCCAGCTGCCACAGCATGAAGTTGGAGATGCGGAGTTCGCCCGACGTGCGGATGAGCAGATCGGGATCGGGCATCCCCGCCGTGTAGAGGCGTGATTCGAACGCAGCTTCGTCGATGTCCGCGGGCGCGAGGCGCCCGGCGGCGACGTCCTCGGCCAGGGACCGGGCGGCCCGCACCAGCTCGGCCCGCGCCCCGTACGAGATGAACAGGTTGAGATCGAGCCGTGTGTTGTGCGCCGTCTGGGTAGTGACCCGCGCCACGGCGGCCGCGGCCGGTGGGGTGAGGCGTTCGATCTCGCCGAGGACGCGCACCCGAACCCCGTTGGCGTTCAGCGCGTCGGCCTCCCGCTGGATGTACTCCTCCAGCAGCGACATGAGCGCCGAGACCTCGAGCTTTGGGCGGTGCCAGTTCTCCTTGGAGAAGGCGAACAGCGACAGGCACTCGATCCCCACCTCGATGGCCCCTTCGACGACGTCGCGCACCGACTGCATGCCGGCGCGGTGCCCGTACGTGCGCGGCATCACCCGCCCGCGCGCCCAGCGGCCGTTGCCGTCCATGATGATGGCCACATGCCGCGGGATCCGCCCATGCAGGCGGATTTGACCGAGCAGGTCCGCGGGTGTTGCGTCGGGCACAGCGCGCGATTCCCCGATCAGACTTCCATGATCTCGGCTTCCTTCGCCTTGATCAGCTCGTCGACGGTGTGAATGTAGTCGTCGTGGAGCTTCTGGACGTCCTTCTCGGCATGTTTGACGTCGTCTTCCGAGACGCCCTGCAGCTTCTTGAAGCCTTCGCGGGCGTGGGTGCGGGCGTGGCGAATCCCGATTCTCCCTTCCTCGGCCAGCTTGTGCACCACCTTCACGAGTTCGCGGCGGCGCTCCTCGTTCATCTGCGGGAGCGGCACGCGGATGAAGGTGCCCTGATTGGACGGCTCGAGGCCGAGCCCGGCGTCGCGGATCGCCTTCTCCACCACCTTGCTCTGGTTCTTATCGAACGGCGTGACGATGAGCAGTCGCGGCTCCGGCGACGACACGGTGGCCACCTGGTTCATCGCCATCGGCGTGCCGTACATCTCCACGCGCACCGAGTCGAGCATGGTGGGGGACGCCTTGCCGGACCGGATGTTGGCGAACTCCCGTTTCGCGTTGTCGAGCGCCTTGTCCATGGCGCTCCGGCAGTCTTTCAGGATGTCCTGGATTGTGCTCATTGAACGAGTGTCCCCTCGCGCTCCCCGCGCACGGCACGCGCGATTGCGCCCGGTCGATGAATGTTGAGAACGATCAACGGCAGAGCGTTCTCCTTGCAGAGAGTCACTGCCGTTTGATCCATGACCTTCAGCTCCTCGATCATCACGTCGCGGTAGCTGATCTCCTCGTACAGCTTGGCAGCCGGGTCCCGTCGCGGATCGGCCGAATACACGCCGTCCACGCTGGTCGCCTTGATGATGAGATCGGCCTTGATCTGGATGGCGCGCAACACCGCGGCCGTGTCGGTCGAAAAATACGGGTTGCCCGTACCGGCGGCAAAGATCACACTGCGCCCCTTCTCGAAATGGCGCAGCGCACGCCGACGGATGTAGGGCTCGGCCAGCTCCTCCATGCGGATCGCCGTCATCACGCGCGTATCGATGTCCTTGCGTTCGAGCACGTCCTGCACGGCGAGAGCGTTGATCACCGTGCCGAGCATCCCCATGTAGTCGGCGGTCACGCGGTCGAGGCCCATCTTCGAGAGGATGGTGCCGCGCACGATGTTCCCGCCGCCGATCACCATGCCCACGGTGGCACCCATGCGGATGACCGCGACGATCTCGTCGGCCAGGCGGTCGATTGTTTCGAAGTCGAAGCCGAACCCCACCTTCCCGGCCAGCGCCTCGCCGGACAGCTTGATGAGTACGCGGGGATAGCGGAGTTCGGCCATGACGGTCACTCCTCGCCGAGCTGGAAGCGCACGAAGCGCTTCACCTGGATGTTCTCGCCGGTCTTGGCGGACACTTCCTTCACCAGATCGCCGATCGTCTTCTTGGGCTCGCGCACCCAGGGCTGATCGAGCAGGGTCACTTCCTTGAAAAAGGCCTGCATCTTGCCGTCGACGATCTTCTGGACCATGGCGTCGGGCTTGCCGGCGGCCCGGGTCTGCTCCTCGGCGATGCGCCGTTCGGACTCGACCTTCTCCGCCGGAATGCCGTGCTGGTCCACGGCCATCGGCGCACTGGCGGCGATGTGCTCGGCGACGTGCTTGGCGAGTTGCTTGAAATCGTCGGTGCGCGCCACGAAGTCCGTCTCGCAGTTGAGTTCGACGAGCACGGCCACCCGGCCGTTGTGATGCACGTAGTGGCCGATGATGCCCTCGCTCGTGGTGCGGCCGGCCCGCTTCTCGGCCTTGGCGACACCGCGCTTGCGGAGGTTCTCCACCGCCTGATCGATATTCCCGCCCGTCTCGTCGAGGGCTTTCTTGCAGTCCATCATGCCGGCGCCGGTCCGCTGGCGCAGCGTCTGGACGTCCTTTGCACTGAACGTAGCCATGAAGTCGTTGTCCGTCGTTGTCCGCGGCGTCCGCGGAAATTGGAATTGCGGTTCTACGGTCTGAGTCGTGGAAACGCCGCCAGCGCGAGCCGGCGGCGTCTGTCGAATTTACTGCGGCAGGCGCCGCGACCGGGCGACCCCATGGGCCGCCGATCCGGAGCTATTCGGCAGGCGTCGCGTCGCCGCCCTCGGTCGGCGCCTCTGCCTCACCAGCTTCACCGGCGCTCTCTCCACCCTCCCCGGTGGTCCGGAGTCGAGCGGCAATGGCTTCGGGCTTGGCGCGGCGGCGGCGCGGACGGCGGCGGCGCTTCCGTTCGGCCTCGCCATCGGCCGGCTCGGCGCCGCGATCGGAGCTGTACGTGTAGCTCTCGCCTTCCTCGACTTCCTCCCGGGCCGGCGCCTCGCGGCGCGCCTCGGAGATCGTCGCCGCAATCGCGTTGGCGATCAACTCCACCGACCGGATGGCGTCATCGTTGCCGGCGATCGGCACGGTGATGAGGTCGGGGTCGGCGTTGGTATCGACCACCGCGATGATCGGGATGTTCAGCTTGTTGGCCTCGGCCACCGCGATGCGCTCCTTCTTGGAGTCCACCACGAACATGAGGCCCGGCAGCCGCGACATGCCGCGGACACCGCCGAGATACTTGGTCAGCTTGTCGCGTTCCCGCGACATCATCAGCTGTTCCTTCTTGGTGTAGTTCTCGAACTCGCCGCCCGATTCCGATCCCGCTTCGAGCTCCTTCATGCGGCGCAGCTGCTTCTTGACGGTCTGGAAGTTGGTGAGCAGTCCGCCGAGCCACCGTTCGGTGATGTACTGGGCGCCGCAGTTCTCCGCGGCCTGCTTGACCAGCCCGGCGAGTTGGGTCTTGGTGCAGACGAAGAGCACGGTCTCGCCGCGCAGGATGACCTCACGGGCCAGCTTCTGGGCGAGCTCGAGCTGGCGCAGCGTCTGCTGGAGGTCGATGATATGGATCCCGTTGCGCTCCGCGAAGATGAAGCGGCGCATCTTGGGATTCCAACGGCGGGTCTGGTGGCCGAAATGGACACCGGCGGCGAGCAACTGCTCGAGCGTGAGCTGCGTATCGGGCATGGTGCGTGACGTCCCTCGAAATGGTTTGATCGTCCGCTTCCGTCAGCGCCCGCCGCGAACCGGCATGCCGGCACCCGCGTGGGCTCGAGAAGCGTGTGAGATGAACTGCCCGCCAACCGTGGCCGCGATTTCCGCCCGGGAGCGTCGCACTCCAGGGTCGGAATCGGCGGCGCGTGGTTAGCGCTTGCTGAACTGGAACCGCTTGCGTGCTTTCGGACGGCCCGGCTTCTTGCGTTCCACCGCGCGGGCGTCACGCGTCAGGAGACCGAGGTCGCGCAGCTTGCGCCGGTGCTCTTCGTCGATCTTGACGAGCGCCCGCGCCACCGCGAGACGGAGCGCGCCGGCCTGGCCATTCTGGCCGCCGCCTTCGCACTTCGCCTTGACGTCGAAGCGGCCGAGCGTGTCGGTCGCCGTGAACGGCTGCTGGATGGCCGAGACCAGCGTCGGCCGCGGGAAGTAGTCGCCGAGCGTGCGCCCGTTGACGTCCCACTTGCCCGAGCCGGGCTTGAGGTAGACGCGGCACACCGCTTCCTTGCGGCGGCCGATCGCGTGAATCGTCGTCGTGTCGGCCATTACTTCGTCTCACTCATCTTGATGGGAAGCGGCGTCGGCTGCTGCGCCGCATGCGGATGCTCGGGGCCGGCGTAGACGCGCAGTTTCCCGCGCAACACCTGGCGGCCAAGGGCGGTCTTCGGCAGCATGCCGTGCACTGCCTTCTCGATCACCCGTTCCGGATGCTTGGCCAGCATCGTCGCGAACGGCGTGAGCCGCTCGTGTCCCATATAGCCGGTATGCGTGAAGTAGCGCTTCTGCTCGGCTTTGCGCCCGGTCACCTTCACCTTGGCCGCATTGATGACAATCACGTTGTCACCCGTGTCCATGTGTGGCGTGAAGATGGGCTTGTGCTTACCGCGAATCACCTTCGCGATCTCGGACGCGAGGCGGCCGAGCACCATCCCCTCCGCGTCCACGATGAACCACCGCTGCTCGATGTCGCGCGGGGTGGCGCTGAACGTCTTCATTGAAACCCTGACGAACGATGTGGGTGCTGCGCCTCACCGGTGCGGGTTGCAACCCGGGTCTCGGCCGCCCTGAGGGCGTTTTATACAGACCCCTAAGCTACGCAAGCACTTAGCGGCTGTCAACGCAGCCGTCACTCGCTCGGCAGGTCCGACACCGCCTGCTCGAACACCACCCCCCGCGCTTCCGGCCCCACGGCCGTCAGGAAGGCGATCGCAATGGCCATCACCGCCGCCACGATCGCCAGCGCCTCGCCGTAGTTGCCCCCCCGGCGTTCGGCGATGCCCGCCTGGATGGTGGCGTTGGCCGACGCCAGGAAGTTCCCCAACTGGTAGGCGAATCCCGGGAAGGTCCCGCGAACCTCATTCGGCGACAATTCGTTCAGATGCACGGGGATCACGCCCCAGGCCCCCTGCACGGCCACCTGCATGCAGAAGGCGCCGAGGGCCAGCACCACCACGCCGGTCGCCATGCTCCACAGCGGAATCATGATCAGCCCGAACAGCGCCGCCAGGACGATGGCCGAGCGGCGCCCGATCCGCTCCGAGAGCGTGCCGAAGAAGATGCCGCCCGTGATCGCGCCCACCTGCATGATGATCGTGATCAGGCTGACCCGGGTGGGATCGAAGTGGTGCTGGCTCTGCAGGAAGGTCGGGTACAGGTCCTGGGTACCGTGACTGAAGAAGTTGAACGCCGTCATCAGCACCACCACGTACAGGAACAGCTTCCAGTTGGTGCGAATCGAACGGAGGAGTCCGCCCTGCGGCTTGGCCCGGACCTTTTCCCAGACCGGCGACTCCTCGACGTTGCGCCGGATGTAGAGCACGAGCAACGCCGGAACGACACCCACGGCGAACATGCCGCGCCATCCGATGGTCTGGAACAGCACCCCGTACACCACGGCTGCGAGGAGATACCCGAAGGCGTATCCCTCCTGCAGGATGCCCGAGACGAGCCCGCGCGCCTTCGGCGGAATCGATTCCATGGCCAGCGACGCGCCGATGCCCCACTCACCGCCCATCGCGAATCCGAACGCCGCCCGCAGGATCATCAGCACCAGGAGCGACGGCGCGAACGCCGACGCCAGTTCCAGCACGGAGAACAGGATGATGTCGATCATCAGAATCGGCCGGCGCCCGAACCGGTCGGCCAGCAGGCCGAAGACCAATGCTCCCAGCGGCCGCATGGCCAGCGTGAGCGTGATGGCGATGGTCACCGTCTTGACGTCGGTGCCGAACTCCTGCGCGATCGCGCGCAGCATGAACACCATCAGGAAGAAATCGAACGCGTCGAGCGTCCAGCCGAGGAAGCTGGCCAGGAAGGCGCTGCGCTGCTGACGGTTCAGCTGGCCGAGTTCGGTGAACACACCCATCTGGAGCCTCCGTACGGGGTTGCGGTGGTTCGGACGAGCGACGCGTCACTCGCGCCGGCGCCAGCGTAGCCCGCGGGACGGTGGGCGTCAATGATCCGGGGGCAACTCGGCGCAGGAACGCATGGCGCGGCCGCCTTTACCCGCCCGTTACGAAGCCCGACGAGCATCGTGACAGGTCCGATCTAGCCTTGGAGCATCGGACGGACCCGCCGTTCCGAATGCGTGACCACCCCGATTTCATCCCTTGCGAGCTCCCATGCGAACTCTCTCTCGTCTAGCCGTCGCCGCAGCTTTCGTCGCCGTTGGCGCGACGGGCGCCGCGGCCCAAACCACCGTCACGATCCCCCTCAAGTTCTCGGGCGTTGTGTACGCGGACTGGCAGAACGGCGGCACCAAGGCACAGCGCGCGATGAACAAGTTCGACCTCACGCGTGCGTACCTCAACTTCGTGATGCCAGCCGGCGACAACGTGACCGTGCGCATCACCACCGATGTGCTCAACAACCCGGCTTCCGGGTACAACGGGTGGCAGGCCCGCATCAAGTACGCCTTCATGGAATGGTCGGCCTGGCAGGACAAGGGCACCAATCCCGCGTCGCTCAAGTTCCGTTTCGGGCTCGAGCAGACGCCGGAAATCGACATGATGGAGAGCTTCTGGCAGCGCGGCATCACCAACACCCCGATCGACTATCTCGGCTTCGTGCCGTCGTCGGATCTCGGCGCCGTCGCGATCTACAACCTCCCCGGCAAGATGGGCCAGTTCTACGGCGGGGTCTTCAACGGCAACGGGTACGGCTCCACCGAAACCGACCGCTTCAAGAACGTCAACGTCCGCTTCAGTTGGACGCCGCTCATGACCTCCACCGGGGCCGGCTGGTTCAAGGGCCTGCAGATCAGCCCCTACTATCAGAAGGGGTATACGGCCAGCAACTTCAACGCGACCGGCCCGGGGCTGCAGCACGACCTGTGGGGCGTCCACGCCGGCGTGAAGGATCCCCGGTTGACGGTCGTCGGTGAGTACGACAGCCGCACCAATGGCGCCGATACGCCCGCCAGCGCGAATGTGACCACGACGACCGGCGCCGTGTACTCGGCGTTCACGATCTTCCGCCCGCTGGCATTCGTGAACAACACGCCGACCAATCCCTGGTCGATCGTGCTGCGCGCCGATCAGTACAAGCCGAACACCAACGTGAGCGCCTACCAGCGCTTCCTCATCGGCGGCGTCGGCTACGACATCAGCAGCAAGGTCACCGTGTACGCCGACTATCAGGACATCGAGGGCCACAGCGGCAACACGTCGGACGTCAAGGCGTTCTATTTCCACTTCATCATGGGCTTCTAGCCCCACCTCTCGCCTTTCGAGGACCAACGACTCATGAAGCGTTTCCTTCTCGCAGTAGTCGCCCTGGCCGCCATCGGCGCGCCGGCCGCGGCGCAGGACCTGACCGGAGCGGGTTCGAGCTTCGCCGCGCCGATCTACAACAAGTGGGCGGACGCCTATGCCAAGAAGACCGGCGTCAAGATCAACTACGCCTCGGTGGGCTCCGGCGCCGGCATCCGCCAGATTTCCGAACAGACCGTCGACTTCGGCGCCACCGACGGCCCGATGACGGACGCCCAGATGGCGCAGGCCAAGGGCGGCCCGATTCTGCACATCCCGACGGTGATCGGCGCCGTCGCGATCTCGTACAACCTGCCGAGCGTCAAGCAGCACCTGAAGATGACGGGCCCGCTGCTGGCCGACATCTATCTCGGCAAGGTCACCAAGTGGAACGACCCGAGGATCGAGCAACTCAACCCGGGCGTGGCGCTGCCGAACAAGGGCATCGTCGTCGTCCACCGCTCCGACGGCAGCGGCACGACGTACATCGTCACCGACTACCTGTCCAACGTCAGCTCCGACTGGGCCAACGGCCCGGGCAAGGCCACGGCGATTCAGTGGCCGGTGGGGCTCGGCGCCAAGGGTAATGAAGGGGTCGCAGGCCAGGTGCGGCAGATCGAGGGCGCCATCGGCTACGTCGAGCTGGCGTACGTGCTCACGAACCACATGACCTACTGCCTGCTGCAGAACAAGGACGGCAAGTGGGTGGCGCCGTCGCTGGCCGGCGCTACTGACGCGGCCGCGGGTACGGCGGCCAAGCTGCCCGCCAACTCCGACTTCCGCATCTCGATCGTGAACTCGCCGGGTGCGGGCTCGTATCCCGATCTCGTCGTTCACCTGGATCCTCATGTACAAGCACCAGGCGAACGCCGCCAAGGGCAAGAAGCTCGTGGACTTCATCCGCTGGGCCATGAACAGCGGCGATCCGGAGGCCACCTCGCTCCAGTACGCCACCCTTCCCAAGAACATGAAGGCCATGGTACTCAAGCGGTTGCAGGAAGTTACCTACTAGCAGGTCATGCCCGGCCGTTACACGGCCGTTACAGAGCAGTCCGCAGGTTGTTGCGACCCAGCGCGAGCCTTCACGTTCACTCGGGACCCCAGGTCCCCCGATGAACGTGGAGGCTTTGCCTTTGGAAGACGCCACTGGCGTGCAGGTGACGGACGGGCTGGCCCCCGCGGGCCCGCGCATGGAAGGGGCGGCGCTGGGCGACCGGGTCTATCGCTGGCTGACCACAGGGGCCGCGCTCCTCGTTCCCCTCCTGCTCGGCTTCATTGCATTCGAGATCTTCAAGGCGGGGTGGCCTGCCTTCCAGAAGGCCGGATGGTCGTTCTTCACATCGAGCCACTGGAATCCCGTCACCGGCGAATTCGGGGCGGCGCCGGCCATCTTCGGCACGCTGGTCTCGTCGGCCATCGCCCTCGTCATCGCGACGCCGCTCGCCATCGGCACCGCCGTGTTCCTGTCGGAACTCGCCCCGCGGTGGGTCGCCCAGCCCATCGGCTTCCTGGTCGACCTCCTGGCCGCCATCCCGAGCGTGGTCTACGGACTGTGGGGCATCTTCGCGCTCGAGCCGCTGATGCGGAGTACCGTGGCGCCCTTCATTCAGGACACGCTGCACCTGGGCGACCTCCCGATCTTCGCCGGGGTCTCGTACGGCCCGGGCATGCTCACCGCCGGCGTGATCCTGGCCATCATGATCGTGCCCTACATCTCGGCCGTGACCCGCGAGGTCCTGCTCGCCGTTCCACGCTCGCAGCGTGAGGCCGCGCTCGCGCTCGGTGCCACGCGGTGGGAGATGATTCGCGACGCGGTGATCCCGGGAGCCCGGTCGGGCATCGTCGGTGGCATCGTGCTCGGACTGGGCCGCGCGCTCGGTGAGACGATGGCCGTGACGATGGTGATCGGGAATGCGCCGAAGATCTCGGCGTCGCTGTTCTCGTCCGGCTACACGATGGCCTCGATCATCGCCAACGAATTCAGTGAAGCGAGCAGCGACGCCCATCTCTCGGCGCTGATGGCGATCGGGGCCTCGCTCATGGGCATCACCCTGATCGTCAACATCATCGCCCGCTGGCTGGTGAATCGGGTGGGAGCGCGAGTAAGATGATTCGCCGCAAACTGGCCAACGTGGCGATGCTCACCCTGATGTGGCTGGCGGCGGCGGTCGTGCTGCTGCCGCTCGTGCTCATCCTGTGGAACCTGTTCCAACAGGGCGCATCGTCGGTGAACTGGGCGTTCTTCACCAAACCCACGAGTCCGCCGGACACGCCGGGCGGGGGCATGTCGAACGCGATCGTCGGCACCCTCATCCTGCTCGGCATCGCGTCGGCGGTGGGGCTGCCCGTCGGCATCGGCGCCGGCATCTACCTGGCCGAGCAACGGTCGGCCCGCCTGGCGAGCCTGGTGCGGTTTCTGTCGGACGTCCTGAACGGAGTCCCCTCGATCGTCACCGGGATCTTCGCCTGGCAGGTGATGGTGCGGCCGGTGGGCCACTTCTCGGCGCTGGCCGGCGGCGTGGCGCTGGGCACGATGATGATCCCCCTCGCGGCGCGCACCACGGAAGAGATGATCCGGACCGTGCCCAATTCGCTGCGTGAGGCGGCGCTCGCCCTCGGCTACACCAATTGGCGAACGTCGCTGTTCATCGTGGCCCGCACCGCGCTGCCGGGAATCGTGACCGGAGCCCTCGTGGCGCTCTCGCGCGTGGCGGGCGAGACGGCGCCGCTGCTGTTCACCGCGCTCGGGAACAACTTCTGGTCGATCGATCCGGCCAAGCCCATCGCGGCGCTTCCGCTGAACCTCTACTTCTACGCCATCAGCCCCTACGATTCCTGGCACCGGATGGCCTGGGCCGCAGCGCTGGTGCTCATCGGACTGGTGTTGCTGATCAGTGTCGCGGCGCGCTACGCGGCACGTCCCAAATTCGGCAAGGCCGTTGACTAGATGACCGCCCCGACGCCGGCTCCCATGTCGAGCCCCGACGCCCCGCCGCACCCGTCCGCCGCCGCGCCCCGGCCGGCGGCTCCGGTGCGCGCCCCGAGCGAACAGGCCGATCCGGGACGCGTGATGTTGAGCGCGAGCGGGTTGAATGCGTACTTCGGCGCGCTGCATGCGGTGCGCGACGTGTCCATCGAGTTTCGGGAGCGCGAGGTCACGGCCATCATCGGGCCGTCCGGCTGCGGCAAGTCTACCCTGCTCCGCTGTCTCAACCGGATGCACGAGACCGTGCCCGGGGGCCGGGTCACGGGCCACATCGAATTTCACGGGCAGGACCTGTACGCGCCGGAAGTGAATCCAATCGCGGTGCGCCGGCACATCGGCATGGTCTTTCAGCGGCCCACGCCCTTCCCCACGCTCAGCATCCGCGACAACGTCTCGGCCGGGCTGCGGGCGCTGCATCGGAACCAGCGACCGCCGCGGTCCGAAGTGGAAGGCATGGTGGAACGCGCCCTGCGCGACGCCGGGCTGTGGGACGAGGTCAAGGACCGCCTCGGAACGGGCGCCATCGGCCTGTCGGGCGGCCAGCAGCAGCGGCTGTGCATCGCCCGGGCGCTGGCCACCTCGCCGAGCGTGTTGTTGCTCGACGAGCCGACCGCCTCGCTCGACCCGCTGAGCACGCAGAAGGTCGAGGAATTGGTCTATGACCTGCGCAAGCAGTTCACAGTGGTCATCGTGACGCACAACATGCAGCAGGCGGCGCGCGTGTCCGACCGCACGGCGTTCATGCTCGCCGGCGAACTGGTGGAGGTGGCGCCCACGGGCAAGTTGTTCACCACGCCCGCCGATCCGCGCACCGAGGCGTACGTCACCGGGCGGTTCGGATGAACGGCGAGATCCAGGCCGAGGACTTCTCCTTCTGGTACGGGGAGACGCAGGCGCTCAAGCACATCTCGCTCACCCTGCCCCCGGGCCAGATCACCGCGCTCATCGGGCCGTCGGGCTGCGGCAAGTCCACCTTCCTCCGCTCCATCAACCGGTTGCAGGAGATCATTCCCGGCACGCGTCACGAGGGCGTGCTGCGCCTCGACGGCGCGGACATCCATGCGGCGGGGGTGGACGTCGTGGCGCTGCGCCGCCGCATCGGCATGGTGTTCCAGCGCTGGAATCCCTTTCCCCGATCGATCTACGGCAACGTCGCCTACGGGCCGCGGATCAACGGCATTCGGGACAACGCCCGGGTGGACGAGATCGTCGAGACGTCGCTGCGGCGCGCCGCGCTCTGGGACGAGGTGAAGGACCGGCTCCGGCAGAGCGCGCTCGGCCTCTCCGGCGGCCAGCAGCAGCGGCTGTGCATCGCCCGGGCGCTGGCCAACGATCCGGAGGTGCTCCTGCTCGACGAGCCGGCCAGCGCGCTCGACCCCCTCTCGACGCAGAAGATCGAGGAGTTACTGTTCGAGCTTCGCGGGTCGCTCACCGTGGTCATCGTCACGCACAACCTGCAGCAGGCGGCGCGAGCCTCCGACCACACCGCGTTCTTCTTCCTGGGCGAACTGATCGAGGCCGCCCCGACGCAGACCATATTCACGGCGCCATCGGACGACCGCACCGAGGCGTACATCACGGGGAGGTTCGGATGAGTCCAGTCGATACGGCCGGCAAGTATCGCCATTTTCACGAGCAGCTCGCCGAGCTGACCCAGCGGCTGCTGGACATGTCCGACCGCGCCACGTCGCTCATCGACCTCGCCGTGGACGGTCTGCTCTCCCGCGACCCGAACGCCGCCGAGGCGGTGCTCACGGGCGACCGGGAACTCGACGCCATGGAACTCGAGATCGAAGACCGCGCCGTGGCACTGCTCGCCCTGCAGCAGCCGATGGCGCGCGATCTCCGCTTCCTCGTGAGCACGATCAAGATCTCCAGCGACCTCGAGCGCGTGGGCGACCACGCCGTCAACATCGCGCAGAGCACCCTGCGCCTGGCCGCCATGCGCACGCGCATCACGCCGGATCCCGAGATCGCCGACATGGCACGCCGTGCCCGCCGCATGCTCGGCGACGCGCTCACCGCCTTCGTGCGCAGCGACGGCGCCCTGGGCCGCGCCGTGTGCCAGGCCGACGACGCGGTCGACTCGCTGCACGACTCGATGTTCCGCATTTTGCTCACCCACATGATGGCGGACCCGCACACCATCAATGCGTCGCTGGAGCTGCTGCTGGTGAGCCGCAATCTGGAACGCGTGGCCGATCTGGCGACGAACATCGGCGAGGACGCGGTGTTCCTGGCCGAGGGCAAGCAGATCAAGCATCATGCAGAGCGTCCCACGGCCCCGCGCGCGCCCGATGCCGCGCCGGCGAACGAGGTCGCCGGCGGCACCGAACCTCAGCCCGACTGACGCGGGCGCCGGGGCGCCACGCTACGACGCGGCCGGCTCGGCGACGACGGCCAGCCAGTTCCCGTCGGGGCTCAACGCCAACCGCGACAGGTTGCGGAGCCCGTCTTCCCGGAAGTCGGCGATCGGCGTCCAGCGGGCATCCGCACCGCCCGACAGATCGAGGCGGTAGATCAGCGTGCCGGCGGCGGTGAGCACGGCCGTCGGGGACTCCCACACCACGTAGTGGGCGCCCCGCGGCATCCGGGCCACGCGCCGGATCGCCCCGTTGGCGACCCCCGGGTCCGCGGTCTCCAGATACCATCCGGAGTCGGCGCGCTGGAGGTACGAAAAGCGCGGCCCACCCGGCACTCGTTGCAGCGACTGGCCGATGTCGTGTGCAATGACGCGGCCCGTATCGGTGTGCGTATCGGCGATCTCGAGCGTGTTCGGCGATCCGAGTACGAACAGCGCCACCGTGTGGTCGTCCAGCCAGACGTGGTAGCCCACCGGCGCGATGTTGGGGAGCAGGAGTACGGGCGCCTGTCCCGCCGCATTGAACGCCCAGAGGCGCTGCGCCGAGTCGCGCTCCACGCGCACCACGCTGAAGCCATCGCCGGTGGGCATCGGGGTGGGCGAGTACTCGCTCTCCACGGTGTGCGTCAGCCGGGTGCTCTCGCGGGTCCGGAGATCGATCCGGTAGGTGTCCGCCTGGTCGTCGTCGCCGATCGCGGTGTACAGCAGGGCCCGGCCATCCGGCGTGAAGGCGGGCTGGTTGTCGTAGCCGGGCCGGTGCGTGAGGTTCACCGGGGGATCGCTGATCGCGCCGCCCGCGGCGCCACGCAGCCGGACGAGGTAGATGTCGGTGGCCGGCGGCGCGCTCTGCGCGGCGAGGGCCGAGGCCGTGAGCAGCACCGCGAACATGCCGCCGATCGTGCGCTTCATGGCGATCCTCCCGGGCACCGGGCCCGTTGGCTATTCGAGTTCCAACAACACGGCGCCCTTCTCCACGGCCACACCTGCGGATACGAGGACGGCCTTCACCGTGGCGTCGGCCGTGGCCCGCAGCTCGTTCTCCATCTTCATGGCTTCCATCACCACGAGTCCCTGCCCGGCCCGCACCTGGTCACCAGGCCTGGCATTGACGCGCACGATGAGCCCGGGCATCGGGGCCACGAGCGGCGCCGGTCCGGTGGCGGCGGCCGCCGCGCCCGCGAGGTCCCGGATCGTCCGCGCGCGTTCGTCCAGCGCATCGACCTCGAACCGATAGCCGTCGATGGACAGCGTGTAGAGGCCGCGGCGCTCGCCGGCGCGTACGAGCACGCGGTGCACGCTGTCGCCGATGCTGACGAGCTGCATGGGCGTGCCCTCGACGTCGGCCAGGTGCGCGCGCACCGCCCTGCCGTCGGCGTGCACGCCGCTGCCGTCGAGGACCACCTCGTGTTCCTCCCCGTTCACCGTGACGAAGTACTTCACGCCGCCACTCCCTCCTCGAGACGTAGTTCGCAGACGGTCTCCACATGTGCCGTCTGCGGAAACATGTCGAATCCCACCACCGACGCCACCCGGTACGAGGGAAGCCGCCCCACGTCCCGCGCCAGGGTGGCGGGATCACAACTGACGTAGATGATGGCGCCCGCCTTCGGCCCCGCCTGCTCCAGCGCCCGCGTCACGGCGGCCGCCGTTCCCGCACGCGGCGGGTTGAGCACCACGAGATCGGCCGGCAGGACACCGGGGAGCGCGTGCTCCACGGAATCCGCCACCGCGCAAGAGCCCGCCGGCAGCCGGGCCGCCGCCACGCGGCTCGCCGCGCGGTCCAACTCGATGGCCACCACGGATGCACCCGCGCGCGCCATGGGCTCCGCCGTGTCCCCCACTCCCGAATAGGCGTCGATCACCCGCGCCGGTGCGTGCGCCGCCACCAGCGCCAACACGTGGGCGCGCATCTGCTCGGCGACCTCGGCGTTCACCTGCGTGAACGACGCCCCGTGCTCCTGCCCCGGCCCCCGATCGGCCATCAACCGGCGGCGGCCATTGGGGCCGCCGGCAATCCACCAGATGGCCACCAGCGAGGGGATCGCGTCCAGCAGTTCGCGCGCCGTCGACCAGGCGTCGGCGCCCTCCACCACCAGGGCCGCGCCATCGCCGAGCAGCCGCACCGACGCGCGCAGCGTCTTCCCGTCGGGCAGGAGTTCGGCATGCGCGAGCACGTCCCGCCAGACGGCGATGACGCGCTCGTCGGTGATCGGACAGTCGTCGAGCGCGAACACCTCGGCGGGCGCATCGAAGCGGTGGAGGCCGGCAATCCACGCGGTTCCGGATCGGCGGAGTGCGAGCGTCAACTTGGTCCGGTATCGCCATGCCAAAGATCCGTGCCGTATCTCGGGCAGCTCCATCGGGCGACGGGCGATGCGCTCGAACGCGTCGCGGATCATCCCCGCCTTGGCTGCACGCTGCGCGCCGGCCGAGAGGTGCTGCAGCTGGCACCCGCCGCATCGGTCGCCGTCGTAGTGCGGGCACGGGGGCGCCACGCGATCCGGCGACGGCACGAGGACGTCGACCGCCGTGGCGCGGGCGAAGCGCTTGCCGCGCTCGACGGTGGCGCGGATCCGGTCGCCGGGTGCCGTGCGCGGCGCGAACACCACGAGGCCATCGGCCCGCCCGACTCCATCGCCACCCGCCGCGATGCCATGGATGTCGAGTTCGACGACCTCGGCCGTCACCGCAGGCCTTCGAGGCGGGCGGCGCGGGTCCAGGGCGATTCGCCCCGCGATTCCGTGGATACGGCGCCCCCGTTGGGGCGCCGCGCCATGCGGTCGCGCTCGGCCAGCAGCGCGCCGGCAATCGCCGCCACCCGCGCGGCATCCGCCGGCGGCTGCACCGTGGTGAGCGACGCCAGGCGTCGCTCCAGCCACTGGATCTCGATGTCGCCGCGCCGGAACTCCTCGTCCTCCATGACGCGCAGGTGGAAGTCGCGCGACGTCTCGATCCCATCCACCGCCAGTTCCATGAGCGCGCGGTGCATGCGGCTCACGGCCGCCTCACGATCGGCGGCCCAGACGATCAGCTTGGCGAGCATCGGATCGTAGAACAACCCGACCTCGCTGCCGACCTCGACGCCGCCATCCCAGCGCACGCCCGGTCCGGCCGGAAGGTGCAGATAGGTGATACGACCCGTGGAGGGCAGGAATCCGTTGTTCGGGTCCTCGCTCGTGATCCGGCACTCGATGGCCCATCCTGTGGGCGTCAGATGCTCGAACGCTTCGGGAATCGACTCACCGGCGGCGACGCGCAGCTGCCATTGCACGAGATCGATCCCCGTGACGAACTCGGTGACCGGGTGCTCCACCTGGAGCCGCGTGTTCATCTCGAGGAAGTAGTAGTTCCCGTCGCGGTCGAGCAGGAACTCGCACGTTCCGGCGTTGCGATAGCCGGCGGCCTTGGCCATGCGCACCGCCGTGTCGCCCATTTCGCGGCGCAACTCGGGGGTCACGGCCACGCTGGGCGCCTCCTCGATCATCTTCTGATGGCGCCGCTGCACGGAGCACTCGCGCTCGCCGAGCGATACGCAACGCCCGTGGTCGTCGGCGAGGACCTGGATCTCCACGTGCCGCGGTCCGACGATGTACTTCTCCACGTACACGCTGTCGTCGCCGAACGCGTTCTTCGCCTCGCGCCGTGCGGTCTCCAGCGACGACGCCATCTCCTCGGGCTTGTGGACCACGCGCATCCCCTTGCCCCCACCGCCGGCAGCGGCCTTGAGCAGCACCGGGTATCCGAACCGTTCGGCGATGGCCTGCGCCTCGGCCGCGTCGGCCAGTGCCTCCGTGGTCCCGGGGACGATGGGCACGTTTGCCTTCTGCGCAAGTTGGCGCGCCGCCGTCTTGCTCCCCATGGCGGCGATGGCCTCGGGGGGCGGGCCGATGAACACCAGCCCGGCCTCGCGCACGGCGCGCGAGAACCACTCTCGCTCGGAGAGGAATCCGTAGCCCGGATGAATAGCCTGCGCGCCCACCTGTTTGGCGACCTCGATGATCCGGTCGCCGACCAGATAGCTCTCCGACGCCGCGGCCCCGCCGATATGCACCGCCTCGTCGGCCTCGCGCACGTGCGGGGCCCGTGCGTCGGCATCGCTGTAGACGGCCACCGACCGGATCCCCATCTCGCGGCAGGCGCGGATGATGCGGACGGCGATCTCGCCCCGGTTGGCGATCAGGACCTTTTGCAGCGGCCGTGCGTCGCGCGCCGGCGCGCCCGCCGCCTTCTTGCGCGGGCTCACAGCGGGATGTTCCCGTGCTTCTTGGGCGGATTCCGGTCGCGCTTGGCGTGCAGGGTCTCGAGCGCGTCGATGAGCCGCGGGCGCGTGTCGCGCGGATCGATGATGTCGTCCACGTAGCCGCGCGATGCGGCGACGTAGGGGTTGGCGAACTTGGCGCTGTACTCGGCCACCTTGGCGTCCATCGCGGCCGCGGGATCGTCGCTCTCGGCGATCTCCTTCTTGAACAGGATCTCGACGGCGCCCTTGGGGCCCATGACCGCGATCTCGGCCGTGGGCCAGGCGACGTTGAAGTCCCCGCGAATGTGCTTGGAACTCATGACGTCGTACGCGCCGCCGTACGCCTTGCGCGTGATCACGGTGAGTTTGGGCACCGTCGCCTCGCAGTACGCGTAGAGCAGCTTGGCGCCGTGCTTGATGATGCCGCCGTGCTCCTGGGCGAGCCCGGGCAGGAAGCCGGGGACGTCTTCGAACGTCACGATCGGGATGTTGAATGCGTCGCAGAACCGGATGAAGCGCGCCGCCTTGAGGGATGCGTTGATGTCGAGCACACCGGCCAGCACCGCGGGCTGGTTGGCGACGATGCCCACGCTGTGGGCGCCCAGGTGCGCGAAGCCGCAGATGATGTTCGTGGCGTAGTCGCGCTGGACCTCGTAGAACTCGCCGTCGTCCACCACGCGCCGCAGCACGTCGTGCATGTCGTACGGTTTGTTCGCGTTGTCGGGGACGATGTCGAGGAGCGCCTCGTCGCGCCGGTCGCGGGGGTCGGACCCGGCGCCGGTGGGGGGCGTCTCGAGATTGTTCGACGGGACGAAGCGGAACAGGTCGCGAATCGCCTGCAGACAGGCCGGCTCGGAATCGAAGGCGAAGTGAGACACCCCGGACGTGCCGGCATGGGTGTCGGCCCCGCCGAGCTGCTCCATGGTCACGTCCTCGTGCGTGACCGTCTTCACCACGTTGGGGCCGGTGACGAACATGTACGACGTGCCGCGCACCATGTACGTGAAATCGGTGATCGCCGGCGAGTACACGGCCCCGCCGGCGCACGGCCCGAGAATGGCCGAGATCTGGGGGACGACGCCCGAGGCCAGCGTGTTGCGCAGGAAGATGTCGGCGTAGCCGCCAAGCGAAACGACCCCCTCCTGAATGCGGGCGCCACCGGAGTCGTTGAGTCCGATCACGGGGGCGCCGTTCCGGACGGCGAGGTCCATGATCTTGCAGATCTTCTCGGCGTGGGTCTCCGACAGCGATCCGCCGAACACGGTGAAGTCCTGGGAGAACACGTAAACGAGCCGGCCCTCGATGCGGCCGTACCCGGTGACCACACCGTCCCCGTACGGGACCTGCTCTTCGAGGCCGAAGTCGGTGGACCGGTGCGTGACGAACCGGTCGAACTCCACGAACGACCCTTCGTCGAGCAGGAGGTCCAGGCGCTCGCGGGCCGAGAGCTTGCCCTTGGCATGCTGGGCCTCGAGGCGCTTGGCGCCTCCTCCCTGCTCCGATTCGGCCCGGCGCTGCTCGAGCTGCTCGAGTTTGTCTCGCATCGTCATAGGCGGCAAAGCTAGCCTCTGGGCGGATCGGCTTCCAGACTGGACAACTGCGCCCAACCGGCTCCGGGGCCGCATGCTCGGCCCCGGATGCGACACCGCCCCGGCCGGGACGAATCCCGGCCGGGGCGGCTCGCGTGCAACGCGACCGAAAATCAGCCTTCGGTCTTGGGTTCCTCCGTCGCGTCGGCGGCGGGTGCTTCTGCGGCAGGCGCTTCGGCAACCGGCGCCTCGGCGGCGTCCTCGTCGTCATCCGGCACAGTCAGGTCCACGGGCACCGGCGCCACGTCCTCGTCCTCGGTGTGCACCTTGGACGGAGTCTCGGGACGCGGCGGCTGTTCCTCGGGAATGTTCGTCACGCCGAGGACGATGCGGCGGTGGATCGGATCCACCTCCAGCACGCGCATGTCGAGATTCATGCCCTCGTACACGAGATCCGCGGGGTTCTCCACCTGCTGCTCGGTGGGCGAGAGCTGCGAGATCGGCACGAAGCCCTCGATATCGTTGCCGATGTCGACCACCACACCCTTGTCCATCAGGCGCACGACGCCGCCGTGGATGTCGGTCCCCACGGGGTACGTCTCGCCGATCTTCAGCCACGGATCCTCGGCCGCCTGCTTGAGACCGAGTGAGATCCGCTTGTTGTCGCTGTCGATGTTCAGGATGACCACGTCCACCGAGTCGCCCTTCTTCACCACCTCGGACGGATGCTGCACGCGCTTGGTCCAGCTCATGTCGGAGATGTGGATGAGCCCGTCGATGCCCGGTTCGATCTCGACGAAGGCGCCGAAGCTGGTGAGGTTGCGGACCTTGCCGGTGATGCGCGTGCCCACGGGGTAGCGCAGCGGCAGCACCATCCACGGATCCTCTTCCGTTTGCTTCATGCCGAGCGAGATCTTCTCTTCGTTCGGGTCGACCTTGAGCACCACCGCCTCGATCGTCTCGCCAATGGACACGAGCTTGGACGGGTGCCGGACGTTCCGCGTCCAGCTCATCTCGCTGATGTGCACCAGGCCTTCGATGCCCGGCTCCAGTTCGATGAAAGCGCCGTAGTTCGTGATCGACACGACCTTGCCCGTGACGCGGGTGCCCACCGGATACTTCTCGGCGACGTCCTTCCACGGGTAGCTCTGGAGCTGCTTGAGGCCGAGCGAGATGCGCTCGCGGGTCCAGTCGATGTCGAGCACCTTGACTTCGAGTTCCTGACCGATCTGCACCATTTCCGACGGATGCGAGATGCGGCCCCACGACATGTCGGTGATGTGGAGCAGGCCGTCCACGCCGCCGAGATCGATGAACGCGCCGAAGTCGGTGATGTTCTTGACCACGCCCTTCCGCACCTGATCCTTCTCGAGCTCCTTCATCAACTTCTCACGCTTGCCGGCGCGCTCGGTTTCGAGGATCACGCGGCGCGACACCACGATGTTGCGGCGGCGCTTGTTGAGCTTGATGATCTTGAACTCGAACTTCTGGCCGAGGAGTTCGTCGATGTTCGGCACGCGGCGGAGCGCGATCTGCGACCCGGGGAGGAACGCGTCCACGCCCATCAGGTCGACCACCACGCCGCCCTTGATCTTCTTGATCAGGGTGCCTTCCACCGGCTGGTCGGTCTCGTACGCCACGCGGATCCGTTCCCAGACGCGCATGAAGTCGGCCTTCTTCTTGGAGAGGACGACCGATCCTTCCTGGTCTTCCAGATGCTCCAGCAGCACTTCGACTTCATCGCCGGGCTTGAGGTCCGGATGGTCCTTGAACTCCTCGAGCGGCACGCTGCCTTCGGACTTGAACCCGATGTCGAGCACCACGAGGTTGTCGCGGATTTCGAGCACCTTGCTCTTGACGATCTCGCCTTCTTCGATGGAGGCCAGGGTGCCGTTGTACAGCTCCATCATCCGCTCGTAATCGGCGGACGTGTATTCGTCGTCGTCGTACAGCTCAGGGCGGCGGTTGGCAAGCGGGCGGAGCTGCGACTTCTGCGCATCGCGCTTCTCGCGCAGCGTGGCCGTGTTGCCGGTTGTGGTGTTATCGATCTCGGTCATAAGAAAGGGGAAGTCTCCTGATCATCCGCGGATTTGTGGCTCGCCGCGACGAGGTTGAGGGTGACGCCAACTCAACCCACCACCGATGGTCGGGCGTGGGTTGGACGAACCTTAAAAGCTAGCTTGGACGAAAGTTGACGTCAACCGCCGGAAGTGACGTCGCCTCGGTGAGTTACGGCTCGCGCCAGCGCCACGATCCGCTCCACCTGCTCGGTCTGGGTCAGGTACGTCGTGTCCACCACCACCGCGTCCCGGGCCGGCACGGTCTGCGTGGCATCCCGCGAGTCGCGCTGCACCAGCCGGTCGGTCTCCTCGGCAATCTCCTCCTCCGACGGGGCCCGCTCCAGGCGCTGGATCAGACGCCGCCGAGCCCGCTCCCACGGATCGGCCACGAGGAAGATCTTGAGCGGGGCGTCGGGAAACACCGCCGTGCCCATGTCCCGGCCATCCACCACGACGTCGGATCGGTCGGCAGCCGCCCGGACCCGCTCGTTCACCCAGGCGCGCACCCCGGGCATGGCCGCGACCGTCGACACGTGGGCCGTGACCTCGGGCGACCGGATGCGCTCGCCCGCCGGCTGGCCGTCGATGAGCGGCGCGAAGGACCGGCCCGCCGGCGCCAGCGACACCCGCGAGGCGTGGGCGAGCACCGCCGGCTCCGCCCAGCCATCGGGAGCCGGCGCTCCGGCCAGCACCGCCGCCGTCAACGCGCGGTACAGGGCGCCCGAATCCACGTGGCGGATGGCCAGGCGGTCGGCCACCCACTTGGCGGTGGACGACTTGCCGGATGCGGCCGGCCCATCGATGGCAATGACCAATCGCGCCGGTCCCGTCATCGCTCGATCGCTCCCGCCAGCAGTTCCCAGAATCCGGGGAACGACACCTCCACGCACGCCCGGTCGTCGATCTCGATCGCCGCGCCATCGGTGACGCCGAGGAGTCCGAACGCCATCGCGATCCGGTGGTCGCCGTGGGTGACGATGCTGCCGCGCAGCGGCGCACGCGAGCCGTGCACGACCATGCCGTCCGGCAATTCCTCGGCCTCGACGCCGAGCGCGCGCAGGTTCCCGACCACGGTGGCGATCCGATCGCTCTCCTTGACCCGCAACTCGCCGGCGCCCGAAATGCGCGTGTCGCCCTCCGCCCGGGCGGCGACACACGCCGCGAGCGAAATCTCGTCCACCATGCTCGGCACCTCGCCGCCGGTGATGTCGGTGCCCTGCAGCGGGCCCGCCGTGACGCGGAGCGTCCCCACCGGTTCGCCGCCACGCATCGTCTCCTCCAGCACTTCGACGCGGGCGCCCATCCGCCGCAACACCTGCAGGAAGCCGGTGCGCGTGGGATTCACACACACGTCGTGCAGCAACAGTTCGCCCTCGTCGGCCATGGCGGCCAGTGCCGCGAAGAACGAGGCCGACGAAGGATCCGCCGGCACATCGACATCGGTCGCGGGCAGCGCCGTTACCGGCTCGAGCGCCACCGCGCCGTCCACCCGGCGGAGCGTCACGCCTCGCACCGCGAGCATGCGTTCCGTGTGGTCGCGCGACAGGAACGGCTCGCCTACCGACACCTCCACTTCCGCCGACAGACCGGCAAGCAGGATGGCCGTCTTCACCTGCGCACTCGCCACCTCGGTGCGCCACTCCACGGGGCGGAGCCGCGTGCCGTACACCACCATCGGCAGCCCGTCCCCCCGTTCGCAGTGCACACGCGCGCCCATGGCCTCCAACGGCCGGATGATGCGCCGCATGGGCCGCCGGCTGAGGCTCTGGTCGCCCACGAACCGCGACGTGAACGGCTGCGCCGCGGCCACCCCGGCCATCAGGCGCGCGGTGGTGCCACTGTTCCCGCAGTCCAGATCGCGGCCCGGTGTCCGGAGCCCACGCAGCCCCACCCCGTCCACCTGCATCACCCGCGCGAGCGCCGGTACGTCCACCCCGAACGCGCGGAGCACGGAGGCCGTGGAGCGTACGTCGTGCGAGTCGAGAATGCCGCGCACCGTCGACGTACCCGAGCCGAGCGCGCCGAGAATCAGCGCGCGGTGCGAGATCGACTTGTCGCCGGGAACGCGGACCGTGCCTCGAACCTTCACGGCGCGTCCTCCCGCCTCACCGGAGCCACGCTTCGAGGGCCGTGGCGACGTCGGTCTTCTGATCGCGGTACTTCACGATCACCGGTGCCTGCAGCGCGAGTCCCTGATCCGCGCCCCAGCCGGCGGTCACGGCGCGGGCGCCGGGCACGACCACGGCACCGGCCGGGATCTCCAGCGGCGCGTCGGCGCCCCCGCGATAGACGCATTCGTGCACGAGGTCGAACACCGGCGTGCCGCGCGTGAGGACCACGCCCGCGGCGAGCACCGCGCGCTCGCGCACGACCGTGCCCTCGTACACGCCGCAGTTGCCCCCCACGAGCACGTCGTCCTCGATCACCACGGGGCTCGCGTTCACGGGTTCCAGCACGCCGCCGATCTGCGCCGCCGCGCTCAGGTGCACGCGTTCGCCGATCTGCGCGCACGAACCCACCAGGGCGTGTGAGTCGATCATCGTCCCGGCGCCCACCCAGGCGCCCACGTTCACGAACATCGGCGGCATGCACACCACGCCCGGCGCGACGTAGGTGCCGCGGCGGATGGTCGAACCGCCGGGCACGATGCGGACGCCGTCGGCCACGGCGAAGGTGCGCGACGGAAAGGTGTTCTTGTCGACGAAGCTGAACCGTGCATCGGCGCCCGCCGGAATCGACATGTCGGCCATCGCGCCGGCTCGAAATCCGAGCAGGATGCCCCGCTTGACCCACGCCACGGCGCCCCACCGGCCCTCGACGTCGCGCTCGGCGGCCCGCACGGCCCCGAGTTCGAGCGCGTCGAGCAGCTCCCGCACGACGGCCGGCGCCTCGGCGGGCAGCGCCATGCCAGCCGGCGTATCGGCCAGCGCCAGCACACGCTCGGCGAGCGTCGCCATCAGGTCAGCGCCCCCGCCTGCTGCAGGGCGGCGCGCACGGCCGGCTCGTGTTTGGGGTCGAGCGGCACCAGCGGGAGCCGGAGCACGTTCTGGATCCGCCCCATCATCGCCAATCCGGCCTTCACGCCCAGCGGGTTCGATTCCACGAACGCCGCTCGCATCCAGGGGAGCAACTTGAAGTGCAGCGCGCGCGCGCCGGCGATGTCCCCCGCCAGTGCCCGCTCGGCCAACTGCGCCATGAGCTTGGGCGTCGCATTGGACACCACGGAAATGATGCCATCGGCGCCGGCGGCCATGATCGGCAACGTCAATTCGTCTTCTCCCGAGAGCACGCTGAACGACGCCGGCCGGCCGGCGAGGATGTCCGTCACCTGCGAGAGGTTCCCCGAGGCTTCCTTGACGGCGGCCATGCTCGCGTGATTTGCCAGCGCCAGTGTCGTCCTGGCTTCGATGTTGCTCCCGGTGCGGCCCGGCACATTGTAGATGACGATCGGGAGTGCGGTGGACTGCGCGATGGCCTCGAAGTGCGCGATGATCCCCCGTTGGGGCGGCTTGTTGTACATCGGCGAGGCGTGCAGCAGGTGGGTCGCGCCCACCGCCTCCATTTCCCGGGAGAGGGCGATGGCCTTCTTCGTGTCGTTCGAGGCGGCGCCCGCCACCACCGGCACGCGTCCCTTCACCTGCTCCACCACGATCTGCACCACCCGGCGATGCTCCTCCACGCTCATCGTGGCGGCCTCGCCCGTGGACCCGCACGGCACCACGAAGTGAATGCCTTCGGCGATCTGCCAGTCAACGAGATCCCGCAGCGCCTGCTCGTCGACCGCGCCGCGCTCCGTGAATGGCGTAACGAGCGCGGTGCCGCACCCGCTGAGCTTGGAGGCGGTCATGGTTGCGGTTCTCCGGTTGACGTGAGCACGTCGCGCAACGAGAAGATGCCACGTCGTCCGGCCAGCCAGCGCGCGGCGCGGAGCGCACCCTCGGCAAACACCCGGCGGTCGCGCGCCGTGTGGACCAGCCGGATCTGTTCGAACTGGGCGTCGAACACCAATTCGTGGATGCCCGGCACCGACCCGGTGCGTACGCTCGTGATCGGTACGTCGCGCCCGAGCTTCGCCGCCGCCGCCCGGGCCAGCGCCAGCGCCGTGCCCGAGGGCGCATCCTTCTTCTGCGCGTGATGCGTCTCGATGAGGTGCACGTCGAAACCGGGCGCCGCGCGCATCGCCTCCGCCGCGGCCTCCACGGTCATCGTGAACGCGGCCACGCCCAGCGAGAAATTCGGCGCCGCGAGCAGCGCCCCGCCCACCTCGTTGACGAACTTCTCCACCTCGGCGCGCCGTGCATCCCATCCCGTCGTGCCGACCACGACCGGGCAGCGCGCCGCCGCACACACGCGAATGTTCTCCGGCGCCGCCTCGGGGGAGGTGAATTCCACGGCGACCTCGGCGCCGTTGAGCGTCTCCGCGGTTACCTCGTGCGCGTCACCGCCCGCCCGGTCGATGCGAGCCACCACCTGGAATCCATGAGCGGGCGCCAGTGCTTCCACCGCCCGCCCCATCTTGCCCATGCCGATGATCGCCAGCCGTTTCATCTGCCCTTCCCCCCCTCGAAGAACTCGGCGTGCAGCCGCTGCATCGCCGGCTTCACCTGATCGTCATCGACGACGATCGTGAGGTTGATTCCGGTGGCACTCAGCGAGAGCATGTAGACCTGTACGTCGCCCAGCGCCTGGAGGGCGCGCGACATCGACACGCCGCCGTCGCTCAGCCCCGCACCGACGATGGCCACGATGCCGCGATTCTGCTCGATGGCCACGTCACCGAGCGACCGCAGATCGACGATCAGCGCGTCCAGGTGCGACGCGTCGTCCACGGTCAGCGACACCGAGACCTCGCTCGTCGCCACGACATCCACCGACGTCTTGTGCCGCTCGAACACCGCGAACAGCGAACGCAGGAAGCCCTCGGTGAGCAGCATCCGAGGCGAGCGCACCTTGACGAGACTCACGTTGTTCTTTCCGGCGATCGCCGTCACCGGACGCCGCGGCGTGTCGAAGGTGATCATCGTGCCGGGCGACTTCGGATTGAGCGAATTGAGCACGTACACCGGGATGCCCAATCGCACGGCCGGCGCGATGGTGCTCGGGTGCAGCACCTTGGCCCCGAACGACGCCAACTCCGACGCCTCGTCGAATCCGATGCGTTCGATGAGTTGGGCCGCCTTCGCCACGCGCGGATCGGCGGTGAGCATGCCGTCCACGTCGGTCCAGATCTCGATGGCGTCGGTCTGCAGCGCGGCGCCCAGCAGGGCGGCACTGTAGTCGCTTCCGCCGCGCCCCAGGGTCGTGGTCACGCCCGTGGTGGCCGACGAGCCGATGAACCCGCCGAGCACGGGGATCTGGCCATCGCGCACCACCGGCGCGATGAGCCGCTGCGCGGCTTCCGCGATCGCGTCGGGCTCCGGCTCCGCCTTGGCGAAGTTGTTGTCGGTGATCATCACCTGGCGAGCGTCGACGTGCACCGCGGGCAGACCGGCCCGCCGGAAGGCGGCCGCAATCAGCAGCGACGAGAGTTGTTCGCCCAGGGCGGCGATCGCGTCCTGGCTCCGGGGCGTGAGATCTCCGAGCACGGAGAGTGCCCCGGCCAGGCTGGCCAGTTCGTCGAACATGGCGCCCATCTCGCTCACCACGTCGTTGGCTTCGCGCCCCGTGCCGAGCAGCGCCTCGGCTTCATCCAGGTGGCGTTGGCGCAGCGCCTCCACGCTCCGCAGGGCGAGGATGAGCCGGCCACGCGCCGACTGGTCGGCAATCTCGAGCAGCAGGTTGGTGGCTCCGCCCAGCGCCGAGACGACAACGATGGGCTGGCACGCGCGCCGCGATTCGACGATCGACGCCGTCCGGCGAATCGCCGCGGCGTCGGTCACCGAGGTGCCACCGAACTTGAGGACGATCACAGTCGGTCGAACAGGCCGCGGACTGCCATGAGCTCCGCGTTCAGCACCGAAGCTCCCGCCGCGCCACGAATGATGTTGTGGGCCATGAGGACCATCTTCACGTGGAAGATCGGATCCGGGCGCACCCGGCCCACGACGAGCGCCATGCCGTTGCCCTCCATACGGTCGCGCCTCGGCTGCGGGCGGTCGCGTTCGTCGCGGACCACCAGGGGCCGCTCGGGGGCGCTGGGCAGCCCGCGGGCCTCCTCCGCCCCGCGCCATTCGCGCAGCACCTCCGTCACCACCGGCGCGCCGGCGCTCTGCTCGAACTCCACCGACATGCAGACGGTGTGTCCGTGCTCCACCGGCACCCGGTTGGCGTGCGCCGAGACCGCGAACGGCGCCGGCCGGATGGCGCCCGCGCTCACGTGGCCGAGCATCTTGTTGACTTCGGTCTCGATCTTCGGCTCCTCGTCGTTGATGAACGGAATCACGTTGCCGAGAATGTCGAGGCTGGGCACGCCGGGGTAGCCGGCGCCCGATACCGCCTGCATGGTGGCCATGAACACGCGGCGGATGCCGAACCGTTGATGCAGCGGCGCCAGCGCCATGGCGGCCGGAATCGACGCGCAGTTCCCGTTGGTCACGATGGCGCCGCTCCATCCGCGCCGTCGGCGCTGGGCGTCGATGACTTCCAGATGGTGCGGATTCACCTCCGGGATGACCAGCGGGACGTCGGGCTCCATGCGGTAGTTCTTCGCGTTGCTGAGCACCATGCGGCCGGCCTTCGCGAACGCCGGCTCCACGTCACCCGCCACCGACGAATCGAGGGCCGAGAAGACGATGTCGGCCTCGACCTCGGCCGGGTCGCAGGCCATCACCGGCATCGACGCCACGCGCGCCGGCATGGCGTCGTCGCCCACCCAGCGCGCCGCCTCGGCGTACGGCTTTCCGGCCGAGCGCTCCGACGCGGCCACGGCCACGAGATCGAACCAGGGATGGTCGGCGAGCAGCCGGACGAACGCCTGGCCGACGGCGCCCGTGGCGCCGAGGATCGCAACCCTGCGTTTGGAGGTCTTGTCGGTGGCCATGGCGGGACGGTCAGGGATTGAGGAGGGCGCGCGCCATGCGCGCATAGGCATCGACCGCGGCGCGGAGCTCGCCGACGTCGACGTATTCATCGGGCGTATGGGCCACGGTAATCGATCCCGGGCCGAACAGGAGCGGGGTGCCCCAGTGGTCGAGCAGCGGAATGTCCGACGTGTAGGCCACCGGCGCCGTCTCGAACCCGTCGAGGGTATGGAAGCGTTGCGGGGGAATGTGCGACCCCCACTCGAGCTCCGCCCGGTCCCCGGCCCACGCGATCACGTGCCGGCGCAACGGTTCGACGTCGCCGACCAGCCGGAACATGATCTCGGCCTCACACAGCGCGGGTACGATGTTGGCTTCGGTGCCACCATGGATGGTGCCGATGTTCAACGTCGTGTCCCCGAGCACCGGATCCGACGGCATCGGGATCTCGCTGATCGTGGGCAGCAGGCGCAGCATTGGCTCGATGGCCGACTCGCCGAGGTAGGCGTAGGCGGAGTGTGCGGCGCGTCCGCGCGTGCGGACGACCACGCGCTGCGAGCCCTTGGCGCCGCTGGCCAGTTTGCTCTCGGTGGGCTCGCCGTTGATCAGGTAGCGACTCGTGGCCGGCAGGTGGTTGGCGGCGCGCGCGCCGTCGGAATTCTTCTCCTCGCCGACCACGAACAACAGATCGACGCGGTGTTCCCCCTCCCGGGCGAGCTGGTCGGCGGCAGCCATCATCGCCGCCGCGATGCCCTTGGCGTCGCAGGCACCGCGTCCGTACAGGCGGTTGCCCTCGAGCCTTGGCGATACGTAGGGCGGCACCGTGTCCAGGTGCGTGGAGAGCGTGACACCCTTGCCCGAACGCGACGCCCACACGTTGGCGCGGCCGGAGGCCACCTCCTGCAACTCCACGTTCCACCCGCGGGCGACGAGCCAGCGCGAGACGAAATCGACGGCGCCGGCTTCCGCGCCGCTGGTGGATTGTATCGCGAGCAACTCGGCGGCAAGCGCCACGACGTCTGTCATGCGCCAAAGTTATCAGGTTGCGTCCGCGATGCGAGATGCCCGACTGTCGCGGAATGACGACGGCGGTCTGCCGCGGCAGCCCCCCGTCTCCACGGCCCGTGGGCCCGCCCCGCGCGGGCCGGCCCACCCCCGGGCCGGACCGGGCGCGCTACCAGCCGGCGGCCACCCCGAACAGCATCTGCCCGTCGTTGTAGGTGCGCGCGCCGCGCATCAGGGCTCCGCTGTCGTAGTTGTCGGTGACGGCCAGGGACAGCGACACCGTGCCGTTCATCTTGTACCGGATCTCGGTATTCGATGCCACCAGGAACTGGGCCACCCCGCTCGCGCTCGGCTGCCAGGAGGTGGAGTGGGAGATACGCATCCGGTCGTCGAAGGCATGCGAATACTTCGCCAGCCAGGAGAATCGAGCGATGGTCTGGTTGGGAAAGTGCACGGTGCTGTCGCGCGCCAGGGTGCGCTCCGCGGAGAGCGACAGGCTGAGACTGCCGTTGGTGGCCGGCGATTGCAGCACGTTCCACTTGGCGCCGGCGCCGGCGCTGAACCGCGACGCGATCCGCTTCTCGAGATTCGATTCGAGCGTCGTGGTCACGAAGCTGGACACCGGAGCCAGCGGCTTGAAGTTGACGTTCACCGTGCCGAGCCAGATCCGCTTGGTGACGATGCGCGGCCCGGCGTCTACCGACGCCTCGCCGTACAGGGTCTGGAGCTCGGCACTGAGCCCGAACGCCGAGTCCACCCGGGCAATCTTGCCGTCGGCGCCGAGCACCTGCTGCTGCGTGTTCCCGAAGAACATGCTCGCGTTCGCGAGCGCGCTGCCCTTCCAGGGGCTGGCCCTGGGGGTGGGCGGTTTGGGCACCGCCGATGCCGGCGGAACGTCCTGCGCGCCGGCGGAGGTAACGAGCCCGGCGTAGCACGTGAAAACGGCCAGCGCGACGGCGCCGGCCTTGGCAAGGGAACGCAGCAGCAACATGCCTCAAAATAAGCAGCCATCGCTTCGGATTCAGCCCCCGGCGCGCCATCCGCGTAACGATAGCCCACCGGAATGCGGCGGACTGGTTTCCAACCGACGTCGGCGTTTGCCCGCGGCGGGCGGCCGGGAATCGTAGCGGCATCGTCGGTCGTCCGTAGATTGACGCCGGTGGCGATGACGCCGCGCCCGGCCCGTCGGTACAACTCCAGTTCCCCCCCACGAAACGCCCTACCACGTGTCCTTGACGAAGACGCCAGACATCCCCCCGGCGGGTGACCGACCCGTGTCGACGACGCCCACCGACAGGCGACTGACCGCGATCGGCGTTCTGGTCGCACTCGGCGCCGCCGCGGTTGCCCTGTGGGCAATGCGCCCGTACGCGGTCGGCGTGTACCACGACGACGGGGTCTACGCGATTCTCGCCAAGTCGCTCGCCACCGGACGGGGCTTCCGCTACCTCCACCTTCCGGGCGCCCCGGTTGCCGGCCATTACCCACCGGTCTATCCGGTCCTCCTGTCGTTCCTGTGGCGGCTGATCCCGCAGTTTCCGGCAAACGTGAAGCTCTTCCTGCTTGCCAACGTTGCGCTGGTCGGCGTCGCCGCCTGGTACACCCAGGCGCTGGCGCGTCGCATCCTGGGATGGTCCGCAACGGCGTCCGCGGTGGCGGCGCTCGTCGCCACGGCCACCTTCCCCATGCTCCTGCTTTCGGGCCTCGTGCTCTCCGAGACGCTGTTCATCGCATGCCTGCTTCCACTGCTGCTCGCCGCCGAACGATTCGTTTCCCGGTCCGACCCGAAGGCCCCGAGCGGCGCCGTCCACGCAGTGCTGCTCGGGGCCGGCTTCGGCCTGCTCGGGCTCGTGCGCACGCACGGCCTCGCACTCGCACTCGCGGCCCTGCTCGTGCTCGCGTGGCGGCGACGCTGGCGGGACGCTGCCCTCTGCCTGATCGCGAGCGCCCTGGTCATGTCGCCCTGGCTACTCTGGGTGCGCCTTCACGGCGCGCTGCCCTGGTCCGGGCTCGAAGGCTCGTACGGGAGCTACATCGCCTGGTTCGCGGACGGCGTCCGAGCCAACGGGCTGCACGGCATGCTGAGTACCATGATGACGAATGCGAGGGAATTCGCCGAACTCCTCGCAGACCGCTGGTCGTTCTCCGATGCAGCGTTCGCACGACACGCCTGCGCGCTACTCGCCGCGGCAGCGATCGGTGTCGGTGCGTGGCGTATGGCTCGGCGCGCCACGGTCACCGTCGGCTTCCTGGCGATCTATATGCTCGTGACCCTCGTGTGGCCGTTCACACCGTGGCGCTTCTTCTATGCGGTGTGGCCCGTCACGGTGCTCTGCATCGGGGCAGGCGCGGAGTGGAGCGCGCGCGTTCGACCTCGTGTCGTCCGGGCGGGCGCCCTCGCCGCCACGACGCTGTTGGCGGTGGGGCTGGTGCGGGCGGAGGGCCGGAGCTACGCCACGCGCGCGTGGCGCACGGGCACTGACCAGGCGACCGCCGCCATCGCGCCTCTGGTGCGGTGGGTCGCCGCGCATACGGATTCGTCCGACGTCGTCGCGGCGGATGGTGAGCAGCTGGTGTACCTGTTCACCGGGCGCACGACCGTGCCGATCGTCCCCTTCACCGCCGCGGAGTACGTCGTGCCCCGCACGACGCGCACGAACGCGACGGCGATATCGCGATTGCTCCGGGCGACGCGCGTGGACTATCTGGTGACCATCTCGCCGGCCCTGCGCGACGCGGCCCGGCTTCTGGTCCGACCGGACACCGCCTCCGGCGCTCCCAACCTCGCCGCGATGGACGCGGTGGGCGCCGGTGAGGCCTTCCGCGTCGAGCGCCCGTAGCATGCCGAACGGGGGCGTTGGAGAACTCCATGCCGGGGGCCGGTCTCGAACCGACATGGGCTTTCGCCCAAGGGATTTTAAGTCCCTCGCGTCTACCAGTTTCGCCACCCCGGCGGGTGCAGGCGAAAAAGGAGCGGCCGCGGCCGCTCCCGTTGTCACTCCCATCGTGTGTGAGAGCGGGAAACGGGACTCGAACCCGCGACCCCAACCTTGGCAAGGTTGTGCTCTACCAACTGAGCTATTCCCGCGTGGCTCCAATATAGCCGCCACCGCCGCGGGCCGACAAGAACGTCACGGCCGCTCACCGAGCGCGTGAACCGCGAACCACACGCACCAGGCCACGAGCCCCGACAGCGACGCATCGCCGCCGTTCCCCGTCGCCCGCCCGTCGGCGTCCACGAACTCGGCTGCCAACCCGCCATCCAGCGCCGCCCGGCGAAACCAGTTCAGCGTCGACGCCGACTTCGGCCCGATCAGTTGGGCGCAATGCTGCACGAGGTCGGCGCCCGGCTCCCCGATGGCTTTCGCCGTACGCCGGTAGTTCGTGTCGTGCCGCTCCATGGTCTCGTAGAGCGGCAGCCAGAGTGCCGACCCGGCTGGATCGTCGTCCAGCGCCACGCCGCCGCGCAGATCGATGCTCGACGCGAACCGCTGCACGCCCTCGCTCGGCGTGAGAAAGTGGCGCAGCAGCGCGGCGCGCACCCCCTCGGGATCCTGGACGTCCCGCGCCGCCTCCTCGTCGAGCGTGCGGCGCAGCACGTCGAGCGCCTGCGCCACCACCGCATTCCCGTGCAGCGGAAAGGGGTACGGAAGCGGCGCACCCGACGGGCCCACCTCCCCGCTGTACAGCGGCCGCTCGGAGTCGCGCCGCTCCGAGAGTTCGTCGTGCGCGGCGTAGAGGGTGTCGGCCAGCACCGGTTCCTCCACGATCCGGTCGTCGCCGGTCTCGCGAATGTAGCGCTCCACCGCCACCGGGTACGCCGCCGCGCCCTCGAGCGAGAAGCCCGCTTCGAATAGCGTGCCGTCCAGATAGTCGACGCCGCGCCCCGGAGCGTAGCCGTGCAACTCGCAGGCACGCAGTATCAACTCGCGCGCCAGCGGCGGATCGGCCAACTGCACCGCCGGTACCGTCCACAGCAGCGCCTGCCAGTCGCGCACCGTCACACCGGCCCCGTGCCAGGGCGCGCGGGTGCGCATCAGGTAGTAGTGCGCGTCGTCCAACGCCCGCCCCACCCCATAGAAGTAGGCGAACAGCAGGTGGCGATTGATCACCCCATCCATGGCGGCCGACCCGGTGGTCTGCTCCAACGACTGAATGGCGTCTCGCGTGCCGGCGAGCAGGTCGCGCCATCCCCGGCGGCGCAGCACTCCCACCGATGCCTGCGCGCCGTCGCGCTCCGGACCGGCGGCCAGATAGAACGCCACCTGTTCGCGCGCGCCGGCGCCGAGGCTCACCTCGCGCGCCATGGAGAATCGCGGAGCCGGACCGTCCTCCACGGCAATCGACGCCTCGCCGTCGGCCCCCAGCGCGAGCGCCACGAGCCCGGGCTCGGCGGCCCCGCCCAGCAGGACGACGTCGCCCGACCGGGCCACCTGGTGCGCATCCGCAAAGGGACGGGCCGACCGCACGCGCAACTGCCGGTGTCCGAGCGTTCCCTCGACGCCGACGCGAACCGTGCACGGCGCGTCGCCGCGGCTCTCCACCGACAGGGCATACACGGCGCCGGCCACGTCGGCGTCGCGCCCGAAGGGGGCGAACACCGTGCCGCGCACGAGCACCGAGCCGAGCTGGCAGGTGAACGTGGGCAGCCAGCCCAACGCGCGCTCCCAGACCATGGGACCGTCCGACAGTTCGCGCGCATTGCCGTCGATACTGACGGTCGGCCGCAGCAGCGGCGGGCCTTCACCGTCGATGAACCCCGGCGCGCCGGCGAACTCGATGGCCGATCGCGTGCCCCGGTGGATCATGCCGACTGCGTGTACGGCGCCGCTGGCCGGATGCACGCACGGCAGGGCCAGCCAATGATTCCCGGTCATCTGCCAGGGAACGCGCGGGATGGGGAGCGAAGACAGGGGCACGGGGTAGAGGTTAACTTTGACGGGCTTCCGGCTAGCATAATACACCCGCGGCTTCACCCCAGCGACTCGCGATCCTGCATGATTCGTTCGCGCGCCATTCCGCGCCTCCTCGCGCTGCTCCTCGCCGCCCCTGCGTTGGCGCTCTTGGCGCGCTCCGCCAGGGCCCAGAGTGGTCTCAGCCACCTGGACGACGCGACCATGGTACCCAAGGGCGAGTTCCGGTTGCAGACGATCGCGGCCTGGAGCCGGTTCAACGCCCGCTTCGCCCCCGCCGGGTCGGACAGCCCCACCATCCCCCTCGGCGCGGAGTTCAGCTTCGACTCGCTCGGCATCGCGCAGCTGCCCGCACTCACCGGCACGCAGAACGGCATTCAGACGCTCAGTGGTTCACCCTTCCGGCTCTCCCTCGGCGCCATGCAGTCGGCCATCGACGCGCGGGTGGTCGTGATGCCGATCAGTCTCGAGTACGGACTCTTCCACCGGCTCACCATCGGGGCCATGCTCCCCATGGTGCGCACCCGCATGAGCATCATGTTGCGGGCCAACCCGCTCGGCACCGAGGGGAACGTCGGGGTCAATCCGGCGTCCGTGAACGCCGCATCGCTGGCCGCCGACAGTTCCGTGGTGGCCCAGATGACTCAGGCGGCGGCCGCGCTGCAGTCCACGCTCCAGGGATGCCAGGCCGATTCCACCTCCAATCCCAACTGCGGCCAGATCCTGGCGCGCCAGACCGACGTCACCGCGCTGCTGCAGAACTCGGCGCAATTCACGACGACGTTCTCGGCCGTGTACGGCGCGAATTCGCAGGATCGGGGTGGGCCGCTGGTTCCGGTTGCCGGGAGCGCCGCCGACGCGCTGATTCAGGCGCGCGTAGCCGCGTACGATTCGTCGTTCCAGGCATTCCTGAGCACCGCGCCGCGGGTCACGGCGGTACCGGCGGCAGCGGGCGGCGTGGTGGGCACCGCCGATCTGGCGAATGTGCTCCACAACCCCGCCATCGCCGGCTTCGATTCGCTGAGCAGTACCGTCCGGATCGGCCCCGGCGATCTCGAACTCAGTGCGCGCTACCTCCTATTCGACGGCTTCTCCGACTCCACCGTCGGCGACTCCACCGTCGGCGCCCCCCCGGCGGGCCTTCACGGGCGTGCGACGCTCACCGGCGTGCTCCGACTCCCCACCGGTCAGCTCGCGACGGCGAGCAACCCGCTCGACATCGCCACCGGCCACGGGGCCTCGGCGGCCGGCGCCCGCCTCGCGTTCTATTCGCAGTGGGGCACGCGGGTCGGTCTGTCGGCGGCCGGCTCCTACATGCAGTCATTCGGCAAGACCAAGTCGGGCGCGTATCCGAGCGCATACGGGGCGCCCTTTCCGCCGACCACCGCCGACGTGTATCCGTACACGCCGGGGGCGGTGGCCGCATTCGAGGTCGCTCCCCGGTTCATGCTCACGCGCCTGCTGGGCGTGAACGCGATGTACGACTTCCGGCACGTGGCCGCCAACGACTACGGCAGCCTGACGAGCGCGTCCGGGGGACTCCCCGTCACGCCGATGGCCATGCTCGACGGCGTCGCCACCGCGCCCGGCACCCTGCAGTCGGCCGGATTCGGCTTCACGTTTTCCACGGTCACGGAGTACGACCGCGGACGCGCGGTGATTCCCATCGACGTCACGTTCACGCACCTCGAAGCACTGAGCGGCGCCGCGCGGATGCCCAAGGCGTATCGCGATCAGATCCAGTTCCGGTTCTACTACCGCCGCCGCCGGAACTGACCGCGTCATGATCTCCGGCGGGTACGAGCTGACCGGGCCCGGGGCGGCGCCGACGCCGACGCCGTGTCCAGAAGCTCGGCGGCGTGCGCGCGGCTGAGCGCGCTCTCGGGATCACCGCCGAGCATGCGCGCGATCTCGGTCACGCGATCGTCGCCGTCCACCACCGCCACCCCCGCCGTGGTCACCCCGCCTGAGGCATCCTTGCTGACCCGGATGTGGTGGTGCGCGCGGGCCGCGATCTGCGGCAGATGCGTGATCGCGAATACCTGATGGCTCGCCGCCACCCTCCGCATCGTGTCGCCCACCTGCAGTCCGACCTTTCCGCCAATGCCGGCGTCCACTTCATCGAACACGAGCGTGGGCACATGGTCCAGCCGCGCGAGAATGGTCTTGAGCGCCAGCATCACACGGCTCAGCTCGCCGCCCGAGGCCACCCGGGCCAACGGACGCGGCTCATGCCCGACGTTGAGAGACACCCGGAACTCCACGTCCTCGGCCCCCTCGGACCCGATGGCGGCCCGCGGCACGAGCACGACCTCGAGGTGCCCGTCCGGCATCCCGAGGTCGGGGAGCACCTCGTCCACTGCGCGCGCGAGGCGCGTGGCCCCCGAGGCCCGCTTGCGCGTCAGCGCCGCGGCCGCGCGCTCCAGGGCTTCGGCCGCTGCGTGTTCGCGGTCGCGCAAGGTACGCAGGTCGAGACCCGACGAATCGATGAGATCCAGTTCGCGCCGGGCCTCCCGCCCCTGGTGCATGACGTCGGCGAGCGTGGGCCCGTACTTCTTGGTGAGCCGGTAGAGCACGTCGCGGCGGCCGCGCACCTGCTCCAGCCGCCGCGGATCGAGATCGACGTCCTGCTGGTAGCGCTCCAGCTCGCGCGCCACCGCGTCGAGCGCGTAGTACGCCGTGTCGTACGACTCCTGAAGCCGCTCCAGACCGGGGTCGAGACGCTGCAGCTGGTGCAGCGTCCGCTCGAGCGCCGCGAGCTGCGCCAGGATTCCCTGCTCGTCGGCCGTCAGCCCCTCCTGCGCGGTGGCGGCCAGCCCGCGCAGCTCATCGGCATTCTCCAGCCGGTTGGCCTCCTCCTCCAGCCGCGCGTCCTCGCCGTCCACCAGTTTGGCCTCTTCGATCTCCCGGGCCACGTGCCGCAGGTAGTCCGAGCGCCGCTGTGCCGCCTGGGCGCGCTGTTCCAGATCGGCGATCTCGCGACGGATCTCGCTCAGCGTGCTGAATGCTTCGCGCACCCCGGTGCCTTCGGCGCCCGCATCGCCGAACGCGTCGAGGATGGCCCGCTGCGACTCGCCGTCCAGCAGTGACTGGGCCTCGTGCTGCCCGTGCAGGTTCACCAGTTGCCGCCCGATCTCGGCCAGGAGCGTGGCCGTCACCGTGGAGCCGTTCACCCAGGCCCGCGCGCGCCCCGGCGCCACCTCGCGCTTCAGCACCACCAGCCCGTCGTCCACCTCCACGCCGTGCGCATCGAGCAGGGCCAGCAGTTCCGGACGGTCGCCGGCCTCGAACACCCCCTCCACCACCGCCTTGCTGGTGCCGGTGCGGATCAGGTCGGTGCTCGCCCGCTCGCCGAGCAGCAGTCCGAGCGCGCCGACGATGATCGACTTGCCCGCGCCCGTTTCCCCCGACAACACGTTGAACCCCGGGGCCAGGGGCAGTGTGAGCGACTCGATGATGGCGAAGTTGCGGATGCGCAGTTCGATCAGCATGCCGGCGATTGGTCTCGCTTCGGAAGCCCCCCCCACCCCAGCTTCTGCCGCAGCGTGGCGAAGAAGCTGCTGCCGGGGAATCGCACGACCCCGATGCCGTGCGCGGCGCGACGCACGCGGAGCGTCTCACCCGTGGCGAACGTGGTACCGGGCTGACCGTCCACCGTCACCAGAAGTTCTTCGGGGCCATCTTCCGACTGCACGGTGACCACGGAATCGGCGGGCAGCACCACCGGCCGGATGGCCAGGGCATGCGCCGACACCGGCGTGACGAGCATCGTCTCGAGCGTCGGGAACAGAATCGGGCCGCCGGCCGACAGCGAGTAGGCCGTGGAACCGGTCGGCGTGCAGACCACGACGCCGTCGGCGGCGTAGCTCGCCACCGTCTCGTCGTTGGCCGAGACGCGCAGCGTGACCACACGCGCGAAACCGCCCTTGTGCAGTACCACGTCGTTGAGTGCGAACCAGTCCTGCCGCTCGCGCCCCGACGTGTCGAGTACGGTGGCATGCAGGGCAATGCGCGTCTCGACGGTGTACTCGCCGCGCGCGAACCGCGTGAGCGCCGACTCGAACTGGTCGACCGGCGTGCCGGTGAGGAAGCCGAGGCGGCCCAGATTGACGCCGAGAATCGGTACCTGGTTGGCCTGCAGGAGCCGGGCGCCGCGCAGCAGCGTGCCGTCCCCGCCCAGGGTGAGGAGCGCATCGAGTGCCGCCGGGTGTTCGAGCAGCGCGCCCGGCGCCCCCTCCTCGAGCAGGTCCTGCTCCACGAACAGCTCGATGCCCAAGCGGGGCGCGATCTGGCCAAGCGAGCGCAGCACTCCCCCGAGCCCGGCATCGACATATCCGCGATGCCCGATCACGCCGAGGCGAATCACCCGGCCATCGCCTCGCTCTCGTGCAGCGCCCGCACGCGGTCGGCGATGCCCTCGGGCGTGAGTCCGCACGCGTCCAGCTGGCGCGCCCGTGGCGCCGCATACACGATGCGGTCGGGAACGCCGAGTGTCGCGACATGCACGGCGGGGTCGTGCCGCTCGATGGTCGCCGCCATGTAGGCGCCGAACCCGTTGACCACGGTACCTTCCTCGACGGTGAGCACTTGCTTGTGCTCGGCCAGCACGGCGGCCAACGTCACGGCGTCGTACGGCTTGAGAAAGCGGCAGTTCACCACCGTGACGTTCAGCCCTTCGGCGGCGAGTGCGTCGGCCGCGGCCAGCGACGGACCGACCATCGTGCCGACGGCGAAGATCGCCACTTCGGCGCCGTGCCGCAGCACCTCCCACGTGCCGAACGGCACGGGTTCGATGCCCGCGATGTCGGGGGTGTCGTCGGGCACCGCGGCGCGCGGATAGCGCAGACAGAACGGCCCCTCGTCGTGGCGCAGCCCGGTGCGGAGCAGCGCCAACATCTCGGCGCCGTCCTTCGGCGCCGTGACCGTCATGTTCGGAACCGCCAGCATGTAGGCGATGTCGTAGAGGCCCATGTGGGTCTCGCCGTCCTCGCCCACGAGCCCCGCGCGATCCATGCAGAACATCACGGGCAGCGACTGGATGGCCACGTCGTGGATGATGTTGTCGAAGCCGCGCTGCAGGAACGTCGAGTAGATGGCGACGACGGGGCGCAGCCCGCGCGTGGCCAGACCGGCCGCGAACGTCACCGCGTGCCCCTCGGCAATACCGACGTCGAAGAACCGATCGGGCAGCGCCTTGGCCACGAACGCGGTGCCGGTGCCGCTGGGCATGGCCGCGGTGATGGTGACCACGCGCGGGTCCTCGGTGGCCAGCTTGAGCAACCCCTTTCCGAAGACGGCCGTATAGGCCGGGTTACTCGTGGACACCTTGAGCGGCTTTCCGGTGGCCGGGTCGTGGCCCGGCGGCAGCGCGTGCCACTTCTCGCCCGTGGAGTGCTCTCCGGCCGGGTAGCCTTTGCCCTTCTGCGTGACCACGTGCACGAACCGCGGACCCGACATCTTCCGAACGGCGGTGAACGTGTCGAGCATGGCCGGAATGTCGTGGCCGTCGATGGGGCCGAAGTAGCGGAAGCCGAGTTCCTCGAACAGCACACCCGGCGTGAGGAACGACTTGACGCTCTCCTCCCACTTCTTCACCCAGCCGCTCACGCCGGACAGCGGCCGGGGCGCCTTGTCCATGATGTCGCCCAGCGCCGAGCGGAGCCGGTTGTACAACGGGTTCCGCTGCACCGAATTGAGATATTTGGACATGGCGCCGACGTTGGGCGCAATCGACATCTCGTTGTCGTTGAGCACGACGACGATGTCGCGGTCCGAATGGCCGGCGTTGTTCAGCCCCTCGTAGGCCAGCCCGCTCGTGAGCGCGCCGTCGCCGAGCACCGCCACTACCTTGTACT
>CAWFCT010000017.1:0-3425 GCA_963814345.1 uncultured Gemmatimonadaceae bacterium | reverse complement strand
GCACGCCGCACTATATGAGTCCCGAGCAGGCGCTCTGGCGCTTCCGCCCGGACAGCGCCCGAAGGCCGAAGCAGTGAACCGCGAACCCGCGGCTGATGGAATGTGTTCTACCCCACCCCCCAATCGGAGAAACGTCATGCACAAGCTCAGCAAAGCGGCGTTGGCAATTCTGACCATGGCGGCGGCCGCGGCCCTGCCTGGTTCCCTCTCGGCCCAGCACCCCGCGGGCATTCGAGGGGAGGTCCTGGAGCAGTTCAACGAGGCCGCCAACAAGCTGGTCCAGCTCGCCGAGGCGATTCCCCAGGCCAAGTACACTTGGCGTCCGATGGACGGCGTGCGCTCCGTGAGCGAGGTGCTGCTCCACGTGGCGGGGAGCGACGAGTACCAACTGGCGGCCGTGGGGGTGAAGGCGCCGGTGGGGGGGAGAACGACCTGGAGCACTCCACCACCGACAAGGCGCAAATCGTCGCCCTGTTGAAGCAGTCGAACGACCGTGTGCGCGCCGCGATCCTGGCGATGTCGGATGCCGACCTGGAGAAACCCACCAAGCAGTTCGGCATGGACATGACGTATCGCGGCGCGATCCTCCTGCTGGAGACGCACGCCCACGAGCACCTGGGCCAGATGATCGCCTACGCCCGGATGAACGGCGTCGTGCCGCCGTGGAGTCTCCCGGCCAAATGAGAGGGCACCCCGGCTCCGCCGTCTCGATGGTGCTCCACGCTCCGGTGAGGAACGGATGAGCGTGGAGCGCCTGGCCGCCGCCCTGGCCGACCGCTACCGCATCGAGCGCGAACTCGGCCAGGGCGGGATGGCCACCGTCTATCTCGCCGAGGACCTGAAGCACGACCGCAAGGTCGCGATCAAAGTCCTCAAGCCCGAGCTCGCCGCCGTGCTCGGCGCCGAGCGGTTCGTCACCGAGATCAAGACGACGGCGGCGCTGCAGCATCCCAACATCCTGCCGCTGTTCGATTCGGGCGAAGCGGGCGGGTTCCTGTTCTACGTGATGCCGTACGTGGAAGGGGAGACGCTGCGGGCCAAACTCGACCGCGAGACGCAGCTCGGCGTCGAGGAATCCGTGCAACTCGTGCGCGAGGTGGCCGACGCCCTGCAGTACGCGCACGAGCACGGCGTGGTGCACCGCGACATCAAGCCGGAGAACATCCTGCTGCACGGTGGCCGGCCCATGGTCGCCGACTTCGGCATCGCGCTCGCCGTGAGTGCCGCCGCGGGCGGCCGCATGACCGAGACGGGGCTGAGTCTCGGCACGCCGCACTACATGAGTCCGGAGCAGGCGACGGCCGAGAAGAACATCACGGCGCGCAGCGACGTGTACTCGCTGGCCAGCGTGCTGTACGAGATGCTGACGGGCGACCCGCCGCACACTGGGTCGTCGGCCCAGCAGATCATCATGAAGATCGTGACCGAGGAGGCGGCGCCGGTCACGAAGCTGCGCCGGACCGTGCCGCCCAACGTGGCGGCGACGGTTGCGAAAGGGTTGGAGAAGCTGCCGGCCGACCGGTTCGAGACCGCGAAGGCGTTCGCAGATGCGCTGGTGGATCCCGGCTTCCGGCATCAGGCGCACGACGCCGGCCAGGACGCCGCCCGCGACGGCTCGCGCCGCAGTGCACGCGGGTGGATCGGCATGGCGATCACCGCGGCCGCGGTGCTCGTGCTCGGGGTCGCCCTGGGGCGGGCCTTCGCCGGGAACGACAACTCGAAGACCTTCGACGTCGGCTTGCCGTTCAACGCGCCGATGGCGGTCGCCCAGGCCCCGGAGCGGACCTTTGCCCTGGCGCCGGACGGATCCTTCGTGGTCTACGTTGCAAGCAAGGCGGACGGGACGGGGGAACTCTGGTACCGGAGTCTCACGGGATCGTCCACTCGTTCTCTCGCCGGCCCTGCGGCGAGCCCGTACATGGTTCCGAAGATCTCGCCGGATGGCAAGCAGGTTGCATTCATTGGTTCGTCCGGCGGTCTGTGGGTGATGCCCATCGCCGGCGGCGCGGCCACCAAGGTCTCTGAGTCCTCCGACGCTTGGGGGGGCGACTGGCTGGAGAACGGGACGCTCTTCTACGCCGACCACGACAACTTCGCGCTGCGCTGGGTGGATCCCCAGACGGGACCCGTGCGCGATCTGCCGGTGAACTACTGCCCGGCGCCTTCGCTGCTATCCACCAACCAGGTGATCTGCGGGGGCGGCGAGGAGAAGTTCGCGGTGGTCGGCAACGTGGACCAGCAGCCATTCACGTTGCGGCCCGTCATGCAGATCACGGCCCGAGGCGAGCGCGTTCCCCTGCGTGGCGCCGGATTCCGCCCCTTCGACGGGAAGTACCTCGTGTACACATCCATCGACGGCACCGTCATGGCGACGAAGTTCGTGAACCGAGACTCGCTGCTGGTCGGACGCTCCGTGGCGTTGGTGACCGGCGTGCTGGCCCCGGTCTACACCGGGGCCGGGTTCTGGGACGTCAGTCGGGACGGCACACTCGTGTACGCACCGGGGGCCAACATGCAGATGCAGGTCATGGTGCGCCGCGCCCTCGGTGGGAATCGTAAGGTCCTGCCGGTGGACACCGCGGAGTACCTCCGCTTCGCCATCGGCCCGGACGGACGCGAGTTGGCGAGCGTCGTCGAAGGCGTGCGCGATCAGGAGATGCGCCTCTACGATCTCCAGGCCGGGACCTACGAGAAGCTGGACCAGGCGCCGTACCTGTCGACGCCGTTCTGGGCATCCGGCGGCCGGGACCTGGTCTATCTGCGCCAGCGTGCCGATTCCTCCCAGGTCGTGCGCCGGCGGCTGAACTCGTCCGAGCCCCCGAGGGTCCTGCTGGCGTGGCCCAACGACGTATCGCGCAAGTGGCTCATCCAATACGTGGATCCGTCGCTGATGTTGATCAAGAACGGCGACGCAGGTGTGATCGCGGTCGACGCTTCGGCGCAGCCGGCTCGCATCGACACGGTGATCCCGGAGAACACGGGCTTCGCCCGGGTCTCCCCCGACCGGCACTGGCTGGTTTGGGCCGACAAGGCGAACAACATGTACCTGAGCCCGTGGCCGAAGCTGGATCGGCGCTGGACCCTCGGGACGGGACAGCCCTACGAGCCCTACTGGCTTCCCGACGGAACGCTGTTCATCCGCCAGGTGGATGGGCGGACCTACACGATGGCCATCCATCCCGGTGCCGACCCGCCCAACGGGCCGCTCACGCCGCGCTTCGACGACGCGCGCATGGGGGAGGGCTCGGGCTGGTCCAATTCGATCGCCAGAGACGGCGCCGTGATCTATCCGCTGGTGCCGGATCAGCCCTATGTCGACTACCTCCGCGTCGTTCCGCACTGGCTCACGCACATGGAGCATGCCGTGGACGAGGCGAACAACTGACGAGCACCGCCGCCCGTCTGTCCGCCGCCCTCGCCGACCG
>CAWFCT010000016.1:0-92478 GCA_963814345.1 uncultured Gemmatimonadaceae bacterium | reverse complement strand
GCTACCGGAAGCTGGCCGCGCACGCGCGGCGCATCTTCGACGTGGGCTACACCCAGCTCGCCGACCAGCCCTTCGACCGTCTGTCCACGATGCTGCGCGTGGTGCCCGAGATGATGAAGCTCGGCAGCCACCGCTCGGTGTACGGAATGGTCTCGCGCTACATCCACGACGAGCGGCTGCGGCAGGCGTTCTCGTTCGAACCGCTGCTGGTGGGCGGCAATCCGTTCGACACCACGTCCATCTACCTGCTCATCCACTGGCTGGAGCGCAAATGGGGGGTGCACTTCGCGCGCGGCGGCACGGGGGCCATCGTCGCCGCGCTGGTGCGCCTGCTCGACGAGTTGGGTGTCGAGGTACGCTGCAACGCCCCGGTGGAGGAGATCGAGGTGCAGCACGGGCGGGCCTGCGCGGTGCGCACGGCCGACGGCACGCGCATTCCCTGCGAGTTGGTGGTGAGCAACGGCGATCCATCGTTCGTGTACTCGCGGCTCATCGACGCGCGGCACCGCCGGCGGCACAGCAACCGCTCGGTGGCGCGCACGCGCCAGTCCATGAGCCTCTTCGTGGCGTACTTCGGTGTGTCGCGCACGTATCCCGAACTGGCGCACCACACCATCGCCCTCGGGCCGCGCTACAAGGGCCTGCTGGACGACGTGTTCCGCCGCAGGGTGCTGGCCGACGACTTCTCACTCTACCTGCACGCGCCAACCCGCTCCGATCCGTCGATGGCGCCGTCCGGCCACGAGGCGTTCTACGTGCTCTCGCCGGTGCCGAACACGCGCAGCGGCATCGACTGGACGCGCGAGGGCGACGCCTATCTGGACCGCATTCTCGGATCGCTGGAGCGGCGGCTGCTGCCCGGGCTGCGCGACCATCTGGTCACGGTACAGACGATGACGCCGCACGACTTCGAGCACACGCTGCGTTCGGTGGACGGGGCGGCGTTCGGGCCGAAGCCGATACTCCGGCAGTCGGCCTACTTCCGCTACCACAACCGGTCGCCGGATGTGGAGGGCCTCTACTTCGTCGGCGCCGGGACGCACCCGGGGGGCGGGGTGCCCGGCGTGCTCTGTTCGGCGAAGGTGCTGGAGCGTGTGGTGCCGCGGCCCACGGAGCGGCTATCCGTGCTCCCCGGCGGGGCGGGTCGCGAACTCGCGTCCGCGCCAGCGGCGCGGACGGCGCACGCTCGATAGGAAGATCCGGAACACGGCGGCGGGGTCGGCGAGCGGCGACAGCCAGTAGAGCAGGCCGCGCTCCGCGTACGAATTCCGCAGCGCCCGGAGCAGGGCGCCGCGCGCGATGAGCAGTACCGCGTTCACGGCGAGCAGCGCCGCGGCGAGGGGGTGCGCGGCCGGTGCGCCGCGGGCGAGCCAGAATGCGGCCGCGATCGCGACCCATAGCGGCGCCGCCTGTCCGAGCGCGAGCACGGCGAGGTCGCCCCACTGGCGCGCGCGCGGCGTGGCGTCGCCGAGGTCCACCGACCGTCCCCACTCGCGCCACATCTCGCGCGCCGAGGCATAGGCGCGCACGTCGAACAGGCGCGACCCGTCGAGAAATCCCACGCGCGCGCCGCGCCGGGCGAGGGTGCGGGCCAGCGTGACGTCGTCGGCCCACGAGGTGCGCGCCGCCTCGTAGCCGCCGGCCTCCTCGAGCACGCGCCGGCGGGCCAGGAAGCACTGGCCGTTGGCGAGCACGCGCTCGGGGTCGTCGCGGCCGGGCACGCCCGTGCGATACACGAGCGTGGCGAGGATGGCGGGCTGCAGCCAGCGCTCGGCGCGGGCGAGGCCGGCGAAGCGGGGCGCGAACGACACCACGTCGTAGCCGCTCTCCTCGGCGGCAGCGAGCGCGCCGGCCACGAGGCCCGGGTCGGGCACGGTATCGGCGTCCACGCCGAGCACCCACGGGGTGCGCGCCTGCGAGAGGCCGTGCTGCAGCGCCCACACCTTGCCGATCCACCCCGGCGGGCGCGGCGGATCCACCAGCAGGCGCAGACGGGGGTCGCGTTGGGCGGCGCGCGCCACGAGTTCGCGCGTGCCGTCGGTGGAGTGGCTGTCCACCACGAGCACTTGGGCCAGCACGTCGCCCTGGCGCGCCAGGCCGGCGAGGCAGGGGGCCAGACGGCGCGCTTCGTTGTAGGTGGGCACGATCACCGTGACCGCGCCGGCGGGCCCCTGGTCGCGCGGCTCCGCCGGCGGACGGCGGCGCATGCCGGGGAGCAGTCGGCGCAGCACGACGGCGGTCACTGCGGCCTGCGCGAGGAGCCAGGCATAGATGGCGAGGTGCACGTCCACGAATCTAGCGGCGCCGCAACCTTTGTAAGAACTCAACGACGCGGCCGGAGCGGTGGGCTGTCTCACCCGGCGCCCGGCGGATAAGCTTGAGACATTCTGCCTACCGGGAAGGGGGTTTTCCATCATGCTCAAGCGCGTTCTGTCACATCGTCGGTGGTCGAGCGTGGGGCTCGCCGCCGTTGGTCTGCTCACTCTCGGCGCCCGTCCGCCGGCCCATCCGCCGGTGCGCCCCGACATGCTGGCCGGCCTCGTGTGGCGGAACATCGGGCCCCTGCGCGCCGGGCGCGTGGCGGCGGTCACCGGCGCCATCGGGGAGCCGGGCGTGTTCTACTTCGGCTCGCCGTCGGCCGGCGTGTGGAAGACCACGAATGCGGGCATCACCTGGAACCAGGTCTTCACCGACGACGTCAAGGACGTGGCGTCGGTGGGCGCCATCGAGGTGGCGCCCTCCGATACGAACGTCATCTACGTGGGCACCGGCGACATCATCACGGGCGGCGCCATCAATGAAGGGAACGGCGTCTACAAGTCCACCGACGCCGGCAAGACGTGGACCCACATGGGGCTCGACGCCACCAAGCAGATCCCGTCGATCATCGTCGATCCGGCGAACCCCGATCTGGTGATGGTGGCGGCGCAGGGGAACGTGCATGCCAAGAGCGACCAGCGCGGCGTGTTCCGCTCCACGGACGGCGGCAAGACCTGGACGCGCACGCTGTACGTGAACGACGAGATCGGTGCGGTGAAGCTGGCCTACGCGCACGACAAGCCGAGCGTGATTCTGGCGACCACCGACGAGCACTACGTGCCCCCCGGCTCCACGGCGCGCGGCGCCTTTGGCGGCCCCAACGGCACGCACCTGTTCAAGTCCACGGACGAGGGCGTCACCTGGACGGAGATCAGCGGCCACGGGCTGCCCGAGCTGTCGGGGCGCACGTCGGTGGCGGTGGCCAACCATACGGACGGCCTGCGCATGTTCCTGATCGCCAACAGCGGGCTGTACCGCTCCGACGACGGCGGTGCGAGCTGGCGGCAGATGGATTCCACCGACACGCGCATTCGCAACGGGCAGGGCGGCTACAACTGCGGCGTGTACGTGAATCCGGAGAACCCGGACATCATCTATACCATCAACACGTCGAGCTATGTGTCGCACGACGGTGGCAACACCTTCACCGGATTCAAGGGCGCGCCGGGCGGCGACGATCCGCAGCAGCTCTGGATCGATCCCACCAACGGGCAGCGCATGCTGCTGGGCATGGACCAGGGCGGCACGGTGACGCTCGACGGCGGACAGACCTGGAGCACCTGGTACAACCAGAGCACCGAGCAGGTCTACCACCTGTCGGTGGACAACTCGTTCCCGTACTGGGTGTACGCGCCGCAGCAGGACGCGGGCGCCATCCGCGTGCGGAGCCGCGGCAACTTTGGCGAGATCACACCGCTCGATTGGAACCCGGTGGGCGGTTGGGAGTGGGGCACCATCGTGGCCGATCCGCTCAACACCAACGTGGTGTACGCCAGCGGGTCGGGCATTCTGAAGATCACGTATCCCAGCGAGCAGGTGATCAACGTCAGTCCCAACGTCGACCCGAGCCTGCACCTGCGCCAGACGTCCAGCAATCCACTCATCTGGGTGCCGTGGAACCAGCACGAACTGCTGGCCGGCTTCCAGTACCTGATGGCGACCGACGACGGTGGGGCGCGCTGGCACCGGATCAGCCCCGACCTTGGCTATCCCAAGGGCGTGACCCCGCCGCCGGAAGCACAGGCGGGCGGCCGCGGCCGCGGTGGCCGCGGGGGCAACGGCGCTCCGCCGGGGGGGCTCATCGAGGCGATCTCGCCCTCGACCGTATCGCGCGGACTCATCTGGGTGTCCACGAACAACGGACTCATCAAGCTCACGCGCGACGACGGCAGGACGTGGGAGGACGCGAGCATTCCCGATCTTCCCGATCGCGAGCATGCCGACCTCGACGCGATCGACGCCTCGCACACGAGTGCAGGCGAGGCGTACGTGGCGGTGGACTACCACACGTCGGGCAACTACGCGCCGTTCTTCTACCGGACGCGGGACTACGGCAAGACGTGGACGAAGATCGTGAACGGACTGCCCACCGACCAGGTGAACGGAAGCTTCGCCCGGGTCATCCGCGCCGACACGAAGAAGGCGGGGCTGCTGTTCGCCGGCACGGAGAGCGGGATGTACGTGTCGTTCAACGACGGCGACACGTGGCAGTCACTGCAACTCAACCTGCCGCTCACCTCGTACCGCGATGCGGTGATCAAGGGGAATGACCTGGTGGTCGGCACGTACGGCCGCGGCATCTGGGTGCTGGACGACATCTCACCGCTGCGCCAGATGACGGCGTCGGTGGAGAACGAGCCCGCGCATCTGTTCAAGCCGGGCGAGGCGGTGCGCGTGCGCCGGAACGTGAATCAGGACACGCCCTTCCCGCCCGAGGTGCCGCACTCGCTGAACGCCCCGCCGGGCGCGCTCATCTACTACTCGCTGGGGGCGCATCCCACCGGCGACATCACGCTCGACGTGCTGGATGCGTCGGGGCACGTGGTGCGCCACATGTCGAGCGCGCCGGTCACGCCGGTGGAGGAGGCGTCGCATCCGCCGGAGCCGAGCTTCTGGCTCGCCACGCCGCACGGAATGCCCACCGCGATCGGGCTCAACCGCATCAACTGGGATCTGCGCTACGACGATCCGCCGGCGTTCTCGCATTCGTACGGCATCAACGCGAATCCGGGACTCACGCCGGCCTCGCCCCAGGGGCCGCTGGCGCTGCCCGGCGTCTATACGCTGCGCCTGACGGTGAACGGCAAGCAGTACTCGCAGCAGCTCACGGTGGTGAACGATCCGCGCTCGCCGGCCTCGGCCATGGCGGCTGCAGGCGCAGCACGCATTGCAGATGAAGGCGTACGACGGTGCGCGCACGGCGTGGGCGGGCTATCACCAGGCTACGGCGCTCAAGGCCGACGTGGAGCAGGCCGCGTCGAACGCCGCAGTGGCCGACGCCGCCAAGGCATTCGCCGCCAAGCTCGACACGGTGAGCGGGGACCTGGGCGGCGGGCGTGGGCGCGGCGGCTTCTTCCGTGGCCGCGGCCCGTCGGGACCGCCGAACTTCAAGGGCGTGAACGGTTCGATGCTGCGCGAACTCGACCTGCTCGATGGCGGCGACATGGCGCCCACACCGGCCATGACGGCGGGATACACGGCCGATTGTCGCGAGCTGCGCACGGCGGTGACGAACTGGCGGGCGCTGACGGCGAAGGATCTGCCGGCGTTGAACGCCCAACTGACGAAGGCGGGACTGTCCGCCATCGCGGCGCCGCATCCGATGTTGGCCGTGCCCGGCTGTTGACCAGCCGGTAACGGATGGCGCACCGGCGCGTTCCGGTGCGCGAGGGAGTGATCAGCTTCGGCCTCGACGCCCGGCGGGTATTCCGCCGGGCGTCGTTGCGCCGTACCGTTGTTTCGTGAAATCCTCCCGCCCGGCCCCCCAAGCGGCCGAAGCCCTCGTCGAGTCGCACAGCACCGAACTGAAGCGCGAGCTGGGTCTCTGGGACCTGGTGCTCACGCAGGTGATGTTCATCGTCGGCGCCCAGTGGGTGGGCACGGCCGCCATGCTCGGCCATTCGCAGGTGGTGTACTGGCTGCTGGCCATGGCCCTGTTCTATCTGCCGCAGGCCGCGGTGGTCATCTACCTCAACCGGTTGATGCCGCTGGAAGGCGGGCTCTACCAGTGGGCGAAGATCGGGTTCAACGACGGCGTCGGGTTCCTGGTGGCCTGGAACCTGTGGGTGTTCGCGCTCATCCTGCTCTCGTCGTACGGGCTCGTGATCGCCGAGACCTTCAGCTACGCCCTCGGGCCGGGGGCGGCGTGGATGACGGGCACCAAGTGGTACGACGGCGCCGTGACCGGATTCGTGGTGGCGATGATCATCCTCGTGTCGCTCTACGGCCTCCGCATCGGCAAGTGGGTGCACGACGCGGGCGGGACGGCGCACCTGCTCACCTTCGGCGCGCTGATTCTGATGCCGATCATCGCCTTCTCGCGGGGCACCGTGGCCGACCCGCATCCGTTCGCGGCGGCGATGCCGAAGGCGACGCTGCTCTCGGTGAACATCTTCAGCAAGATGGCGCTCGGCGCGCTCACCGGATTCGAATTCGTGGCCATTCTCGCGGGCGAGACCCGGAATCCGGCAAAGGCCATCGGCCGCTCGGTGATGATCGCGACGCCGGTGATCGCGCTGATGTTCATCCTCGGCACCAGCGCCGTGCTGGCGGCCACACCCGCGGGCAAGATCGACCTCATCGCGCCGATTCCGCAGGCGCTCACCTACGGGCTGCGCGGGTTCGGCTTCGCGGTGTACATCGTCCCCGTGCTCACCATGCTGCTGCTCATGCGGCACATTGCGAACGTGAACCTGCTGTTCGCGGCCAACGCGCGGCTGCCCATGGTGGCCGGATGGGACGGGCTGCTGCCGGCCTGGTTCACGCGGCTGCACCCGCGCTATCGGACGCCGCTGAACTCGATTCTGTTCGTGGGGGCGGTGACGCTGGTGTTCGGCGCGTTCAGCCTGGTGGGCGTGGGGTTGCAGGAGGCGTTCCAGCTGCTCGACAACGCGGCGGGCATTCTGTACGCCGTGTGCTATCTGGCGATGTTCGCCCTGCCGATCCTCGGCATGCGGGGATTCCCGCATGCACCGCTCTGGCTGCGCCTCGCAGCCGTCTCGGGATTCGCGGTCACACTGCTCTATATCGTGATGTCGGTATTCCCGATCATCGACGTGAAGAGCGGGTGGTCGTTCGCGATCAAGATCATCGTCGTGGTGGTGGCGGCGAACATGATCGGGGTCGGCATCTACCGTGGCGCGCGCCGGCGCAGGGCGGCCCACGCCGGCGGCTGAGCCGCGGCGCCGGAGCACCTCCGCGCCACGCGGACACTGGAATCGCGGGCGCCGATCGTAGAGATTGCGCATCGAGACCAATACGAGGAATGGAACGATGGTGGCATGGCTTGGGACGGGACTGCTCGGCTCCGGATTCGTGCGCGCGCTGCTCAAGCGCGGCGAGGAGGTGCACGTCTGGAATCGCTCGAAGGGCAAGGCACAGGCGCTGGAGGCCGACGGCGCCAAGGCGTTCGCCGATCCGGCGGAGGCGGTGCGCGGCGCGCCGCACGTGCACCTCTGTCTGTCCGACGACTCGGCGGTGGACGACGTGCTCGAACTCGCGCGTCCCGGTCTGGCGGACGGCGCGATTCTCGTGGACCACACCACCACGTCGCCGGCCGGCGCCGCGGCGCGCGTGAAGCGGTGGGGCGAACGCGGGGTGGCGTTCCAGCATGCCCCGGTGTTCATGGGACCGAAGAATGCGCTCGAGAGCACCGGGTTCATGCTCGCGTCGGGTGACCGCGCGCTGTTCGACCGCCTCGAACCCGAACTGTCGAAGATGACGGGCCAACTGCTCTATTTCGGCCCCGTGCCCGAGCGGGCCGCCGGCATGAAGCTGCTCGGCAATCTGTTTCTCGTGTCGATGATGGCCGGCATCACCGACGTGCTGGCGCTGGCCAAGTCGCTCGGCATTCCGGGCAAGGAAGTGGTGGGGCTGTTCGAATCGTTCAATCCGGGCGCGCAGTTGCCGGCGCGGATGCAGGGCGTGCTCAAGGCCGACTTCGAGCACGCGTCATGGAATCTCGCCATGGCGCGCAAGGACGCGCGGCTGATGATCGACGCGGCCGACCACGGCGGCATGACGCTCAAGGTGATCTCGGCCGCTGCCGCGGAGATGGACAAGTGGCTCGCCGCGGGTCACGCGGCCGACGACTGGACGATCATCACGAGTCCGGTGATCGAATAGTCGATGCAAGACCAATGGACGGCGGTCGACGCATATCTGGGTGAGCTGTTCGCGCCGCCGGACGCGGCGCTCGAGGCCGCGATCGCCGACTCGGCGGCCGCGGGGCTGCCCGACATCCAGGTCTCGCCGGCGCAGGGCAAGTTGCTGCACCTGCTGGCCCGGACCGTCGGCGCCCGGCGCATTCTGGAAATCGGCACGCTGGGCGGATACAGCACCATCTGGCTGGCCCGGGCGCTCTGTCCCGGCGGACGCATGGTGACGCTGGAACTCGATCCCGTGCACGCGGCGGTGGCACGGGCCAACATTGCGCGGGCGGGACTGGCCGCCGCGGTGGAGCTGCACGAGGGGCCGGCGCTCGCCACGCTCTCCCGGCTGCGGGGCGAACGCGCCGGTCCGTTCGATCTGGTCTTCATCGACGCCGACAAGCCGAACATTCCGGAGTATTTCACGCACGCCGTAGAGCTATCGCGCGCCGGCACGCTGATCGTCGTCGACAACGTGGTCCGCGAAGGCCGGATCATCGAGGCGGAGAGCGACGATCCGGCGGTCCGGGGCGTCCGGCGGTTCAACACGATGGCGGCCGCCGATCGGCGGGTGAGCGTCACCACGATACAGACGGTGGGGAGCAAGGGCTACGACGGATTCGCCCTGGCCCTGGTGCTCGACGGGAGGTCGCCGGCAGGCGACGGCGGGCAACCATGATGCGTTCCATGTCTCCCGTGCGCACCCGTGCCGCAGGCCGCGTGCGCTTCGCGCCGTGGATGGTGCTCGCGGTGGCCCTGCTCTCGGCGTGCAGCGCACCGCCGCGCACCGCTCCGACACCCAAGGCGGCCGCGCCTGAGCGGACCCTGCCCACCGCGATCGCGTGGATGTGGCAATCCGCGGAATACCGGGCGCTCACGCGGCAGACCTACGCCGCCGCCGCCGGCCGCCTCGAGGATCTGGCGCCGGCCATGGCGTCGAGCGCGTGGGGGGTGATCCTCGACGCCGACGAGACCGTGCTCGACAACACGACGTACGCGATCCGTCGCGAGGCGCTGGACAGCGGCTACACCGAACCGAGCTGGTCGGCGTGGGTGCGCGAGATGGCGGCGCCGGCGGTTCCCGGCGCGGAGGCATTCACGCGCCGCGTCCACGAACTCGGCGGGCGGGTGATCATCGTGACCAACCGCGCCGATTCGCTCTGTGGCCCCACGCGCCGGAACCTGCGGCAGGCAGGCGTGGACGCCGATCTCGTGCTCTGCCAGGCGCCGGGGCAGCCCGACAAGAATCCGCGCTTCGAGGCCGTGCAGCGCGGCACCGCGTCGCCGGCGCTGCCGCCGCTGGCGATCGTGGAATGGCTGGGGGACAACATCCAGGACTTCCCGATGCTCACGCAGGCGTCGCGCGACGATCCGTCGGCCATGGCGCTGTTCGGGCGGCGCTACTTCGTGCTGCCGAATCCCGTGTACGGGAGCTGGCCGGCGGACCTGCGGCCCTAGCTTCCCGGCGGTTATATCCATTGCGCGTATATCCACAGTGGATATATTGTGTGCATGCGACGATCCGACGACGACATCCAGGCCTTCCTGCCGCTGCCTGCGGCCACGCTCCACATCCTGATGGCGCTGGCCGACGGGGACCGACACGGGTATGCGATCATCCAGGACGTGGAAGCGCGCACCGGCGGCAAACTCCGGCTCAGCCCCGGCACGTTGTACCGCTCGATCCAGCGGATGCTGGACCAGGGGCTGATCACGGAGCCGCGGACGCGGCCCGCCCCCGAGCTGGATGACGAGCGCCGGCGCTACTATCGCATCACGCCGCTGGGGCTGGCCGTGGCCCGCGCCGAAGCCGCGCGGCTCGCCGATCTGGTGCGGATGGTTCGGGCCACTGGACTCGTGCCCCGGGGCGCGTGATGCGGTTCTACCGGCTGCTGCTGCACCTGTATCCGGCGTCGTTCCGGCGCGAGTTCGGCGCCGAGCTGCGCCAGGCGTTCGCCGAGCGGCGTGGCGGCGCGCACGGCGTGGCCGGGATGGCGCTGCTGTGGGCCGAGACGGTGCCCGAGGTGATCGGCAATGCCGCGGCGGTGCACTGGGACATGCTCGTGCAGGATCTCCGGTTCGCGCGGCGCAGCCTGTCGCGATCATGGGGGTTCGCGCTCACGGCCGTGTTGGTTTCGGCTCTCGGTGTCGGGGCCACGGCCGCGGCGTTCTCGGTGACCGATTTTGTGCTCCTGCGCCCGCTCCCCTTTGGGAACCCCGACCGGTTGGTCGTCGCGTGGTGCACGGTTCCCAACTACAACTACCTGCAGTTCTCGCCGGCAAACTTCGACGATTGGAAGCGATTGAACCGATCGTTCTCGCACATGTCGGCCTACAACAGCGGCTTCGCGGCCAATCTCGTGACTTCGGAAGAGCCGCAGCGGGTGCATGGCACAAGGGTCACGTACGATCTCTTCCGGACGCTTGGAGTGCGGCCGGCGTACGGCCGTGATTTCACCGCGGCCGACGATCGTGGCGGAGCGCCTCCCACGATCATGCTCAGCTACTCGTTCTGGCGGTCGGCGTTCGGCGGCGACCGGAACGTACTCGGCCGCTCGCTTCGCCTGGACGGCACGTCGTACGAGGTGATCGGCATCATGCCGCCGCACTTCGAGTTTCCGACGCGTGACGTCCAGCTATGGACGCCCTTTCGATTCGACCACGCAAGCGACGACTACCAGGACCGCACCAATGTCTGGCTGAACACGGTCGCCCGGCTGCGCCCCGGGGTCACGCTCGTCCAGGCGCGTGCCGACGCCCGGACCATCGCGGCGCGCCTGGCACAGCGGTTCCCGGTGGCGAACAAGGATATATCGGGAACGGTCGACTGGTTACGCGACGACGTGTCGCAGCAATCCGGCCCACTCGTGGGGGTACTCCTGCTGGTGCTCTCCGGTGCGGCGCTGTGCATGTTGCTCATTGCGTGCGCGAATCTGGGCAACCTCTTGCTGGCGCGCGGCATGGCCCGCCGCCGCGAGCTGGCGGTGCGCACCGCGCTCGGCGCTGGTCGCGAGCGGCTCGTGCGGCAGATGCTGACGGAGACCCTGCTGCTCGTAGGCCTCGGGTGCGCGGCCGGCGTCGCCGTGGGAGTGGCCGGCGTCCCGCTCCTGGCGCGCCTCGTGCCCGACGACCTGCCCGTTGCCGGGGTGCCGCCGGTGGACCCCCGTGTGCTGTTGCTGGCCAGCGCGCTCATGCTCGCGACGAGCCTGATCTTCGCCGTCCTTCCGGCGTGGCGGGTGACGCGTCGAACGGGTCTCACGGCGCTCCGCGAAGGGCCCGGCGCACGCGGCGGGCGCCACGAACGTGTGCGCGCGCTGCTCGTCGCCTTCGAGGTGACGGCATCGGTGGCGCTGCTCGTCTCCACCGGACTTCTCCTGCACACAATCGCCCGCATCAACGACGTGGATCCCGGGTTCCGCACCGATGGGGTGCTGACGTTGCGCACCACGCTGGCCTATCCAGAGTACGCTACCGTGGCGGCGCGCGAGCGATTCTACGGCCAGGTGCTCGCCGGTGTGAAGGCGATTCCCGGCGTGAGCGACGCCGCGTACGTATCCTGGCTGCCGCTCACATGGGGCGGTGGCATCTGGGCCGCGGAGATTCCGGGCCATCCGGTGGATCGAGGCGCGTCGGGATCGGCGAGCATTCGCTACGTTACGCCCGGTTACTTTGCCACGCTCGGCATCCCGTTCCGCACCGGGCGGGACGTGGTCGCCCACGACACGCAACACTCGGCGTATGTCGCCGTGGTGAGCGAATCGTTCGCCGAGCGGTACTGGCCGGGCGGAAACGCACTCGGCCAGCATTTCAAGATGGCGTTCAACGACCGGCAGATTGTCGGGGTCGTGGCGGACGTGAAGGTGCGCGGCCTCGATCGCCAGAGCGAGCCTCAGGTCTACTTCCCTTCGACGCAGGTGGGCGACAGCTCGCTGAATCTCTACGCCCCCAAGGATCTGGCGATTCACACGTCGCTCCCGGCCGCGTCCATCCTGCCGGCGGTGCGTGCGGCAATCCATACCGCCGACCCGGAACAGCCAATCAGCAGTGTGCAGACGATCTCGGCGCTGGTGGCCGGGCAGACGGCTTCGCGCGCGGCACAGCTTCGCGTGTTGGCCATGCTCGCGGTGCTGGCGGTGGTGCTCGCCGGCGTCGGGATATACGGGCTGCTCGCATTCACCGTGTCGCAGCGCTCGCAGGAGATCGGCGTCCGCATGGCATTGGGCGCGAGCGGCCCGGTTCCGTGGTGCGTATGGTGGTCTGGCGTGGCGTGGCCCTCGCGGTGGCGGGGACGATTCCCGGCGTGATCGTCGCGTACCTCACCGGACGCGCGATGCGGTCCATTCTGTTCGGCGTCGGGCCCTTCGACCCGGTGACCATCGGGGCGGCGGTCGGCCTGGTGGTCGCGGTGACCCTGGTGGGATCGCTCGGGCCCGCCCGGCGCGCGGCGCGCGTGGACCCGATGCGCGTGCTGCGGAGCGAATAGCCGCTCACGCGCGCCCCGTTGACGCGGCGGCGATTCCCCGTCAGGCTCCTTCCATCGGGAACCAACCCGCAATCGGAGGGACTCATGGCGAACAGGGGCAGCTTCACGCGCGTGGATGTCGCCAAGTCGGGCATCGGCTTCGGCACGGCGCTCGCGATCACCATCTCGTGGTCCGTTTCCCACTCCATCCTGTGGGCCATCATTCACGGTTTCTTCTCGTGGCTGTACGTGATCTACTACGCCCTGACCCGCTGATCCGGGCCAAGCGCCCGGTCGTGCGGCGCGAGATGCGTTATCGTTCACGGAGTGGAGGCGCCGGGGGCCGGTGCCACGCTTTCATGTGAAGAGGGGACGTCCGATGTCCAGCAGGCCGCAGTCGTTGGGGGAGGAGATCGCCAATTCCGTGAGTCACGGCGCCGGGTTCCTGGCCAGCGTGGCGGCACTGCCGCTGCTCGTGATGGCCGACGCTCGGCGCCACGATCCGTGGCAGGTGTTCGCGGGCGCCGTGTATGCCAGTACGCTCATCCTGCTGTACGGCGCATCCACGCTCTATCACGCCCTGCCCGCCCGGTCGCACGCCAAGCAGATACTGCGCGTGGTGGATCACGGCGCCATCTACCTGCTGATTGCCGGCACCTACACGCCGTTCGCGCTCGGCGCGCTGCGCGGGCCCTGGGGCTGGAGCCTGCTCGGCACCATCTGGGCGCTGGCGCTGGCGGGCATCGCGCTCAAGGCGGGGCTGGGGTTCCGCTACCCGCGCCTGTCCACGGCGGTGTACCTGCTCATGGGGTGGTTGGTGGTCATCGCCGTCCGTCCGTTGGCAGTGGCCGTGGGGCCGGCGGGGCTGGCCTGGCTGTTCGCCGGAGGCGTTCTCTATACCGCCGGCGTGCTGTTCTACACCCGGCCGCGCATGCGGTACGCGCACCTGGTGTGGCATCTGTTCGTGCTCGGCGGCAGCGCGTGCCATCTGGTAGCCGTGGCCGGGTACGCGAGCGGGATTCCGCACTAGCGCCGACCACGTCGGCACCCCCCGGGCGCGGCGCCGCCGATCGCCCGGTTCGACTCTCGAGCAACACCACTATAACGGAGGAAGGTTCATGGACAGAAAAGCGGATGCGCGTTGGGACGGCGGACTCAAGGGCGGCAAGGGAACGCTGAAGACCGGGTCGGGCGCCGTGAACGGTCCCTTTTCGTTCGCCAGCCGGTTCGAGTCGGGCACGGGCACCAATCCCGAGGAGCTGCTCGGGGCCGCGCATGCGGGCTGCTTCACGATGGCGCTCTCGGCGTCGCTGGAACGGGCCGGCCACACCGCCACCAGCGTCACTACCACGGCCACCGTTCACCTGACCAAGGGCGACGCCGGCTTCTCCATCAGCGGCATCGACCTCGTCACTCGGGGAGTGGTGCCGGGTGTCTCGGAGGCGGAGTTCCAGAAGTTCGCCGAGGAGACGAAGACCGGCTGCATCGTATCGCGCGCGCTGTCGGCGGTGCCGATGACGCTCGACGCCAAGCTCGTCAGCGCCTGAGCGCGGGGGAGACGGCCGGGATGGCAGACAAGGTGGTGGTGATCACCGGTGCCAGCGGCGGCATCGGGGCGTCGCTGGCCGAAACGCTGGCGGGCCCGAACGTCTCGCTGGTGCTGGTGGCGCGCCGCAAGCCGGAGCTGGAGGCGGTGGCGGCGCGCTGCGGCAGCGCGATGGCCATCGCCGCCGACGTGACCACGCGCGGCGAGGTGCAGCGCGTGGTGCGCGAGGCGCTGGCGCGATTCGGGCACATCGACGTGTGGGTGAACAACGTGGGGCAGGGGATCACGCGCCCGCCGTCGCAGCTCACCGACGACGACGTGGACGACATGATGCGCACCAACGTCAAGTCGGCCCTGTACGGCATGCAGGAGGTGCTGCCGCACTTCAAGGAGCGCGGCAGCGGGCAGATCGTGAACGTGTCGTCGCTGCTCGGCCGGATTCCGTTCGCGACCTTCCGCTCGGCGTACTGCGGCGCCAAGCACTTCCTGAACGCGCTCACGGCCACGTTCCGCGCCGAGGTGCAGGCGGAGTATCCGGGCATCCACGTCACGCTGGTGTCGCCGGGCGTGGTGCGGACCGATTTCGGATTGAACGCGCGGCACGGCGGCCCCGACTCGCGCACCTTCGGCGAGTCGCAGAGCGCCGAAGAGGTGGCGGCGGTGATTGCCGGCGTCATCGCGTCGCCGCGGCCCGACGTCTACACGCGGACCGGCGCGCACGATCGCATCGTGGCGTATTACGACCAGGTGGGCGTGGATCCGTGAGTCCGGCCCGCGGCGGCGCGGCGGCCAAGGGCGGGGGAGCGGGAGCGGAGATCCCGACCCTGCTGTTCCGCACGACGCGGGAGTGGGAGCGCTGGCTGAGCAAGCACGCCGGGTCGGCGGGCGTGTGGATGCGGATTGCCAAGAAGGCCGCCGCGCTCGAGTCGATCAGCTATGCCGAAGCGCTCGACGTGGCGCTCTGCCACGGGTGGATCGACAGCCAGAAGAAGCGGGGCGACGACGAGTCGTTCCTGCAGAAGTTCACGCCGCGCGGGCCGCGGAGCGTGTGGTCGAAGGTGAATCGCGAGAAGGTGGAGCGGTTCATGACCGAGGGCGTGATGAAGCCGGCCGGCCTGCGCGCCGTGGAGCAGGCGCGCGCCAACGGGCAGTGGGACCGCGCCTACGATTCCCACGCCACGGCCACCGTGCCCGACGATCTCGTGGCGGCGCTCCGCCGCAACCGGAAGGCGCGCGAGTTCTTCGCCACGCTCAGCAGTACCAACCGCTACGCGATTCTCTGGCGGCTGCAGACGGCCGTGCGGGCCGAGACGCGGGCCCGGCGGCTGGAGCAATTCGTCGCCATGTTGGCCGCCGGGGAGACGCTGCACCCCGAGCCGGCGCGGGGCAAACGCAAGACGCGAAGGGGGTAGCACCGCACTGTTGGACCACCACGCACCCGGGAGGTCACGCCATGATCCAGATTCAGGTCGTCCCGCGCACCGGTGTGAATGCGTACGCGTTGCTGCGGAGCAAGGTCATCCACGAGGCCGCCACCTGGGATTGGGCCAACAAGAAGAAGTCGCGGCTCAAGCACATTCAGTCGGACGGGCACATCGACGTGGCCAACGCGGGGGGCGTGGTCGTTGCCCAGGTGGTACCCAAGGCGCCCCGCGACCTGTTCTATCTGGCCGAGAAGTTCATGGGGCGGCTGGTGGCCTGGTTCGCCGACGACCTGGCGTCGATCAACGTCCAGTTCCTGGCCGATCCGCCCGCCAGGCGGCCCAAGCGCCGGGCAGCGGCCAAACGCCGGGCCGCTCCCAAGCCCCGGAAGACCACCAAGCGTGGCGCGGCCAAACGGCGCCGGTAGATTGCGGGGCATGGACCGAAAGGAAGCCACCCGGGCGTACAAGGAAGCCCGCCGCCCCATGGGCGTGTACCAGATTCGCAACGCCGTGAGCGGCAAGGCGTACATCGGCACCAGCGTCGACCTCCCGTCGATGCTCAACCGGCAGCGCGCCCAACTCCGATTCGGCGCCCACGCCGACCGCGCGCTCCAGGCCGACTGGAACGCGCTCGGTGACGGGGCGTTCACGTTCGAGGTGCTCGACACCCTCGAGCCGCCCGATGAGCCCGGCTACGATCCGGCCGACGATCTCCGGACCCTCGAGGAACTCTGGCGCGGCAAGCTGGCCGCCGCCGGCACCGAGGCCTACAACCCGCCGCGCCGCCGATAACCGGTTGCGGAACCGGCCCTTCAACCCGTTTCCGCCGCCCGATCGGGACAATCGGGGACCGGGCGGAATTTTCTAACGTCTCGGGGGGTTGGGCCGTATGAAAGGACGGAGGATCGGACCGGTCGGGTCGATTCCCGCGCGGTGGCGGGTTCGGCGCGCCGCGTCCTGCTATTTTTCGGCCCTCACCCTCGGCTCCAGGCTCGATGCTTTCTCTGCAGCAATCTTCGCGCGGCATCCGCGCTTTCCCGGCGCTGTGCGCCGCGCTCGTTGTCGCGTCCGGCTGCTCCAAGCCCCAGGAACGCCCCGCCCGCCCCCCGGTCACGGTGGCCGTGTCCGTGGCGCGGCGGGCCGACGTGCCCTACTTCATCGACGCCAACGGCGTGGTGACGCCCATCCAGTCGGCGGCGGTCTCGTCGCAGGTGGACGGCATCGTGACGCGCGTGGCCTTCCGGGAAGGACAGGAGGTGACCAAGGGGCAGGTGCTCTTCCAGGTGGACCCGCGCCCCTACGAGAACGCCTACGAGCAGGCGCTGGCCGCCTTCGAGCGCGACTCGGCCACGGCCGCCAACGCCGCCGCCCAGCGCGACCGGTACCGTAAACTGGTGGCGGCCCAGGTCATCACGCCCGAAGAGGCGCAGCAGTACGAGACCACCGCCGCCACCACCGCGGCAGTTCTCCGTGCCGATCAGGCCAGCGTTGCCACCGCGAAGTTCAACCTCGACAACACGAGCATCCGCGCCCCGATTGCCGGCAAGACGGGTGGTGTGCTGGTGCGGGTGGGCAATCTGGTGCGGTCGGGGAGCGGACCCCTCGTGGTGATCAACCAGATCCGCCCGATCACGGTGCGGTTCTCGGTGCCGTCGTCCGAGCTGCCCAAGCTGCTGCGGTACGCCCCCAACGGCGGCCTGCCGGTGACGGCGGTGCCGGGTGGGGGTTCGGCCGCTTCGACGGCGATGGATTCCGCCGGCCAGGCCGCGGCCATGCCCGAGTCGTCGCCGCTGGCCGAAGCGGTGGCCGCCGCCGCGGGCAGCGGCACCGAGCCCGAGCGGGGGACGCTGAGCTTCATCGACAACGCGGTGGACACGACCACCGGCACGGTGCAGCTCAAGGCCACCTTCGACAATCGGGACGGCGACCTGTGGGCCGGGCAGTTCGCGTCGATGCGCATGCGGTTGTACGTGGAGAAGGACGCGCTGGTGATTCCCGCGCAGGCGGTGGTGAGCGGGCAGAAGGGCACGTACGTGTACACACTCGACGCCCAGAGCAAGGCCCAGCAGCACCAGGTGGTGGTGGAGCGCACGTCGGACAATCTGGCGGTCATCTCGGCCGGCGTTGCGGAAGGCGACCGGGTGGTGACCGAAGGCCAGTCGCGGCTCACGCCGGGCGCGACGGCGAGCCTGCGCGCGGTGAGCGATCCGCCGGCGGGCAGCACTTCGGCGCAGGGCGCACGGCGCGGCGGGAACGGTGGGAGAACGGCCGGCAAGCGGTAAGATGAGCCTCACGGGGCTCTTCATCCGGCGGCCGGTCATGACGACGTTGCTCATGATCGGCATCGTCGTGTTCGGCGTCTTCTCCTACCGGCAGCTGCCGGTGAGCGACCTCCCGATCACCGACTCGCCGAGCATCGGCGTGGGCGCCAGGCTGCCGGGCGCGAGCCCCGAGACGATGGCGGCCACGGTGGCCACGCCGCTGGAGAAGGCGTTCAGCGCGGTTGCCGGCATCGACGAGATCACGTCGAACAGCTCGCTCGGCTCCACGAACATCAGCCTCACCTTCTCGCCCGATCGCGACATCGACGCGGCGGCGCAGGACGTGAACGCGGCCATCTCGCAGGCCATGGCGGCGCTGCCGGCGGGCATTCACCCGCCGTCGATGTACAAGCACAACCAGGCGGCGGCGCCGATCCTGTTCATGGCGCTCACGTCGGCCGACCTGCCGCTGCAGACGGTGGACGAGTTCGCGGAGACCGACATCGCGCAGCGGCTGTCGATGGTGGACGGCGTGGCCGAGGTGCAGGTGTGGGGGTCGGCGAAATACGCGGTGCGCGTGGACGTCGATCCGATGAAGCTCGCGGCCCGGCACATCGGCGTGTCGCAGGTGGCCCAGGCCATCCGCAACAACAACGTGATGCTCCCCACCGGCGTGTTGTACGGCAAGAACCGGACGCTCACCGTCAACGCCACCGGGCAGCTCACCGACGCCGCGCAGTTCCGGCGGCTGATCATCGCCTATCGCGACGGCGGCGCGGTGCGCCTGGGCGACGTGGCGACGGTGCGCGACGACATCGAGAACAACAAGGGTGCCAGCTGGTACAACGACGAGCGCGCGATCGGCCTGGCCGTGATGCGCCAGCCCGGCGTGAACACCGTCGAGGTGGCCGACGCCGTGAAGGCCGAGCTGGCCGAGATCGAGAAGGGGCTGCCGCAGGATGTGAAGGTCATCATCCAGTTCGACCGGTCGGTGTCGATCCAGCACTCGGTGCACGACGTGAAGTTCTCGCTCATCGTGTCGCTCTGCCTCGTGGTGATGGTGATCTTCCTGTTCCTGCGCAACGTCGTCGCCACGATGATCCCGACCCTCACGCTGCCGATGTCGATCATCGGCACGTTCTCGATCATGGCGCTGCTGAACTTCAGCGTGGACAACCTGTCGCTGATGGCGCTGACGCTGGCGGTCGGGTTCGTGGTGGACGACGCGATCGTGATGCTCGAGAACATCGTGCGCCATCTGGAGATGGGAAAGCCGCCCATGCGGGCGGCGTTCGAAGGCTCCAGGGAAGTGGGGTTCACGATCCTCTCGATGACCCTCTCGCTGTCGGCGGTGTTCATCCCGCTGATGTTCATGGGCGGGCAGATCGGGCGGCTGTTCAAGGAGTTCGCGGTCACGATCTCGGTGGCCATTCTCGTGTCGGGCTTCGTGTCGCTGACGCTCACGCCGATGCTGTGCAGCCGGCTGCTCAAGGCGAAGAGCGAGCAGAAGCACGGGCGGTGGTTCAACGCCACCGAACGGGCCTTCCAGCGCACGCTGCACGCGTACGAGCGGAGTCTGGCCTGGGTGATGGAGCACCGGCCGTACGCCCTGGGGTTCTCGGCGCTGGTGCTGGTGCTCACCGGTGTGCTGTTCACGGTCATCCCCAAGGGGCTGTTTCCGCCCGACGACACGGGCCAGTTGGACGGGACCACCGAGGCGGCGCAGGGCACGTCGTATCCCGAGATGCTGCGCCTGCAGAAGATCGCCATGGCGCGGCTGAGGACCGACACGAACATCGTGTCGTTCCGGTCGTCGATCGGGGGCGGGTTCGGGTCGTCCAACCAGGGCCGTCTGAGCGTGACGCTGAAGCCCGAGGGGCAGCGGCCGTCGGCCGACGCAATGGTGGCCGAGCTGACCAAGCTGGAGTCCGGGATCCCCGGGCTCGCCGTGTACTTCCAGAACCCGCCCGCCATCCGCATCGGCGGGCGCTCGGCCAAGAGCCAGTACCAGTTCACGCTGCAGGGCAGCGACATCGACACGCTGTACGTCGAGGCCGGCAAGCTGATGGCGCGGCTCGAGAAGCTGCCGCAGCTCAGCGGCGTGACGTCGGACCTGGCCAACCGGGCGCCGATCCTCCGCGTGCACATCGACCGCCAGCGGGCGCTCTCGCTCGGGGTGACGCCGGCGTCCATCGAACGGGCCCTGGCCGACGCCTACAACGAACAGCAGGTCTCGACCATCTACACCCCGACCAACGAGTACTGGGTGGTGATGGAGACCGTGCCGAGCGCGCAGACCGATGCCAACGCGCTGTCGCGCTTCTTCGTGCCCGGCTCGGCGGGGCGCATGATCCCGCTATCCGACGTCGCCTACTTCGAGCACACGGTGGGGCCGCTGAGCGTGGCCCACTCGGGGCAGATGGCGTCGGTGACGATCTCGTTCAACCTCGCGCCCGGCATGTCGCTGGGCGCGGCGGTGGATCTGGTGAATCGGGTGGCGCGGACCACGCTGCCGGCCGGGATCACGGCCCGCTTCAACGGCGCCGCCCAGGCGTTCGAAGCATCGCAGCAGGGCATGGGGCTCATGCTGCTGATCACCGTGTTCATCATCTACATCATTCTCGGCATTCTCTACGAGAGCTTCATCCATCCGATCACGATTCTCACCGGCCTGCCGTTCGCGACCTTTGGGGCGCTGCTGGCGCTCTCGGTGACGCACGTGGAACTCGGCGTGTACGGCTACGTGGGGATCATCATGCTCGTGGGCATCGTGATGAAGAACGCGATCATGATGATCGACTTCGCGATCGCCGCCGAGCGCGATCAGCACCTGACGCCGGCACAGGCCATCGTGCACGCGGCCAGCGTGCGTTTCCGGCCGATCATGATGACCACGATGTCGGCCATCGCCAGCACCCTGCCCATCGCCATCGGTGTGGGCGCCAGCGCCGCGTCGCGCCGGCCGCTGGGTGTGGCCGTGGTCGGCGGTCTCGCCTTCTCGCAGGTCGTGACGCTGTACGTCACGCCCGTGTTCTACTCGTACATGGACGAACTCCAGGCCTGGGGCGGCCGCCAGTTCTCGCGCTTCACGGCGCGCGCCACGGGCGAGCCCATCCCGGCGACGGGCGACTGATGCGCGCCCGCTGCCTGCCCGGCCCCCGCTTCCCCCGGACCCCGCTGTGAACTTCACCACGCTGTTCATCAAACGCCCGGTCATGACCACGTTGGTCATGGTCGGCATCCTCGTGTTCGGCCTCGTCGCCTACCAGCAGCTGCCGGTGAGCGATCTGCCCAACGTGGACTTCCCGACGATCACGGTGAACGCCACCCTGCCGGGCACCAGCCCGCAGACGATGGCTGCCACCGTCGCCACGCCGCTCGAGAAGCAGTTCTCCACGATCGCCGGCATCGACAACATGACGTCCACGTCGAGCCTCGGCGCCACGCAGATCGTCATCCAGTTCTCGCTCGACCGGAACATCGATGCCGCGGCGCAGGACGTGCAGGCGGCCATCGCCCAGACCACGCGCAGCCTGCCGCAGGGCATCGTGCCGCCGTCGTACCAGAAGTCGAATCCCGCCGACGCGCCGATTCTCACGCTCGCCCTCACGTCCACCGAAGTGCCGCTGTCCACGCTCGACGAGATCGGCGAGACGACGCTCGCCCAGCGGCTGTCGATGGTGGGCGGGGTGGCGCAGGTGCTGGTGTACGGGGCGCAGAAGTACGCGGTGCGCGTGCAGCTCGATCCGGCGCAGCTTGCCACGCGCGGCATCGCCCTCGAGGACGTGGCGACGGCGATCGCCAACCAGAACGTGAACATGCCCACCGGCGTGCTGTGGGGGCCCAAGACGGCGCTCACCGTGCAGGCCACCGGGCAGCTCTCCGACGCCCAGCAGTTCGGCGACGTGATCGTGGCCTACCGCAACGGCGCGCCCGTGCACCTGGACGAGGTGGGCCGCATCACCAACGACGTGCAGAACAACAAGACCGCCAGCTGGTACGACGGCGAGCGGTCGATCGTGCTCGCCGTGCAGCGGCAGCCCGGCACGAACACGGTGGACGTGGCCAACCGCGTGAAGGCCGCGATCGCCCGGCTCCAGGCCGAGGTGCCGCCCACGGTCAAGGTCTCCACGCTGTACGACCGCTCCTCCACCATCCGCGCGTCGGTGAACGACGTGACCTTCACCCTCGAGTTGACGCTGGCGCTCGTGGTGATGGTCATCTTCCTGTTCCTGCGCAACGCGTCGGCCACGATCATCCCGAGCTTGGCGCTGCCGATGTCCATCATCGGCACGTTCTCGGTGATGTATCTGCTGCACTACAGTCTGGACAACCTGTCGCTGATGGCGCTCACGCTCGCCGTGGGATTCGTGGTCGACGACGCGATCGTGATGCTCGAGAACATCGTGCGCCACCTGGAGATGGGGAAGCCCAAGCTCCAGGCGGCCATCGACGGCGCCTCCGAAGTCGGGTTCACCATCCTGTCGATGACGTTCTCGCTGGCCGCCGTCTTCATTCCCTTCCTGTTCATGGGCGGGATCATCGGCAAGCTGTTCCACGAGTTCGCGGTGACGATCGGCGTGGCGATCCTCGTGTCGGGCTTCGTGTCGCTGACCCTCACCCCCATGCTGTCGAGCCGTTTCCTGCGCAGCCAGCACGACCGCGAGCACGGCCGGTTCTATCACACCACGGAGCGGTTCTTCAACTGGTGGCTGGACGTCTACGAGCGCTCGCTGGCCTGGGTGATGCAGCGCCGCCGCGGGGCGCTCGTCTTCTCGTTCGTCACGCTCATCGTTACGGGGTGGCTGTTCTGGGCCATTCCCAAGGGGCTGTTCCCCACCGACGACACCGGCCAGCTGCTGGCCACCACCGAGGCCGCCGAGGGTATCTCGTTCGACGCGCTTACGCAGCGGCAACAGCAGGTGGCGGCGGTCGTGGCGCAGGATCCGGACGTCCGCTCGGTGACGTCGTCGGTGGGGACGACGCCGGCCGCCAACCAGGGCCAGCTCACCATCGATCTCAAGCCGATCGGCGAGCGGCACCGCAGCGCCGAACAGATCGCGCGCGACATCACCGAGCGGCTGGCCAGCGTCCCCGACATCGCGGTGTTCGTCCAGAACCCGCCTGCCATCTCCATCGGCGGACTCGCGTCGAAGAGTCTGTATCAGTACACGATGCAGAGCGGGAACATGTCGGTGCTCGACAGCACGGCGCGCGTGCTCGAACACAAGCTCCGCCAGGTCCCGATGCTCACCGACGTCACCAGTGACCTGCTGATCAACAATCCGCAGGTGACGGTGGACATCGATCGCGAGCAGGCCGGCCAACTCGGCGTGTCGGCCGCCGAGATCGAGAACACGCTCTACGACGCGTTCGGGCAGCGGCAGGTGTCCACGATCTACACCTCCACCAACGAGTACTGGGTGGTGATGGAGCTGCTGCCGGAATACCAGTCGGACGTGGACGCGCTGGGACGGCTGTGGGTGCGGTCGTCGCGCGGGCCGCTGGTGCCGCTGAGCACGGTGGCGCGGTTCAGCGACAGCGTCGGCCCGGTGACGGTGAACCACTCGGGTCAGCTCCCCTCCGCCACGATCTCGTTCAACCTCGCGCCCGGGGTGTCGCTCGGCACGGCGCTGACCGAGGTGAAGACCGCGGCCGCGTCGGTGTTGCCGGGGAACGTGGCGGGCGGCTTCAGCGGCATTGCGCAGGCATTCGTGGACACGCAGCAGGGGCTGGTGGTGCTGCTCATCCTCGCCGTGTTCGTGATCTACGTGATCCTCGGCGTGTTGTACGAGAGCTTCATCCATCCGGTCACGATTCTCACGGGACTGCCGTTCGCCGCCTTCGGGGCGCTGAGCACGCTCTGGCTCTTCCACCTCGACCTCGACATCTACGGGTTCGTGGGGGTGATCATGCTCATCGGCATCGTGGAGAAGAACGCGATCATGATGATCGACTTCGCCATCGAGGCCCAGCGCGAGAGCGGCAAGTCGCCCGCCGAGGCGATTCTCGAGGCGGCGAGCGTGCGCTTCCGCCCGATCATGATGACGACGATGGCGGCGCTGATGGGCGCGATTCCGATTGCCGTGGGGTGGGGCGCCGGCGCATCCACGCGGCGGCCGCTGGGCGTGGCGGTGGTGGGCGGCCTGGCCTTCTCGCAACTCGTCACGTTGTACGTGACGCCGGTGTTCTATACGTATCTCGACGAGCTGCAGACGCGCTTCGCGCGGGGACGTGCAGCGGCGGAACTGGCCGGCGGCCCGCTCGCGGAAGGCGCCTCGGCGGACTAGCTTCGGAACGACATCGTTCCGGAGTCACGCATGCAGATGGATCGTGATATCGGCCGTGCCCTGATTCTCGGCACGGCGATCGTGGTCGCGGGTGCACTGGTGGGGTACGGCCTCACCCGCGTGCGACCCACCGAGCGCTACGTGACCGTGAAGGGCGTCGCCGAGCGCCAGGTCCGCGCCGATCTCGCCATCTGGCCGCTGCACCTGGTGGCCGCGTCCAACGACCTCGCCGGCGCCAACGCCGAGATCGAACGCAGCGTGATCAAGGTGCGCCAGTTCCTCGGCCGGCACGGCATCGACACCTCGCAGGTGAGCGTGCAGCAGTTCTCGGTGGCCGACGCCCAGACGAATCAGTTCGGATCGTCGCCGCGCCCGGGGTCGCGATTCGTCATTCATCAGACGCTGATCGTGAGATCCACCGATCCGGCGGCCGTGCAGGCGGCGAGTCAGCGGGTGGCCGAGTTGGTGAGCAGCGGAGTCGTGCTCTCGTCGGGCGCCGAGTACGGACCCGGCGGCCCGACGTTCGTGTTCTCCGGGCTGAACAAGCTGAAGCCGGAGATGATCGGCGAAGCCACGAGCCGCGCCCGCGAGGGGGCGGAGCAGTTCGCCCGCGACTCGCACGCCACCGTGGGCGGCATCCTGCGCGCCAATCAGGGCGTGTTCGAGATCCTGCCGCGCGACCAGGCCGACGGCATCACCGAGGCCAGCCAGATCGACAAGACGGTGCGGGTGGTGTCGACCATCGACTTCGTCCTATCCAACTGAGTCGGGGACACAACCATGATTCATCGAAGCCTTCGTCCGTGCATGGTGGTCCTGGCCGCCGCCCTGGCCGCGACCACGACCCGGGCGCAGCAGCCCAACCGTCCGCACTGGATCGCCACCTGGAGCCCGAGCGCGTCCGCCATGCCCGCCCGGCCGGCGGACGGGAAGCCGGATCCCGTGGAGACCTGGGCCCGCCGCACGCTCCGCGAGATCGTGCACACGACGATCGGCGGCGACAGCGTGCGCATCCGGATCTCCAACCAGTACGGCGACCGCCCGCTCACCATCGGCGACGCGCGCATCGCGCTGCGCGCTGATACGGGCGGCCCCGCCACGAGGCCGGGCACCGACCGCGCCCTCACCTTCGGCGGCCGGCCGGCGGTGACCATCGGTGCCGGCGCCACGGTGATCAGCGACCCCATCGCGTACCACGTGCCGCAGCTCTCCGACCTCGCGATCAGCCTCTACCTGCCCGACTCGGCGCGCACGTCCACGCGGCACCTGCTCGGGTTGCAGACCAACTACGTGTCCACCGCGGGGGACTACGCCCGCGAGACAGCCTTCCCGACGGTGACGGCGGTGCAGCAGTGGATCTTTCTCACCGGCGTGGACGTGACCAACCCGGCGGCAGCGGGCGCCATCGTGGCGTTCGGGAACTCCATCACCGACGGCTATCACTCCACGCCCGACGCCAACCGCCGGTGGCCCGACGATCTCGCGCGGCGGCTGCTCACCACACCCGGCGCCCCGGTGCTGAGCGTGGTGAACGCCGGGATCTCGGGGAATCGTGTGTTGAACCCCGGGGCGGGGCCGAGCGCGCTGGAGCGTTTCGACCGCGACGTGCTCGACGAGCCCGGCGCGCGGTACGTGATCATCCTGGAAGGGATCAACGACATCGGGCTGGCCAACTTCTCCAAGCGGGGCGCCGATTCGGTGAGCGCGGCGGACGTCATCTTCGGGCTGAGCCAGTTGGCGGAACGGGCGCACGAGCGGGGGCTAGTGGTGTACGGCGCCACGCTCACGCCCTTCCAGGCGCCGCAGCCCTACGGCTACTACTCGGCGGAGTCGGAGGCCAGGCGGGATTCGGTGAACGCCTGGATCCGGACCGGCGGCGCGTTCGACGGCGTCATAGATTTCGACGCGGTGACGCGCGATCCGAGCCACCCGACCCGCTTCCTGCCGGCGTACGACGGAGACCATCTCCATCCGAACGACGCCGGGTACGCGGCGATGGCGGCCTCGATCGGCCTCGGACTCTTCCGCGCGCTGCCGGTCCATCACTAGCGAGTGGTCAATCCATGAAGTATCGCAACAAGACGGTGAGTGTCGTGATCGACGTCCGATCGCGACTGGAGTTCTTCTTCGGGCACGTGCCGGGGGCGGTATGCATCCCGGTGCAGAAGGTGAGCCACGAGGCATTGGAGAAGCGCGGCATCGCCCGCGACGCCGGCATCCTGGTGTACTGCGCCAGCGGCTCCCGCTCGGCGGGCGCGGCCCAGGCGCTCAAGCGCGCCGGCTACTCACGCGTCGTGGACGGCGGCGGGCTGGCCGAGGTGAAGAAGCACCTGCGAGCGGAGTAGGCACCCAATCTCGAGGGGCCGTTCCCCTCAAGTTTCCGTTCTTTTCCGTTCAATCCGTTCAGTCCGTATCTCGATCGTAGAATGCAGGCCCTGCTGAGTTGCGCGTGTGCCACGCCGCTCTCTCGGGTGAGTGTCTACGCGTTGAATACGGACTGAACGGAGGGAACGGACCGAAACGGAATTTGGAAATGGAACTGCGGTGAAAGCGTTCGGGGCTATGGCTCGCGCTCCCGAAGCCGGTTCTCGCACAGCACCCGGTAAAACCTCGGCTTGATACCGAAGTGGAAGAGCAGACCCACTTCGAGGTCGGTGGCGCAGAGGTAGCTGAAGAGCTGCGCCGTCGCGTCCGGAGGCAGCACGGCGCTGGCCTTGATTTCAACGGCCAGCTTTCCATCCACGATCATGTCGAGTCGTTGGCGGGCGAGCGGTCGTCCGCGATAGTAGACCATGACTGCGGCTTCGCGGTCCACCCGGTGCCCAGCCTCCTTCAGTTCGCGTTCGAGCGCGAGTCCGTAGATATGCTCCCGGTACCCGTGCCGAAGGCCGTGGTACACCTGGTAGAAGCATCCGATGGCGGAGCGGGTGAGATGCTCATGGAGGAGGGTCGTGGGCGCGCCTTCGCTCATCCCGACAAGCTCATTCCCCTCGTTCGCTCACCGTCACCGTTCGGCGGCACTCGCCATCGCTCTGCGGCACTGCCGCCGTATCCGTAGGCGATGTCGCCGCAGGTCCCCCAGAAAGATCCGTTCAATCCGTTCTCTCCGTTCAGTCCGTATCCGAATCGTAGACACTTGCCCTATAGAGCGGCGTGGCACCCGTGCAACTCAGCCGGGCGTACTGTCTACGAGTGTGATACGGACTGAACGGAGGGAACGGAGAACGACGGACGGAATGAGAGATGAAAAGACGAGAGCGGCTGGGAGCTTGCTGCCCTCCCAACCGCTCTCGAGATTCTGCCGACCGTCCGACCGTCCGACCGTCCGACCGTCCGACTGTCCGACTGTCCGACTGTCCGACTGTCCGACTGGCTACTTCTTGATCGTCGCCCCCGTCAGCTCCGCCACCGCGCCGAGCGTGGTCTGCGCGGCGTTGAGGCCGAGCATGAAGTCCTTGTCGTTGTACGTGGTGTAGACATCCGTGGGCTGGTGCCAGTTGGGATCCCAGCCGGCGCCGATCTGCGTGCCGCGCTCGTTCTCGCGCAGGCTGATGGCCGGCACCAGATCCTTGAACGGGTCCGAATCGGTGTTCGTCATGTGCCGGCCCACCTGCGCCGGGTAGACGGTGGCGTACTTCTCGTTCGCGTCCTCGAACACCCAGGCGAGCTTCTCCGACTCAGCGGCCATCTTGGAGTTCGACTGGAACTCGATGTTCACGTCGGCTTCGGGGCGCTGCTGCTTGCTCACCGTGCCGTCGGCCCGCGGCATGCCGTGGTCCCACAGCATCATGTCGTGCTGGATCATCCCCAACCACTTGGGTTCCGGATACTTGCCCGAGCCCGGGGGATCTTCCTTGCCCTGCAGCGGCGCCCGCTGCTCCACGTAGGCGCGGCTGCCGTTCAGCCCCGACTCCTCGTTGTTCCAGAGCACGAAGCGGATGGAACGGTCGGTCTTCACGTCGGGGCTGCTGAATACGCGCGCGAGTTCCATCACGAGCGCGGCGCCCGAGCCGTCGTCGTTGGCGGCCTGGCCCCAGCCGATGCCGTCCATGTGCCCGCCCACGATGTACATCTCGTCGGGGTGCGTGGTGCCGACCTTCGTGCAGTACACTTCCTGCCGCTCGCCCGCCGTGTCCGGCGTCTGCTCCGTGTCCATGGCGCGGATGGCCGGGTCGGGCTGCTTGAGCGAGTCGGTGTTCACGCCGGTGCGCGCGCGAAGCCCGCGGTACCGGCCGCCGCCCGACGCGATCTCCGACGGACCGCGTCCCCGGCCCCGGCCTGCGCCTCGGCCGCGGAAGGCGCCGCGCGCCATACGCGGACGGGGCGTGAAGGTGTACGTCAGCCGCTGAACGTCGCTGCACCCGTAGCTCTTGAGCTGCGCCTCGATCCAGTCCACCGCCTTGCGGTTGCGCGCCGTGCCCTGGCGGCGGTCGCCGAAGTTGGTGAGCCCCTTGATGGTCGCCTTGTAGCGGTCGAGGCTGAGACGGCCGACGAGCTGCGTGATCGTGCTGTCGCGGTCGGCGTAGCCGCCCTCCTGCACCTGCTGGGCCCGCACGGTGGCGGGCGCGGCGGCGAGCGCGAGGGCGAGCGTGACGGTGGTGGCGATGAACGGTGTGGCGCGCATGACACTCCTCTGGGACGGCGGTGGGTCGGGGGACAGGGGATTCTACGGCGCGGTACCGGGGGTCGCCAGCGCCGCCGCGACTACATCGGTTCCTTGATTCCCCGGCGCAGCAGAGCCCAGTTGACGGGGTAGGCCGTCACGAACCCGGCGCACATGGCCATCTGCATCATGAACCAGAACTCCGGCCCCGACTTGGGGAGTGTGGCCGGCGAGTAGAGCACGAACAGCGCCACGGCCATCCAACCGTACATCCCCACCTGCCAGGCCACCAGCGAGAGCGTGTCCGCCTTGAGGGCCGCCACCAGGCCGGGCCCGAGCTTCAGCCCGCGCATGGGCGCGATGGTGAAGAACTGGAAGACGATGCCGAGCGCGAACGCGAACACGAAGTCCAGGAGCCAGGTGCCGAACACCGCCCGGCCCAGGAAGACCACCGGGACCGCCACGCCGAGCGCCTCGGCCAGCAGGTCGCCCAGGGCGCAGCCCGCGCCACAGTGGGTGGCGGCCAGCGCAACCGTCTGCCGGAACGGACGGTCGCGGCCCGGCGGCGGTTCGTGCAGCAGCGCCGCGGCGCGTGCCGCTTGGGCCGTGCCCGAGCGGCCCAGCGTGAAGTAGGCCACGAGGCCGATCGGCCCGCTCCACAGCACCGTGAGCGGCCACACGAGGTTCATGATCCACATCCGCTGCTGGTGGCCCGCGCTCAGGTCGCCGGCCACGATGAGCACCGAGACGCCGGCCGCCACCAGCCAGAGCACGGAGGCCAGATGCACCGCCGGGCCCGGAGCCATCATGCCGCGGGGGCGGCCGCCTGAATGAGCGTCGCCACCGCGCGGCGGAGCGCGGCCGTGGCGGCGGCGTCGGCCAGGAGTTCCGCCGCGTCTTCCGGACGAACGGAGAGCGGCAGTCGCTCGGCCACCACCACGCGGCCCGACATCACGGTGAGCGTCTCGCGCAGTTGCTCGGTCACGTACTGAGACTGGGCCGACGCGTTGATGATCGCAACCGGCTTGTCCACGAACTCGCCGCTGGCCACCGTCCAGTCGAGCGCGTTCTTGAGCACGCCCGGGATGCCATGCGCGTATTCGGGACTCGAGATGATCACGGCGTCGGCATGCGCGACCTCGGTCCGGAACTCGGCCACCGTGGGCAGCGGGGGATCGGTGTCGAGATCGGGATTGAACGCTGGCAGGAGCGCGAGCCCTCCGTAAATGCTCAGCGTCGCACCTTCGGGGAGCACGCGGGCCACCGCGTGGACGAGCGCGGTATTGGACGAGTGCGCGCGGAGACTTCCGGACATGGCGATGAGGTGCATGGCCAGAGAAACTGCGTCGGCCGGGCGCCGGCGTACAGGGGGCGGACGAGTGTCGCGCAAATGGGCGCAAACGCCAGTCGCGCCGCCCGCATCCGGAACGTATGTTGGCCGATCATGCCGTCCGCCGAATCGATCGTTCCCGAAGAAGCATTCCCGCCGGCGCCGGCTGAGGGCGGCGGTGACACGCCCGCCGCCCGGCATCCCTGGGTGTGGGCCGTGCTGTACTTCCCCTTCGGCCTCTCGTTCGGGTTCCCCTCCATCGCGCTCGGCTACCTGGCGGTCAAGGCCGGCGTGTCGGTGTCCGCCATTGCCGGCGTGGTCGGCATGACCCTGCTCGCCTCGGGGTGGAAGTTCGTGTGGGCGCCGATCGGCGACTACACGCTCTCACGGAAGAAGTGGTACCTGATCGCGATCGCCACCGTGTCGCTCGGGTTCCTGGCCATCACGCTTGTTCCGTTGTCGCAGGCGACGATGCCGCTGCTCTCGCTGCTCGTGCTGATGTCGAGCGTGGCGGCGACGTTCGTCGCCTTCGCCACCGAAGGCCTGATGGTGCACAACACCCCGATCCCCGCGCGCGGGCGGGCGGCGGGGTGGTTCCAATCGGGCAACCACCTGGGGCAGACGGCCGGTGGCGGGTTGGCGCTCTGGCTCATGCGGCACTCGCCGCAGCCGTGGATGGCGGGCGCCGGGCTTGCCGTCGTGCTGTTCGTGTGCGCGGTTCCGCTGCTGCTGGTGCGCGAACCGCCGCGTGCGCTGCGCGGCGCCTCGGTGCGCGTGCGCGTGGCCGACGCCTGGCGCGAACTCGTGAGCGTCGTGCGTTCGCGCGCCGGACGCATTGGACTCATCCTGGCCATTCTCCCAATCGGCACCGGAGCGGCCAAGGATCTCTTCGGGTCGCTGGGGCCGGAGTGGAGCGTGCCGGCCGATACCGTGTCGCTGGTGCTTGGGCTGGGGGGCGGCATCGCCATCGTGCTCGGCTGCTTTGCCGGCGGGCGGCTGGCGGACCGCATCAACAAGCCGTGGGCGTACGCCACCGCCTGTGGCCTCGGCCTGCTGGCTTGTGTGGTGATGGCCTGGTCGCCGCGCACGGTGACCGGATATGCCGTGTCCACTCTGTTCTATACCTTCACGCTCGGCATGGTGGCGGGATCGTTCACCGGTCTGGCGCTGGCGATCGTCGGCCACACGGCGGCGGCCACGAAGCTCAATCTGTTCTTCGCGCTCAACACGCTGTTCACACTCGGCATGCTGCGCGCCGACGGGTGGGCGCACGACGCCTGGCACACCAATGGCATGCTGTACACCGAGGCGCTGGCGGGAGTGGCGGCGCTGATCCTGTTCGCATGGCTGGCGGGGAAGATCCGCGGGACGGAACTGCCCGGCGTCTGATGTTGCCTGGCGATCTCCGCTGCTGCGCCGCGGCATCTCGCGCCGCGTGCGCGCGTGCGATGACGGTGCGTGCCGTCGACGGTGCCGCAGTGCGTGTCGCGCGTCACCGAGTGAAGCGGCGCGCACGCCAAGTGAGGTAGATCACAGTTAACGCCGTGCCGGCTGCATCGTCCTACTCCCCGACAGCGCAGGACCGAATTTCCAGCCTTGGACGGGGAAGACCATGCCACGATTCAATCTTGCACTCGCCTCTGTGGCGACGCTCGCCGTCGTCAGCCTCGCCGCCTGCAGCAGCGGCACCGCGCCGGCGCCAGTGAACGACGCGAGCCTCACCGCCGACCTCGCCCTCTCCTCGGGTGACGTGATCGCGACGGACGTTGGCGACCTGGTTGGCAACGAACAGTACGCCGGGGTCAGCGCCGACGTCGCGCCGGCCTTCGTGGCGGTGTCGGACAGCAGCAGCCTGACGAGGACGCGCACACGCACCTGCTACGATGCGGGCGGAACCGTCGTCGCCTGCGGCCAGGGGCTCACGGCTTCGGTGGTGGTCGACCTGCAGCTCGACGGCTACCGTGCGGGCGACCGGTTCACCGCCATCGTACACCGGCAGCGGCACGACTCGATCAGTGGTATCGACAGTCCGGATTCCACACGCACGCACAACGGATACGGCGCCAGCCAGGACACGGCCACCTTCACGGGTGACGTCAACGTACGCACGGCGGAGATCGCGGCGTCGGACTCGGTGGTCGACCTGGTGTTCAAGCTGCCGCACGCCAACAACCCCTGGCCGCTCTCCGGCCAGGTGATTCGCAACGTCGACGCGACGTTCACCATCGTCGGCGCCGCCAACCAGACGCGCACCATCCAGCGGCGCGTCGTGGTGACCTTCCCGGCGGACGCCCAGGGGAATGTCCCGATCCAAGTGGGAACCATGACCTGCAACCTGAACCTCGTGACGCACGTGGTGTCGGGGTGCACGGGAAGCTGAGCATGATGGAGGGCGCGGGAACCTGATCGCGGGGATCAGGGTATGGGAAGAAGCCCCATTCGACGGGAGTCGGGTGGGGTTTCTTCCTTCGCCGCATGGATACTCGGTCGACCTCGATCCGCTCGCGTGTCGTGCGCTTTCTGGCGCTCGCCGCTCTGGCCGCGACGTACTTCTTCGCGGCACGGTTGGGGCTCGGTCTGGCGTATGTGAATCCGAGCGTCACGGCCGTGTGGCCCCCCACCGGCATCGCGCTCGCGGCCCTCCTCCTGCTGGGCGTGGAGTTCTGGCCGGCGGTATTCGCGGGGGCCTTCCTGGCGAACATGGTGACGGCGGGAACCGTCTTCACCTCAGCGGCGATCGCCGCCGGCAACACGCTGGAAGCGGTGGTGGGTTGCGCGCTGGTCGTCCGCTTCGCCCGCGGCCGGTACGCACTGCAGCGGCCGGACGACGTCGTGCGGTTCGCCGTGCTCGCGGGGTTGCTCAGCACGGTCATCAGCGCGTCCGTCGGCACGGTGACGCTCGTGGCCGGTGGGCTCGCGCCCTGGCACGCGGTGCCGGCCGTCTGGATGACCTGGTGGGTGGGCGACTCGGTGGGCGCGTTGGTCGTGGCGCCGATGGTGCTCTCGTGGGCCGACCAGCCGCGCATCCGCTGGCGGTTCCGCCGGGCGGTGGAAGCGGTGGTGCTGTTTGCCGCCACACTCGCGGTCGCGCTCTTCCTCTTCAGCGGCCGGTCGATCGCCAGTGTCGCCAACGATCCGCTGGCGTTCCTGAGCATCCCGTTCATGGTGTGGATCGCGTACCGGTTCGGCCAGCGCGAAGTGGCGCTGACGTCAGCCGGACTGGCGGGCATCGCCATCTGGGGAACGTTGCACGGGCACGGACCGTTCGGCGGGCGCCCCCTGCCGGCGTCGCTGCTCCTGCTGCAGGCGTTCATCGGGGTGACGGTCGTGATGAGCCTCGTCCTCGGCGCCCTCGCCACGGAGCGGCGCAAGACCGAGGACGAGCTGCGGGAGCTGGCCGGGCTGGACCCGCTGACCGGATTGCTCAACTACCGGGAGATGATGAGCGTGCTCACCGCGGAGATCCGTCGTGCGCGGCGTACGCGGCGATCGTTCGCCGTGCTCTTCCTCGATGTCGACGGTCTGAAGCAGATCAACGACCGGTTCGGACACCTGGTGGGCAGCCAGGTGCTGTGCCGCGTGGCCGAGGTCGTGCGCGAGTCCAGCCGCGTCATCGACACCGCGGCCCGGTACGGCGGGGACGAATTTGCGGTCGTGCTGCCCGAGACGCAGGAAATCACGGCCCGTCGGGCGGCGCATCGCATCGCGCGCCGCATCGCCGCCGGCCGCGGCGAGCCGCCGGTGACGGTCAGCATCGGCATCGCCGTCTGCCCGCGCGATGGGACCAGCGCCGAAGCGCTGCTCCAGGCCGCCGATCGGATGCTCTATGACGCAAAGCACGGCCGGCGCCTGATGTCGCTGGCCTGACGGGCGAGCGCTGCGCGCCGTCGGGTGACCGAAGCGCGTGCCATAGGGTTATGCCAATAGGAGGGTTGATATGGCCACCGGAACGTTGCGATTCCTGGGGCTCGCCGCGGTCACGCTCGTCTTTGCGGCAGCGCCGAGCCGGGCGCGCGCGCAGTCATCCCGCGTGTCCGTGGATGCGGCGTTGGGCTTCGCGCACGTGGGCGGGGGATGGTATGGAGACCGCTCGCGCATCGGGGGCCGCGGCCGCGTCGACGTCCGCATCGCGACGCTCGGCGCCACCCAGTTCATTCTCGGCGCATCGGGCGGCTGGTACGGCGGCCATCAACCCCAGTTGATCGCTCCGGCGGTGTTATGCGTGAATACGGCGGGCCAGGCGGTGCCATGCTACCCACCCCAGCCACCTTCGGCGCCCAACGTTCTGTATCTCGGCGCGCACTTCGGCGTCCGGCATCCCATTTCGCGGTTGCTCATGGTGGAAGCCGACGCCGGGGCTGGAGTGGCGCGGACGTCGCCCGGAGCGTCGCCGGATCGACTCGGCATTTCGGGCGACGTCGACGTCGTGCTGGGCGGCGCGAGCCGCATGAAGCTCGTGTGCGGCATTCAACTGCTGACGTTGCGCGACGCGGGCGCGAGGCTTTACGCGTATCCGCTCACCATCGGGCTGCGGTTCCAGTGACGACGGACGGCCCGGCAGCGCCGCTTGCGCCGCCGGGCCGTGCGACTGTCCGACTGTCCGACTCCGATCACCCGTGCTTGATGAACGTCCCGTTCTGCAGCTCCGGCGTACGCCTCACGCAGCTGCTCCTCGGTGTTCATCACGATCGGCCCGTACCACGCCACCGGCTCCGAGATGGGCTTGCCCGACACGAGCAGGAATCGTATCCCCTCGTCACCAGCCTGCACGGTCACCTCGTCGCCGCTGTCGAATAGCACCAGGCTCCGGTTGCCCGCCATGTCGCGCACGGTGTCCTCGGCCACGGTGGCGCCGTTGTCGCCCACGCGCTCGGTGAGCGCGCCGAACGGCTCCGAGGCGCCGCGGAAGCTCCCGCTGCCCTCGAACACGTAGGCGAACGCGTGACGGTAGGTGTCCACCGGCAGCGTCTTCCGCACGCCGGGCGGCACCGAGACGTCCAGGTAGCTGGGGTTCGCGGCGATCCCGTCCACCGGTCCCTTCTTGCCCCAGAACTCGCCCGTCACCACGCGCACCACGGTGCCGTCGTCGTCGGTGACTTCCGGAATGTCGGGCGACTTGATGTCCTGATATCGAGGATCCACCATCTTCTGATGCGCCGGGAGGTTGGCCCAGAGCTGGAAGCCGTGCATACGCCCTTCGGGATCGCCCTTGGGCATTTCCTGATGCATGATGCCGCTCCCCGCGGTCATCCACTGCACGTCGCCCGCGCCCAGCGAGCCCTTGTTCCCCAGGCTGTCGCCATGGTTCACGGTGCCCTTGAGCACGTAGGTGATGGTCTCGATGCCGCGGTGCGGGTGCCAGGGGAATCCCTTGAGGAAGTCCTCGGGGCGCTCGTTGCGGAAATCGTCGAACAGGAGGAACGGGTCGAACTCCTGGGTTTTCCCGAACCCGAAGGCACGGCGGAGCCTCACCCCGGCGCCTTCGAGCGTGGGCGTGGCTTCGACGATTCGCTTCACCGGTCTGATCGACATCTCTCCTCCCTGGGTCCCGCGCCCCGGAACGGGGCCGCACCTGCCAATCTAGGAAGCCTGGCAAGGGGCGCGCGGTTCCGACGGATCGAGCTCCGCTCGCGACCGCCCGATCCGCCGACTAAGATTTGACCCACGCCATCCCTTCGGTACGCCTGGTCAGGACCCGTCGCATGCACCCGAAATTCGCATCCATCGGCACCGCCGCCGTCGCCTTTGCCATCGCGTCGTTCGCCGCTACCGATCAGTACACGGCACGCTATCCCGAACAGGCCCTGGCACGCTTCCGGGCGTCGATGAACGCGCTCGCCATCCATCCCGCGGTGCGGCACGATCTGGGGCCCGTGTTGATCGCGTCGGCCGCCGCGATGCCAACCGATGACGACGAGCCGGGCCTCGAGTTGAGCGCGATCCCCCAGGGAGCCCTGGCGCCGCCGCCCATCGGAGCGCTGGCCGCGGATACACCAGCGGTGCCGACCATCACCACACCGCCCGGATCCGGCGCCGCGGAGCAGCGCGCGCAGGGATCGCGCCCGCCCGCCATGCTCGCCGCCAGCTTCGACGGACTCGGCGTCGGGTTCGTGGGGCCGCAGGGCACGGCGCGCCTGCGCAATCCGTCCGACAACTCGCTCGCCGTGGGCCCCGACCACATCGTGCAGATCGTGAACACGCGCTTCGCCATCTACACGAAGAAGGGCGCGATGTACGACACCACGGGTCGCGTGCTCGTGGGTCCGGTGCCGACCAACGAGATCTTCCGCGGCTTCGGCGGCGCGTGCGAAGCGCGGCCCAACGGCGACGCCGTGGTGCGCTACGACCAACTCGCCAAGCGGTGGCTCATCGTGATGCCGATCTTCCGCAAGATCGCCGACGCCACCGACGAACCCGCGGTGCACTCGCCGGGCGACTCGGCGCACTACGCCATGTGCTACGCGGTGAGCCAGGGGCCGAGTCCCATGGGCCCGTACTATCGGTACGAGTTTCTGCGCACGCTCTTTCCAGACTATCCACGCCCCGCCGTCTGGCCAGACGGCTACTACGTGCCCACCAGCACCGGCGACCACGTGATCCAGAAGCACGCCTGCGTGGCCGACCGCGCGCGGATGCTCAAGGGCGAGGACGCCACCGAGCAGTGCGTGATCGTGGACGGCGCGAACTTCCTGAACATCGCCGACCTCGACGGCACGCAGCTCCCGGCGCCCGGCACTCCCGAGATCGTGATGGCCGCTGGCGGCACCCAGTTGAAGGGCGTCATGGAGGACAGCACGATCAGCGTGTGGCGGATGCACGTGAACTGGGACGATCCGGCGCTGACCAGTCTCACCGGCCCCGAGAAGATCGCCGTGGCGCCCTACCATTACCTCTGCGACGGGCAGCTATCCAGTTGCGTGCCGCAGCCCGGCACCGACCGGCGGCTGGACGCGCAGGGCGACAAGCTGATGGCGCGGCTCACCTATCGGCGAATCGGCGACCAGCAGTCCGTGGTCGCCGTGCATTCGGTGAACACCACCGAGGGCGCGGGCGGCGTGCGCTGGTACGAGTTCCGGCTGGGCGCGGGCGGCGACGTGTCGCTCTACCAGCAGGGTACGTATGCTCCCGACAGTTCCTATAGATGGATGGGGAGCGCCGCGATGGACGGCCGCGGCGACATCGGCATCGGCTACTCGTTCGGCGGCACCCCCTTCTATGCGGGGCAGCGCTTTGCCGGACGCCTGGCCGGCGATCCCAAGGGCGAACTCACGCTGCGCGAGACCGTACTCGCCGAGGGCGCCGGCGCCCAGACCAATACGCTGCGGTGGGAGGACTACACGCAGACCGCGGTGGACCCGAGCGACGACTGCACCATCTGGTACGTGGGCGACTACTACAAGGCGGGCGCGGAAAGTTACTCCAGCCGGATCGGGGCGTTCCGGTTTCCGGGGTGCGCCCCGTAGTTGGACTGTCCGACTGTCTGACTGTCCGACTGTCCGACCGTCAAAACACGAGCTGCGACAGATATCGGTAGTTCGCCCTCGCACTCACCAACTCATCCTTCGGACTCTCCTGCTCCACGTAGCAGGGCTTGTCGTCGATGTCCGGGATGGCGCCCAGCAGCGACCTGAGATTCAGTACGCCGGCGCCGAGTTCCGTGTCGTGCGAGTGGTCGGCCACCACGTCCTTCACGTGGAAGGTCCAGTAGCGGTCGCGATACCGGTTCAGATATGCCATCGGGTCGCCGCCGCCCTGTGCCATGTTGCCGAAGTCGAGCTGCAGCCGCACGGCGGCCGGATCGGTGCGCGCGACGAACAGGTCGTAGGGAATCTGGCCGTCGATGGGATGCACATGCTCCGGCTCGTTGTGGAAGGCGAGCCAGAGCCCTGCGCGGCGCGCCGCGGCGCCCGCCGTGTTGAAGTGGTCGGCCCACGCGCGCCAGGCGTCGAGCGATGTCCTGGTCTCGTCGGGGAGGCTGGGCACGATGAGATATTGCTGGCCCAGGTAGTTGGCCGTGTCGAGACTCTTCTGCCAGTCGCCGAGCAGGAGTTCGGGAGCGATGTGCGCGGAGGGGGCCCGAAGGCCCAGGTGGTCGAGCGTGGCGCGGACCTGCTTGGGTGTGCGGCCGAAGTTGTCGAAGCTCCAGAGCAGCTCGACGTCGTCGTAGCCGATGGCGCGGACCGCGGCCAGCGTTCCCTCGGGGTCGCGCTTCATGGCGTTGCGCACCGAGTACAGCTCGAGGCCCACCCGGGCGAGGCGGCGCGACCGGAGCCCGATGGCGAACCCGGCGCGCGGCGCGAGGGCGGCCCCGGCCACGGAGGCCCCCAGCGATCGCAAAAAAAGGCGTCGGCGCATGCTCCCAACCTGTGGCCGGGAGCGAACCTTCGCCATATCGGGTAGATGGAGCCCCATGGGTGCCCCCGCGTAAACCCACCGTCCGAGCGGTGGGTCTAACCCGGCGAATCCGGGATTCCGCCGAGCGCCGGGTGCCCGGTTCACCTTCTGATGAGTGATGGCCCATCTTTCGGCGTTGCGGCGCCCCCTGCTTCACCTCTCGCCCCTCCGTCCGTGAATCCTCGTCGTCTGTTGGTCCTGGCGGGCATGCTCGCCGGTGCACTGGCGCTGGCGCATCCCGCCCGCGCGCAGGGGGCCGACGTGATCCGTGGCCGCGTGGTCGATCCCGACTCGAATCCCGTGTCCGACGTGCAGGTGTCGGCCACGTCCATTTCCGGCAACGTGACGCGCACGGCGCGCACCGGGCGGGACGGCCGGTTCACGATCACCTTCCCGAACGGCGACGGCGACTACATGGTGGCGTTCAACCACCCCGGGTTCGCGCTCAAGCGGTTCGAGGTGAAGCGCACGGCCGACCAGGAGATTCTGGTGGCCGACACCAAGCTGTCGCGCGATCTGACGGTGCTCGACACGGTGCACGTGCAGGGGTCGCGTCCGCGCCCCAGGCGCAACGACACGCAGCCGGACATCGGTGGCACCGAGCGGCCCGTCAACAACCAGGCTCTCACCGCCGATCAGCAGGGCGATCTCGCGGCCATGGCGGCGTCGTTGCCTGGGGTGCTCTTCCTGCCCGGCTCCAACGGCGACCCGTCGGGCTTCTCGGTGCTCGGCCTCGACGGCAGCCAGAACAGCAACACGCTCAACGGCATGGATTTCGGCGGGTCGAACATTCCGCGCGACGCGCAGGTGAACAGCTCGCTGGTCACGGCGCCGTACGACGTCTCGCGCGGCGGGTTCAGCGGGGGCCAGTTCAACATCAGCACGTCGTCGGGCACCAACTTCATCCGGCGCTCGGCGAGTCTGGTGATGGACGCGCCGCCGCTGCAGTGGACCGATCCCGCCGCGCGCGCTCTCGGTCAGCAGTACACCAATCTGAATCTGAGCGGGGGCCTGTCGGGCCCCATCCAGTTCGACAAGTCGTTCTACAACTTCTCGTATCAGTTGGGGCGGCGGTCCAATCCCTGGCACTCGCTGCTCAACACCGACGCGCTCGGTCTGCAGACGGCCGGCATCGCGCCCGATTCGGTGAACCGGCTGCTCGGCATCCTGGGCCAGGATCAGGTGCCGGCGACGATGCGCGGCGTTCCCGGCCAGAAGCTCACCGACCAGGGGCTGGTGCTGGGCAGCTTCGACTGGGCGCCGCCGAGTTCGACCACCGGCCAGGCGCTCGACCTCACCGTGAACGCCGGCTGGTTCAAGTTCAATCCGATCTCCATGGGCGCCACGGAACTCCCGGCGCACAGCGGTTCATTGACCAACTGGAACGCCGGCGTCCAGGCGCAGCACACCGCCTACTTCGGCTTCGGCATCCTCACGGAGACCGGACTCTCGGTGAGCGCCTCGCACCGCTACGGCACGCCGTACCTGAACCTGCCCAGCGGCAGCGTGCGCGTGAACTCCGACTTCGCCAACGGCACGGCGGGGCTGCAGGACGTGGCCTTCGGCGGCAGTCCGTTCCTGAACACCAGCAACACCAGCCGGAGCGTGGACCTGCGCAACCAGCTCTCCTGGTTCAGCCTCGACAACAAGCACCGCATCAAGTTGAGCAGCGAGATCCGGCGCGACGCCTACTCGCTGGACCAGACCGGCAACCGGCTCGGCACCTTCACCTTCAATTCGTTGTCCGATCTCCAGGCCGGCACCCCGGCGAGCTTCACGCGCACGCTCCTGCCGCGTACGCGCAGCGGCAGCGAGTGGGTGGGCGGGCTGTCGCTCGGTGATTCCTACCGCGCCAGCCCCGACCTGCAGGTGCAATACGGCGTGCGGCTGGACGGCAATCGGTACGAGGGCACCCCGCAGGCCAATCCGCTGGTGCAGCAGACCTTCGGCGTGCGCAACGACCTCGTGCCCAACCGGATCTACGTGAGTCCGCGCATCGGGTTTTCGTGGAGCTACGGCGTGGCGCCGGAGATCGGCGGATTCCTGGGCGCGGTGCGCGGTCCGCGCGCCGTGGTGCGCGGTGGCATCGGCCTGTTCCAGAACGTCGGGCGCGTCACCGACATCGGGTCCGCCGTGGACAACACCGGGCTGGCCACCGGACTGCAGCAGCTCACCTGCGTCGGTGCGGCTGCGCCGGTGCCCGACTGGGCCCAGTACCTGAGCGATCCCTCGATGATTCCCACCCAGTGCGCCGGCGGGGGCAGCGGCACCGTATTCTCCAACTCGGCGCCCAACGTGACCCTGTTCGCGCGCGACTACAACGCGCCGCGCAGTCTGCGCTCCAACCTGCAGTGGAGCGGCCCGATTCTCGACAACCGCCTGCGGGCCACTTTCGAGGGCACGTACTCGCTGAATCTCAACCAGCAGTCGCTGGTGGACCTGAACTTCAATCCCGTGGTCGCCTTCCGGCTGGCGGACGAGGGGAACCGGCCGGTGTTCGTGCAGCCGGCGAGCATCGTGCCGGCCACCGGCGCCATCGCCTCCAGCGACGCGCACGTGTCCAGCGCCTTCAACCGTGTGACGCAGATGCGATCGGACATGCGATCGGAGAGCGAGCAGTTGAGCGTGCAGCTGGCACCCACGGGGTTCAACACCGACTACAGCTGGAGCCTGTCGTACACCTACCAGAACGTGCGCGACCGCATGCGCGGGTTCGGGGGCGGCTTCGGCGGCGGCAACACCGCCGGCAATCCACTCGACGTGACGTGGGGCCGCTCGAGCTACGACTCCCGCCATCAGATCCAGTATTCGCTGGGCTACAACTTCTTCGATTGGGTGCGCGTGAACTGGTACGGCAACTTCCGGTCGGGCACGCCGTTCACGCCGCTCGTGGCGGGGGACATCAACGGCGACGGGTACGCGAACGACCGGGCGTTCGTCTTCGACCCGTCGCGGACCGCCGATCCCACGCTCGCCTCTGCCATGCAGTCGCTGCTCGCCGGCTCATCGGGGCGCGTGCGGTCGTGTCTGGAGCGGCAGATGGGGCAGGTGGCGGGGCGGAACAGTTGCCAGGGACCATGGACCAGTTCGGCGAGCATGTCGATCTCGTTCAACCCGATCAAGGTGCACATGCCGCAGCGCGCCACGCTCTCGTTCCAGATCTCCAACCCGCTGGGCGCCGCCGACCTGTTGCTCCACGGACAGAATCACACGCACGGGTGGGGTCAGGCGGCGGTACCCGACGCGTCGCTGCTGTACGTGCGCGGCTTCGACGCGCAGACGCAGCAGTACCAGTACCAGGTGAATCAGCGGTTCGGCGCCACGAACCCGCAGCTCACCACCTTCCGGTCGCCGGTGACGCTCACTGCCATGCTGCGAGTTGACCTCGGGCCCACGCGGGAGCGGCAGCTCCTGGTGCAGCAGCTCGACCGGGGGCGCACGCACGAAGGCATCCGGCTCACGCAGCCCATCCTCCGCGCGCTGTACGGCAGCGGCGGGCTCACCAATCCGCTGTCGGTCATCCTCCGCCAGCAGGACACGCTGCAACTCACGCCCGTGCAGGCCGACAGCGTGGCCACGCTCAACCGCTGGTACATCGTGCATCTCGATTCCATCTGGACGCCGATCACCAGCTACTTCGCCGCGCTGCCCGATCACTTCGACGAGGGCGAGGCGTACCGACGCTACCGTCGCGGGCGAGAGGCGTCGGTGGACCTTCTCCTCAAGCTCAGTCCCACGATCAAGGGGCTGCTCACCGACGCCCAGCGTCGCCGGCTGCCCTCCATCGTCGCCAGCTATCTCGATCCGCGCTACCTGTCGGCCATCCGGTCGGGCACGGCCGGGGCGTCGGGCTTCGGATCGGGTGGCGGTGTTCCCTTCGTCGAGGGCGGCGCCGTACGGGTGGTCATCAGCAAGTAGATTCAGGACGGGGCGCCGCCGGGCGCCGCGCCGCATTCAACGGAGCCTACCATGAATGGTCGCATTCCCCTCGCACTGGGCGTCGCCCTCGTCACCATGGCGCCCGCGGTCCGCGCCCAGCAGGCGCTGCCGCCGGTGCACCCGATCGGGCCCATCGAGCACGTGACCACGGAGCCCATGAAGGCCGTGTCGCAGGTGCGCGAGCTGCCCGGGCGGCGCGTGTTGGTGAACGACATCGTGGACCACCGGGTGCTGCTGTTCGACTCCACGCTCGCCCACGCGACCGCGGTGGCCGACTCCACGTCGAGCACCGCCAACGCCTACGGCAACATGCCGGGCGGGCTCATTCCCTACCGCGGCGATTCCACGCTGTTCGTCGATCCGGCCTCGCTCTCCATGCTCGTGCTGGACGACGCCGGCAAGATCGCGCGGGTGATGTCGGTGCCGCGTCCCAACGAGGCGATCTTTCTCATCGGCGGTCCCTTCGGCACCTCGGGGTTCGATCCCGCCGGCCGGCTCGTGTATCGCGGGAACACGCTCCGCATGCGCGCCGCGCCCGATGCCGCCAAGGACGCCAAGGGCGACAAGCGGGATCCGGCAGACATGCTCCCGCAGTTCCCCGATTCCGCGCCCATCGTCCGCGTGACGCTCGCCACGCGCGTCGAGGACACGGTGGCCTACTTCAAGATTCCGCCGACGAAGATGACGATCAAACGCACCGACAACGGATTCGTGGCCACCTCGACGGTCAACCCGATGCCGGTGGTCGACGATTGGGCCCTGCTGCCGGACGGCACCGTGGCCGTGGTGCGCGGGCGAGACTTCCACATCGACTGGATCCATCCCGACGGGACCAGGACCTCGACGGCCAAGATTCCCTTCGACTGGCAGCGGCTCACCGACGACCAGAAGGTGGCCGTGATCGACTCGGCGAAGCAGGTGCTGGAGAAGCGCCGCGCCGACCGGATGGCTGCGCTCACCGAGACACGCACGGCCACGAGTGCCGGCGACCAGCGGCGCGTAACCGCGTCGGCCGGCGGCGATGGGGGTGGGGCGGCGATGGGCAACATGGTGATCGTGATGCGCAAGTCGGACGGCGAGGGCGGCGGGGCCGCGCCACCGATGCGCGGCGGGTCCAACGAGCAGGTCACGATGCCGCCGCTGCAGTTCGTGCCGCCGTATGAACTACCGGACTACCGGCCGGCGTTCGGCACCGGCGCCACCAAGTGCGACCTGCAGGGCAACCTCTGGATCCGCACCTCGCAGGCCACCGACGGGCGCCCGGTGTACGACGTCGTGAACGAGCAGGGGGTACTCGTGGATCGCGTGCAGCTCCCCGCCTTCCGGACCATCGCCGGCTTCGGCCAGGGGGTGGTGTACATGGGCGTCACCGACAGCACCGGCGCCGTGCACCTGGAGCGGGCGCGGATGAAGTAGGGGCGTCTGCTCCCGCGTGTGATCGGACAATCGGGGAATCGGTCCTTTACAGGCCGCCGAAGGATCGCTTAACGTCCAAGGACTGGGCTTTCCGGCGCGCGAGCCGGGAGCCCGGAGCCGAGGCTGACTCCGGCTCTCGCTGGCGTCCCGGGAGTGCCCTGCATCGGATATCTCGATCCAACACACGGGAGGCAGGGATGCGGCTCGATCAACACGGGTTCACTCGCGTTCGCCTGACGGGGGCGATCGCGGCGACGACGGCGATGCTCTTCGTGCTCGGCGCGTGCGGTGGCGGCGAGAAGAGCGCGGCCACCGACACCACCAGCGCCATGGCGGCGCCCGCCGACACCACGGCGGCGGCCGGTCAGATGGCGGCGGCGCCTGCCATGGGCGCACCCCCCGCCGGCGCGACGGCGGCCATGGTGAGCCTGGGCGACAGCATCTTCCATGGCCAGGCGGCCGGCGGACTCTGCTTCACCTGCCACGGAGCGGACGCCAAGGGTGGACCGCTGGCTCCGAACCTCACCGATACCGCCTGGCTCACCGGCGACGGCAGCTATGCCTTTATTCAGAAGCGCGTGACCGAGGGCATGCCCAAGCCCACCGCGCCCTACACGGCGCCGATGCTGCCCATGGGCGGCGCGACGCTCACGCCCGACCAGATCAAGGCCGTGGCTGCGTACGTGTACACGCTCAGCCATCACGGCGGCTGAACGCCGTCGGGGACCCCCGGTTCGCCGGGAGTCCCCGCGCCGCGGGCGGAAGCCCGCGGCGCGCCGTCACGCGGAGAGTTGGCCGCGAAGCTCGGCGCGCACGACGGGCAGCGACTCCGGGTGGCGCTCCTGCAGGTAGGCCACGAGCTGCTCGCGCACCAAACAGCGCAGATCCCACGCCTTCGACGAGTCGGAGGCGCTCATCAGCGCGCGGATCTCCACCGTCTGCTCCTTGGAGTCGGTCACCTGCACGTTCCACACCTTTCCGTCCCACAGGTCGGTGGTGCCGAGGATGCGGTGCACCTCCTGGCGTAGCTCCTCCACCGGCACGCGGTAGTCGGTGTACACGAACACGCTGCCGATGATGTCGGCGCTGGTGCGCGTCCAGTTCTGGAACGGGTGCTCGATGAAGTAGCTGAGCGGCACCACCAGCCGCCGGAGATCCCAGATCCGGACCACGACGTAGGTGGTGCGGATCTCCTCGATGCGCCCCCACTCGCCCTCGACGATCACGACGTCGTCGATCCGGATGGGCTCGGTGAGCACGAGTTGTACGCCGGCGATGAGATTGGCCAGGGTGGGGCGCGCCGCGAGGCCGACCACCAGTCCCGCCAGCCCTGCCGACGCCAGAAGGCTGTCGCCGATGTGCCGGATGGTGGGAAAGGTCATGAGAATGATCGCCATGGCGACGATCGTGACGATCACGATCGCGATGCGCCGCAGCACGCGGATCTGCGTGAGGACGCTCCGCGCGCGCAGGTTGTCGGCCACGTTCATCGGGAAGCGCTCGGCCACCAGGTCGTCCACCACCGAGAACATCGCGATCAGCAGCCACGCGCCGGCGGCGATGAGCAGCACGCCCAGCGTGTGGCGGAGCGCCGCCTCCGTGTCGGCGGAGAGTTGCAGGCCGGGCAGCACGAACAGGATGGCCGCCAACGGAAAGAGCACGCGCGTGGGGCGTCGCGCGTGGTTCACGACCGATTCGTCGAACTTGGTCGCGGTCATCCGCGTGAGCCGGAGCGCCACGCGGTTGAGCAGGGCGTGCAGGGCCAGCGCCAGCAGCGGAGCGGCGATGACCACGACCAGCGACCAGATCCAGTGGTGGGACGGGTGAAGGAAATCGGACATGGCACCTCCGGCTTGCGAAACGGGAACGTGGAACGACGACGTCGGAGTAATGGGCCGATCGACCGATCGATGCAACCGCCCCGCCAAAACGAACGCGGGCGGCGACTCACCCTGAGTCACCGCCCGCGTTCGCCACCAACTCAGGGTCGCGTCAGCCGTGACACGCCACGCCGCCGAAGCGGCCGCCGCCGAATCCGCGGTCCGCGGGCTCGGCGGGCGCCGGTTGCCGCGGCCAGGTGTTGTCCGCCACGTCCTTGTCCGGGAACCGGCAGTGCGGGTCGAGCACGATGCGCTCGATGCGGCGCGGGCCGAAGTCGAACGTCGCCTTGAAGGTCCGGCTGCCCCCGAACCAGACGTCCACCGGATACGTGATCGTCGCCGTCGTGTCGTCGACGATTGTCGCGTTGGGCACGCGGTGCAGCGCCGGGCCACCGGGGGCGAAGTGCACGTTGAGCACCACGGGCGACGGCATCTGTCCCGCCTGGTGCACGGTCACGGTCGTGCGGCCGCTCATCGCGCTCACGTTCTGGATGGACCCGTCCACCGCTTCGGTGGTGAACAGCCAGTAGTACCAGAACCAGCCGAGGTCGCGGTGCAGGGCATTGTCCATGAAGAAGGCGTAGTCCCACGGCGAGGGGTGCTTGAACCGCCAGGCGTGGGCGTACTCGCTCATCGCGTGCCACACCGCGCTGTCCCCAACGATGCCACCGAGCATCGAGAGCATCATCGGCGCCTTGCTGTAGGCCTGGAACGAGTACATGGGGCCGCCGTAGTTGGCGTCCCACATCAACGTGCCCTCGCGCTCGTTGCCGCTCGTGCGGCCGTAGCTCTGGCCGGGCCCGTCCAGATCGGCCGGCCGTCCCTGGCGATCGTCGCGCGACAGGATGTTCATGTACTGGTTGAACCCCTCGTCCATCCAACCGTACCAGGTCTCATTGGTGCCCAGCGTCATCGGCCACCATTCGTGTCCGGTTTCGTGGTCCGACGCGCCCGTGCTCGACATGATGAACATCGGGTACTCCATGCCGAGTTCCGGACCGTCCACCATGGTCATGGTCGGGAACGCATACGGGAGCCAGAGTTTGGAGTAGAACTGCAGCGCGTGGGCCACCGTGGGGCCGGCGTCGGCATACTGCGGCGTGTGGCCCGGCAGGTACATGATGTTGATGGGCACGTTCTTGCCCGAACCCGGGATCACGGCGTGGAAGCCGTCCCAGACGAACTGATCCGAGGTGGCCCAGGCCACGTCGCCGGCCGTGTCGGCCACGAAGTGCCACACCAGCCGGTCGCCGGCCGCCGTCGCCTTGCCCGCCCCGAATTGGTCGGGACTCAGGATGCGCACCGTCGAATCGGCGGTGAGCGCGCGCTGGAGGCCTGCCCGCTCGTCGGCGGTGTACACCTCGTCGGGATTCTGGAGAATGCCGCTGGCCCCCACCAACCAGCCCGCGGGCACGTCGAGCTTCACATCGAAGTGGCCGAAATTGTTGTAGAACTCGGATGGCCCGAGGTACGGCTCGGTGTCCCAGCCACCCTGGCGCAGGTCGTCGAACACCATCACCCGCGGGTACCACTGGCCCACCTGGTAGAGGGTGTCCCCCCAGGCACCCATGCGGATGCCGCGGGTGGGCGAAACGACCTTCGGCACGGTGAAGTGCCAGTCGGCGTCGAGAGTGAAGCTGCCGTGGGCCGGCACCGGCTCCGGCAGCGTGATCCCGGCCACCGTCTGCGACATGTCGTAGGCGGCCAGTTCCACCGGGGGCGGAGCCGCGCCGCGGCCGCCGCGCCCGAACCGGCGCGGCGGGCCGCCCTGGTTGAGGGCCACCGGCTTTCCGTTCACGCTGAGCGCCGTCACCTGCATGCCGTCGGTGATGTCCGTGACCACCTCGGCCTTTGGCACGTTGGCGGCGAACAGATTCTGATCGAGACGCAGCATGATGGTGCGCATCTCGTTGGGCCCGTTGTTGTTCACCACCACGTGCTCGTGTCCGGTCACCAGCCCCGTAGCCGGATCGAAGCGGGCGTTGATCGTATAATTGGTCCAGAGCTGCCAGTAGTTGGGTCCCGGACGCCCGGTGCTGTCGCGGGTGCCGGCGGCAAAGGCCCGCTGGATCATGTCGGTCATCGGAATGTCGTGCCGGATGGCACGCTCCGGGTACTTCGGGGCGGCCTGGGCAAAACCGGCGGCGGGAAGTGCCGCGAGCGCGCCCAGCGCGGCAAGGGCGGCGAAGGGTCGTGAGCGCATCGAAACTCCTGATCGGGGGTCCATCGCGAGCCCGGCCGGAACGCCGGGTCCACCAGAAATACCATGCGGTACTACATATTGAAAGGGACGCCAACCCCGAGGCCGAATTCATGGAGCCCCCCGCCCGACACCGCGAAACGCATCGCACCGATCGCATCGGCTGGCTGCGCGCCGCCGTGCTCGGCGCCAACGACGGCATCGTCTCCACGGCAAGCCTCGTGGTGGGCGTGGCGGCGGCGAGCGCCGCCCACGCCGAGATCCTGGTGGCGGGCATCGCCGGCCTCGTGGCCGGCGCCATGTCGATGGCGGCCGGCGAGTACGTCTCGGTGAAGTCGCAGGCCGAGACCGAGCGGGCCGACCTGGACCGCGAGCGGTCCGAGCTGAAGGGCGACCCGGAAGTGGAGCATGTCGAGCTGGCCGGAATCTACGTGAAGCGTGGGCTCGAGCCGGCGCTGGCGCGGAAGGTAGCCGACCAACTCATGGCGCACGATGCACTCGGCGCGCACGCGCGCGACGAACTCGGCATCTCGGAGGTCGTCACGGCCAAACCCATCCAGGCGGCGCTGGCGTCGGCGGGCAGCTTCGCGGTGGGCGCGGCGATGCCGCTGCTCACCACCTGGCTCGCGCCGGTAACGCGCGTGATCCCACTCGTGATCGCGGGCTCGCTGGTATTTCTGGCGTTGCTGGGTGCGGTCGCGGCGCGCACGGGAGGCGCGCCGGTGGTGCGGGGCGCCATCCGGGTGACCTTCTGGGGCGCGCTCGCCATGGGGATCACCGCGGGCGTGGGGCGCTTGTTCGGGACCGTCGTCTAGGGCGGTTCCCGAACTGCGGCGACCGTCCCGGCGTCAGCCCTCGCCGGCGAGCGCCTCGAGCGTCGCCTTCAGTTGCTGCGTGGTGGTCGGCTTGCCCAGGAACTCGGCGGCCCCCGCGTTGAGCGCAGCCTGCCGGGCCGCGGGGTCGGTCGTGCCGCTCAGCACGATCACCGGGATGTGGGCGGTCCTGCTCGACGCCCGCAGCTTCTCGAGCGCGCCCATTCCGGTGCCCCCCGGCATGTTGAGGTCGAGGAGGATCGCGTCCGGATGCGGCGAGCGCATGGCGAGCATCAGCGTCTGCATGGCATCGAAGGCGGGCATCGGCCGGTGGCCGAGTCCGCGCACCATGGCGCAGATGGTCTGCGACGTTACCTGGTCGTCCTCTGCTACGAGTATTCGCACCGGCCGCGCTCCGGTCGAGAGCCAAACCACGGCCATCGCCGGCCGCACCCATTCAAAGCTGGGGGGTGGACACTCCCCGCGCCAGCGCGGCCCAGAGTGTCGGATCTTCCGTACCGAGCACCCAGACCGAGTAGCCGCGCAGGTGGTACTGCGAGACGAGGGCCAGCTTGTCCATGAAAGCGCGGGTGTTCTCGATCCACAGATAGCGGAACACCCCGTTCTCGCTCCAGATGGCGTACGGCGACTTCTGGACACTGTCCCACACGGCACGCACGCGGTTGGCGGTGAGCAGACTCTCGGCGCGTACGTACGGAACGTCCCGCCCGCGCATGCGGGAGCCTCCCTTCTCGGTGTACGACGGGAACCACCAGTCCGAATACGAGGGAAGGCCGAGCGAGATCTTGGATGGCGGCACGCCGAGGGCGAGGAGGTGGCGCAGGCACGCCTCCATCCACGGGTAGCCGGCCACCGGGCCGGCGGGCGATCCGCCCGTGTGCTCGGCGTACGTCATGTACGAGATGAAGTCGAGCGTGTCGGCCAGCGCCTTGTAGTCGTAGACGCCGCGCCAGTTGGTGAAGATCCACCGGTCGTAACTGTTGGTGCCGGGATCGTCGCTCGCCCGGGGCACCACGGCGGCCGAGAGCGTGCACCCGGCGTGGTGCACCGAGTCCACCGCTTCGCGGACGAAGGCGGTGAATCGGTGCCTGTCGGCGACGTTCACGTTCTCGAGATCGAACTGGATGCCGTCCAGGTGCTGCGTGCGGCAGAGCGCGGCGAGACTGCGCATCGCGCGGCGCCACGCGGTCCGATTGGTGAGCACGTGATGGATGGCGGGCTGGCTGAATCCGGGATTCATCACCAGCGGCACGAGCTTCACGTGGTGTTCATGCGCGGCGGCGATGACGCGCGGATCGATGCGGCCGGTGATGCGTCCGTTGGACTGGAGCGCGAACACCTGCGGTGCGACGACGTCGATCTGACCGGCGTGCTCGATGAAGTGGACGGTGCTGGAGTCGGCGCCGGTGGAGTACCAGAGGGCTTCGGGGTGCTGTGCGTACGCCCCGGTGGAGATCAGGGCGAGGGCGAGGAGGGGGGCGCCGAGGGAGGGACGCATCTAAATGGTAGGTCGGTAGGTCGGACAGTCGGACAGTCAAACGGCGGAACGGCGAAGGGGCGAAACCGCGAAAGGGCGAAACCGCGAAAGGGCGGGCTGTTGGAGCGTTGATGAGGCGCACATAATAGAGCACCCAATCAGAACCGCAATGACTTCCGAGCCCAACTCCGCCGGTCCCGACCAAGTGTTCCGCTCCAGGGTCGATCTCTGGCTCGTGCTGGTGGCGCTGGTGGCCTCCGTGGGCGGGCTTGCGGTCGCCATGGCGAACCCGTCCACCAACGCTGGACTTGGCAAGGGGGTCGGGATCGGGATCGCAGGCGGAACGGGTCTGCTGGTCGTCCTGCTGTTCTGGTGGACCTACCGGTCCACCGCCTACACGCTCGACGACGACACGCTCGACGTGCGGTGCGGAGGGCTGCACTGGCATGTTGCCTGCCGCGACATCACACGCGTGGAATACTCCGGAAGCGCACTCTCCGCGCCCGCGCTCTCGTTGCGCCGGTTGAAGGTGTGCTACGGAAAGTCCGGGTGGCTGCTGATCTCGCCCCAAGACCGCGAGGCGTTCATCGCGGCCCTGCAGCGCCGGGTGCCGGGCCTCGCGGTCAAGCGGTAGGCGGTGCCGATCCCGGTTTGAGGCCGGCAGCACCGCGCTCCCCGCGAGCCCCCGCGCTCAGTGCGAACGATCGTTGGGACGCAGGTCGTCGAGGATCGGGTGGTCGAGGCCCTGGAGCGTGGGATGTTCCGGCGCGAGCAGGTCGAACACCACGACGTCGTTGCGGCCCACATGCAGCCATGGTCCCGGCACGTAGAGCGTCTGCTCCGGACCGATGCCCCAGAATCGCCCGAGCTGGTGGCCGTTCACCCAGACGGTTCCCTTGCCCCAGTCGCGCAGGTCGAGGAAGGTGTCGCCGGTGCGGGTGAGATCGAACGCTCCGACGTAGAACCCCGCCGTCTGCATTGGCTCGAACGACATCATCCGGATCGACTGCGGGCACTCGACGGCACCCGTCGCCCGGCAGTCGAGCTCCGAGAGATCGCGCATGGGGAATGTGTACACGTTCCAGCCGGTGAGCTCGCGCCCCGCCAGCGTCACGCGGTGCGTGATGCCCTTCTCCTCGTAGCGCAGCGGCCTGGCGAAGTTCACGCGCCCGCTGTTCTCGACCAGAATCGAGAGACGGGCGTGCGCCGGCACGGCGATCGGCATGCTGTCCTCGCCCAACCGGCGGTCGAGCGTGCCTTTCAGCACGTCATCCACGTAGACCTGCGCATAGTCGCGCACGTCGCGGATGACGAGCTCGCCACTCGCCGAATCTCCCACTGTCGTGCGGTACAGGATGTAGCCATACGACTGGCCGAAGCTCTCCATGTTGCGCGGGCGCTCGACGCGCACTGGCTTCGGAAGGTGGTCGAAGATCGACGCGATCGGCCCGAGGTCGAACGACGGCACCGATATCGGTGCCGGCGTCTCCGGCACCGGCGGCGGCGTCAGTCCCGTGGCCTTGGCGATCGCGTCGCGGAACATGAAGTACTTGGGCGTCGGCCGCCCCGACTCGTCGAGCGCCGCATCGTAGTCGTAGCTCGACGTTTGCGGGTGGTAGTGCCCGCCGTCGATGTTGGCGCCGTTCATGAACCCCGGTGTCGTGCCGCCGTGGAACATGTAGATGCTCACCGAATAGCCGCGGTCGAGCATCCAGCTCAGTTCCTTCGTCTGACGCGCGGCGTTGGTGGTATGGTGCGGCTGCCCCCACTGGTCGAACCAGCCGGCCCAGTATTCGCCGCTCATGAGCGGCTCGCCGGGTTTGAAGCGCGCGAGCCGCGCGAACGCGCTGTCCGCCTCGCCGGGGCCGAAGTTCACCACGGCCGGCAACTCAGGGAGCGTTCCGTTGGGCAACTGCACGTCACCGTCGGCAGTGAACAGGTACACGTCGTTGAACCCGGCGTGCCGCAGCGCGCCGAGTTGCCAGCGCAGATAGTCCTTGTCCTTGCCGAACGAGCCGTACTCGTTCTCCACCTGCACGGCGATGATCGGACCGCCGCGGCTGGCCAGGAAGGGTGTCACCACCTTGCCGAGCGTGTCGAGCCACGCTTCGGCGGGCTTCGTGAACTTCGGATCGGTGCTGCGCAGCACGATGCTCGTGTCGGCGAACAGCCATCCCGGGTAGCCGCCCAGCTCCCACTCCGCGCACACGTACGGGCCCGGACGCAGGATCACGTGGAGCCCCACCTGTTGCGCCGTGCGCAGATACTCGGCGATGTCGCGCTGGCCCGAGAAGTCGAAATGCCCCGGCGTCGGCTCGTGGAAGTTCCAGAACACATACGTGGTGATGGTGTTGAGGCCCATCGCCCTGGCCTTCTCCATCCGGTCGCGCCAGTACTCGCGCGGCACGCGCGCGTAGTGCATGGAACCGGAGATGATCTGGAAGGGTTTACCGTTCAGAACGAAGTGGCCGGAGTCGGCGGTCAACGGCCCGGTCTGTGCACGGGCCGTGGTGCCGAGGGCGATCAGGCAGAGCAGCAGGAGTCGGCGCATGGGCAGAAGATACCTCGCGGCGGTCCGCCCGTCAGCACGCCGCCACGGCGGTCGGCGACCACCGTGGCAGAGTCCACCCGCACGCTCTCCGTTGGGGTCCGTTGTCCTCCGTTCCGTCCGTATCCGATTCGTAGAATGCCGAACGGCAGAGTTGCCGGTGGCGTCCATGGGGCTCAACGGGGCAGGCGCCCACGAGATTGGATACGGACTGTACGGACCGGAACTGAGAAGGCAGATGGGGCCTCACGCTCTGGTCGCGTCACCCCGGAAGCGGTACTATCTGGTATCTCCTATCCGCTCACCGCCCACCGAGTCGTCATGCGCCGATACGGACCTCTGATCTGCACCGTCGCCCTCGCGTTCGTCCCGCTTTCACTGAGAGCCCAGCAGCTCTCTGCGAGCGAGCAAGCCGTGGTGCGGGCCGTGGACGCGCACAATGCCGAGGCGCTGGCGCTGCTGCGGCGGATCGTCGACATCAACAGCGGCACGATGAACTTCGCCGGCGTCCGCCAGGTGGCGGATGTGCTGCGTCCCGAGTTCGATGCCCTCGGGTTCACGACGCACTGGGTGGACGGTGCCTCGTTCGACCGCGCGGGACACCTGGTGGCCGAGCATCCGGGGCCGGGCCCCAAGCTGCTGCTCATCGGCCATATGGACACGGTGTTCCCGGTAACGAGCACGTTCCAGCGCTGGACGCAGATCGACGACTCCACGGCCACCGGCCCCGGGATCATCGACATGAAGGGCGGCGACGTGATCATCCTCTATGCGCTGCGGGCGCTGAAGGACGCGGGCCAACTGGGCCGGATGAACGTGACCGTGGTGTTCGACGGCGACGAGGAGAATGCGGGTGCCCCGCTGTCGGCGGCGCGCCGGGCGCTCATCGACGCCGCAAAGGGGGCGACGGCCGCCATCGGATTCGAGGACGGCGCGGCCGATCCGGCGACCGCCGTGATCTCGCGCCGCGGGGCGGGGAGCTGGACGCTCACCACCACCGGCAATGCCGGCCACTCGTCCCAGATCTTCCGGAGCGACATCGGCGCCGGTGCGGTGTTCGAGGCGTCGCGCATTCTGAACGCCTTCTACACGCAACTCCGGGGCGAGCGCTACCTGACCTTCAACCCCGGCCTCGCCCTCGGCGGCACCACGGTGGCGCTCGACAGCAACGCGGCCGCCGGCCGGGCGGCCGGCGAGCACAACGTGGTGGCCGAGCACATGATGGTGAGCGGCGACATCCGGACGCTGTCGCCGGCGCAACTTTCCGCCACGAAGCAGACCATGCGCGACATCGTGTCGCACCATCTGCCGCAGACCAACGCCACCATCGCGTTCGACGACGGGTATCCGCCCATGGCGCCCACCGATGGCAACCGCCGGCTGCTGGCGCTGTACGACCAGGCCAGCCGGGACCTCGGGCTCGGCGGCGTGGCAGCGGTGGATCCCTCACGCGCCGGCGCCGCCGACGTGGCGTTCGTGGCCGATCAGGTGCCGATGGTCATCGACGGCATCGGCCTGTCCGGACACGACGACCACAGCGAGAAGGAGACCGCGTATCTCAATTGGCTGCCGCGGCTGACCAAGCGTGCCGCGGTTCTGTTGCACCGACTTTCACAGTGAGCCACGCCATGGATCCCCGTGCCGTCGCACCTGCCGAAATCCTCCGCATCAACACCAAACTCTTCCGCAACTGCCTGCACGGGATGAGTCAGGCGCAGGCGGAGGCTCGTCCCTCCGGTGAGACCAACAGCGCGCTGTGGGTGGCCGCGCACATGGTGAAGGCGCGCTACGGACTGCTGAAGTGGCTCGGCGCGGAGCGTCCGAATCCGTTGCCGGCGGGGTTGATGACGGCCAAGAGCATCGACGAGGTGAACGCATGGCCGCCGGTGGCCGACGTCCTCGCCGCCTGGACCGAGGCCTCGCACGCCCTGCGCGACCGGCTGGCGGCGATGACCGCGGCGCAGTTGAGCACGCCGGTCGAGGTGCGCTTTCCCGTGTTCGAACAGACCACGTTCGCGCTGCTCACCTTCATGGTGCAGCACGACACCTATCATCTCGGCCAGCTCTCGGCGCTGCGGAAGCTCGCCGGGTTGCCGGGCATGAGTTACACCGACCCCTCGTAGCCCCGCCGCCGATGCCCTCACTGTCCCGTCGCGAATTCATCGCCACGTCCGGGAGCTGCGCCGCGCACCTCGCGCTCGCCGCCGCCGTCTCGCCGCGGATCCTCCGCGACCTCTGGGCCGCGCGCCCGTTGGGTCCGGTCGTCGCCACGGCGCCCTTTGCGCGCATCGAGCGCGTGGGCGAGAACATCTGGGCGCTCGTGTCCACGCCCCTCGGCGGCGACTACACCACCGTGTCCAATGGCGGCATCATTGCCGGACGGAACGCCGTACTCGCCATCGAGGGGTTCCAGACACCCAAGGGCGCCGCGTGGCTGGCCGAACAGGCGCGCACGCTCACCGGCCGCTGGCCCACGCACGTGCTCGTGACCCACTACCACTCCGACCACTCCAATGGCGTGGCGGGTTACGTGACGGCCGATCACCACCCAAAGCTGCGCGTCACGCAGATCACCCGCGACGAGGCGATCGCGCGCAACAAACCGGCGGACGCCGACCGCACGGCCGCGCTGAACGATGCCGTGCTCATGTCGCCCACCGACTCGGCTACCCTCGACCTCGGCGGCCGCAGCATCCGCATCGTGCCCCAACTCGGCCACACCGACAGCGATGTGGCGCTGGAACTCGACGACGCGAACCTCGTGTTCACCGGCGATCTGTTCTGGAACGCGATGTTTCCGAACTACGTGGACGCCATTCCGAGCAAGCTCTCGGCGTCGGTGCGCGTGTTGCGCGCGCGGAACGCGGCGACGTACGTGCCGGGGCACGGGGCGGTGGGTACGCCGGCCGACCTCGATCGCTACACCGCGATGATCGACGACGTGGAACGCGCGGCGCGGAAGGCGCACGCCGCCGGCACGAGCGCCGGCGATGCGGCCGCCGCCTACACCATTCCGGCATCCACCGGGGAGTGGACGATGTTCGGCAAGACATTCGTCGAGCGTGCGTTCACGGCCTGGTACCGCGAACTCGGAGGGGCGGGGTGACGCTCGGGTCCAAGGCGGATCTCAATGGCATGCGCCGCGTCGGCCGCCTGGTGGCCGACGCCCACGCGTTCCTCGCGCGGCAGGTAGCCGTGGGCATGACCACCGCCGAGCTGGACGAACGCGGGGCGAAGTTCATTCGCGCGCGCGGCGGGCGCTCGGCCCCGCAGCTCACTTACCGGTTCCCCGGCTTCAATCTCATCAGCGTCAACGACCAGATCGTGCACGGCGTGCCGGGCGACCGCGTGTTGGCGCGCGGCGATCTGGTGAAGCTCGACATCACCGTGGAGCTTGACGGATTTGTGGCCGACGCCGCGCGCACCATCGCGCTGCCCGGAGCGCCGGCGGTGGCGCGGCGGCTCATGCGGTGCGTGCGGCGTGCGTTCACCGCCGCCATGGCCGAGGCGCGCGATGGCCGCCCGGTGCGCGGCATCGGCCGCGCCATCGAGCACGAGGTGGCGCGCGACGGGTTCGCCGTGGTGCGGGAACTCACGGGGCATGGGGTGGGGCGCACCATCCACGAGTCGCCCACCGTGCTGAACTACGAAGACCCGCGTGACCGCGCGGTGCTGCACGAGGGGATGGTGCTGGCCGTCGAGCCGATCATCACCGAACGCCCGGCCCGCACCGTGGAGGAGCGTGACGGATGGACCATCCGGTCGCGCAACCACGCCCTGTCGGCGCATTACGAGAATACGATCGTCGTCCGGCAGGGACGCCCGCTCATCCTCACCGCGGCGTAATCCACGTCACATCCTGAGTGGCAAGTCGCGGGACCTTCAGTTGAACGGTTTCGTTTCGGGGGACGTGCAACAATCGTCCCGATGTGGGGGTAATCCCCAGAACCCGCAACGGAGGAGTCGCATGAAGCGTGCATTCGTGAGCATGGCGGTCGTGACCGCATTGATCGGGAGCGTCGCGTCCGCGGCGCACGCCCAGAGCGGACTCGGGATCAAGGGCGGCGCGACGTTCAGCAACGTCACGACCACCGGCATCAATCCGGGCGCCCTGCAGTCGCGCACCGGCTATTCCATCGGTCTCGGCTACGAGAGCGGTTCGCCGCTCGGCATCGGGATTGAGGGACTGTATACGCAGCAGGGTGTCACGAGCACCACGCCCGGCGCGGCGCGCGAGTTGAACTACATCGACGTGCCGGTCTATCTGCGGCTGAGTATGCCCATTCCGGGCCTCTCACCGTTCGCCTACGCGGGACCGCAGGCGTCGTTCGAGATGTCGTGCAACGCCGGCGGTAGCAGCTGCCCCGACACCGGCCGTCCGAAGACGACGTACGCCGGCGTTTTCGGCGCCGGCGTACGGGTGATGGGCGGTCTCACGCTCGAAGGCCGCTATGTCTACGGCCTCACGGACCTCAAGCTGGCCACGGTGCAGAGCACCAACAGCTACAAGAGCCGCACCTTCATGGTGCTGGTCGGCTTCGGGTTCTAGTCGTCATTTCGCGCGCTCCAGGGTGGAGGCGGCGTCGTTCACCAACGCCGCCTCCGCGCTGAGGGCGTTGGCGATGCGCAGGATCTGCGCATTCACATCGCTCCACTCGCCCTGTTCGATGGCCTCGCGCGCTCCCGGCATCGTCTTCACGCCGTAGCCGGTGTAGAAACCCGGCGCGTAGAGCAGGTGCTTGTACCACGGCCGCTTCGGCAGGCCGTCCGGTGACGTGAGGTCGCGCTCCGACCTGAGCAACTGCTCGTTCACTCCGCGCAACGCCGCCTCCGCCGTATCCTCGGCCGCGTCCCATGTGCCATAGGCCTTCTCGAACCGCGCCGCCGCGGCGTTCAACGTATCCACCGCATTGAGCAGCGGCGCGAAGTTGAACTGCGGGGGCGGTACCTTCACCGCCGGCGCGCCGGTCGGATCCTCGGGATCGCTGACCATCGCGAAATCGCCGGCCCTGATCGCGCGGTTGGTGGCCTCGATGGTGCGCGCGCGCTGGTCACGGAGCTGCTGCAGCTCCGCGGTGTACCGCTGCACCGTCTGCGCGAGGTTGGTGTAGACGAAGGGCAGTACGTCGGCATCGGCCAGCCGCATCACCATCCGACCGGCCGTCTGCGCCAGCGCTCTGCCGTACACGAACGAGGTGTCGCTGAAGTGCGTGTACCAGTAGAAGTCGTCGTAGATGGAATGGTAGATGCCGCTCTGGTCCTCGCCGCCGAAGCCGAGGTTGAGCGAGGCGATCCCCAGGTGCTGCAGGAAGGGCGTGTAGTCGGAGCCCGAGCCGAGCGCCCCGATGCGGATGTCGGCATTGGGCCCGCCGTTTCCGTCCGCACCGCCGCGTCCGCCGCCGCCCTCGGCGACGCGCACCGCCTGCTGCGCCTTGGCGCGCTTCCAGACGCTGACGTGCGCTTCGGGGTCCATCACGTCCTTCTCGGCCTCGTTCACGAACGCCTCGAGCGAGTGTGAGCCCGATGCGCGGAAGAAGCCGCGGCCGTTGCCGTCGGTATTGATGTACGCCACGGCGTGCTGCGCCAGCTCGTCGGCGTGTTCCTCCACCCACTCGGTGGAGCCGAGCAGCCCGGGCTCCTCGCCGTCCCACGCCGCGTAGATGATGGTGCGCTTGGGACGCCATCCCTGCTTGTACAGTTCACCCAGCGCGCGGGCCTCCTCCAGCTCGGCCACCTGGCCCGACAGCGGATCGGCGGCGCCGTTGACCCAGGCGTCGTGGTGGTTGCCACGGATCACCCACTGATCGGCTTCGGTGGTGCCGGGCAGCTTGGCGATCACGTCGTGCAGCGTCTTGAGATCCCAGTTGGACCTGACCACCAGGTGTACGCGGGCCGGACCCGAGCCCAGCCGATAGGTGATCGGCAGTCCGCCGCGCCAGGCGGCGGGCGCCACCGGACCGCCCATGGCGGCCAGCAGCGGCTGCGCGTCGCCGTACGAGATGGGCAGTACCGGGATCTTGGTCAGTGTGGGCGCCTGATCCACGGGCAGCCGCTTCGCGTCCTTGGTGGCGCCGATGCCCGGCGTGAGCGGATCGCCGGGATACGTCGGCATGTCTTCCACGCTGCCGCGCTGCACCCCCTGCGGGGGACGCATCGGTCCCTTCGGGAAGACGGCGCCGCCGGCGTACCCGTCGTCGGCCGGGTCGGAATAGATGAGACAGCCCACGGCGCCGTGCTCGGCGGCCACTTTGGGCTTGATGCCGCGCCACGAACCGCCGTACTTGGCGATCACGATCGCGCCCTTCACCGAGATCCCGTGCCGCGCCAGCTCGTCGTAGTCGGCCGGGATGCCGTAGTTCACGAACACCAGTGGGCCGGTCACGTCGCCGTCGGCGGAGTACGCGTTGTAGGTGGGGAGCTGTTCCGACGTCTGGTTGGACGTTGGATCCTCCGGCACCACCGGCTCCTGCAGCTTGGCGGTGTAGTGCGTGGGCGCGATCATCTCCACCAGCCTTTGCTTCGGGGTCGGGAAGAGCACGTCGAAGGTCTCGATGTGCGCATCCCAGCCCCACGACTTGTACTGCGCCAGGATCCACTCGGCGTTCTGCAGGTCGTAGGGCGACCCAACGTGGTGCGGGCGTGCCGAGAGCAGCTTCATGTTGGCGCGCAGGCGGGCGGGGTCGGGAATGGCGTCGAACTTGGCTTCCCAACTGCGCTCCACGCGGGAGGTGGCGGCGGTGAAGCCGCGCAGCGGCGCCGGCTCGGGGGCGAACCGTGCGGGCAGCAGCGTGAGTCCGCCCAGGGCGGCGAGAACGGGGAGGGTGAATCGGGGCATCATGGCAGGGAGGGGTTGTGCGGACAGTGGCGGGCAGGGGGGAACCCGGCCAAATTGGAGCGCCGTCCCGTCCGGCGCCAGACGCACCCGGCGGTTCGCCTCTTCGCGCGCCCTCGCTCGACCTCTCCCCAATCCCCCCGCGGCATGCCTCGCCTCATTCGATTGGCCGTTCCGGCCCTCGTGGTGCTGTGTTCGTCGGTCGCCACCGCGCAGCAGCGTCCCGACCCCTCCACGGTCGACACGTTCGTGATCGCGAACTTCCGCACCGAGAGCGGCACCGTGCTCCCATCGGCGCACGTGGTGTACGGCACGTACGGGCATCTGAATGCCGCGCACGACAATGCCGTGCTGCTGCCGTCGCACTACATGGCCAACCACCGCGGATACGAATGGCTCATCGGGCCGGGCCGCGCGCTCGACACCACGCGCCTGTTCCTGGTGGCCACCGAACTGTTCGGCAACGGCCATTCGTCGTCGCCGAGCAATACCCCCGAGCCTTTCCACGGCCCGCGCTTTCCGGTGACGACCATTCGCGACAACGTCGAGGCGGTCCACCGGCTGCTCACGGAGCGGCTCGGCATCACGCACGTGCGCGCCGTCATCGGCTTCTCGATGGGGGCACAGCAGGCATTCCAGTGGGCGGTGAGCTATCCCGACTTCGCCGACCGGGTGGTGGCCACGTCCGGCACCGCCAAGACGTACGGCCACGGCATCGTGCGCCTCGAGGGGCAGATCGCGGCGATCACCGCCGACCAGACGTTCAACGGCGGCGATTACACCGCCGAACCCGTGAAGGGCATGCAGGCCTTCGGGATGGTGTGGGCCGGGTGGCTGTACTCGCAGGAGTGGTGGCGCCGCGAGCTGTGGCGCACCAACACGCCGCCGGGCACGACGTTCGAGCAGGTGGTGAACAACTTCCGCACCAACTTCCTCAAGGGCGCCGACGCCAACGACGTGATCCTGCAGGCGCGCACCTGGCAGCGGCACGACGTGGGGCAGACACCGGGCTTCCATGGCAGCGTCGAGGCGGCGCTGCGCTCCATTCGCGTGCCCTTTCTCTACATGCCGTCGCAAACCGACATGTACTTCCCGATCACCGACGCGCGGTACGAGCAGCAGTTCATGCGCACCGTGTCGTTCGTGCCGATTCCGTCGCTGTGGGGGCACCCGGCGGGCGCGGGCGCGAGCCCGGCCGATCTCGCGTTCCTGAACGACAAGATCGGCCGCTTTCTGCGCGGGGAGAAGGTGACGGCGGTGCCGGAGCGATAGGACCGCGCATGTCTCAGGACTCACCGAGCGCGCGGGGCACCGCGCAACTCACGCGCAACGCGCGCCTGGGGCTGCTCGTGCTGCTGGCGGTCTACGGGGTGGTGTGCTACCGGAGCCCGATGTCCGGGCACCTCATCGACAGCGTCGACCTCGCCATCCACGAGACCGGGCACCTGGTGTTCGCGCCGTTCGGCGAGGTGATCCAGTTTGCGGGCGGCACGCTCTTCCAGTTGATCGTGCCCCTGACCTTTCTCGCCTACTTTCTGCGCTTCGGGCCCAAGCGCGACGACTTCGCGGCGTCGGTGATGTTGTGGTGGGTTGCCGTCAATCTCTGGAACATCGGCGTGTACATGGCCGACGCGCGCACGCAGGCGCTGCCGCTGGTGGGTGGCGGCGAGCATGACTGGGCGTACCTGTTCGGGCACTTCGGCCTGCTCGCGCACGACACCTCCATCGCGGCGAGCGTGCGCGGGCTGGGCACGCTGATCTTCCTGATCGCGCTGATACGAGGCTACCTGGCGGCCGTCCGCGCGCCGGCGGAGGACGAGGTGGACGGCGAAGCCGGCGCGCGGTAATCTCTCCGCATGCCTACCACTAGAGTCTCCCGCCCCCGCCCCCACTTCCGCCGTGGCGCAGGCCTCACGGCCGCGGCGACCGCCTGTCTGCTCCTCGCCGCCGCGGTGGCGCCCGCCGCCGCCCAGCGCCCCACGCTGTCTCGCAACGTGATGCAGTACGTGAGCGTCGACACGACCGTCGTCGCGCTGACGCACGTGCGCGTGATCGACGGCACCGGCGCCGCGCCGATGGAGAACCAGACGGTCGTGATCCGCGACGGGAATATCGCGACCATCGGGGCCACGGGCGCGGTGCCGATTCCCGCCGGCGCGCAGGTCATGGACCTCACGGGCAAGTCGGTGATCCCCGGACTCGTGATGATGCACGAGCACCTGTTCTATCCGTCGGGGCCCGGCGTGTACGGCAGCGACTTCGTGAGCTTCCCGCGCCTGTACCTGGCGGGGGGCGTGACCACGATGCGCACCACCGGCAACGTGAGCGGGTACGGCGACCTGCGCATGGCCGCGGCCATCAAGGCGGGGGAGCAGCCCGGGCCCTGGATCGACGCCACGGCGCCGTACGTGCAGGGGCCGTCGCCCTTCTTCCAGATGTACGCGCTCAAGGACTCCGCCGACGCGCGCCGCTACGTGAACTTCTGGGCCGACGCGGGCGCCACGTCGTTCAAGGCGTACATGAACATCACGCGTCCCGAACTGGCGGCGGCCATCGATGCCGCGCACAAGCGCGGGCTCAAGGTCACCGGGCACCTCTGCTCCGTGACCTACCGCGAGGCGGCGGACCTCGGCATCGACGATCTCGAGCACGGCTTCTTCGTGTCCACGGACTTCGTGAAAAACAAGCAGCCCGACCTCTGTCCCGGACAGGCCGAGGGGATGCAGGCGCTTGCGACCGTGGACACCGGCAGCCCGGCGTTCAAGTCGCTCGTGCAGCACCTCGTGGCCAAACACGTCGCGATCACGTCCACGCTCACCGTGTTCGAGACCTTCACGCCCGGCCAGCCGATTCCGCCCGGCATCGACGTGCTCGATCCGATTCTCAAGGAACAGTTTCTGAAGAACTACGAGCGCACGCAGAGCCGGCCCGACTCGCCGTACCGGAAGCTGTTCGCCGATGACCGGGCGATGGAGGTGGCATTCGTGCGCGCCGGCGGGTTGCTACTTGCCGGCACCGACCCGACGGGCGGCGGCGGCGTGATTCCGGGCTATTCCGACCAGCGCCAGGTGGAACTGCTCGTAGGCAGTGGCTTCACGCCCCTCGAGGCGATCAAGATCTGTACCCTGAACGGGGCAACGTACCTGGGCCGCGCAAATCGCATCGGCTCCATCGCCGCCGGCAAGCAGGCCGACCTGGTGGTGATCGACGGCAATCCGGCAGTGAACATCGACGACATCGCGAAGGTGGAGCTCGTGTTCAAGCAGGGCGTTGGGTACGACCCGGCCAGGCTGATCGATTCGGTGAAGGGGAGGGTGGGGTTGTATTGACGGTCGGACAGTCGGACAGTGAGGCGGTGAAGTTGTGACGCGCTGGCCGGCGTATCTCGCCGAGTTGATCGGTACGGCGCTGTTGATTTTCGTCGGGCTGTCGTTCGTTATTCTCGACTTCGGCGCCGGCAGCCCGGTCGTCGCGGCCATCCCCGATCCGCTGCTGCGCCGGGCGCTGACCGGATTGCTGTTCGGGACCACCGGCGCGGCCATCGCCGTGTCGCGCGTGGGCAAGATCAGCGGCGCCCACATCAATCCGGTGGTCACGCTCGCCTTTCGTCTCCAGGGCACGCTCTCCACGCGCGACACGATCGGGTATACCGTGGCGCAATTCGCCGGCGCACTGCTCGGCGCGCTGCCCCTGCTGCTCTGGGGCACGATGGGGCGGAGCGTGGCGTTCGGGAGCACCGTCCCGGGGACCGGCTATTCCGTGTGGGCCGCACTCGGCGGCGAGGTCGTGACCACCGCGGCGCTCATCATCGGGCTCTTCGTGTTCATCGGGCACGGGACGCTCCGGCGGTACACGCCGCTGCTCTTTCCCGTGTTGTACGCCGTGATGGTCGCCGTGGAAGCCCCGCTGTCGGGCACCAGCACGAACCCGGCCCGTACCTTCGGGCCGGCCGTGGTTGCCGGCGTGTGGAGCGGGTGGTGGATTTATCTCGCGGGTCCCGTGGCCGGCACGCTGGTGGGGCTCGCGATCTTTCGGACCCGGTGGTTCGCCCAGTTCGAGGTCGACGTGGCCAGGGTCTACCACTTCACCTACCCGGCCAACTCCCGTCAGTAGGACGGCCGGTCCAGCTTTGCCGCCTGCATGATGGTGGCCGACAACTCCTCGATCGACTTGGTCGAGGAGTCGAGCCACTGGATGCACTCGCGCGTCATCATGTGCTTGGCGGCCTCCACCTCGTAGCGGCAGTTCTCGATCGAGGCGTAGGTGCTGTTGGGGCGGCGGGCGTGGCGGATGCTCGACAGGCGGTCGGGGCTGATCGAGAGCCCGAACAGCTTCGCCCGGTGCGACGCCAGGTCGTCCGGCAGCTTTTTCCGCTCGAAATCCTCGGGAATGAGCGGGAAGTTGGCCGCCTTCACTCCGAACTGGAGCGCCAGGTAGAGGCTCGTGGGCGTCTTGCCGCTGCGGGAGACGCCGACCAGGATGATGTCGGCCTGGTCGAGGTCCGTGCTCGTGACGCCATCGTCGTGCGCCAGCGTGAAGTTTACGGCGTCGATGCGGTTGGTGTAGTCGAGACTGGTCGCCACCTTCCGGGATTTCCCGATGGCATGAGAACTGCGTGCATGGAATTCTGCCTCCAGCGGGGCAATGAACGTCGAGAAGAAGTCGAGGATCAGAGCGTCGGCCTCACCCAGGCGGTCCGCCACTTCGGGATTCACGAGCGTCGAGATCACGACGGGGCGGACGCCGTCCAGCGTCTGGGCCGCGCGAATCTGCGCCACGCAGTCCAGGACCTTCTCGGCGCTGTCCACGAAGGGGATGCGCACCTGTCGGAAGGTGATCCCCTCGAACTGGGAGAGCAGACTGTGTCCCAACGACTCGGCGGTGATGCCGGTGCCGTCGGAGATGAAGAAGACGGTGCGCTTCGCGGCCATGAAAGTGGGACTCGCGTGCTGATGGGTTAGACTAATTGTAGCGCTTCGCAGACTGAAATCCCCAATCAAGACGAAGGACTGCCGGCAATGACGAAGAAAACGACCGCGTACGTGATGCCGTTTGAAGATATCCGCATGACCGACGTCGACCGGGTGGGCGGCAAGAATGCATCGCTCGGCGAGATGATCGGCCAACTCGCGGCCTCCGGCGTGCGGGTGCCCGGCGGGTTCGCCACCACGGCGGCGGCATTTCGCGACTTCCTGGGGCAGAGCGGGTTGGCCAAACGGATCGAGGAAACGCTCGGCGCCCTCGACATCGAGGACGTGAACGCGCTGTCCGAAACGGGGGAGCGAATCCGCACGTGGATCCTGGATACGCCGCTCCCGCCGAAGCTCGAGACGGAAATCAAGTCACATTATGAGAAGCTTGTCGCCGGCAGCGGCGACGGCATGACGTTCGCCGTCCGGTCATCGGCCACCGCCGAGGACCTGCCCGATGCGTCCTTTGCCGGCCAGCAGGAGACGTACCTCAATATCCACGGGTACGAGAACATCCTCACCGCGGTGAAGGAGACCTTCGCCTCGCTCTACAACGACCGCGCCATCGCGTATCGCGTGCACAAGGGGTTCGCGCACGCCGACGTCGCCCTGTCGGCCGGCATCCAGCGCATGGTGCGCTCCGATACCGGCGCGTCGGGCGTGATGTTCACGCTCGACACCGAATCGGGGTTCGACCAGGTGGTGTTCATCACCGCCTCGTACGGGCTGGGCGAGACCGTGGTCCAGGGTGCGGTGAACCCGGACGAGTTCTACGTGCACAAACCGACGCTCGCGCTGGGCAAACCGTCCATCGTTCGCCGGAGTCTCGGCTCCAAGCTCATCAAGATGGTGTTCACCGACGACCGCGAGGCGGGGAAGAGCACGCGAACGGTGGACGTGCCGGAATCCGATCGCTACCGGTTCGCGCTCAACGACGCGGACGTGCTCGAACTGGCCCGCTATGCGGTGATCATCGAGAAGCACTACGGTCGCGCCATGGACATCGAGTGGGGGCGCGACGGCGAGGACGGCAAGCTCTACGTGCTGCAGGCGCGTCCGGAAACGGTGAAGTCGCACCGCTCGAACACCACCGAGAAGTTCCGGCTCAAGCAGCATGGCAAGGTGCTGGTCAAGGGACGCGCCATCGGGCAGAAGATCGGCGCCGGCCCGGCCCGCGTGGTGAAGAGCGCGAAGGAGATGGACCGCGTGCAGCCGGGCGACGTGCTGGTCACCGACATGACCGACCCCAACTGGGAGCCGGTGATGAAGCGCGCCGCGGCGATCGTCACCAACCGCGGCGGGCGCACCTGCCACGCCGCGATCATCGCCCGCGAGTTGGGGATCCCCGCCATCGTCGGTACCGGCGACGGCACCTCAAAACTCGAGGAGGACGAGCCGATCACCGTGAGCTGCGCCGAGGGCGACACCGGGTACGTGTATCGGGGCATGCTCGAGTACGAGGTGACCACCGCCGACGTCGGCAAGCTGCCCGATCTCCCGGCCAAGATCATGATGAACGTGGGCAACCCGGAAATGGCGTTCGAGTTCGCGCTCATTCCCAATGCGGGCGTGGGCCTGGCGCGGCTGGAGTTCGTGATCAACAACGTGATCGGCGTACACCCCAAGGCGATTCTCGATATCGAGCACGTGCGCGAGAGCCTGCGCGAGGAGATCACGCGCCGGGCCCGCGGCTACGCGAGTCCCGAGGACTTCTTCGTCGACAAACTGGTGGAGGGCGTGGCGACCATCGGCGCCGCATTCTATCCCAAGCCGGTCATCGTGCGGCTCTCGGACTTCAAGTCCAACGAGTACCGCAAGCTGCTGGGTGGCGAGATATACGAGCCCGAGGAGGAGAATCCGATGCTCGGCTTCCGCGGCGCGTCGCGCTACGTGGCCGATAGCTTCCGCGACTGCTTCGAGCTGGAGTGCCGCGCCATGAAGCGCGTGCGCGACGAGCTGGGGCTCACCAACGTGGAGATCATGATTCCGTTCGTGCGCACGGTGAGCGAGGCCAAGCGGGTGGTCGAGTTGCTGGCCGAGCACGGGCTGCAGCGCGGTGAGAACGGGCTGCGGCTGATCATGATGTGTGAGATCCCCTCCAACTCGTTGCTCGCCGACGAGTTCCTGGAATACTTCGACGGGTTCTCCATCGGCTCCAACGATCTCACGCAGTTGACCCTGGGATTGGACCGCGACTCGGGGTTGGTGGCCCAGGGCTTCGACGAACGCGACGGCGCGGTGAAGAAGCTGCTCTCGATGGCCATCTCGGCGTGCAACCGGCTGGGCAAGTACATCGGCATCTGCGGCCAGGGCCCGAGTGACCACGCCGACTTCGCCCAGTGGCTGATGGACGAGGGGATCCAGACCATCTCGCTGAATCCGGATACGGTGGTGGAGACCTGGATGCGCCTCGGAACTGCCCGGTAGGTCGGTAGGTCGGTAGGTCGGTATATTGCCCGACCTACCGACTTACCGACCTACCGACTGTCTGGCGCGCAACGCTCCGGCCGGCGATGTTGTCTCACCAGCATCCCCGGCCAGGAGCCCCGCCATGCTCCGCGACTTCGCGTATGCCTTTCGTTCGCTCCGCAAGAATCCCGGATTCACGGTCACCGCGCTGATCACGCTCGCCCTCGGCATCGGGGCCACCACGGCGATCTTCAGCGTGGTGAATGCGGTGCTGCTGCGGCCGCTGCCGTACGCCGATGCAAGCCGCCTCGTCGTGATCACGTCCGACATGGTGGCCCGGGACGTGAGTGACTTCCCGATGGCAGCCGGCGACATCAAGCAGATGCGCGACGGGGGGAGCCTGTTCGACGGCATCGCGGCGGTTCGCACCTTCAATCAGCCCACCGTGAACGAGCGCGGGGAGACCGAGCAGATCCGCGGCGCCCTCGTCACCACCAACCTGTTCTCCGTGCTCGGCGCGCACCTGGTGGCGGGGCGCGATTTCACCGACGCCGACGGAACGCCGCAGCCCGTGACGCTGGGCCCCAACGGCCGGCCGGTGGCGCCGACCACGCCGCCGCCACCGCCGGTGGTGATCCTGGGGTACGGCTACTGGCAGCGCCACTTCGGTGGCGAACGATCGGTCATCGGCACGGTCATTCCCGTGGGAGCCGCCCGCGGCGAGGTGGTCGGCATCGCGCCTCCCGGGTTCGAGTTGCTCTTCCCCCCGAGCTTCAGCGTCGAGCGAACGCCCGACGTCTACGTTGCCGCGCGCATCGACTGGGCCACCGCCTCGCACATCAATGTCGGCTTCCGGACGCTCGGGCTTCTCAAGCCCGGGGTGTCGGTGTCCGCGGCGCAGTCGCAGATGAACACCGTGGCCGCCGATCTGAACGAACTCGTGCCGATCAAGAAGGCGGCGGGATTCCGGCTTCGCGTGGTACCCATGCACGAGGAGATGGTGGCCGAGGCGCGGCCGGCCGTGCTCGCGCTCATGGGCGGCGTCACGTTCGTGCTGCTCATTGCGTGCGCCAACGTGGCCAATCTGCTCCTCGTTCGCACGTCGCGGCGCGAGCGCGAGTTGGCCGTGCGGGCCGCACTGGGCGGCAGCCGGTCGCGCCTCATGCGGCAGATGTTGGCCGAATCGCTGCTGCTCTCGGTGGGCGGCGCACTGCTGGGGTTGGGGCTCGCCGCGCTCGGGGTGAGGCTGCTCGTCGCCATCGGCCCGCAGGATCTGCCGACCATCGGCCGGGTGGCCATCGATCCGATCGCGTTGTCGTTCGCCGTCGGGGCCGGCGCGCTGGCGGCCGTGCTGTTCGGGGTCATGCCCGCGTGGCGCGCCTCGCGGCCCGACATCGTGGGCGTGTTGCGTTCCAGCGGCCGCACGTCGGAACTCGGGGCGGGGCGCGCGCTCCGCAATGGCGTGGTGACCGCCGAGGTGGCGCTCGCCTTCGTGCTGCTGGTGGGAAGCGGGCTCATGCTGCGGAGCTTCGCGGTGCTGACGCGCGCCGATCCCGGTTTCGATCCGACGGGACTGCTGACCTTCCAGGCGCAGCGCCTCGGGGGCGGTCCGCCCGCGCAGCGCGAGGCGTTCGGCCGCCTCATGGCGCAACGGCTGGCGGGCATGCCGGGGGTCACCGGCGTCGCGGCCGGCGTGCCGGTGCCGTTCTCCGGCGGAGACGTCACGGCGCGCTGGGGCACCGAAGTCGCGGTCAACGACCCGGCCGCCTTCCGGGAGGCCGACCTGGGCATCGTGACGCCCGGCTACTTCCGCGTCATGCGCACGAAGCTGCTGGCCGGGCGTGTCTTCACCGAGGCGGACAACGTGCCGACGTCCACGTCGGTGATCGTCGATCGGGCCCTCGCCGCGCGCGCATTCCCGGGACAGTCGGCGGTGGGCAAGCGGCTCTTCGTGCGCTACCGCAGCAACGAGCCGGAGTGGGTGGACATCATCGGTGTGGTGGACCAGGTGCGGCGCGACTCGCCGGCCACCGACGGGCCGGAGCAGATGTACGTGACCGACGGCGAGATCGGATTCGGCATCGGGACGTGGATCGTGCGGACGTCCGGCGATCCGGCGCGCCTGGAGTCCACGGTGCGGTCCACCATCGCGCAGATCGACCCCAAGATTCCGATCGTCGACATGAAGCCGATGCGCGCCTACGTGCGCGACGCGTACGCGTCCACCCGGTTCGCGCTCGCCCTCGTGGGCGCGTTCGCGGCCATCGCGCTCGTGCTCGCCGCCGTGGGCCTGTACGGCGTACTCTCGACCATCGTGCGCCAGCGCACCGCCGAGATCGGTGTGCGGATGGCGTTCGGCGCGCCAAAGGAGCGCATCTTCCGGCAGATGGTGGGTGAGGGGATGCTCCTGGCGGGCATCGGGATCGGGGTGGGCCTCGTGGCCGCACTCGTGCTCACGCGCACCATGCGGAGCATGCTGGTCGGCGTTCGTGCCACCGATCCGGCGACCTTCGCCGCGATCGCGCTGGTGTTCGTGGCGATCGCGGCACTTTCGTGCTGGCTGCCGGCTCGTCGGGCGGCGGCGCTCGATCCGGCGGACGCGTTGCGGGGGGAGTAGCGCCGGACCTCGCTGCGATCCGGCCGGTTGCTACTTCGCGCCGCGCGGGTGCTTCCGCGCCGCCAGCCAGACGCCGGCGATCCCGATGGCCGTCCAGAGGGCCGTGGCGAAGAGGCTGCGTTGCCAGTCGACCGCTCCGCCGTTTACCGCCGGGTTCCCGACGGTGAACACGGGCCAGAAGGGCACTGTCGGACCGAACGGAGATTCGAGGAACCGTTTCGCGAACGCCCCCGCGCGGGGCGCACGGAGCACGGACGGCATCTGAAAGAGCAGGAACGCCACCGTCGGTACTCCCACCAGCCATCCGAGAGGACGTTCGGTGGCGATCATGACGATCGAGGCCAGCAGGTAGGTCATCGTGGCGGCGGCGAACGGTTCGATCCAGAGCCACGTGCTCATCGACTGGAAGTGAAATGGACCGCTACTGACGCTTGCGATCGCCGCACCGGTGAGACACAGCATCGCCCAGAGCGCGGCCACGCCGATCATCAACCAGCCCCATCCGACCGCCACCCGAATGGCCGTGTGTTCCGTAGCGGGCACGGGCATCGCCAGATGATACCCGCGACGCGACGGTTCCTCGCGCTGCCACATGGCAGCCGCCATCAGCAGGCCGAGGATGAAGGCCGGATACATGAACCCGGGCATCAGCACGAATCCACGAGCCGCCGGATTCGTGTAGGCGGAGCGCGCCGCGCCGATGATCGACAACACGCAGAACATGAGGACGATGGAACCCGACACGACGGCCGCCATTCGGACGGCCCCGCCAACGCTCCGGATCTGCCGGCGAATCACCGCTGGCCAACCCGGCGTCTGATGCAACGTGATCGTCGTCATACGCGGTCCGCCTTGGGGTTGAGCAGCGCCAGCGTCGCGTCGTGCAGCGACAGCGAAGCCACGTCGCGGACGGTGGCGCCGGCGCGCGTGAGCTGTTCCGTGATCTCCGACTCCCGCCCCCACACCATCCACTGGACTTCGTGCGGGCCTTCGGTGCGGCGCAGCACCGCCCCGTTCAGTGACGGCACACCGGCCCACCCGTCCGGCACCGCCGCGCGGTAGCGTCGAAGGCCGGCCTGAAGATCTGCGCGGGACAGTTGCGCGCGCAGCGTGCCGCCGCGCATCGCCCCCACATGGTCCACCAGACTGTCGATCTCGTCCACGTGGTGAGTGGAAATGACCATGGTCGTAGGTGTCTCGCTCAGATGCTCGGCGAGCACGGCCAGCGTCTCGTCGCGCATGATCGGGTCCAGGCCGTCGGTCGGTTCGTCGAGCAGCACCAGCGGCGGCCGGTGCGCCAGGGCAAGAATGAGATGCACGCGCCGCGACTGCCCTTTGGAAAGGTCGCCCACCTTGCGGTCCAGTCCCACGTCGAACTGTTCCACCAGCCGCGACGCGTACGTGGCATCCCAGGCCGTGAAGTAGCTGGCGTGATGCGCCAGCAGCTGTCCCACGCGCATCCACGCATACCCCCAATCGTGGTGCTCGGGCACGTAGCCCACGTTGGCACGCACGCGCGAACCGTCGGCTCTGACATCGAGTCCGAACACCGAGACCGATCCGGCGTCCGCGCGAACGAGATCGAGCACCACGCGGAGGGCGGTGCTCTTGCCGGCGCCATTGGGCCCGATCAGCAGGTACACCGCGCCCTCGGGGACCTGCAGGTCGAGGGCGTCGAGCGCCGTCAGCGGGCCGAACCGCTTGGTGAGCCCGTGCGTGGCCACGGCCATGGGGGCGTCGGCCAGCGTAGTCGGGAGTGGAGTCGTCATCGGCAGTCCTATCCGTTGGATTTGGTGGCAGCCGTTTGAATTGCCTTGATCAGTTCGTCGGCGCCCACGCCGTTGCGGTGCGCGTCGCGGAGAGCCCTCGCCGCCACCTCACGGGCAATGGTCCGCCTCTGCTTGCCGTTGACCCCGACGTCGTTCACGAACGTGCCCTGGCCGCGCTTCACGTGGACCACGCCGTCGCGCTCCAGCTCGCGGTAGGCCTGCGCCACCGTGTTGGGGTTGACGCGCAGGTCCACGGCGAGCTGCCGCACGGAGGGCAGCGCGTCGTCGGGGGCGAGCGTCCCGACCACGAGCGCACGGCGCACCTCGTCCATGATCTGGACGTAGATGGGGCGGGGATCGGCGGCGTCGATGGTTATGAGCATTCAGAGAACCGGTGTACGAGTGCACTGGTACACTAGGGCCCGGATTCCGGGAAGTCAAGTGGGAATGGCTGGGTCGGACAGTCAGACAGTCAGACAGTTAGACAGTCGAAGGGGCGGAAAGACGGGGCGTGGGACCTGGCGGCAGTGCGCCTACGCCGCCGGGCGCGGCTCCGCCGGCAGCGGTCCGAGTGCGGCGCGCCGCTGCCAGAAGAGGAGTCCGACCGCGACGGCGCAGAGGGCGAGCGCCGCTCCGAACTCGCCGGTGATCCACGCCGTGTGTCCGGTATCCGCCGTCATCCGGTCGAACACTCCCTGGATGAACAGGTTGTGGCTGGCGTGCAGGAGCGCGCCCGTCCACAGACTTCCCGAACGGAGCCGGATCCACGCGAACGCCGTGCCGATGCCGAGTACCATGACGGCGAAGCAGGTGAGCCCGAACCACCAGGGCGTGCCGGAGTTGTAGTCGGCGAACAGCAGCACGGGTGTGTGCCAGAGCGCCCAGATGCCGCCGCTGATGAGTGCAGTGCCGGTGAAGCCGGTGACGCGTGAGAGTTGGGGCACGAGCACGCCGCGCCACCCGATCTCCTCGCCCGTAGCGCTGATCAGCGACAGGCACACGCCCAGCGTGGCCGCCTTCACGATGAACGTCCCGGTTGCCGTGCCCTGCGGCAGGTGCGCCGTGGTGAATGCGCCCCACCCGGCGGCCCACACCACGCCGTACGCGACCGCCGCGTACGCCACGGGGAGCAGGTAAGCGAGCGCGAGCCACTTCGGGCGGCCGAGCCCCCATCCCATGCCGCGCAGGCTGTGCGTGTTGATCAGCATGGTGAGGATGCCCGCCGTGCCCGGGCACCACATCAGTCCGAGGACGTACAGTCCGTGGCCCGCCGAGAGCGTACCGGCGCGGATGATCAGCGTGTAGAAGATGCTGCTCAATCCGAAGGTGAGGAGCAGGTAGGTCGCGAGGTTTCGCTTGGCGGAGGCGGGCATGTGAGGTGGCGGAAGGAGGAGGGGGAGGGGCAACCGGTGGGGCCGCGTCATACGAAGTTCGGCTGTCCGACTGTCTGACTGTCTGACTGTCCGACTGTCAGATTGCCCCCATCTTACACTTCCCGGCGAAACTCGCTATACGTGCGTCATGTCCCGTGCATTCGTTAACGAAGACGCCAACGAGCCCGAGCCGCGCTACGTCCTCCCGCCGCGCGACGATCCGGGGTACGACGAGGCGGCGGCGGTCGCCCTCCTCGACGGAGCCGACGTCGGCAACTCGTACAGTGCCGAGCAGGCGACGGGGTACAAGTGGGGCGATCCCGTGCTCGAGGTGCACATGCGCCGTCTGCTCGCGCGCGCGGAGGCCGAAGGCGACGACCGCCGGGCGACGTTGGCGAGCCGCTACCTGCGGGCCATCACGCGGTAGATCGTCGCCCGCTCACCGTCTCGACTCCGTCTACTCCGCGCGCATTGCAATCACGGGATCCACGCGCGTCGCCCGCCACATCGGGACCACGATCGCCACGGTTGCCGTCACGAGCAATGCCGCGCCCGCCAGCGCATAGGAGAGCGTGTCACCCGCCGTCACGCCGGCGAGCATTCCGGAGAGCAACCGCACACCCCAGTGCGCGCCGACGAGGCCCAGCCCCATGCCGGTGAGGCCGAGGATCAGCCCCTCCTTCAGCACGCGCCGCGCTACGTCGCCCGACGTCGCGCCGAGCGCCATCCGCACGCCGATCTCTCTCGTGCGCTGGGCCACGGTATAGGCCATCACCCCGTACAAGCCAACCGCGGCCAGCAGCAGCGCCAGTCCCGTGAACACGGTGAGCAGGAGCATCGTGAATCGCTGCCCGCCGATGCTCTCCGCCATCGCGTCGGAAACGCTGTGGATGTCGACGGGCGGGATCCACGCATTCATCTGCGCGACGGCCTGCCGCATCGCGGGCAGGGCGGTCGCCGGCGCCGAGATGCGCGCGATGAGATGCGGCGTGAAGAACGATTGGGGCGGCCGGTAGAGCATGGGCTCGGTGCGGTCCATGGCGAGCCCGCCGGTGGCGGCGTCGGGCACGACGCCGACGATGGTCAGCCAGTCGCCCTGTCCCCCGCGGCCCACGCGCACCCGATGCCCGAGGGCCGACGCGCCGGGCCAGTACCTGCGGGCCATGCCGGCATTGACGATCACCTGATGGCCGGCCTCCGTGGTGTCGGTGAACGTCGCGCCCTGCACGAAATGCATCCCCATGAGCGCGAAGAAGCCCGGCCGCGCCCCGAGCGTGTTGACGAACGAGGTGGCGTTGGCCGGCGGCGCCGGCTGTCCCTCCACTTCGAAGACGCCGATGCTGAAGTTGCGCATGGGCGGCGCCGCCGTGGCGACGGTGACGCCGTCCACGCCGGGCAGCGCCCGGATGCGCTCGGCGAGCCGGTCGTAGAAGTTCCACTGGAGGGCGGACGTCGTGTCCGGCGTGGCCTCGAGCTGCGCGGTGAGCGTATACAACCCCTGTGGCTGGAACCCGGGGTCGGTGAGCTGGAGGTGCGCCACGCTCCGAATGAGCAGGGCCGCGCCGACGAGCAGCGTAGTCGACAGCGCCATTTCGGTGACGACGAGCAACGACCGCAGACGCGCGTGTCCTCGGCCGGCCGAGGTGGGCGCGCCGACCTTCAGCACGTCGGGCGAGGTGAGTCGGATCGACTGCAATGCGCCGACGAGGCCGAACACCACGCCGGTGAGCGCGGCGAGGGCCATGGCGACGAACAGCGTCGTGGCGTCCATGTGCGCGTTGGCAAGCTGCGACAGCGAAGCCGGCCGCAGCGAGACGAGCACGCGCAGTCCCGCCCAGCCCACGCCGATGCCGACCAGTCCGCCGGCGGCGGCGAGTACCAGACTCTCGGTCACCAGCTGTCGGAAGAGACGGTTGCGCCCGGCGCCGATCGCGGCTCGAATGGCGAGTTCGCGCCGGCGCGCCTGGCCCCGGGCGAGCAGCAGGTGCGCCACGTTCGCGCACGCGATGATGAGCACCAGCGCCACGGCGGCGGCGAGCAGCATGAGCGAGTCGCGGAACCGGATGATGCGGCCCGGCGGCACCACCGCCGCATCGTACGATGGACGCTTCGCGGCCCCCGGCATGTGCGCCGATACCGAATCGAGGTCGCGCGCCGCCGTCGCCACTGCCACGCCTGGGCGCAACCGCCCGATCATCGATACCCCGATGTTGTCGTTGTGCACATCGAGGGGCAGGTACAGATCGGTATGGTCCTGAAGCAGCGACGGCAGCTGGAACGCCGCCGGCATCACGCCGACGATGGTGTAGAGCTTGCCGTCGAGCGACACGGGTTTGCCGAGCACGCTGTCCGCCGAGCCGTAGCGGGACCGCCAGAGCGCCTCGCTGAGAACGGCCACCTGGGCGTGCGACTCCACGTCGCCGTTCTCGAAGTAGCGCCCGATGAGTGGGCGCTGGCCGGCGAACGCGGCGAGGCCTGGCTGCACCGCGGCCGTGTGCAGCACCGCGGCGTGGTCGCCGCCCACGCGCGCCACCATGTCGGCGGTACTGAACCCCTCCAGGTCCTCGAACGAATGGTTGCCGGCGCGCCAGGCGCGGAGGGTTGGCGTGGTCGGGGTGAGATAGACGCTGACCCCGTGCACGGTGTTGACCGAGGGCTGCTGGTAGACCACCGCAAGCCGTTCGGCATGCGGGTAGTCCAGCGGGTGCAACAGCAGATCGTTGACCACGCTGAACACCGCGGTGTTGGCCCCGATGCCGAGCGCCAGCGTGAGGATGCCGACGATCGCCCATCCCTTCTGGCGCAGCAGGGTGCGGACGCCGAAGCGGACGTCCTGCACCAGGGCATCGAACAGTTCGGCGCGATTCATGCGGCGGTGTCTCCGGTGGTCGATGGCCAGGCATTCAGATCGCACGGCGGCGAGGTCGCCGAGGCGGAGCTGGACGGCATCGCGCGCCTCGGCTTCGGTCATGCCGCGCGCCAGGTGGTCGTGCACGCGCATGTCACGGTGGAATTCCAATTCGTCATCCACATCGGCGTCCGTCCCCGGTCCCCAGAAGTGCAGGTATCGACGCCACATCGCCGCGGCGCGCGCGTTGGGAGCGGGCGACAGGTCCTGCGGGTGTCGAGGGTCGGGGGCGCGGGGATGCCGGGGCATGCTGGGTGGCCGTGCGTCAGGCGGTCGCGGGCGCCGTATCGAGCACCTGCGCCACGGCGGTCGCGAACCGCGCCCACGACTCCCGAGAGGTCCGGAGTTGCGTCCGCCCCGCCGCGGTGAGCCGGTAGAACTTGGCGCGGCGGTTGTGTTCGGTGATGCCCCAGTCGGCGCCGATCAGCCCCCGGTCCTCGAGCTTGTGCAGGGCAGGGTAGAGCGAACCCTCCTCCACCTGCAGGACGTCGTCGGTGCACTGCTCGATCCAGCGCGCGATGCCATACCCGTGCGCCGGCCCCCACGAGAGGGTCTTGAGAATCATCAGGTCGAGCGTGCCGCGAAGGAAGTCGTTCGAAGGATTCGGCATGGGACACGAAGAGGTCGGGATCGGTTCGTTGCGTTTACCTAGATTGTCTATGCATCATACCGAGGCTGTCTATGGGACACAAGACCGCGCCGAAGGGTTGCCCGGCTGCCTCGGCATTCCCTTGCCAACCCTTCAAGGCCATAGGGTGTCTATGTCTTTACCATGACGCCATCACTCCTCCCCGGGACCCTCGATATGCTGGTCCTCAAGACGCTGTCGCTGGGGCCCATGCACGGCTACGGCATCGCCCAACACCTCAAACGCCTGTCCGAGAACTTTCTCCAGGTCGAAGAGGGCTCGCTCTATCCCGCGCTGCAGCGCATGCGCCAGAGGGGGTGGATCGTCGCCGCCTGGAAGCTCACCCCCAACAAGCAGCGCGCCCGCTACTACACCATCACCGCGCGCGGGCTCAAGCAGCTCGGCGCCGAAGCGTCGAGCTTCGACCGGATGATGGCGGCTATTTCGAAGGTGATGCAGTCCGCCTAGGCCGCGTCGCCGTTCCCATCGCGCGCGCTCGACCATTCACTCGCCCCCGCACTCGTGCCTTCCGTTCTCGAACTCCTCAATCGCCTTCGCGACCGGCTCAACCGCCGGCGCCTGGCCGCGGATTTCGAAGATGAACTCCGGTTCCATCACGCCATGCTCGAGCGCGACCGGCGGGCCGACGGGATGCCGGCGATCGACGCGCGGTTCGCGGCCCGGCGCCAACTCGGAAACGTCACGTCCATCTCCGAGGAGACACGCAACATGTGGAGCTTCCGCTGGCTGGAGGAATTCGTGCAGGACGTGCGGTTCGCGGTGCGCGGACTCGTGCGCGCCCCCGTGTTCGCCCTGGCCGCGATCGTGGCGCTGGGCGTGGGCACCGGGTCGACGTCGGCGGTGTTCAGCCTGCTCGACGGCGTCGTGCTGCGGCCGCTGCCGTACGTGCAGCCCGACCGGCTGGTCTCGATCTGGGAGACCAACAGCGGCAAGTCCCTGAATCACGAGCAACTCTCGCCGGTGAACTTCATGGACTACCACGACCTCTCGTCGGTGTTCGCGGACGCCGCGGCGTGGTGGCGGCCGCAGCTGGCACTGAGCGATCAGTCCGGACTCGATCCGGTGCGGGTGGACGCGGTGGAGACGTCGCAGAATCTGTTCGACGTGCTGGGCGTGAAGCCGGCGCTCGGCCGCGGATTCTCCAACGCGGCCAACCTGTATGGGGGGCCGCAGGAAGTGATCATCAGCGCGCGGCTGTTCGCGTCCCGCTTCGGCGGCAACCGCGACATGATCGGGCGGTCGGTGATGCTCAACGGGTACTCATACCAATTGGTCGGGGTGATGCCCGACGGTTTCTCGTTTCCCGCCGGCACCGACGTCTGGGAGGGGCTGGCGTGGGACATGCACCACCACAGCCGGTCGGCGCATTTCATGGAGTCGGTGGCGCGTCTGCGGCCGGGCGTGACGCCGCAGCAGGCCGACGCGGCGCTGGCGGCGCTCACCGGGCGACTGGGCAAGCAGTTCGCGAGCACCAACGAGGGCTGGAGCGCGCACGTGGTGCCGCTCGCCGTGGACGTCGCCGGCGTCTTCCGGCCGGCATTGTTCGCGCTGTTCGGAGCGGCGGGCCTGCTGTTGTTGATCGCCTGCATCAACGTGGCCAACCTGCTGCTCGCCCGCGCGGCATCGCGCGAGCGCGAAGTGGCGGTGCGTGCCGCGCTCGGCGCCACGCGGGCGCGGCTCGTTCGCTTCTTCCTCGCCGAGAGCTTCGTACTCGCGATCACCGGGACGGCGCTGGGATTCCTGTTCTCGATCGGGGCGGTCCGGGGGCTGTTGTCGTGGACGCCGATCGCCATTCCCCGCGCCGGTGACGTGCACGTGAACCTGACGGTACTGGCGTTCGCGAGCGTCGTGGCGACGGTCACGGCGTTGGCGTTCGGGCTCGTGCCGGCGCTGGTGGTGTCGCGCGGCGGGTTGCACGACGCGATCAAGGACGGCGCACGGGGATCCGGGGCGCGCGGGCGTCGGGGGCGCGGCGTCCTGGTGACGGTCGAGGTCACGCTCGCCGTTTCGCTGCTCGCCGGCGCCGGGCTGCTGATCAGGAGCATCTCGCACCTGGTGGCTGTGCACACGGGTGTGAATCCCGCGTCGGTGGTCACGGCCGACATTCAGCTTCCCGGCAAGCAATATGCCGATTGGGCCCGCGTCGATCAGTTCTACGAGGCGCTGCTCCGGGGCATTCGCGCGCGCCCCGACGTGGCGGGAGCGGGAGCGACCACCGCCCTGCCGCTGAGTCCCGGCTGGCGCATTCGTCTGCTGGCAGCCGACCAGCCGCGCCCGCGCCCCGGCGACGAGCCCCAGGTGCAGCACATCACGGTGGACGGCGGCTACTTCCAGGCCCTGCGCGTGCCGCTGTTGGCGGGGCGCACGTTCGACGCCGCCGATCGGGCGGATGCGCCCACGCACGTCATCGTCAATGCCGAACTCGCGCATCGGTTCTGGCCACACGAGAGCGCCATCGGCAAGCGGGTGCTCGTGTTCGCCAACGTCATCGGGCCGCTCGGCCGCCGGCTGACGAAGGACAGTTCGGCGGAGGTGATCGGTGTCGTGGGCAATGTGAAGAACACGTCGCTCACCCAGCAGGCCGAGCCGGCGGTCTACTTCGCGCTGGCGCAATTCCCGTTTCTCGAGATGCACGTCGTGGTGCGGGCCCACACCGACGCCGCCGGGGCTGCGTCGCTGATCCGAAGTGAAATGCATCGCCTCGACGCATCGGTGCCGGTGCCGGCGGTGGAGACGATGAAACAGGTGCTCACGGCGTCCACCGATCCGCCGCGGTTCGTGATGTTCCTGATGGCCGCGTTTGCGACGATGGCGTTGGGGCTCGCGGCCGTGGGGATCTATGGCATTCTCAACTATGCGGTCACGCAACGGCGCCGGGAGTTCGCGATTCGCCTGGCGCTGGGTGCCACGCCGAGTGGCGTGTTGGCCCGGGTGCTGCGCGAAGGACTCGGCTTCGCGATCGCGGGATCGCTGCTCGGGTGCGTGGTGGCGGCGGTGGCCGGCCGCTTCCTGAGCGCCTTCCTGTACGACGTGGCGCCCTGGGATCCGATCACGCTGGCCGGGGTCGTGGCGATGGTGACGATCGTGGCGGTCGCGGCGTGTCTGGCGCCGGGCCGGCGGGCGGCGCGTGAGGATCCGGCTCTGGCGCTCCGCGGAGAGTAGCCGGGGACCGTCGCCCGGTCGCCCGGTCGCTCTATTGGACCGGGCGACCCGCCGCCTACCGTCCCCCCAACGCCCGGAACAAGTACGAGGCCTTCACGAAGAACGCGTCGTTCACCCGCCGCAGCTGCTGGAATCGCAGCGGATCGGGTTCGGTCATCGTGTTGCCGTAGCCGGCAAAGAACACCGTGCCCGGCGTCGGCCGGTAGGAGAACAGCCAATCGCCCCGGAGCGAATTCGACACCGTCTCCACGCTGGGCGCGCCGGCGACGATCAGGGTCCGGCCGGTGGCGGGATCGATGAGCGGCTCGCGCTTGCTGGCGGTGTACTGCGCCACCACGCGGAAGAAGATCGAGCGGGTGAGCTGGTACTCCACCTTGAGGCGCGGGATCTGCACGGTCAGCGTGCGCCGGCCGTCGCTGCGCCGCGTGAAGCTGCTGCTCTGATACGTGGCCCCGATGCGGATCTGCTGCGTGGGGCGCAGGTCGAGACTCCCATTGTAGTCCAGCCGGTTGACGCGCGAGGTCTCCAGGAAATCGACGTCGTTCCCGGTGGTGACGCCCGCGGAGGCGGCGTAGTGCTGGTACTGCGGCGTCGAGACCTTCCACTGCGTGGTGAAGGTCGTGATGCGCGGCGAGGGCTGGAAGGGCGCGAACGTCGTGGGGCCGGTCGCCTCCGTATAGCTCGCGTACGCGGCCGGATCGAAGGCGTAGCTCGACAGCGTGGGGGTCAGCCCCACCGACCAGCCGCCGCGCAGTGTCACGTCGGTGCGCGCCGACAGCTTGTCCTCGAGCAGGCTCTTGTGGGCGAAGAAGTCGTCGTAGTTCCAGGTGGCGCCCGTCTGGGCGTACACGTTGAACCGTTCCACCAGTGCGCCCGGCCCGCCGTACAGCGTGAGCCGGTTCATCACGCTCGGCGACACGATGCCGGTGCGCTGGACGAAGCCGTTGTCGTCCGCGAAGTCCGGCGCGATGCCGAGAATGTTGTAGTGAAATCCGAACCGCCGTCCCGTCCCGTCGGCCACGGCCGACCACATGGGCGCCGACGTCGTGACGCCGCCCTGCGAAGTGTGGCTCAGTACGCCCTGGAGCTCGGCGTAGTACTTGCCGCCGAACACGTAGTGCACGTCGGCGTCGGCCACGCGGTTGGCGCGTCCCCCGCCCACGCGCTCGCTGTACAGCATCCCGAACGTGCTCTGCGTTCCGAAGCCGCGGCGCAGTCGCACGACGTCCACCAGCGGGCGCTGACCGGTGGCGGTGGTACTCGACGCGTCGAGGGCGGAGAGCACGGCGACGTCGGTGCGCCCGACCTTGCCGGTGAGCTTCAGCGCGCCGGTAGGCTGGACGATGGTGCGCGTGTAGAAGAGCGTGTTCGGGACGTTGAACTGGTCGGAGCCCTCGACGAAGAAGGGCCGCTTTTCCGGGTAGTACAGCGCGAAGCGTTCGTCGGCGGCGATCTGCGTGGCGTCGGCCTCCACCTGTGAGAAGTCCGGCTTCACGGTCCCGTTGAGCACGAAGTTGCTGCCCATGGCCCAGCGCACGTTGCCGCCGAGCTGCGGCTTGGACGCGTAGTGCCAGCCGTCGTTCGCGGGCGCGCAGCAGGGGGTGCCGTTCACGGTGTTGGTGAGTTCGGGGTTGAGCCCCACCACCTGGCCGTGGTGCATGCCCGTCATGCCGACCAGCAGCCCCTCCTGATCGATGAAGCTCGCCGACGCCTTGCGCGCCTCGGTCCATGTTTCCTGGTACCCGTTGTGCTGCACGTTGCGCTCGATCTGGATGCCCCAGTCCTGGCGTGCGGTGCTGGGGTAGCGCAGGCTGCTGAAGGGAATGCGCACCTCGACCTCGTATCCCCACGGGGTGACGTGGCCCTTGGATTCCCAGATGAAGTCCGCGCTGAGGTCGTTCTGTCCCGGCATGACGTTGGAACCGGGGACGAAGCCGCCCTGTTCGTTCTTGATTCCGTCGGCCTGGACGCCGAGCGGATTGACGATGAACACGAAGGCGCGGTTGCGCTCGTTGTAGGTGTCGAGCTGGATCTCGGTGTTGTCGTCGTTCGAGACGTTGTCACGCTCGGCGAGGGTCGCCCGCACCGCCCCATGGGGTTCGTACGCCTTGATGCCGAAGTAGATGGCGTCGTGCGAGTACCAGACGAGCACTTCGGTGGAGTCGGGGCTCGGTCGCTGGTCCACGGGAGCGTATTCGGAGAACCCGGTGAGCATGGCGGCGTGCTTCCACACCGGCTCGTCGAGCCATCCGTCGATGGTGACGGTGTCCTGGATGGACGGTGCGTGCACGGATGTCTGGCCGAGTCGCGCGTTGTAGACGGTCTGCGGGGGCGCACTGACGGCGGCGAGCTGGAACGCAGCAAGAAGGGGCAGGAGCATGGTGCGGGGAATATATCGCCGGGACCCGCCGCCATCTGCATGTAATCGGTAAGGGGGCGGGCCGCCGACCAGTGCCGGGAGAGCGCCGACCGGGCGGGCCTCAAGAACGGAGAACCTGGACCTGATGCTACGGATCGACCGGATGAGACGGATAGAATTCGTTGGGGGCGCGAGTGGGAATCGGGTGACGGTGCGCCAAGGCCTTGCGGGCCAAATGCTCGGGAACGGCTCAAAACTCAAGGAAGGAAAGCCACTCGGCGCGATCGTCGGCGCGTTCTATGCCGTGTACAACGGACTCGGATACGGATTCATGGAGAGCCTGTACATGGCGGCACTGGAGCGGGAGTTGCGGGACCGTGGACACGGCGTGGCCCGGGAACTGTACGTGCCCGTGAAATACCGGGGTGGAATTGGGCCGGCAGCGCCTCGACATGGTGGTGGATGAGAGGGTCGTAGTCGAGGCCAAGGCCACCGAGATCCTCCACCCGAACGCCTCCCGCCAACTCTTCGCCTACCTCCGCGCGACGCGTCTGGAGGTAGGTCTCCTTCTCCATTTCGGCCCGCGCCCGCGGTTCCATCGGGTGGTTTGCCTGAACACCACAGATCCCAACATGCCACGCATTCGCTCGGTCTAGTCCCCGCCGGGTCATCGCTCGCTTCCCCGTCGTACCGCGCCGCCCGCAGTTCCCACAGGATTATCCGTCTCATCCGTCCAATCCGCGTCATCAGGTCCAGACGTTGCGTTCCTGATGCCCGCTCTGGCGCGCCCCATGCACCGCGGCCAATTTCACCGGGTCTCCCGTCCCGGTCCCCCGATTTCGAGGCTCGTCATGAAGCGCCTTGTCCATCTGCTCTCTGCCGCCGCTGCGCTGGCCGCGTTCTCCCTCACCGCCCCCGCGGCGCTGGCGCAGGGCGAACTGCACGGGCTCAAGCCCGGGCGCGATCCGAACCAGCCCATCGACTCGGCGTACACGGCGAAGATCCGCGAGTACACCACCGAGCCCTTCTTCTCGTCGCCCCTGGTGAACTATCTGCCGGCGTCGAAGACCGTGCCCACCCCGATGGCCGAACTCGGCGACATCGCCGGGGCCAGGGACAACCTGCCGTACTCGTCGCAGGTGTACGCATACATGCGCATGCTCGCCAAGGCGAGCCCGCGCGTGCGCGTCTGGACCATCGGGCATACCGAAGAGGGGCGCGAGATGATCGCCGTCGGCGTGGCGTCCGAAGCCGTCTGGAAGAACCTCGACCAGAACAAGGCCAACCTCGCCAAGCTCGCCGACCCGCGCACCATCGGCATGAACGACGCCGTGGCCGAGAAGCTCATCCCGCAGACCGTGCCCGTGTACTACATCACCGGCACCATCCACTCCCCCGAGTCCGGCGCGCCCACGGCGCTCATGGAACTGGCCTACCGCCTGGCCGTCGACAACAGTCCCTACATCAAGAACATCCGTGACCACCTGATCACGTTGATCACGCCGATCGTCGAGGTCGACGGGCGCGACCGCGAGGTGGACATCGTGCGCTGGCACATGGCGCACCCCAAGGACACGCCGCTCCCCCTCATCTACTGGGGGCACTACGTGGCGCACGACAACAACCGCGACGCCATGGGGGCCACGCTCGATCTCACCCAGAACGTGCTCAACACCTACGTGGGTTGGAACGCCCAGGTGCTGCACGACCTGCACGAGTCGGTGCCCTTCCTCTACGACAACACCATCGGCGACGGCCCCTACAACGCCTGGATCGATCCGCTGCTCGCCAACGAGTGGCAGATGATCGGCTGGAACAACGTGCAGGAGATGACGCGGTTCGGGATGCCGGGCGTGTTCGCGCACGGCGACTTCGACACCTGGTCGCCCGGCTACCTGATGTTCATCGCCGCCATGCACAACGGCATCAGCCGGTTGTACGAGACGTTCGGCAACGGGGGCACCGCCGAGACGGTCGAACGCACGCTGTCGCCGAGCGAGACGGAGAAGACGTGGTACCGGCAGGATCCGCCGCTGCCGCACGTGAAGTGGTCGCTGCGCGACAACAACAACTATGAGCAGACGGGGTTGCTGGTCTCGCTCGAGTACTTCGCGAACAACCGGCAGCTCTTCCTCGAGAATTTCTACACCAAGGCCAAGCGCTCCATCGCCAAGGCCACCACCGAGGGGCCGGCCGCGTACGTGCTGCCGGGCGACGATCCGCGGCTGCAGTCGCAGGCCGATCTACTGCAGGTGATGCGGCGGCAGCACGTGGAGATCTCGCGCGCCACGGCGCCGTTCACGGTGCAGGTGCCGGTGAAGAAGCCCGCCAACGGCAACGGACGCGGGGCGCGCGGCGGGCGCGGTGCCAACGCGCCGGCGCCGGGTTCGGCGGCCGATACGGCGGTGCAGCCCAAGCCGCAGCCCACCGAGGCGCGCACGTTTCCGGCCGGTAGTTACATCATTCGCATGGACCAGCCGTACTCGCGCATCGCCGACGCGCTGCTCGACTACCAGTTCTGGTCGCCCGACGATCCGCAGAAGCACCCGTATGACGACACCGGCTGGACCTTCCCCGAAGGATTCGGCGTGGAGTGCGTGCGCGTCGTGGACACGACCGTACTGAAGGCGCCGATGGAGAGGGTGACGGGCGCCATCGTCGCGCCGGGCGGCGTGCACGGCACGGGCGCGACGTACGCCATCAACAACGTGGGCGAGAACTCGCTCGTCACGCTGCGCTACCAACTCAAGGCGGCCGACTTCCAGGCCGCTGAGGATTCGTTCAGCGCGGCGGGGCACCACTTCAACCGCGGCTCCTTCATCGTCAGCAACGTGTCGTCCGGCGATCTCGACAAGGCGTCCAAGGCGCTCGGCATCACGGTGTATGCGCTGGCGTCGGCGCCGAGCGTGGCGATGCATCCGGCGCGCGCGCCGCGGGTGGCCATTCTTCACACCTGGCAGGGCACGCAGACCGAAGGCTGGTGGCGGCTGGGCTTCGACGCGCAGCACGTGCCCTACGACTACATCAGCACGCAGGACGTGGCCAGGGACGCCGACCTGAATGCGAAGTACGACGTGATCGTGTTCCCGCCCGCCGGCGGCAGCGGGCAGTCGATCATCGAGGGGATGCCCATGTGGCGGAACCCCATGCCGTGGGAGAAGAGTGAGCTGACGCCCAACCTGGGGCGCATCGCGAGCACGCCCGACATCCGTCCTGGCCTCGGTTGGGACGGGCTGCAGCACCTGCAGGACTTCGTGGCCAGGGGCGGGCTGCTGATCACCTCGGTGAACACCGCCGACTTCGCGATCAACTACGGACTCACCAACGGCGTGAGCATGAACCGGCCGCGCGGGCAGGAGGTGGTGGGCAGCCTGCTGCGCACGCGGCTGGTGGACGGCGCGAGCCCGATTGCGTACGGCATCGAGGACAGCCTGACCGTGTACAGCGACGGGGGCGAGACCTTCAACGTGAGCAACACGCGTGGCGGACGCTTCGGCGGACGGTTCGGCGGCGGGGGCGCCACGCGGGAGACGGGACGCGGGACGGTAGACGATCACGATGCGGTGCAGGGGCGGCCGGCGCTGACGCCGCAGTTCGAGCGTCCGGTGCCGCCGAAGGTGGAGCCGTGGCAGGCGCAGCCGATCAGCGACGAGCAGCTGCGCAATCCGCTGAACATCATCCCGCCCGACCAGCGGCCGCGCGTGGTGCTGCGCTACACCGACCGCAGCGATCTGCTCGTGTCGGGCCTGCTGAACGGGGGCAACGACATCGCGCAGCGGGCGGTGGTGGTGGACGACCCGGTGGGGAAGGGGCACGTGGTGATGTTCGCCAACAATCCGGTGTATCGGGGCGAGACCATCGGCAGCTACGCGCTGGTGTTCAATGCCCTGATGAACTGGGACAACCTGAACGTCGGGCGGGTGCTGGACCAGCGGTAGCAGCGTCGGCGGGTGGGGCGGCGGCCCGATGGGGCCGCCGTCCCACGGCGTGGCCGGGCCCCGGACGGGAAGATTATGGTTTGACTAGTCTGACCATAGTCGACTAGTTTGCGGCATGCGTGACACCTACTCCCTGTACGAGGCCAAGGCGCACCTGTCGGCCATCGTGCGGCGCGTGCGCGAAGGGCACACGGTGGTGGTGACCGTGCACGGCGAGCCGGCCGTCGAGATCCGGCCCCTCGCCGCCGAGTCGAAAGATCTGAGTGCCCGACTGACGGCGCTCGCCGAACGGGGCATCCTCGTGGAACCCGCGGAACCGCGGGCGGTCCTCAGACCGGGGACGCCGAAGCGTGGCGCGCTCAAGCGCTTCCTGGCCGATCGCGACGGATGAGAGTCGCCTATGTCGATGCGTCGTGCCTCGTGGCGCTCGAGTTCGGTGAACGGGGCGCGGCGGCGCTGGCGCGGCGGCTCGGCCGCTTCGATCGCCTGGTCGCGGCCAATCTGTTGGAGGCCGAACTGCGGGCGGCCTGCGTCCGAGAGGGGCGTGACGGACCGACTGACGCGCTGCGGTCGATATCGTGGGTCGTTCCCGACCGACCCCTCTCGCCGGAGATCGGCCGCGTGCTCGACGCGGGATACGTACGCGGCGCCGATTGCTGGCACCTGGCGACGGCGCTGTATGTGGCCGGAGACGCCGCGGCAATTTCGTTCGTGACGCTGGACGAGGCGCAGGGCCGGGTCGCTCGCGCGCTTGGGTTCGCCCCAGGTTGAGATTCGCAACTATAGAGTGCTCCTTGCCCCGGGGGGCTATGTGGCCCATGTTGAGTCCACTCGGAGCGCCCCCTTTGCCCGCCTGACCGGCCGGCTCAAGCCAGCCCGATTTCTCGCCTCCTGATCGGACGCGCACGTCGCGTCCGATTTCCGTATTCCGTGAGCCCGCCGACTCCATGAGGAGCCCGCCTTGAGCGACGTCGCAACAGGCCTTGGTCGCGCGCTATCCGACCACTACCGCATCGAGCGCGAACTCGGCGCGGGCGGCATGGCCACCGTGTACCTCGCCGAGGACCTGAAGCACGACCGCCGGGTGGCGCTGAAAGTCCTGCGTCCGGAGCTGGCCGCCGTGATCGGCGCGGATCGGTTCCTGAGCGAGATCAAGACGACGGCCAATCTGCAGCACCCGCACATCCTCGCCCTGTTCGACTCCGGCGAGGCGGGCGGGTTCGTGTACTACGTGATGCCGTACGTGGAGGGCGAGTCGCTGCGCGACCGGCTGGATCGCGAGAAGCAACTGCCCGTGGACGATGCCGTGCGCATCGCGAGCGAAGTGGCCGACGCGCTCGAGTACGCGCACGGGCACGGCATCATTCACCGCGACATCAAGCCGGAGAACGTGCTGCTGCACGGTGGGCATGCGCTGGTGGCCGACTTCGGCATTGCGCTGGCCGTGAGCCGCAGCGACGGCGCCACGCGGATGACCGAGACCGGGATGTCGCTGGGCACGCCCACGTACATGAGTCCCGAGCAGGCGATGGGCGAGCGGGAGATCACGGCGCGCAGCGACGTGTACGCGCTCGGCGCGATGCTGTACGAGATGCTGGTGGGCGATCCGCCGTTCACGGGGAGCACGGCGCAGGCGATCGTCGCCAAGGTGCTGACCGCGGCGCCGGCGTCGATCACGGAGCAGCGGCACACCGTTCCTCCGCATGTGGAGGCGGTGGTGCTGCGGGCGCTGGAGAAGCTGCCGGCCGACCGGTTCGCGAGCGCGGCGCAGTTCTCGGCGGCGCTGGCGGACGCGTCCGGCGGTGCGTCCGGGACATCAGGCACACGGCGCATGCCGTACATGAAGTCGCAGCGCGCAATCGGCCTGCCCGCGGTGGCGGCGCTGGTGCTCGCCGCGCTCGTCGTCGGCGGGGCGGGTGTCGCGTTCATGCGGCGCGGGCATGCCGTCGAGCGCGTCACGACGCGAGTGATGCTCGAGTTCCCGGCCAACGAGCAACCGCAGCATGGGACCGTGCCGGCGCCGTTGCTCGCGCTCCGCCCCGACGGCAGCGGGTTGGTCTATTCCGGCATCGGCACCAACGGGCAGCCGCAGCTCTGGATGCGGCGGTGGGATCGGCTGGGAGCCACGCGGTTCTCGCAGACACTGGGCGGCGCCTGCTGCTCGGTGTTCTCGCCCAGTGGCGATTCGGTGGCATACCTGGCGCCGCCACACACACTGCAGGTGCTCCCGCTGACCGGTGGATTCTCCGCAACGGCGGCGGACTCGGGGCTCACCCCGGTGTCCGACCTCGGCGGCGGTGTGGACTGGGGGTCGGACGGCATGCTGTATGTGACCGGACCGAAGGGGCTGCTCCGGGTCTCGCCCCGTGGCGGCATCCCCGACGTGGTGGCCCCCCTGGACGCGCAGCGCGGTGACCTCCGGTATATGTGGCCGGCCGTGCTTCCAGACGCGCGGGGTGCGCTGGTTTCGGTCGTTCCAGCGTCAAATCCCACCAGCCAGGACGCCGTGGCAATTGGCGCCGTCGATTTCCGCACGGGAAAGGTGTCGCTGATTCTGCAGGGGACCCGGGCCATCTACGCCCCAACCGGCGACGTGATCTTTTCCAAGGCCAACGGTGTGCTCTGGGCCGTCCCATTCGACGAGAAGTCGCTGACCACCACCGGGCCGGCCCGTGAACTGGCGGACACGCTGGCCAGCGGGGCACAAACGATCGGGGACCTCTCGCTTTCGCCAGACGGCACGCTTGCCTACGTGAAGGGCGTCGTCCAGTCGTACCGGTTGGTGTGGGTGAACCGGAACGGCGACGTGACGCCAGTGGCCAGCGACTTGGTGGACGACGGTATCGACAGCCCGGCGCTTTCCCCGGACGGCAAGCGGATCGTCGTCGCCATGGCCGGTCCCGATGGCAAGTTCAGCCTCTGGATGAAGACGCTGGACGGCAGCCCCAAGGTGCGCGTCACGTTCGACGGAACGTCCAACTGGCGCGCCGCCTGGCGGCCTGGGACGAATCAGGTCGCGTATCTCTCCGATCGGGCCAAGCTCGGCGCGACGAGCCTGCGGTTGTTCCTGCTCAACCTCACGGGGCAGGCGGGCATCACCCAGCCGGATCTGCACGACGCGCGCACCATCGGCGGCGCATCCTGGTCCCCCGACGGCAAGTGGCTGGTGTTCCGCACGGACAACCAGGAGCCCGGCAACGGTGACATTCTGGCCATCCGCCCCGGCGTCGATACCGTGCCGCGCACGCTGGTGGCCACGCCGGCCGAAGAACTGCGGCCGGAGATATCGCCTGACGGCCGGTGGATGGCGTACAGCTCCGACGTGTCGGGCCGGCGCGAGATCTACGTGCGCTCCTTTCCCGACGCCGCGGGCATGCCGTACCAGGTGTCCACGACGGGTGGAACGAATCCGATGTGGAATCCGACCGGCAAGGAACTGTTCTATATCGATGCCGCGAACAACATGGTGTCGGTGCCGGTGATTCCCGGCGCCGCGTTCCAGGTGGGGCAGCCGCAGGTGTTGTTCGCCGCCGGTGGGTTCTTCCTCAACGCGTTCTCGCAGGAATGGGCGGTGGCACCCAACGGGCAGCGCTTTCTCATGATTCAGGGGACCACGGGTGACGCGGTGCACGTGGTGGTGGTGTTCAACTTCCTCGACGAGCTGAAGCGCCGGATGGCCGGCCAATGACCGCGGCTCCCGACCGTCTCGCCACGGCGCTCGCCGACCGCTATCGCATCGAGCGTGAACTGGGGCAGGGCGGGATGGCCACCGTGTATCTGGCCGAGGATCTGAAGCACGACCGCAAGGTGGCGCTGAAGGTCCTGCGTCCGGAGCTCGCCGCCGTCATCGGCGCCGAGCGGTTCCTGAGCGAGATCAAGACCACCGCCAACCTCCAGCACCCGCACATCCTGCCGCTGTTCGATTCCGGCGAGGCGGGCGGGTTCCTGTTCTACGTGATGCCGTACGTGGAAGGCGAAACGGTGCGCGACCGGTTGAATCGCGAGAAGCAACTTCCGATCGCCGACGCGGTGCGCATCACCACCGAAGTGGCGAGCGCGCTGGACTACGCGCACCGGCACGGCGTGATCCACCGCGACATCAAGCCGGAGAACATCCTGCTGCACGACGGGAGCGCGCTGGTGGCCGACTTCGGCATCGCGCTGGCCGTGAGCACCGCCGGCACGCGGATGACCGAGACCGGGATGAGCCTCGGCACGCCGCACTACATGAGTCCCGAGCAGGCGATGGGAGAGCGCGAGATCACGGCGCGCTCCGACGTGTATGCGCTGGGATGCGTGTTGTACGAGATGCTCACCGGCGACCCGCCGTTCACGGGGAGCACGGCGCAGGCCATCGTGGCGCGCGTGGTGACGGAAACACCGCGTCCGCTCACGCTGCAGCGGCACACGATTCCGCCGCACGTCGAAGCGGCGGTGTTGACGGCGCTGGAGAAGCTGCCAGCCGACCGGTATGCGAGCGCCGCCGAATTTGCCGAGGCGCTGGCCCGGCCCGAGTTGATGGCGGCGACCACCGCCGGCCGCGCCGCGGTGCAGCCGGCGCCGCGCGCTTCGCGGCCGCTGCTCATCGGGCTCGCCGCCGCGCTCCTGCTGACGACGGGCGCGGCTGCGTGGGGATGGCTCGCGTATCGCCGGTCCGTCAACCAGCCGGCGTCGTGGCAGTACGTCACGCTCGGCGACAGCGCGCGCATGAATCCGGCGATCAATGCGCAAACCCTCGCGCTGTCGCCCGACGGGAACACCCTGGTGTTCCGCAACGAGCGCGCCGGGGGCACGCTCTGGATCAAGCGGCGCGGGCAGCTCGATCCGGTGCCCCTGCCGGGCACGGACAATGCGTGGAACCCGGTGTTCTCCCCCGACGGAAAGTCGATCGCGTTCATCGCCGACCAGAAGCTGAAGCGCGTCGATCTGGCCGGCGGGTCGCCAGTTACGCTGGCCGATACCGCCGCGGGCGGTTACGGGGGCGTCGCGTGGATGGACGATGGGACGTTGATCTACGACATGCCGGCGCAGGTCGATCTGCGCCGCGTCTCGGCGTCCGGCGGCGCGATCTCCGAGGTCCTCCATGACGACTCGAAGAGTGGCGGCGGCATCGGCTTTCCCGTGGCGCTTCCGCACTCGCGGGGCGTGCTCTTTCAGTACTGCGGGTCCGGTTGCGTCACGATCGGCATCCGCGTACTTGATCTGAAGACCGGGCAACAGAAGACATTGCTCGACAACGTCGTGTCGGCCTGGTATCTCCCCCTCGGCGTCCTGCTCTATATCCGCCCTGACGGTACCGCGCTCGCGGCGCCGTTCGACCTCAAGACCCTCACCATCACCGGCGCCGCCGTGCCCGTGCTGGACCACGTGTTCGTGCAGGCATCCAACGGCGTGGTGCCGTTTGCGTGGTCGGCGTCGGGTTCCGCGGTCTATTTCCCCGGCACCGGCGCGGCGAACCTCACGCGCATCGTCCGCGTGACGCGAGACGGGGTCGCCACCCCGCTCGATACGTCGTGGGTGGGACACGTCAACTCGATGGCCGAGTCGCCCGACGGCCGCCGGCTGGCCGTGGGGGACGGCGACCCGACGAGTCTCAACATCTGGATCAAGCAGCTGGACCAAGGGCCGTATTCGCGGCTCACCTTCGGCAACCAGGACCGTCGTCCCGTCTGGTCGCCGGACGGCAGCAAGATCGCGTTCATCCGCGATACGGGGGCCACCGGGGGCGTATTCGAGCGGCCGGCGAACGGCACCGGGGGCGACCGCCTGGTCGCACGCCTGGGCGTGCGGGTGCAGGAGGTGTTCTGGACGCACGATGGCAAGTGGCTGGTGTTGCGCACCGACAACGCCGGCCCGGGCGCCGGCGACCTGATCGGCGTGCGGACCAGCGGCGACACGACGCCGGTGCCGCTGGTGGCGAGCCGGTTTTCCGAGATGGAGCCGGCCGTGTCGCCCGACAGTCGCTGGATCGCCTACACGTCCAACGAGTCGGGGGTGTCGGAGATCTACGTGCGCCCGTTCCCGAACACCAACGATGGCAGGTGGCAGGTGTCGTTGAACGGCGGCGATAGTCCCGTGTGGTCCCCCGACGGGCGCTCCCTGTACTATCTGCGCGGCGACAGCCGGCTGGTGGAAGCCCGGCTCGAAGGTGGAACGGCGTTCGGGGTTGCATCGCGGCAGCCGCTATTTGACGCGACGAACTACGCCGCGAGCGGTTTCCACCAGTCATTCGTGGTCGAGCCGGATGGCAAGACGTTCCTGTTCGCGGTCAGCGCGCAGGCCGGGGTCGGGTTCATGGCCGCCTCGCCTACGCTCGTCTGGGTGGACCACTGGTTCACCGATCTCAAACAGCGACTCAACCGGTGACCGGACGATGACTCCCATTCCCGACCGTCTCGCCGCCGCGCTGTCCGACCGCTACCGCATCGAGCGCGAACTCGGCGCCGGCGGCATGGCCACCGTGTACCTGGCCGAGGATCTGAAGCACGATCGCAAGGTGGCGCTCAAGGTGCTCAAGCCCGAGCTGGCCGCCGTGATCGGCGGCGAGCGCTTCGTCGTCGAGATCAAGACCACGGCGGCGTTGAGTCATCCGCACATCCTGCCGCTGTTCGACTCGGGCACCGTGGACGGGTTCCTGTACTACGTGATGCCCTACATCGAGGGCGAGACGCTGCGCGACAAGTTGAATCGCGAGACGCAGCTC
>CAWFCT010000015.1:0-426182 GCA_963814345.1 uncultured Gemmatimonadaceae bacterium | reverse complement strand
TCGTGGGCGACGCCGAACTCGAGCAGCCGGCCCATGAGCGAATCGGGCATCGGGAGTTGCCGCGCCCGCGGATCGAGCTGCGCCGCCTGGCTGAAGTACCAGTACTGCATCAGCTCGATCAGGTTGTGGAAGATGCGCGGCGACCCATTCAGGATCTCGCCGGTGCGCGGGTCGCTGACGTGCGGCCCCACCGAGTTCTCGACGGTGGACGGGAGCCAGCGGATCACCGTGTGCCGGATGTCCTCCATCGACCAGTTGGGATCGTTGGTCGGCGCTTCCTTGGCGATGATGGCGTCCTTGAAGCCGGCGGCTTCGAAGGCGGGCTGCCAACTCTCGATGGCCTTCTCGATCCACGGCTTCCACTTGTCGGGCGTGCCGGGATCCACGTAGTACACGATCGGCTGCTTGGGATAGCAGAGATTGCCGTCCATGCGCGTGGAGCACTCGAGGCGCCAGCGCGTGATGTACTGGCGCGGAACGGCCACCTGCTGGTTGCTGCCGAAGTCCACGGTGCGCACGGTGAAGAAGCCCATGCGCTGATCGGCGTAGCGGATCGGCATCGGATTCTCGGGCAGCTTGATCATGCTCCAATGGGCGAGCACGCTCTGCGCCATCGGCGCGCCGCCGCGTCCGCCGCCGCCCGCCCCGCCACGGCCGCCGCTGGGCGTGGGCGTTCCGGTCTGCGCGGCCTGGATCTCCACGTTCTCCGGAAACGCCGCCACGTGTTCGATGTACGAGCGGTTGGCGTCGATGTTGCCGCGAATGGCCGCGATCTCGGGCACGTGGGTGGTGAACAGCTTGGTCACGTCGATCACCGGCGCGCTGTCGGGGCCGTAGGACTCGATGGGGAACATCATGATGATCGGCGCGTAGTTGGACGACTCCACCGACCGGTATACCGACAGGGTGCTGTCGGCCGTGATGTTGAACGACGGCGTGCGCAGCACGATGTGGTCGCCCACGCGGTCCCACCGCAGGGTGCGCTCCATGAATTCGTCACCGCCGTAGTCGCCGAATCCGCCGCCGCTGGAACCGCGGCCCTGGGGCTCCGGCGCGGCCGCGCGGTCGTAGCGGCCGACGATGAGCATGTCCTTGTTGAACTCGTGCGTCGGGATCTCGAAGTACAGCTTGTCGTCCACGCGGTGGGTGATGAACAGGCCGCGGGCGGTGATGGCGCTGGCGGGGATCACCTGGTGGTACGGCTTTGGGGCTGCGGCCTGGACGGGGCCGGCACCACGGCCGGCGCCGCGTCCACCGCGGCCGGCGGCCGCGGGTACCGCGGCGCGGGTTGGTGGGGCGGCCGGTGTGGGGGCGGGGGCGGGCGTCGGCGAGGAGGCCGGTGTGGTGGAGCCGGCGCAACCCGCCACGGCTGCCACCGCGAGCAGGCGAACGGTGCGGAAGGACATGGCCATGTTCGGTTGAGTTGAAACGAGGGGGGCGGGCGACGTGGGGGGCGCCGCCGGCCGGGAGGAACGCGGCTAAGATGACGTGGGGACCGGGAATCGGACAGGGGCGGTTCCCGGTGGCCGCCACCGGCCCCGGCCCCTAGTTTCCCGCCGGGCACGATGCCCGGCTCCACGCCCCCGAACCCGCGACAACCGGCGCCCCGCGCCGAGGACCGCCATGCCGTCTCTCACCCGCGCCGCCGCGATGCCCGCTCGATCGGGCGTCGGGCGACTGACCGCTCTCGCAGCCGCTCTCGCCCTCGCCGCCGCCGCGCCTGCGACGGCGCAGATTCCCGCCCCGGTCGATTCGGCGCTGCACACGCTGTTCGCGTCGCGCACCTACGCCAGCCAGCGGTTCGGCCCCGCGCGGTGGACCGACGGCGGCAACTCGTATCTCACGCTCGAACCGTCGCCCACCGTGCGCGGCTACGACTTCGTGGAGTACGATGCCGCCACCGGGCAGCGCTCGGTGAAGGTGCCCGCCGCCGAACTCACGCCGGCCGGGCGCGACGAGGCGTTGCTGCCGCAGGACTACGCATTCTCCAAAGACGGGCGGCGCCTGCTGATCTTCACCAACACGCGCAAGGTGTGGCGGCAGAACACGCGCGGCGACTACTGGGTGCTCGATCTCACGACCAGGCGACTGCACCAGGTGGGCGGGCGTCACGTGCCCGAGTCGCGGCTCATGTTCGCCAAGTTCAGTCCCGACGGATCGCGCGTGGCGTACGTGCTCTACGGCGACCTGTACGTGGAGCCCGTCGGCGGCGGACCGGCCACGCGCCTCACGCACGATGCGTCGCATACGCTGGTCAACGGCATGAGCGACTGGGTGTACGAGGAGGAGTTCGGCCTGCGCGACGGCTTCCGCTGGAGCCCCGACGGAAAGAACATCGCGTTCTGGCAGTTCGACATGCGGGGCATCCGCGACTTCCTGATGCTCGACGTCACCGACTCGCTCTACCCGTTCACGGTGCCGGTGCAGTACCCCAAGGCGGGCACCACCAACTCGGCCGTGCGCGTGGGCGTGGTGCCGGCCGCGGGCGGGCGCGTGACCTGGGTGAAGCTCCCGGGCGACCCGCGCAACAACTACGTGCCCTGGATGGAGTGGGCGGGCGCCGGCCAGCTCCTCATCCAGCACATGAACCGGGCCCAGAACCGCGACGCGGTCATTCTCGCCGATGCCCGCACGGGCACACCGCACACCGTGTTCACCGAGACCGACAGCGCGTGGGTGGACCTGGTGGACGACGTCCCCTGGCTCGACGGCGGTAAGTCGTTCCTCTGGTCCAGCGAGCGCGACGGGTGGCGGCACATCTACGACGTCTCGCGTGATGGGAAGACGGTGAAGCTGCTCACGCCGGGCGACTACGACGTGGAGGGCGTGGCCGCCGTGGACGAGCCCGGCGGGTGGCTCTACATCATTGCCAGCCCCGACAACGCCACGCAGCGCTACCTGTACCGCGTGTCGTTGCAGCATCCGGGCGCGCCGGAGCGCATGTCGCCGGCCGGGGAGACCGGGGTGCACGGGTACGACTTCTCACCGAATGCGCACTGGGCGTTCCACACGTACTCGTCGTTCGACACGCCGCCGGTGATCGACCTCGTGCACTTTCCCGCCGGCACGGCCACGCGGACGCTGGTGGCCAACACCGAACTGCGCGCCGCCGCCCGGGACGCCATCCGTACGCCGGTGCAGTTCTTCAAGGTGACGGTGAGCGACGGGGCGACGCTGGACGGCTACATGATCCGGCCCAATGACTTCGACCCGTCGCGCCACTACCCCATTCTGGTGAACGTGTACGGGGAGCCCGCGGCGCAGACGGTCATGGACCGCTGGGGCGGCGCCGGGATGCTCTGGCACCAGATGCTCGCCGATCAGGGCTATCTGGTGGTGAGCTTCGACAACCGCGGCACGCCCGCGCCCAAGGGGCGCGCCTGGCGCAAGGTCATCTACGGCTCCATCGGCCCGCTGTCGAGCAAGGAGCAGGCCGACGCGGTGCTGGCCTTCGCCCGCTCGCACCCGTACGCCGACAGCACGCACATCGCCATCTGGGGATGGAGCGGCGGCGGATCGAGCACGCTCAACGCGATGTTCCGCTACCCCGACGTGTACGAACTCGGCATGGCGGTGGCGCCGGTGGCCGACCAGCGGCTGTACGACACCATCTACCAGGAACGGTACATGGGCACCCCCGAAGGGAACCCCGACGGCTACCGGCGGGGCTCGCCTATCAATTTTGCTGACGGCTTGAAGGGGAAACTCCTGATTGTGCACGGGACGGGCGACGACAACGTGCACTATCAGGGGACGGCCCGGCTGATCAACAAGCTGGTCTCGCTGGACAAGCAGTTCGACCTGATGATCTACCCGAACCGGACCCACTGCATCTGCGAGGGCGCGGGCACGACGCTTCAATTGTACTCCACGCTCACGCGCTACCTGCTGACCAACATGCCGCCGGCCCGCTAGCCGGCGCCGGCTGCCGCACGCGATGACCGATCCGTTCTCGATGTTCCGTCGTTCGTCACCCCACGAGCTGCGTACGCGGCTGGTGGGGCTGTACGCCGTGCTCATCGCCGCCAACGTCGGCGCGTGGGCGTGGGCGCTCGTGGCGTTCCGGCACTATCCGCTGCTCATCGGCACCGGGTTGCTCGCCTACGGACTCGGCCTGCGCCACGCCATCGACGCCGACCACATCGCCGCCATCGACAACGTCACGCGCAAGCTGATGGCCGACGGGCGGCGGCCGCTCGGCATCGGCTTCTTCTTCTCGCTCGGGCACTCCACCGTGGTCGTGCTGGCGTCGGTGGCGATCGCCGCCACGGCCATGGCGCTGAGCACCCGCCTCGAGTCGTTCCGCAACGTCGGCAGCATGATCGGCACCATCGTGTCGGCGCTGTTCCTGCTGGTGATCGCGATCATGAACCTGTTCATCCTCGTCGCGGTCTACCGCACCTTCCACCGGGTGCGCCGCGGCGGCGAGTACGTCGAGGAGGATCTGAACGCGCTGATGGCGGGCAGCGGGTTCCTGGCGCGCATCTTCCGGCCGCTGTTCGGGATGGTCCGGGAGAGTTGGCACATGTATCCGCTGGGACTGCTGTTCGGGCTCGGCTTCGACACCGCCACCGAGATCGGGCTGCTCGGCATCTCGGCCGCCGGCGCGGCCAAGGGCATGTCCATCTGGACGATCCTCGTCTTTCCGGCGCTGTTCACCGTGGGGATGTCGATCGTGGACACCACCGACAGCGTGCTGATGCTGGGCGCCTACGGATGGGCGTTCGCGCGTCCCATCCGCAAGCTCTACTACAACATGACGATCACCTTCGTCTCGGTGCTGGTGGCGCTCCTGGTGGGCGGCATCGAGGCGCTCGGGCTCGTCGGCGCCAAGTGGGAGCTGCACGGCTGGCTGTGGAACGTCGTGGCGCGTCTCAACGGCGATTTCGGCACGTTGGGGTATCTGATCATCGGTGTGTTCGTGGCCAGCTGGATGGTTTCGGTGGCCGTCTACCGCCTCAAGGGGTACGACCGGCACGAGGTGCCGAAGCTCGTCGAGTAGTGGTTGACCCCGCGCCGGGCGCGGCGGGCACTTCCCGCCGATGCCCGGGTATACTCCTCGTTGAAAGCACTCCGCCGCGCGCGCAGCGGCGGGGTCGCCGGTCAGCGGTGACGACCCCCGCGCAACACCACCCCGGCGTTCCGTGTCGCACGACGACCGCAGAGGGGACTCCCCCCGCCCGGAAGGGCCTGCGAGCGACGCTCCATGCGCATCCAACAAGTTCGATCGGAGCAGCTGCTCCGGGAGGTTCCGTATGTCCGTTCGCAACACGCACGACGATGCGCGTCGTTACGGCGCGCGCTCAAAGGTTCTCTCCGCCTGCACGCTGGCGGCGGCGCTGGTGGTCACGGCGGCATCGGCCGGCGCGCAATCCATGCGCACCGCGCTTCCGAACGTCTGGCTGCGGCCGGAGTTGGGTGCCTACATCCCCATGGGACAACAGCGCAACCTGCTGGCCAGCGCGCTGCTGGTGGGCGCGCAGGCGCAGTGGGACCTCACGCCGCGATGGGCGATCACCGGCAGCTACGCCTGGACGCCGACGCACGACCGCACCACGACGTCGGCGTCCAGCCAGCTCTATCTGGGCGACGAGGCGCCGCTCAACGTCAAGCAGTGGGACGTGGGCCTGCAGGCGTACCTGGCCGACGCCCGGTCCAGCTTCGAGAACGGCGATTGGTACCTCCGTCCGTTCCTCGGCGCCGGCGTGGGCAACCGCACGTACAGCTACGGGGAGAAGCAGGTGGTGACCGACGCGGTGGGCCGGTCGAGCGCCAGCGACTTTGCCGGCTACGGAGCGGTGGGCGCCGACCTGGCGCTGGGCGGATCGCCGTTCGGGTTGCACCTGGAACTGCGTGACAACATGACCAAGTTCAAGGGCACCTACGACCAGCTCGCCAATGGGACGACACGCAACGACATGACGCTGACCGCGGGGGTGGACCTGGGCTTCTGACCGAGCGGGCGCGGCGTTCGGGTGCTACGCGTCGTTCGCCACGCGCAGCACCCGGGCGCCGCGGATGGCCTCGCCCGAGCGCAGCCAGGCGAGCGCGGCATTCGCTTCGGAGAGTGGCACCTCCGACACGGTGGGCTCGAGGTGCATGTCCGCGGCGGCCTGTAGAAACTCCCGCACGTCGGCGCGCGTGACGTTGGCCACGCTCTTGATCTCTCGCTCGCGCCAGAGGTGTGTGGGGTAGTCCAACCGCAGCAGCTCGTGCTGGTCGCCGCTCTCCTTGCGGATGGCGTTGATCACCAGCCGTCCGCCGGGCGCCAGCCGGCCCAGCGCCTCGACCACCGGCTTCCAGGCCGGCGTGGTATCGACGATCGCCGCGAGCGGCTCGGGCGGGTCGTCGGTGGTGTCACCGGTCCAGTCGGCGCCCAGTTCCCGCGCGAAGTCGCGCTCGCCGGCGTTCCGCGCGAACACGAACAGCGGCGACTTGGGGAACCGGTGGCGCGCCGTCTGCAGCATCAGGTGCGCCGAGGCGCCGAAGCCGGTGAGTCCGAGCGGCTCGCCGTCGGTGAGGTTGGTGAGCCGCAACGACCGCCAGCCGATGGCGCCGGCGCAGAGCATGGGCGCCACGCTCGCGTCGGGCAGCCCCGCCGGGACGGCGTACGCGAACGCGGCCGGCACCACGAGATACTCGGCGTACCCGCCGTTGGCGTCGCAGCCGGTGGCCTGGAACTTCGGGCAGAGATTCTCGGCGCCCGACTTGCACCAGCGACAGCGGCCGCAGGCCGAGTGGATCCAGGCGACGCCCACGCGATCGCCCTCGTGAAAGCCAACCGCGCCCGCGCCGATGCCGGCCACGCGTCCCACCACCTGATGGCCCGGGATCACGGGGTAGGTGGGGGCGGCGAGCCGCCCCTCCGCGAGGTCCAGATCGGTGCGGCACACGCCGCACACGGACACGCGCACCAGCAGTTCGCGCGCGGACGGCGTGGGCGCGGCAACATCGGCGGGTTCGAGCGGCATCGGATGCTCGGCGAGCGGCGCTGGCCGCCACAACAGCATGGCGCGCATACCTCTAAGGAATACAAGGATGCCGGGGAACGGGAACCCCGTGCCGCGCGCGCGGCGAGTGCGCATCGGCACGAGGGGCGGGTTATCTTCGGAGGGAACCTCGCCATCCCGTAGTGGAGGAACTGCTGTGACCCCATGGGTCAAACGGCTCATCGCCGCCAACGCGATCGTCTTCTTTCTGCAGTTGACGGTGCCCGGACTCACGAATTCGCTCGCGTTCGTCCCGGCCCTGATTCTGGTGCGCCCGTGGACCGTGGTGACCTACATGTTCCTCCACGGCGGCTGGCTGCACATTCTGTTCAATATGATCGTGCTGTTCTTCTTCGGACCGCGCGTGGAAGCGCGGCTCGGGCCCAACCGGTTCGTCATTTTGTATTTCCTCTCGGGCATTTCCGGCGCCGCGCTGTCGTTCCTCCTCGCGCCGAATGCCGCCATCATCGGAGCGTCGGCGGCCGTGTTCGGCGTCCTGACGGTGTTCGCCAAGTACTGGCCCCGCGAGCTGATCTACATCTGGGGCGTGCTCCCCGTCCCGGCGTTTCTGCTGATCGCGCTGACCGTTGGATATTCGATATGGAGCGGGATGAACGGCTCCACCGGCGGGGTGGCCGACTTCGCGCATCTGGGCGGCATCGTCGGCGGGTTCCTGTACGTCGTGTGGCTCGACCACCATTACGGGACCAAGCGGTTCCGCGCCAAGGCCACGGCGCCCAAGCAGCCGGCGAAGGTGCTCCAGTGGCACAGGGTGGACCCGTCCAGCATCCACCCGTTGAACCGCGAGGAAGTGAACCGCATCCTCGACAAGATCAGCTCCCACGGCATCGACAGCCTCACCGCCGACGAGCGCGTGTTCCTCTCGAACTTCGCGCCGCCCGACGACCGGATTCCGCCCGTCTCCTGAGCGCGGGGAGCGCGGGGAGCGCGGCTTGCGCCCGCCCGCCGGGAGGCGCAGACTGGGGCCATGATTCAGGACTCCCTGACCGCGCATCCGGCCGGCATTCTCCATCACACCCTGTTCAGCCTGCACGGGCAGTCCGTGGAGCTGTCGGGACTGATCGTCTTCCTCCTGATGTTCGTGGCGGCGATCGTCCTGTCGCGGCTCGCCAAGATCGCCACGCAGCGCACGCTGGCCAAGACGCCGAAGGTGGACCGCGGCACGGCACGCGTGATCGCGCGGCTGGTGCAGTACGTGGTGCTGGTGGTGGGGCTGGCGATCGCCATCGAGAACCTGGGCATCGATCTGGCGGCGCTGTTCGCCGCCGGCGCGTTCCTGGCCGTGGGCGTCGGCATCGCCATGCAGGCGGTGGCGCAGAACTTCGTGGCCGGCGTGAGCCTGCTGCTCGAGCGCGCCATCAAACCCGACGACATTCTGATGGTGGACGGCCGCGTGGTGCGGATCACCCAACTCGGCGTCCGCGCCGCCGTGGCGCGTACGCGCGACGAGGAGGACCTGATCATTCCCAACTCCCTGCTCGCCCAGCAGATCGTCACCAACTACACCCTGCACGACTCGCTCTACCGGCTGCGCACCACCGTGGGAGTGGCCTACGAATCGGATATCGACCTCGTGTTCAAGGTGCTCCACGATGTGGGCATGCAGTCCACCGACCGTGACGCTTCGCACGAGCCGCGGGTCCTGCTCACTGAATTCGGCGACTCGAGCATCAACTTCGACCTCTCCATCTGGATCGCCGATTCGTGGTCGGCGCCGCCCGCGAAGTCGCGGCTCAACCACGCCATCTGGCGCGCGTTCAGGGACAACGGGATCACGATCGCCTTCCCGCAGATGGACGTGCACCTGGATCGCCCAAGCTCCACGACCGACATCGGATGAATCGCTTCCATACGATCGTTGCCCTCGCCGCGGCGCTCCCGGCCGCGGCGGGCGCCCAGGCCACATCACGCCTTCCCTCCATCGAGCTGCACCCGGGGCTCGTGATCACGCACTCGGCCCGCGTGGTGCCGCGCATGTACCGGCTGGACGCCCCGGCGTCGCTCGACTCGGCGGCCATCGTCATTCGGGGCGACGACGTGACCGTCGACTTTGCCGGCGCACGGCTGGAGGGCATGGATCCCCACGCCGACCCCGATCTCGCCGCCGGCGTGGCGGTGCGCGTGGAGGGCGGGCGGCACGTACGCATTCTCCATGCGCACATCCGCGGGTACAAGGTGGGCATCATGGCCCGCGGCACCCGCGATCTCACGCTCGCCGGCAACGTGATCAGCTACAACTGGAAGCCGCGGCTGTACAGCCTCGTGGAGCACGAGAGCCTGGTGGACTGGTTGTCGTTTCATCACAACGAGAAGGACGAGTGGCTGCGCTACGGCGCGGCCGCGTATCTGGCCGACGTACGCGGGGGAGAACTGCGCGGCAACACGGCCGAGCAGAACATGAACGGCGTGATGCTCGTGCGCAGCGATGATCTGCGCATCCACGACAACACGCTGTCCTACAACTCGGGGCTCGGGCTCGGCCTCTACCGCTCGTCGCGCAATACCATCCTGCACAACCGCATCGACTTCGACGTGCGCGGCTACAGCCAGGGGTTCTACCGCCGCGGCCAGGACTCGGCGGGCCTGCTGGTGTACGAGCAGAGCGACAGCAACGTGGTGGCCTACAACTCGGTGACCCACGGCGGCGACGGGCTCTTCCTCTGGGCCGGCCAGACCACCATGGACACCGGACTCGGCGGCGCCAACGACAATCTGTTCTTCGGCAACGACTTCAGCTTCGCGCCCACCAACGCGATGGAAGCGACGTTCAGCCGCAATGCGTTCATCGCCAACCGCGCCGCGGGCAGCGACTACGGGCTCTGGGGCGGCTACAGCTACGACTCCAAGGTCGTGGCCAACTGCCTGCTCGGTAATCGCAACGGCATCGCCATCGAGCACGGACAGCACAACGACATCCTGCACAATCGGATCACCGGCAGCACGACCGGCCTCTGGCTCTGGGCCAACTATCCCGAGGCCGCCGACTGGGGATATCCCAAGCACCACGACACGCACAGCCGCGACTACCGCGTAACCGGGAATACCTTCGCCGCGACCAGGGTGGCGCTCCGCATATCGAACACGGCTGACTTCGCCGCCACCGGCAACCGCTTCTTCGGCGTCGACACGACCGCCGTGATGAAAGACACGACCGCGATCACCCTTGCCGGCAACCGGGAGGCGCCGGCGGGCGGTCCGCCGGCGGCGCCCACCGCGGCCTGTGATCCGCAGTCGCTGCTCCCCACTGAGTATGCCCGGCTTGCCCCCGCGGCGCCGGCCGCCGAACGCACGGTTCCGTCGTCGGCGCTCACGCGGCGCGACCGCTCGACGATCGTCGTCGACCAGTGGGGGCCTTACGACTGGCGCTCGCCGAAGCTCTGGCCGGTGGACAGCACGCACGCGCTGCCGCTGCGGCTCGCCGTGCTCGGGCCGGCCGGCCGGTGGACGCTGGTCTCGTCGCGTGGAGTGGCGAAGCTGTCGCGCACGAGCGGCCGAACCGGCGATACGCTCGCGGTAACCCCGGCTGCCGACTCCGCCGGCGACTGGGCGGTGACGCTCGAGTACCGGGGTGGCGCCACCGTGTCACCGCGCGGCGACCACCACGACGCCGGTGTGCCGGTTCAGTTCTCGTACGGACGCTTCGAGCCGGCCATCGACTGGGACGCTCGCTTCTTCACCTGGACCGACAGCACCGACCCGCGCACGAAGCCGGCGGCGTTCGACTCGCTGCTTCGCGGCCCGCCCCTGCTCACGCGCCGGGAGTCGCGGCTGGACTACGAATGGTACGGCCCGGCCATCAAGGCGCTGCCCATCGAGCGCTGGGCACTCTCGGCCACGGGCGCGGTCACGCTGGGCCCCGGGCTGTACACCATGAGAACGATCAGCGACGACGCGGTGCGTGTGTGGGTGGATGGGAAGCTCGTCATCGACCACTGGACGCCGCACGAGTCGGCCGTCGACGCCGCGCCGATCGCCGCCGGGCATCACGAGATTCGCGTGGAGTACTACCAGGTGGATGGCTGGACCGAGTTCCGTCTCGACATCCTGCGGGGCGCGCAGACCTTCCAGCCGCCGCCGGGCGGCGACTGACCGCCGGCGGCGCGGACGCCTACGGAAATGCGCCCAGCGCCGCCCGGAGCTGCCCGACTTCCGCCGGCCGGCCGGTGAACAGGCCGGCCGGGAAGCGGCGGTAGCGCAGCATGTCGGTGTAGATCGGACCGCCCTTGTACCAGTCGGGGGTCATCCCGGCCAGGTACTGCAGCCGCAGGTTGCGGTCGAGGTTGATCTGTGCGTCGGCGAGCCACGGTTTGAGGTCGGCGGCACTGCCGGCGTAGGTGCTGAGCAGATCGACCGTCGAGAAGAAGCCCACGGTGGTCAGCGATGCCTGCACCAGCCCCATGTCGGGCCGCGCCAGCCGCGCGTCCAGCGAATCGAGATCGATGGTCAGCGGCTCCACCTGCCCCAGCAGCACCAGGTCGTAGCCCTGTCCCTGGTTGGTGTTGCCCCACACGGTGCCGTTGGGGAACACCGAGAAGAAGGTCGCGATCTCGCTCTTCACCGCCGCTTCGTTGCTCTCGTACAGCGGCACCCACTGCGTCACCAGCCCGCCGGGGTTCAGGTGGGCCTTCACCAGTTCGAAGTATTCCTTCGTGTACAGCGTCGCCGCGCCCTTCACCCAGGGATGGATCGGGTCGGAGGTGATGATGTCGTACTTGGCGTCGGTGGTGAGAATGAAATGCCGCGCGTCGTCGTAGGTGATGGTGACCCGCGGATCGTTGAGCACGTTGAAGTTCTGCTGCGCGAAGTACGGCCCGATGTGTGGGGGAATGAGCGGTTCGATCTCGCAGATGCGTTCGCTGGTGACCGTGGGGAAGGGGAGCATCGAGCCGGCGGTCACGCCGGCGCCGAACCCCACCACGAGCACGGATTTCGGATCGGGGTGCAGCAGCGCCGGAAGGCTGCCCAGCATGCGCTGCAGCCGCATGTCCTGCGGTTCGCTCGATGCCTCCACCTTGCCGCTCACGTGGAAGTTGCGCACGCCGTTGGGCTCCTCCGACACGCCGATGGACGAATTGCGCCCCTCGCCGCGGTACAGCTCCTTCACTTCGTTCAGCCGCCAGGGCATCTGCCGCCCGTATGCAATGAGTTCGAAGGGAATCGGCGCCACGGTCCACACGAGCACCAGCGCCAGCGCCGTGGCGGCCGAGAGCGCCGCGGCGCGCCCCACGCCGGCGGCGCGGTCCCGCGCAAAGGGCACGAGCATCAGGAGCGCGGCGACGCCCGACAGCACCATCAGCGCGCGCTGCGAGTTCTGCGTGCCGATGGCCGGCACCAGGAAGATGCTGAACAGCAGCGCGCCCACGATGGCGCCGATGGTGTTCGCGGCGTACACCCCGCCCACCAGCCGGCCCGGATCCTGCCCCGGTTCGGCCACGGCGGCGAGCGCCAGCGGGAAGCTCGCGCCCCACAACAGCGCCGCCGGCAGCACGGTCCACAGCGCGCGCGCGAAGTCGATTTCCAGCGTGAACCGCGGGCTCGGTGAGAGCCCCGGATCGATGGGCCAGTAGGGGAGCGCCTTCGCGATCATGTACGCCGACCACGCCACCGAGACCACGAGCAGGAGCTGGCTGATGCCCAACGCCGCCTTGGCCGACAGCTTGCCGCGCGACAGCGCCGCGCCGGCGCTGCTTCCCACGCCGATGCCGATGAGGAACACCGCGAGAATGATGGAGAAGGTGTACGTGGTGCCGCCGAGCAGCAGTGACAGCAGCCGTGTCCACACCACCTCGGCGCCCAGCGCCGTGAGTCCGCTGAGCGCGATCACCACGTAGACCGGCCAGGCGCTGCGCACGAACAGTTCGCCGCCCGCGGTCGCCTCCTCGGCGCCCTCCGCGTCGTGCGTGGTGAGCGCGGCCAGGCCGAAGGCCAGCAGCGCCACGCCGAGGTTCAGGCCGAACGCCACGTACGTGGTGGTGGGCATGTCGTGCACGCGGAGCAGATAGAACCCGGCCAGCAGCGAGCCCACCACCGCTCCGGCGGTGTTGCCGCCGTAGAAGAAGCCGAGCCACGACACGCCCTCGGGCGTGGTCTCGATCCATCGGGCGATGGCCGGCAGCGACGCGCCCATCAGGATCGTGGGCGGAAGCAGCAGGATCGTGCACAGTAGCGCTCGCGTGATGACGCCCAGCACACCCTGGCCCGCGATGGCCGTGTAGGCGCCGCCGGCGTACGGCATCACGAACAGCACGATCAGGCCGACGATCCCGATGCCCAGCTCCAGCGCCGCGTACACGCGCAGCGGGTGCCGTCGCGCCGACACGTACTTCGGGAGCGCCAGGCTGCCGATGCACATGCCGCCCATGAACGTGCCCAGCAGCACGCCCATGGAGACGGCGGTGGAGCCGATGACCAGCTGCAGCAGTTGGAACCAGACGATCTCGTAGATCAGCGCAGCACAGCCGCTCCCGACGAACAGGACCAGCAGCAGGGGCAGGAAGCGGCGGGACTTCACGGCTGAAAGCCTCCGGAGATGGCGGCGTGCAGAAGCTGCAGCGTTCGCGGAGAGCCCGCGAACAGATTCGGCGGATACGCGCGGTACCTGAGCATGTCCGCGTAGATCGCCTGCTGGTCGTAATGGTTGTTGCTCATGCCGGCCAGGTACTGGAGCCGCAGGTTGCGGTCATGGTTGATCTGCGCGTCGGCCATCCAGGGCGCAAGCTGCGGGCCCTGGGCGGCGAAGGTCGCGAACAGGTCGATCGCCGAATAGAAGCCGATCTCGCTGAGCGACCGCGCCACCGGCGCGTAGGCGGGTGACTCGAGACGCCGCTCGATGGAGTCGACGTCGATCGTCATCGGCTCCACCGACCCCACGAGCACCATGTCGTAGCCGCCCCCGTTGTACTCGTTGCCGAACACCATGCCGTTGGGAAAGGCCTTCATGAACGTGGCCACTTCGCTCTTCACCGCGGCCTCGTTGCTCTCGTAGAGCTGCACGAACAGCGTCACCACGCCGCCCGGGTTCAGATGCTGCTTCACGACGTTGAAAAACTCCTCGGTGTACAGCGTCGCGGCTCCCTTGACCCACGGGTCGAGCGGATCCGACGTGACGGCGTCGAACTTCTGATCGGTGGTGAGAATGAAGTGGCGCGCGTCGTCGATCTGCACCGTCACCTTCGGGTTGTTGACGACGTCGAAGTTCGGCCCGGCGAAGTACTGCGACACGACCTTCGGTACCAGCGGTTCGATCTCGGCGATCGTCTCGTGCTGCACACGCGGGTCGATGGACACCGCGCCCGCGGTGACGCCGGCGCCGCAGCCGATGACGAGCACCGACCGCGGGTTGGCCGGGAGCAGTGTGGTCAGATGGCCGAGCATCCGCTGCAGCCGCATGTCCTGCGGCTCGCTCGACGCCTGCACCTTGCCCGCGTTGTGGTAGTTGCGCACACCGTTGGGCATCTCGGTCACCGCCACCGAGGAGTTCATCCCCTCGCCCACGTAGATGACCTTGCCGTCGAAGGGCAGGTAGGTGACCATCCACCGCCCGTAGGCCACGAGAAGATCGGGCTCCGGCTTCGTGGTCGCGGCCAGCCAGCCCGCCACGACCACGGTCCCCACGCCGAGCAGCGACGCCCCTGCGGCTGAGCCCGAGTGTCGCCGACGTGGCCGAGAGTGCCGGCAGGAACATGAGCAGCGCGGCCACCGCCGCGAAGGCGATCATCACGCGCTCGGCGTCGTTCGTGCCGATCCACGCGATCAGCCACAGGCTCGCCGCCAGCGCGCCGACGATGGCGCCCACGGTGTTGGCCGCGTACACCCGTCCCACCAGCCGGCCCCCGTCGCGTTCGCCTGACCCGATGCCGGCCAGCGCCAGCGGAAAGCTCGCGCCCCACAGCAGCGCCGCCGGCAGCACCACCCAGAGGCAGCGAAGCAGGTCGATCTCGAACTGGAAGCGCGGCGTGGCGGCGAGGCTCGGATTCACCGGCCAGAAGGGGAGCATCTGCGTGAGCGCGTAGGCCGCCCAGGCGATGCCGAGCACGAGCAGCGCCTGGCACCAGCCGAGTGCCGTGCGCGCGTTGGCGGTGGACCGGGCGATCACCGAGCCGATGCTGCTGCCCAGGCCGATGCCCACGAGAAACCCGGCGAGAATCAGTGAGAACGTGTACGTGGTGGCGCCCAGCAGCAGCGACAGAAGCCGCGTCCACACCACCTCGGCGGCCAGCGCCGTGGCGCCCGAGATGCCGATGGTGAGGTAGACCAGCCAGGCGCCGGGCGCCGGTGTCGGCGTGTGCCCCTTCGCCTCGCCCTGTTCGGCGGGCGGCGTATGCGGCGTCACCCGCGAGAGCGCGTAGCCTGAAATGGCGACGAAGGCGTTGATCGCCACGGCCACGTAGGTGGCGGTGGCGATGTCGTGCACGCGGAGCAGATAGAAGCCGGCGAGCAGGCACCCGAACACCGCGCCCGCCGTGTTGCCGCCGTAGAAGAAGCCCAGCCAGGCCACGCCGGCGGGGGTGGTCTCCACCCAGCGCGCGATGGCGGGGAGCGTGGCGCCCATGAGCAGCGTGGGCGGCAGCAGGCAGACGGCGCTCACCACACCGCGCAGGAACAGCCCCGACATGCCGTGCACCGCGATCGATGTGTAGATGCCGCCGGCATAGGGCAACACGAACAGGACGACGATGCCGAGCACGCCGATGGCGCCTTCGAGCGCGGCGTACACGCGCAGCGGGTGGTGGCGCGGCGAGATCACCCGCGAGAGTCCGAGGCTGCCGATGCACATGCCGCCCATGAAGGTGCCCAGCAGCACGCCCAGCGAGACGGCTGACGATCCGATGTTGAGCGAGAGGAGCTGGAACCAGACGATCTCGTAGATCAGGGCCGCGCAGCCGCTTCCGACGAAGAGCAGGAGCAGCAGGGGGAGGTAGCGCGGGGACGCGACCTGGGACGCACGGCCGTCGGACGACTGGGTGCGCGGGGACGACATGGAGGCCTCTGAGCGGGGGGCGTAGGACCTTTCGCGACGTGGCAATAGCTGCTGGACATACGCGGGGAGGGCCAGGGGTGTTGGCGTATAGCTCGGGCCCGACCATGCGAAACGGGGGCATCAGTCTGATGCCCCCGCTTTGAGTCGCCGACGATTCCCGCTCCCCGCCCTGAAGGGGGACGGGGCTCCGACCTATTGGTGTCGCAGGAAGGCGAGCAGTTGGATGTTCCCCTGGTTGACCGAGGAGAGGTTGAACCGTCCCGCGAGGTACGGACTGCCGGAGGGCGGCGTGACGTCGACGATCAACGCTCCCGCGGGCATGGTTCCGACGGCGAAGTGCCCAGCCGAATCGCTCGTGGCCGACCCGACGGTGGTCGGATTTCCCTCGATGTCGTATCCCGTCACCACGATCTGGGCGTTCTGCACGGGGCCCTCGACCGTGGTCGTGTCGTTCGCGGCCCAGCCGAGTACGGTTCCGCTCAGCGTGCGGACCACCGAACCGGAATCCGTTCCCCGGCTGCCGGTGTCCGGTGGGGTCCACGTGGTGTCGGTCGTGTCGCGGCCGGTATCGGGACGGGTCGTGGTATCGACCGGGACGGCGGTTCCCGAATCCGACTTCGCGACGCCGTTGGAGGTTCGCGCCTGGTCCTGGCTCGGGGCTACCGGCCCAGCGGCGGCGCACGCGTAGACGGCCGCGACCAGCGCGCCGAACGCGAGAATTCTCACGAGAGGTTTCGTCATGGCTGTCAATCTCCGATGATCTGAACGTGCGCGGCTGCGGCGCCGCTGTCTATCGGGAATACTGCGCACCCGACCGCCGCGTCACAGCACGGCGCGGATTGTGACCGGGAGCCCGGGTGTGCGGTTCTCCCTTTGGAATGACCGACGCGGCCCTCCTCGCGCGGGCGGCTGCCGGAGACCAGGAGTCGTACGCCGCGCTCGTATCGCAGCACTACCCGGCGTGCCTGCGCGTCGCACGGGGGATGTTGCGCGACCCGACCGACGCCGAGGACGCCGTTCAGGATGCGTTCCTGCGCGCCCTCAAGTCGCTGGGTCGTCGCGACGAACGCATTCCGTTTCGGGCATGGCTGTTTCGCATCCTGATCAATCGGTGTCGGTCGGTGGCGCTGGAACGAAGCCGCCGTGTCCGGCGATTCGTCCAGGACGAGGCCGCACTCGACCGGGCGGCGTCACCCGACGTCGTCGAGGCCGTGAACTCGGCGGCGATCATGGACGCGCTGCAGGCCATCGATCCGCCGTTGCGCGAAGCGTTCGTCCTGAAGTACGTGGAAGAGTTGGAGTACAAGGAAATGGCGACCATGACCGGCGTCGGGATCTCGGCGCTCAAGATGCGAGTCAAGCGGGCGTGCGAGGCGTTACGGCCGCGTCTGGAGGAGATCTACCGTGAGCGATAGGGTGAACGACCAGCTGGACGCGCTCGCCCGGCGTGCCGCCGCGGACCTCCGTCAGTCGCTGGCGCCTGCAGCTCCGCCGGCGGCGCTGCTCGATCGCATCCGCGCCGTGTCATCCGGCGGTTCAACGCCGCGCCACCGAACGACGGCGCGGATCGGGCTGGTGGCGGCGCTGGCCGCCACCTTCCTCGCCGGCATCGGAATCGGACGATGGGCCCCCAGATCCGTCGACGCCACGGCTCCGCGCGCCCTCGCCCGCCCGGTGCGAGATGGCCCGCAGCTGGTGCGCTTCATCTTCGAGGCGCCGCGGGCGCGGCACGTGTCGCTGGTCGGCGAGTTCAACGGGTGGAATGCCGCGGCCACGCCAATGCATCGGAGCGCCTCCGGGGGCTTTTGGGCCGCCTCGCTGCCGCTGCCGCCGGGCCGCCACCTGTATGCGTTCGTCGTCGATGACTCCACTTGGGTGCCCGACCCCGATGCGCCACTGGCGCCGGACAGTTGGTTCGGGGTGCGAAACTCGGTGATGGTGGTGTCCGATAGGAGCGGCCTCTAGTGCGAGGGCTCCGGATGGTCGCACACAGTGCCCTCGCCCTCGCCGTCGTTGCCGTCACCGCCGGTGCGCAGGATGCGCGGCTCGTGAAAGCGCTCGGGAATCCCGCGGCCCGCGACGTGCAGGCGTACACCGATTCCGCGCGTGCGCTCGGACTCCCCAGCGACGGACTCACCGGCGTGGCGCTCGAGGGCGCGAGCCGCCACGTGTCAGGTCCGCGCGTGGTCGCGGCGGTGCGCTCGTACTTCGGGGCGCTTCGGGCGGCCCAGCAGGCCCTCGGCCCGGAGGTCACCAACGCGGAGTTGTCTGCCGGTGCCGGCGCCGTTCTCTCGGGCATGACCCCCGCCGAGTTGGCACGCTTCAAGAGTGCGCGCACACGTCGACCGATCACGATTCCACTCGTGGTCGTGGCCGATCTGATCGCTCGCGGCGTGCCCCGCGACACCGCGATGCGGTCGGTATACCTCGCCGTCACCTCCGGCGCCGGCGACGCCGATCTGTCCATCCTGCGTGAGCGCGTGGAGTCCGACATCCGCGCCGGCGCGCCGGCGGGCGCGGCAATCCTTTCCCGGTTGGCCGGTGTCCCAGGAGTGGCCCCCTTAGTGAACGGACATCTGCCCTCCATCGTTCCACCCATCTCCCGCGATCGCCAATGACCGGCCGGCCCGGACCCCTCGCCGCCGCGGTGGCCTCCGTTGCCGCGTTGTGGATCGCCGCACCGCTGCAGGGGCAGGGGATGCTGCGGTCGGCGATCTCGTTTGGCACGGTGTCGGACCAGGGCAGCGGTCCGGGCGCGGCATCCCTCTACGTGCGGCCCGCGTTCGGATTCCAGGCCCCATACGGCCGTGGCGTCTTTCAGCTGCAGGCCACGCCCCTCGCCCGTTCGTACGGTCCTCAGCTACTTGACGGGGCGCTCCGTACCGGCGACCTGACCGTCGGCGGCGTCCGTCTCTCGCTGGGCGGACGCGTGGAGGCCACGCAGCCCGCGTTCGAACGGGACACCTACGGACGGGCCGACATCGACCTTCGGGTTGCCACGGCATCCCCGGCGCAGGGGGTCTCACTCGGCGTGGGGCTGCTTCGGGCGGCGGCTCCCGCCACTTCCTTGAGCACGCCCACGGCGCGCATCGGCGGGTGGATTCGCCGCCTGGGAATTTCCTTCTCCGGCGAGGTGACGGCCACGCAGGTTGCGACGTCGGGATCGTCCACCGGCTCGGGCTCGTCGGGTGGCTCAATCGACAGTCTGACCTTCGACCGCTTCCGCGCAGACATCTCGCGGGCGATCGTCGATACTCCGATCGTACTCCTGCCTCCGGTGACGACCAGCGCCGGCGCGGCGCGCGCGCTGATGGCCACCCAGGCGCGGTTCACCCTGGCGACGCGAGTCGCGGGCGTGGACGTCGACGCCGTGGGCGGCGCGTTCCTGTTCACGGCGGTGCGGAACGCGCCGTACGGTTCTCTCACCCTTACCCGCTGGCTGACTTCCGACGCCGCGATCACGGGCGGGCTCGTGCAACGCGTACTCGATCCCGTGCGCGGTACCTCGGTGCGGATGGCGATGCTCGGCATCCGGATGGCCGTACGAGGTGCGCCTCAGCTCCCCGAAGTCGACGCGTTTCCGGCCGAGGCCGCCGCAGCGTTCCGCGCCGAACGGTTCGGGGACACGGTTCGCTTTTCGATTCAGGCCCCGGGAGCGCGCACCGTGGCGCTGGAGGGCGATGCCACCGGATGGGCGGTGGTTCAGATGGAGCGCGCTTCGCACGGACGGTGGACTCTCGCCGTCAGAGTCCCGCCCGGCGTGTATCACGTCCTCGTCCGCCTCGACGACGGCGCCTGGACACCCCCACCCGGAGTGCCACGCGGCGTCGATCCATACGAAGGTGCGGTTGGAGTCGTGGTCGTGGATTGACGCGTGCCCCCGCCGTCAACTGACGCGAGTTCGAGCGTCTCCCCCAGCGCGTGTACAACTTCGGCGCCTGGAGGGTGGGGCCAACGGCGAGATCACCAACGACGCAACACCGGCCGCGTCCTGGGGGCGCCGGGCTGCAACCCGGATGGGCGATTTCACGTATGGTCAACAGAACCCCGCCAGGAGCGCCCCGTGCAATTTCCAGAATTCGTCGGCATGATCCTCGCCTTCGTGCTCGGCGTGGTCTGCATCTCGTCGCTGACGAAGATCATCCTCGCCGTCATCAACCGGAAAGCAGTGCATCCGAAGTTGCCGGACGAGTTGATGGAGCGCATGGCCCGCATCGAACAGATCGTCGAGACGACGGCGGTCGAGGTGGAGCGGGTGTCCGAGGCGCAGCGGTTCACGGCGAAGGTGCTGGCCGAGCGAGCAGCGCCGGGCGGGTTACCGCCGTCGCATGCGCACGGGCGGGTCAATACGCCGCATTGAAGGGATGAACCGGTACGCCGGTAGGTCGGTAGGACGGTAGGTCGGTAGGTCGGAACGGCGGCTGCGGAGTATTTCACGGCGCCTCGACCTCACACCCCGGCGGTCTTGCCGCTTCGCGCTCCATTTCAACCTTGCCAGAATTCCCGCTGTCCATATATTCGGCATTGTCGAAGAAACTGGGAGCGGATGTGGCGGTTCACCTCGGAGAACTCGAACAACTCGTACTGCTCGCGCTCGTGCGCCTGGGCGACGACGCCTATGGCGTGGCCGTGCAGCGTGAGATCGCATCGCGCGCCGGGCGGCACCCGAGCTTCGCGACGATCTACACCACGCTGGCGCGCCTCGAGGACAAGGGACTGATCGAGTCCCGTCTGGGCGAGTCGTCGCCCGAGCGCGGCGGGCGCCGCAAGAAGTATTTCGTCATGCGCGCGGCCGGGCGGCGCGCGCTCCGGGCCAGCATCGAAGCGGTGCGCGGCATGACCCACGGGCTCGACACCTCGTTCGAGGCCCCGTGACCGACATTCGCGGCGTTCCTCCGCGCGCGGCGGCGTGGCTCCTGGCCCGTCTGTTGCCCGACGATCTCCGTGAACCCTTCCTGGGCGACCTGGACGAATCGTATCGCGCGTCCATTGATGGCGGATGGAGCCGATGGCGCGCGCGCTTCTGGTATTGGCGCGAGACCATCCGGGCGCCCCTCACCCTTGCCGCCATGCACCGCGAGCGGCGTGCCGTGCCGGCCGCCGTGGCACTCACCCCTCCCTCGGGAGACACGCTCATGTCGCTGCTGATTGCCGATCTTCGTTATGCGTTGCGCCGCCTGCGCCACGCCCCGGCGTTCACCCTCGTCGTGGTCGCCACGCTGGCGCTCGGCATCGGCGCCAACTCCGCGATCTTCAGCGTGGTCAATACGGTGCTGCTGAAGCCGCTCGCCTATCGGGCGCCCGATCAATTGGTGACGATCTTTCATCATTACACGAAGATCGATCTCGAGGCGTCGGTCTCGGTGCCGGGGTTCATCGCCTATCGCGACCGGACCCACGACTTCGCGGACGTCTCGGTGGAGAACGTGTGGACCGCCAACCTCACGGGGCAGGGCGATCCGCAGCGCATCGTCGGATCGCAGGTGAGCGCACAGTTCTTCCCCGCGCTGGGTGTGGCGCCGATGCTGGGCCGGGTGCCGCGCCCCGAAGAGGATTCGATCGGCCGCAACCACGTCGTCGTGCTGTCGTACGGCCTGTGGCGCCGCAGCTTCGGCGCCGACTCCGGAATCGTCGGGCGCCAGATCTCGTTGAATGGCGAGGCCTACGACGTGATCGGCGTGATGCCGCCGTCGTTCGTCGATCCCGGGGCCCGCACCGCCGAAATGTGGTCGCCGATTGCGCTCGACCCCAAGCTCAACGTGCCGTCGCGCTTCACGAACGAGTTCCTGTTCGTCGTCGCCCGCCTGAAGCCGGGCGTCACCTTCGCGCAGGCGCAGCACGACATGACCGCGTTCGCCAACCAGTTGAAGCACGAGTATCCCGACAACCTGCCCGACCAGTGGACTCTGGACGTGAAGGCGCTGTCGACGCTGAACACCGGAAACGTTCGGCCGATGCTGCTCGTGCTGCTCGGCGCGGTCGGCTTCGTGCTGCTCATCGCCTGCGCCAACGTGGCCAACCTGATGCTGGCGCGTGCGGCGTCGCGACAGCGCGAGGTGGCCATTCGCACCGCGCTGGGCGCCACGCGCTGGGCGTTGGCGCGCCAACTCCTGATCGAGAGCTTGCTGCTCTCGATCACGGGCGGCGCGTTGGGCCTGGCGATCGCCTACGGGGCCGTCCATGCCCTCGTGGCGATCAATCCCGGCAACGTGCCGCGCATCGGCGACCTGGCCATCGATGGGCGTGTGGTCGCCTTCACCGCGGGCGTCGCGGTGCTCACCGGATTGCTGTTCGGTCTGGTGCCGGCGCTGCAGTTGGCCGGCAGCCGGTTGCACCTGGTCATCAAGGAAGGCGGCCGCGGCGGCACCGCTGATCGCGCCGGACAGCGCGTCCGTTGGGCGCTGGTGGTCGGGGAAGTGGCGCTGGCGCTCACCCTGTTGGTGGGCGGCGGACTGCTGCTCAAGAGCTTCGCGGCCATCGAGGGCGTCAGTCCTGGCTTCGACCCCGATAACGTGCTGACGCTCAGCCTGTCGCTCCCCAAGACGCAGTACGCCATGCCGGACGCGCAGTCCGCGTTCTTCGCGCGGGTGATGCCGGCCATCGCCGCCGTACCGGGCGTTCGCGCCGTGGGTGGCACCAGCGTGATGCCGTTCGGCGGGTCCTGGTCCACCGGCAGCTTCAACGTCGAGGGGTACGTGCCGTCCAAGGGCAACGCCCCGTGGGGCGACATCCGCGTCGTGACGCCGGGCTTCTTCAGCGCGCTGAAGATTCCGCTCAAGGAGGGCCGCCTGATCGGGCCGGGCGACGACGCCAAGGCGCCGCTCGTGGCCGTGGTGGACGAGGAGTTCGTGAAGCGATTCATGAAGCCCGGGGAGGATCCGATCGGACGCCACATCTACTTCGAAGACGGCCCGATCACACCCAAGACGAAACTCATCTCCATCGTCGGCGTGGTGGGACATACCGCGCACGAGGGACTGACCGCGGAAAAGCGCATCCAGGTGTACTTCAGCGTGCCGCAAGCCGCCGCCGCGTTCGGCGGCATCTACAATCTGCAGGTCGCGGTGCGCACGACGGCCGATCCACGGTCGTACGTCGGGTCGGTGCGGCGCGCTGTCCAGAGCGTCGATCCGACGATGCCGGTCTCCAACGTCAACACCATGGACGACCTGATTGCATCGTCGCTCGGCGACCGCAAGCTGGCCGTGGTGCTGCTCGGGGTGTTCTCCGGCCTGGCGCTGCTGCTCGCATCCCTCGGCATCTACGGCGTGATGTCGTATACCGTGGCGCAACGCACTCGCGAGATGGGGGTGCGCGTGGCGCTCGGCGCGCCCAGGGAGCGGGTGCTGCGGCTGGTGCTGCGGCAGGGGATGGTGATGTCGATGGCCGGCGTGGCGATCGGGCTGGCGGGCGCGCTCGCGCTGACTCGGCTGCTCAACGCGCAGCTCTATCAGGTGTCGCCCACCGACCCGCCCACCTTCGGCGCGGTGGCCACTGTATTGACCATCGTGGCCATCGTGGCGACGATGGGGCCCGCACTGCGGGCGACCCGGGTGGATCCGGTGGTGGCGTTGAGAGAAGAGTAGGTCGGTACTACCCTTCCGCCCCGTTCATTGCATCAACACTTGATTGTATCAAGTGTTGATGGTATGGTGGGCGTATGACCGACTCCGAGCTCGATCTCCTGCAGGGCACGCTCAACGTGCTCGTCCTCCGCGCGCTCTCCTGGCAGCCGATGCACGGCTACGCCATCGCGCGGTTCATCCGCGAGGGGTCGGGGAAGACCTTTCAGATCCTCGACGGCGCGCTGTACACCGCACTCCATCGCATGGAAGAGAAGGGGTGGGTGGAGTCGGAGTGGGGAATGTCGGACAAGGGGAAGCGCGCGAAGTTCTATTCGCTGACCACGGCGGGACGGCGCGCACTGAAGGCTGAAGCGAGCGCGTGGAACCGGTATGTGAAGGCGGTGGCGGGCGTCATGAACGCCGAGCCGGAGCCGGCATGACCGCCGGCTGGCGGCGGTGGCTGCGCATCTGGAGGCGCACGCCCGAGACGGACGTCGAGGCCGAGCTGCGATTCCATATCGACGCCCGCGTCGAAGACCTGACCGCCCGCGGCGCCGCGCCCGATGCTGCGCGCGCGCAGGCGCTCGAGGAATTCGGCGATCTCGAGACCACGCGCACGGTGCTTGGCGCCATCGACCGGCGCATCGCCGGCCGCCACCAGCGCGCCGAGTGGTGGGAGGCCGTCGCGCAGGACCTGCGGCATACGCTGCGTGGGCTGGCGCGGACTCCGGCCTTCACGGTGATGGTCGTCGTCACGCTGGCGCTGGGAATCGGGGCGAACGCGGCGGTGTTCTCGGTGTTGAACCGACTTTACTTTGCGGCGCCAGCCGGGGTCGTGCAGCCGGAGCAGGTGCGGCGGATCTACGGCTCGCTGCGGTTCCCGGGGCGGCCCACGCCGGAGATCGAGAGCGTCTTCAGCTATCCCGAGTATCGCGGCATCGCGGCTGTCCAGCCGGCGGGGGTCCGGGTCGCCGGCTCCGTCCCCGGGGAGCTGCCGTACGGCTTCGGTCCCTCAGCGCCGACCCACGCGGTGGAGTATTCCGTCGGTGACTATCTGGGGCTGCTCGGTCTCCATCCGGTGATCGGCCGATTCTTCTCCGGCGCCGAGCTGCAGGTCACCGGGCTGACCCCGGTGGCGGTCATCAGCCGGCGTCTCTGGGAGCGCGACTTCGGGGGCACGTCGGACGTGCTGGGCAAGCCGCTCGACCTCGGGCTGCATCGGTACACGATCATCGGCGTCGTGCCGGCCCGCTTCCACGGCACGCGGCTCGACGACGTCGACATCTGGCTGCCCTTCAACGCGTGGGCGCCGTGGGTCGGGCGCACGCCTGATTGGTACGAGCAGACCGGAACGAGTATGATCCGCGCGCTGGCGCGCCTCCCGTCGGTGGTACCAGCGGAGGCCGTGGCGGCAGCGGCCGGGCAGGGGCTGCGCACGGACGGAGTGCTCTGGGACAGCACGGCGGCGGCCGTGACCGCGCCGCTGCGCGGGGCGGGGGACGCGGGGTTCTTCGACCGGCAGGAGATTATCGCTCAGCGACTGGCGCTCGTGGCGGCGCTCATCCTTCTCATTGCGTGCGCGAACGTCACGAACCTGACGCTCGGGCGCACGCTCGCGCGCCGCCACGAGACCGCCATCCGGCTGGCGCTCGGCGTGAGCCGCCACCGGCTGGTGCTTCAAATGCTGACGGAGAGCCTGGTGGTTGCACTCCTGGCCGGCGCCGCCGCGGGGGGGGCAGCGATTTGGGGTGCGGCCTCTCTCCGGCACATCGTGCTGCCCAACGTGGCGTGGGGGCCGGCGTCGTTCAGCGGCAGCGTCGGCTGGTTTGCCGCCGCCGTCTCGCTGGCCGTGGGGTTGGCCGTGGGAATTCTGCCGGCGGCTCAGGGCACCCGGCCCGATCTTACGAACGCGCTCCGGCAGGACACGCGAGGCGCAGGACGGAGCAGCGGCCGTGTGCGGTCCTCGCTGGTCATCGTGCAGGCCGGGTTGTCCGTGGTCCTCCTGGCGGGCGCGGGGCTGTTCGTCCGCAGCCTCCAACGAGTCGAATCGATCGACCTCGGCTATGACGTGCCGAACATCCTGTTCGTGAGCCCGCGGGCCGGGGAGGACACGGCCACGGGACGCGCCCTCGACGCCGCGCTCCCCCAATTGGCGGAGCGGATGGCCAGGGCGCCTGGTGTCGAGCGCACCGCGCTGATGTTCATGCCGCCCATGTGGGGCGTCAGCTGGATCGACACGTACCTGCCCGATCGGGATTCGCTGCCGGGCGAATCGGGCAACGGCCCGCCCTACGTTCTGCTGGGAACGCCGGGATTCCTCACGACCCTCGGAGTGCACCTCGTCGCCGGCCGGTTCTTCACCGTCGCCGATCGGAAGGGCAGTGAGCCCGTGCTCGTGGTAAATCAGGCACTCGCGCAAGCCTACTGGCCGGGGCAGAGCGCGTTGGGGAAGTGCCTGATCCTGGAGAAGCGAAGCGATCCCTGCCGCCGAGTCATCGGCGTGGTCGAAAACGTTCACATGGGGTACGTCACCGAGAAGCCGTCGCCGGCCTACTTCGTGCCGCTGGGGCAGGCGCCGGCAAACCGGAGGGCGGGGACGATCGCCCTTCGCGTGCCCGCGAGTCGGCAGCCTGCCGCAAGGGCGGCGGTGGCCGGTATCCTGCGTGACGCGTTCGGCTCGAGTGTTCGGCCCGGGATCCAGTCGATGGACGACATCACGGCCCCGCGTTACCGCCGGTGGCGTGCGGGCGCGGTGCTCTTCTCGCTCGCCGGCCTCCTGGCGTTGCTGGTTGCCGCGGTCGGCATCTACAGCACCATGGCCTACAGCGTGAATCTGCGTACCCGCGAAATCGGCATTCGCATGGCGCTCGGCGCGCGCGCGACAAACGTCGCTCGCTTGATCGTGGGGCAGGGGGTGCGGGTGGTGATCATCGGAATCGTGCTGGGCACCCTCGTCGCACTCGCAGCGGGGCGCCTGGTCGCGTCGTTGCTGTACGACGTGTCGCCGCACGACCCGCTCGTACTCGTGATGACGGCGCTGACGCTGCTCGCCGTTGCGATCGCCGCGTGCTTCATCCCCGCCCGCCGCGCGGCACGTGTAGATCCGATGGAGACGCTGCGAGCGGAATAGGGCCGCCCTCAATCCGAGCTTGCGGCTACGGTCCCCGGTCCGCCGCCGCCGGCCCCTCGAACACCTCGCGCCAGAATCCATCCAGCGTCAGCACGAACGGTTCGACAGCCGGCTCCGGCCGCCACTCCAGCTGGTCGGTGACGAGTTCCGCTCGTGTCGCGCCGGGTCGCCACCGCTCGATTACCCGAGCCTCGACGTTGACGATCCAGTAGTCCGGAACTCCGCGCGCCTGGAACAGTTCGCGCTTGCGTCCGCGATCGGTGTGTTCGGTACTCGGGGAGAGCACCTCCGCGACGAGCAGGGGGCGGCCCGCGTGCTTCAGGTCCTCCGCCGGCCGGCCCTCGTACGAGCGGTACCACGACCACGTCGGGCTCCACGACCGTGTCGTCGCTGAATTCCACGTCCGCCGGCGCGATGATTACCTCCCCCACCGGATGCCGCACCAGATAGCCCCGCAGGCGGACGGCGAGCGCGAACGCGGCGCGCTGATGGCGGACGCCCGGCGACGGCGTCACGAGCAGTTCGCCGTCGATGATCTCGTATCGGCGGCCGTCGTCTGGAAGCGCGGCGCGGCGATCGGCGGTCCAGCGCGTGTACGGGGCGGCCATGCCCATAGTCTGTGCTCCTCGGCTCGCGGATGGCAACTCGGCATGGCGAAGGCTGCGGTACCGCGTGCGCCCGCCCGTCATCACCCTGTTGCCGGTCCAGGCCCCACGCCGCCGCCCGGAGCAGCCGCCCGGACCCGACAACCCTTTCGCTCGTTGCGGTGTCTCTCCTGTTGACTTCCGACAAGAGCCGCAGCACCTTCTGTAGAAACCCGACATAAGCTCGCCGTCCGACCTACCGACCTACCGACCTACCGACCTACCGACCTACCGACCTACCGACCAAACCCATGTCCAATCCGCAATCCGACGTCCTCCGCGGCACCCTCGACCTCCTCATCCTCAAGACGCTCACCCTCGAGCCCATGCACGGATGGGGCATCAGCCAGCGCATCCAGCAGTTCTCGCGAGGCCTGCTCGACGTCAATCAGGGTTCGCTGTACCCGGCCCTCCAGCGGCTCGAACTCAAGGGGTGGATCGACGCCGAGTGGCAGCAGACCGAGAACAACCGCCGCGCGCGCTACTACAAACTCACGGCGCAGGGTAGGCGCGCCCTCGGCACCGAGACCGACGGCTGGCGCCGCTACGTCTCGGCCGTCGAATGGATTCTCGCCGCGAACTGATCCCCGCTCCGACCCCTACTGCTTCCGGACCGCACCATGGGCTTCCTGAAATCGCTCGGTCTCCGCCTCCGCGCCCTGTTCGTGCCGTCAGCCACGGACACCGATCTCAACGACGAGATCCGCTTCCACCTCGAACAGGAAGCGGCCAAGCACATCGAGGCCGGGGTGCCCCCCGCCGAAGCCCGGCGCCGCGCCCGCGCCGCGTTCGGCAACATCGAAGTCACGCGGGAGGCCCATCGCGACGCGTTCGGCGTGCGGTGGATTCGCGACCTCGCGTCCGATGCGCGCTACGCGGTTCGCACGCTGCGGCACACCCCGGTGCTCGCTGCGGCCGCCATCGTCACCATCGCGCTGGGTATCGGCGCCAATACCGCCATCTTCTCGGCGGTCAACGGCGTCATCCTCCGGCCGCTTCCGTTCCCCAACGCCGACCGTCTGGTAATGCTCTGGGAGTCGAACCCAGAGTATCACTGGGACCAGCAGGACGCCGCGCCGGCCAACGTGCTCGACTGGAAAGAGCAGGTTGCCGCCTTCCACGATGTGGCAATGTACGACGACGGCAAGATCCCCCTCACGTATCAGGGCACGCGTGGACCGGTGCTCGTTCAGGGCCAGGTGGTGACCGGCAATTTCTTTTCGGTGCTCGGCGTGCGGGCCATCATGGGGCGTACGTTGCGCGACGCCGAGACCTGGAACCGTGGCGAGAAGATTCGCGCGGTGACCGTGAGCCACCGGTTCTGGCTCAACGACCTCGGCGGCGATTCGGCCGCGGTCGGCAAGACGGTCACGCTGAACGGCCAGGCGTACACGGTCTGCGGCGTACTGCCGGCCGACTTCACCTTCATCTCCCCGGACATCGACGTGTGGGCGGCCGAGTCGTGGGCGCCCGTGGCCCGAACATGGGTGTACTTCCGCCGCGCGCACTGGGTGCGCGCCGTGGCCCGTCTCAATCCCGGCGTGAGCTACGCGCAGGCAGACGCGCAGCTCCAGACGGTGGTACGCCGGCTGCAGACGAAGTATCCGGTCACCAACCGGGTGATGGGCGCCGGGCTGACGCCGCTGCACGATTTCTTCATCCGGGACGCCGAGCGTCCGCTCGCCATGCTGCTCACCGCCGTGGCGCTGCTGCTCCTCATCGCCTGCGCCAATGTCGGCAACCTGCTCCTGGTGCGGGCGTTCGGCCGCAGTCACGAAATCGCGCTGCGGCTCGCCCTGGGCGCGGGGCGTGGGCGGCTCGTCCGCCAGGCGCTCACCGAGAGTCTGGTGCTGTCGGGACTTGGCGGCGCGGCCGGGTTGGCCCTCGGTTGGTTCGGAACGCGGGTGCTGGTGGCCATGCAGCCTGCCGGTCTGCTGCCTGCCGCTCAGGTGCAGATGAGTTGGACCGTGCTGGCCTACGTGGCCGGCATCACGATCGCGAGCGGTGCGTTGTTCGGCATTGCGCCGGCCGTGTGGAGCGGGCGCCGGATGCCGGGCGAGGCGATGAAGGAGGGCGGGCGAGCGGGCGGCGCCGGGCGTCGCCCCCGCCGGTGGGGACATGCGCTCGTGATCGGCGAGGTGGCGATCGCGCTCCTACTCACCGTCGGCGCCGGCCTGCTCGTTCGCAGCTACTGGAAACTGACCGCCGTCGCGCCCGGCTTCGAGTCGCAGGGCGTGCTCACCGTCCATCTCAACCTGTCCGACGCGAAGTACGACTCGCTGACCAAGATCAGCGGCTTCTTCGATGAACTGCGTCGCCGTGCGGCGGCACTTCCGGGCGTAGACGCGGTGGGCGTGGTGGACAATCCTCCGCTCACGAGCTGGGGGTGGACCAGCCAGTTCAGGGCGCAGACCTGGCCGTCGGGCAAGTACGGGCCCGACGTGGCGCATCGCGCCGCCGACGCCGGCTACTTCCGCACGCTGCACGTGCCGCTGTTGCAGGGGCGGATGTTCGGTCCACAGGACCGGATCGACGCGCCGCCGGTGGTGCTCGTCAACAAGGCGCTGGCCGACGAGTACTTCAAGGGCGAGAGCCCCATCGGCCAGCGCGTGGCGTTCGACAAGGATCCCGACTCGACATCGCGGTGGTACACCGTCATCGGCATCGTGGGGAACGAGCGCCAGACGTCGTTGGACGCGCCGGTGAAGCCGCAGCTCACCGTGCCCTTCGCCCAATGGCCGCGGGCCGACAACTATCTGGTGCTGCGCACCTCGGGCGACCCCAGTGCGCTCGGCCCGTCGGTGCGGGCGCTCGTGCACGAACTCGATCCGGGGCTTGCCGTCGCGTCCATGCGCACGATGTCGAGCATTCGCGCCGAGTCGCTGGCCCGCCAGCGGTTCTTCATGACCATGCTGCTCGTGTTCGCCGCAGTGGGTCTGGCGCTGGCCGTCGTGGGCGTGTACGGTGTCATGGCGCAGCTCGCGCGCGGGCGGCGCCGCGAGGTCGGCATCCGAATGGCGCTCGGTGCGTCGAGCGCCGAGGTGCGGTGGCTGATCGTCCGCCACGGCATCGGGCTCGTGGCCGGCGGCCTCGGGTTGGGCGTCCTGGTCTCGCTCGTCGCGACGCAGGCCATGCGCGCGCTCCTGTACGGCGTCTCGCCCGGCGATCCGGCCACCTACGTCGTGGTGCCGGTGCTGCTGCTCGCGGCGGGCGCCGGCGCCTCGTGGATTCCGGCGTGGCGCGCGTCGCACGTGGCGCCCATGGAGACGCTTCGGGTGGAGTGACGGCCGAACGTGGGTCGGTGAGGGGGTGGCAAGCGGGTACGTGGGCAAGTGGGTGGACGAGGCGTCCCCATTTACCCACGTGCTCACGTACCCTCATACTTTCAGTACTCCCCCCACGGAGGTCTCTCTTCATCGATGGGCACCGAAGCCAGTTTCGTCCTCCTGTTCGTCGTCGCCACAGCGGTCGCCATCGGCGCCCGGCGCTTCCGCCTGCCGTACACCGTGGCCCTCGTGCTCGCCGGCCTCGTGCTCGGCATCGTGCACCTGTTCGAGCCGCCCAACCTGACCAAGGAACTCCTCTACTCGGTGTTCCTCCCGGGTCTCCTGTTCGAGGCCGCCTTCCACCTGGAGTTCCGCGATTTCTGGCGCGACCGCACGGCCATCGCCGCGCTCGCCGTGCCCGGCGTGGCGGCGGCCATCGGGCTCACCGCGGTCATTCTCGAACCGATCATCAAGACGCTCGAGTTGGGGCAGGGATTCGGCTGGCCGCACGCCGTCGTGTTCGGCGCGCTCATCGCCGCCACCGATCCGATCGCCGTGGTCGCGATGTTCAAGAGCCTCGGGGCTCCGCGCCGGCTCAGCGTCCTCATGGAAGGCGAGAGCCTGCTCAACGACGGCACGGCGATCGTGCTCTTCTCGCTGGTGCTCGACATGGTGTCGGGGGGCACCGGGACGGCCACGGGGATCATCGTGGAGTTCGTGAAGATCGTCGGTGGCGGACTGGCGCTCGGCGTGCTCATCGGCCTCGGGATCTCCCAGGTCATCAAGCAGATCGACGATCCGATGATCGAGATCACATTGACCACGATCGCCGCCTACGGCTCGTTCCTCGCCGCCGAGCAGCTGGGCTTCTCGGGGGTCATCGCGACCGTGTCGGCCGGCATGCTGTGCGGCAACTACGCGGCGCGCACCGGCATGTCGGCGTCCACGCGCATTGCCGCCGAGACCTTCTGGGAATACATCGCCTTCGCGCTCAACTCCATCGTCTTCCTGCTCGTCGGTCTCCGCGTGCACATCAGCGAGCTGGCGGCGTCATGGGAGTTGATCCTCGCCGCCTACGCGGCGGTGACGCTGGCGCGGGCGGCCGTGGTGTTCGGCGTCTCGGCCTTGAATCGCGCCAACCGGAACAATGTCTGGCCGACCTCATGGAGCGCCGTGCTCACCTGGGGCGGCATGCGCGGCAGTCTCTCGATGGTGCTCGCGCTCGCGCTGCCCCCGATGCTCGCCCAGCGCGACCTGCTCATCACCGTGACCTTCGGGGTGGTGCTGCTCTCGATTCTCGTGCAGGGCCTCAGCATGGGCCCACTGCTGCGCCGTCTGGGGGTGGTCAAACGGCACGAGGCACGCCAGCAGTATCAGCTCAAGCGCGGGGAACTGCGCATGATGCAGGCGGCGCTCGGCGAGATCTCGCACATGGAGCGTCTGCACTCGGCACCCACGGCGGTGCTGCGCGACCTGCGCGAGGAGTACGAGACGCGCGCCGGCGAAACGGCGGCCGCGCTGGAGGCGCTGCAGTTGGAGCAGGACGACCTGCGCGCTGAGGAGGCCATCGGGGCCCGCCGGCAGGTGCTGCTGGCCGAGAAGGAGGCCGTGCTCGCCGACTTCCACCGCGGCACGATGTCGGCCGAGGCGTACGACGCCCTCATGGCGTCGATCGACGCGCGGCTGTCGAACCTCGGTCGCAGTGCACCGTCAAAGGAGGCGAAAGCCGAGCCGCCCGTTCCCGATGCAGGTCCGCCCCCGGCCGCCCAACCGGCCGAGTCGGCGTCCCCGCCCGACGACGCACGGGGCGACGATCAGGACGCCAACCGGTAGAAGCCGCCGAGAATCAAGCCGTATGCGACGTGGCCGAGAATCGTGAACGCCGGCGTCATGCTGCCGTAGTTGAGGGCCAGGAATCCCGGGGGTTCCAGCGCGCGGGTGGGATCGGGGCCGGTGCGCTCACTGGCCATCCGTGGGTGGAGGGCGGGGAGGAGCGGCATCAGCAGCACGAGGAACACCAGGCCGTGCACGACGCCGATCACGCCGCCCAGCCACCAGGTGGCCTGTCCCAGACTCTCGAACACCAGCGCGTAGAGGAGTGCGATGAGCCACCCGATGAGCACGTACAGCAGAAAGCCGATCGGCGCGGCGCGATCGTAGTTCGCGGTGAAGATCGTGCCGAGCATGAACGACAGGCTCATGCGAGACCACCCGATGCCCCGACTTCCCTCCATGATCGTGGACATGACGATGGTGGCGACGAAACCCCACAGGAGAATGCTGGGCAGGTTCATAGTCTGGCCGTGGTGATGTCGGTGCGGCGCTCCCCGCTGGGCCGCGGGTGGGTGCCGCGCTCGTGGGCGAGCTGGAGGGCGGCGTCGATGAGGCCGACGTGGGTGAAGGCCTGCGGAAAGTTTCCGAGGGCGGTGCCATCGTGCGGATCGATTTCCTCGGCGAACAGGCCGAGGTCGTTGGCGAACGAGAGCACGTGCTCGAATGCGGCGGCAGCCTGGTCGTGCTCGCCGGCCTGGGCCAGATAGGACACCGCCCAGAACGAGCAGATGCCGAACGCACCCTCCTGTCCGGGGAGCCCGTCATCGTCGCCGCGGTAGCGGTAGAGCAGTCCGTCGACGCCGAGGTCCCGGCGAATCCGCGCGTAGGTGCCGCGCATCCTCGGTGAGGTTGCGTCGGCATAGCCATAGCGTGACAGGAGGAGCAGGGCGGCATCCACCCCCTCGCTGTCCAGTGCACAGAGGTAGCTGTCCGTGTCGACGCTGAAGCCGCGGGACTCCACGGCCTGCCGGATCTCGCGCTGTACCTGGCGGTAGCGGGCCGTGGGCACGGCAATGTGCCCCTCGTCGTTCAGCCGGCACAGGCGATCGAGCGCTACCCAGCACATCGCCTTCGAGTACGTGTTGTGTCGGCGGCCGCCGCGCGGCTCCCAGATGCCCTCGTCGGGCTCCATCCACCGGTCGCAGACCGTTCGGCCGAATCCGGCCAGCATGCGCCGGGTGCCGCGGTCCAGACGCCCGCCGCGCGTGGTGAACGCGTACACCGCATCGACCACCTCGCCGTAGATGTCGAGCTGCAGCTGGCCGTGTGCATCGTTGCCGGTACGAACGGGGCTCGAGCCGGCGAACCCCGCGAGATTGTCGAGCGTGCGCTCCTTGAGGCGCGTTTCGCCATACACGCCGTACAACACCTGCAGCTCGGGCAGCGTCATGCTCGTGGTGTGGAGCAGCCACGAGAGGAACGCCTCGCCCTCCAGATGGTAGCCGAGGTCGAACAGCGCCTGCAGGGTGAGCGAGCTGTCGCGCAGCCAGCAGTAGCGGTAGTCCCAGTTGCGAACGCCGCCGAGGCTTTCGGGGAGCGAGGTGGTGGGCGCCGCGACGACCGCGCCCGAGGGGGCGTACTCCATGAGCTTGAGCGTCAGGGCGCTGCGCAACACCGTATCGCGGTACGGCCCGTCGTAGGCGCACTGCGCCGCCCAACTCCGCCACCAGTCGATGGTCCGCTGGATGCGGAACTCGGCGTGACCGCCCAGCGGCGGCAGCACCGCCGGCTCCTCGGTGGCCGCGATCAGGCTCACGTAGTGTCGATCGCCCGCCCGCATCGTGTCGCGCACTCCCGCGTCCGACAGGTTGGTCGGCAGCTCGATGGGGAGATCGCACCGGAGCACCAGGGCGCGTCCGCCGTGCTCGTACCAGATGCCGAGCGGGCCGCGCGAACGGAGCCGCGGGACCACGCGGCCGTATACGGGGCGGGGGTCGCACTGGATCTCGACCTCGACCTCGCCCTCCATGCATTCCATCCGCCGCAGGATCTCGCGCTGCGGCAGCAACTCGCGGCGTTTGTCCGCTTCGGAGGCGACGGGCATCAGGTCGGTGAGCCGCAGCACGCCGGTGGCGGTGCGGAAGGTGGTCTCCAGCACGTTCGTGCTGTCCACGTACCGGCGCGACACCGTGGCCTCGCCCACCGGGGCCACGGAGAAGAACCCGCCCTTGTCGCGGTCGAGCATCGCCGCGAACACCGACGGGCTGTCGAAGCGCGGCCAGCAGAGCCACTCGATGGACCCGTGGCGGGAGACGAGTGCCGCCGAGCGGCAATCACCGATGATCGCGTAGTCGCCGATGGCGGGCGCGGACGTTGGCGAGGGAGTCGTCATGCGCGAACCGGAAGAGCGACGCGGGGGAACGCCGGCGGGATGGACAATGCTGTGCCCGCAACTTGCGCCAACCGGCCCTTTGGTTCAAGGATGCATGACCCCCCGCGCCCATCACGCGAACCAGGAGAACCGCGCGCATGTCCACGTCACCCGCTCCACTCGACCGTCAGACCGCCATCGTCACGGGGGCGAATTCCGGCATCGGCGAAGGCATCGCCCGCGCGATGGCGGCCGCCGGCGCCGCCGTCGTCGTCAACTACGTGACCCATCCGGAGACCGCCGAGCGCATCGTCTCCGACATCCGGAGCGCCGGCGGACGGGCCCTTGCCGTCCAGGCCGACGTGTCGGACGAAGCGCAGGTGCAGGCCATGTTCGCCCGCGCCGTGCAGGAGTTCGGCACGGTCGACATCGTGGCCAGCAACGCCGGCCTCCAGGACGACGCGCCCTTCCTCGAGATGACGCTCGCCCAGTGGCGGCACGTGCTCGACGTCAACCTCACCGGCGGCTTCCTCTGCGCCCGCGAGGCCGCGCGGACGTTCGTCAAACAGGGCCTGCGCGACGGCGTGTCGCGCGCCGCCGGCAAGATCATCTTCACCAGTTCGGTGCATCAGGTGATCCCGTGGGCGGGGCACGTGAACTACGCCACCTCCAAGGGCGGCATGATGCAGCTCATGGAGAGCACGGCTCAGGAACTCGCCCGCCACAAGATTCGCGTCAACAACATCGCGCCCGGCGCCATCAAGACGCCGATCAACCACGCCGCCTGGGCCACGCCGGCGGCGGAGCAGCAGCTGCTGAAGCTCATCCCCTACGACCGCGTGGGCGAGCCGGCGGACATCGGGCGCGTGGCCGCCTGGCTGGCCTCGGACGACGCGGACTACATCACCGGTACCACGCTGTTCGTGGATGGCGGCATGACCCTCTTCCCGGGCTTCTCCACCGGCCACGGCTGATTGCCGCCGGCGCTTCCCCGGCGTTGGCCGCGAGGGTAAGCTTCACACCCCATGGCCACCGCCCTCGAGGTCAAGAACCTCTCCGTCACCTTCGGCAGGGATCGGGTTCTCCGGAACCTGACCTTTGCCGTGGAGGCGGGCAGCACGCTGGCCATCATCGGGCCCAACGGATCGGGCAAGACGGTGCTCTTCCGCGCCCTCATCGGCACCGTGGACTTCGACGGCGACGTGCGCTGGGCGCCGAACACGAAGATCGGCTACGTGCCGCAGAAGCTCGACATCGAGCGCGACCTGCCGCTCACCGGGCTCGAATTCCTGCACGCGAAGGCGCACGTGACGCATACGCCGCGCGACGAGATCGCCCGGGCACTCGAGTCGGTGAGCCTGCCGACGGAGATCGCGCACCGGCCCATCGGCACGCTCTCGGGCGGGCAGTTCCAGCGGCTGCTCGTCGCCTTCGCGCTCATGGGACGCCCGTCGGTGCTGCTGTTCGACGAGCCGACCGCCGGGGTGGACCAGCCGGGGGAGGAGAGCATCTACGCGCTCTTCCGCCAGCTACAGCGCGAGCGCGGGTTCACGCTCCTGCTCATCTCGCACGAGCTGAATCTGGTCTATCGCTACGCCGACAACGTGCTCTGCCTGTCGAGCCGGCTGTCGTGCTTCGGGCCGCCGCTGGAAGTCCTGACCACCGAGCGGCTGCAGATGATGTATGGGGCGCAGGTCAAGTTCCACGATCACGAGCACGGCCATGCCGACTCCTAGCGAACTGCTGCTGCCGCTCGGCATGGCGGTCGCGGCCGGGCTGGTCGGCGCCGTGGCGGTGATGCGCCGCATGACGCTGGCGTCCGACGCGATCTCGCACATCGCGCTGCCGGGCATCGGGCTGGCCATCCTGCTGCGCTTCAACCCCGTGCTCGGCGCGCTGGCGGCGCTCTTCGTCGGCACACTGCTGGTCTGGGCGGTGGAACGGCAGACCCGCATTCCCACCGAGGCCATCATCGGCGTTGTGTTCTCGGCGGCGCTCGCCATCGGCAGCATGATGGCGTCGGGCGAGGAGTTGATCGACGCGCTGTTCGGCGGGCCGCAGGCGGTGGGCCACACCGAACTCGTGCTCGGCGGGGTGGGGGCGGTGCTCGTGATCGGGTTCATGTTGTGGAAGCGGAGCGAACTGGTGATCGCGCTCGTCTCGCCCGACCTGGCCGGCACGGCGGGCGTGAACGTGGCCCGGGTGAACCTGCTCTTCCTGTTCGCCTTCGCCCTGACCGTGGCGCTGGGGCTGCGCTACCTGGGCGTGCTGCTCATGGGCTCGCTGATCATCATTCCCGGCCGCCACCGCCAAGCAGTTGGCGCGCAGCCTCGGCGGCATGCAGCTGCTGTCGGTGTGCATCGCCGTCGTGGCCACGCTCGTGGGCGCGGTGGCCGCACCGGCCCTGGGGCTGGCCACAGGGCCGGTGACGATCGTCACCGCGGCGTCGGTGTTCTTCATCAGCCTGGCGGTGCGGCGCACCGATTGATCCGACGGGCGCCGCACATCGCGACGTCGGCGGTCAGCCGTTCGAATCCCAGGTTGGCAGGCGGCCCGGTGTCCAGGGCGCGCCCGCCGCTTCGGCGGCGTCCTCCAATTGTTTGAGATCGACGTTGATGAACTGACGTAGCCGGGCGAGGATGGCGCCGAACTGCGACGCCACCACGTCGTACTGATGCTTCTGCGTGTTGGTGGCGTCTTCGAGGGTCGAGAACCAGAGGCCGCCGGTGACGTCGCTCAGGCGCTCGAGGAGCGACGGCGGCGTGGGCTCGCTGTGGCGGGCCCTGGTGTCGTCACCGCTGAGCAACTCCTGCACCGCGCGCAGCGTGTCCTCGAGCGCCATGGCCCGCCGGGCCAGGGAGTCGGTGGGCGTTGCGGTCCGCGCCAACGCCTGCTGCAGGGCGGCGAGGCGGGCCGCAGCCTCACCGGCGGCCGCATTGGCGCCGAGCACGGCGCGCTGCAGCTTCGCGGTCTTCTGCTGGAAGGCGACGATGGCCGCCGAGCGTGGCGTGGCCGATCCGTCGAGCATGTACACGTCGAAGCTCTGCGGCTGGCCCAGCGTCGACTCGACGCCGTCCACGAGCTTCGACATCGCCACGTGATAGGTACCCGGGGCCACGAACGGCCCGCCGCCGGCGTCGCCTCGTCCGCGCCGGCCGTTGCCCGTGATCGGTGTCATCGCGGGATAGCGGAGGTTCCACGTCACGCGCTCCACGCCCGCCTTCGGCGTCTCGTACAGGCGCCGGACCACGCGTCCCTCCGGATCGGTGACGGTGAAGATCAACTGCGGCAGCCGTTCCGTATTCTCCACCTTGAGCGAGTCCCATGGCGGATAGAACACGTCGCTGCCCTTCTTGGCGGCCGCCGCGTCCGCGGCTTCGCGCACCTGCTTCCTGGTCTTGATGGCCGTCTTGAGGTAGTAGGTGAACGTGGCGCCGAAGGGCGGGTTGGGCGCCGTGTAGAAGTCACCGCCGTGCGTGTCGCCCAGCGGGCTGTCCTGCATGTACAGCGCCGCGCGCTTCACCGGCAGCAGCGCTGCGTCGGAGGCCAGCACCGCCGGCGTCAGTTCGCGCAGCGGCGCGATGTTGTCCAGGATGTAGTAGCCGCGGCCGAACGTCGCCACGGCCAGGTCGTCCTCGCGCTTCTGGATCTCCAGGTCGCGCACCGCGATGGTGGGCAGCCCGTTCTTGAGCTGCGTCCAGTGCTTGCCGCCGTTCGCGGTGTAGTAGAGGCCGAATTCGGTGCCCACGAACAGCAACTGCGGATCCCTGGGGTCCTCGATGATCGTGTACGCCGTGCCGTTCTGCGGCAGGTCACCCACGATCGAGGTCCAGCTCTTTCCGAGATCGGTGCTCTTGAGCAGATAGGGCTTGAAGTCGCCCGACTTGTGGTTGTCGAACGCCACGTACACGGTATTCGTGTCGAAGGCGCTCGGCGTGACGCGCGAGACGAACGTCGTGTCGGGGACGCCGGGGAAGTGGTCGATCTTCCGCCAGTGCTGCCCATCGTCTTCGGTCACCTGAATCAGCCCATCGTCCGTGCCCACCCACAGCAGCCCCGCGCGGAGCGGCGACTCGCCGATGGTGACGATCTCGCCGTAGAAGGACGTCGAGGTGTTCTTGCCGAGGGCATCCACCCCCCACACGCGCCCCATCATCTTGAGCTTGTTGCGGTCGATCTGCCGCGACAGGTCGGGGCTCACCGCGCGCCAGGTGTCGCCGCGGTCGTCGCTCTGCCAGAGAATCTGCGATCCGAAATAGAGCCGCGTGTGCGAATGCGGGCTGATGATGAGCGGTGCGTCCCAGAACCAGCGGAGCGCCGGCTGGCCGGGCTCGGGCTGGGGAATGATGTCCACGTTCTCGCCCGTCTTGATGTTGAACCGCGCCAGGTAGCCGTTCTGGGCCTGTGCGTACACCGTATTCGGGTCTTCGGGATCGACGCGCGACTGGAAGCCGTCGCCGCCCTGCGTGAAGTACCAGTCGGAGTTGACGATGCCGTAGTCCGCGCGCGTCTGCGACGGGCCACCCACCGACGAGTTGTCCTGCGTGCCGCCGTACAGGTGGTAGAACGGCAGCGCGTTGTCCGTCTCCACGCGGTAGAACTGCGCCAGCGGCAGGTTGCCGAAGAATTTGTACGTCTTGCCGCGGTCGAAGCTCTCGTACAGGCCCCCGTCGCAGCCCACCAACAGATGCTCCGAATTCTTCGGGTCGATCCAGAAGACGTGCGTATCCACGTGCTTGTTCTTGTCGCCCACGTTGCGGAAGGTGTGCCCACCGTCGTCCGTCACCTGGGCCAGGAAGTCCCCGGCGTACACGCGGTCCACGTCGTGCGGATCGGGGTAGATGCGATTGTAGTACAGGCCCACGCTCGTGTAGTCGTTCATCTTCGTCCAGCTCGCGCCGTCGTCGGTGGAGCGGTAGAACCCGCCGCCCGTGCCGGCTTCGACGATCGCGTACGCCACGTCGGGATCCTGCGGCGCCAGGGCGAGCCCGTAGCGGCCCACGGCGTTGCCCGACGGCAGCCCCTCGGTCACCTTGGTCCACGTGGCGCCGGCGTCGGTGCTGCGCCAGAGCGCCGACTCGGGACCGCCGGCGATGTACCCCCATTCGCGGCGGTAGCGCTGCCAGGTCGCGGCCAGCAGTCGGTCGGGGTTCCGGGGATCCATCACCACGTCGGCCACGCCCGCCCACTCGCCGTTGCCGAGGATCTTCGTCCACGTCTTGCCGCCATCGGTGGTCTTGTACAGCCCGCGGTCGCCGCCGGCGCTGAACAGCGGACCCTGCGCGGCGACGTACACCACGTTGGAATTGCGAGGATCGACGACGATGCGCCCGATGTGCTCGGAGTGCGCGAGTCCCATGTTCTTCCACGTCTTGCCGCCGTCCTCCGACTTGTACACGCCGTCGCCGTAGGCCACCGACCGCTGCGCGTTGTACTCGCCGGTGCCCACCCAGACCACATTCGGGTTGTTCGGGTCGAGCGTCACCACGCCGATCGAATACACGGGCTCGTGATCGAAGACGGGCGTCCAGGTAGTGCCCGCGTTGTCGGTCTTCCACAGCCCGCCCGACGCCGCGCCCACGTACCACTGCGACTCGTCGCGCGGGTTGACCGCGATGTCGGTGATGCGGCCGGAGATCATGGCCGGCCCGATGGATCGGAGATGAAGGCCGGCTAGCGAGGGCCCGCCGGCACGGCTGGAGTCGCCGCCGCCGCGCTGGGCGGCCGCCGGCTGCACGGGGAGGAGCATGGCCAGCGCGCACGTCGCGCCGGCAAGACGAAGCGGGAGAAGGCGTCGAGAAAGCTGCATGGGTCTCGGAGTGAAGGTCTGGCTCAAATTACGCGCTCGCCCGGCGATGGAAAGGAGCCCCGCATGCGCTACCTTTCGGTACGACCTCCGCCGACGAGCCGCCATGACCGACACGCCCGCTGTGCCCGCCGCGTCGCGCTCCCCCGTCCGTGGCTTTCCCCGGGTGTTCGCCCTCCTCGCGGTGACCATCTACGCCATCGAGTTCGCCGTCGCGCGCTTGCCCATGGCCGGGACGAGGCCGATGATCCCGCTCGCCGTGACGCTCGACCTGACGCTGTTCGTGCCGGCACTCTACTGGCTGCTCGTCATCCGCCCCGCCGGCGCGTCGGCCGCGCGCGTGGTGGCCGTGTTCGTGCTCAGCTTCATCGGCGCGCGATTCGTGCTGCTGCCCGGGCAGCGCGAGTACCTCATGTACGTGCGCTTCCTCGGCGCGCCCGCCGAGCTGGCGCTCATCGCCTACGTGGTGATCAAGGTGCGCCGCGCCGCCCACGGCTTCCGCGGGGCCGCCCCCACGGCCGACGTGCCCGAGCGCATCGGCGCGGCGCTCGCCAACGCCTTCCCGTATCGTGTGGTGGGCCGGCTGCTGAGCACCGAACTCACGGTGCTCTACTACGCGCTGCTCTCGTGGCGGCGTGCGCCGCATGTGCCGCCGGGGACCGACGCCTTCACCTTCCACCGCCGGAGCGGGTTGATCGCGCTCCTGACGGCGGCCACGGGAGCGGCCGTGGTCGAACTGTTCGTCGTGCACGTGGCCGTGCACGCGTTCAGCGCGCGGGTGGCCTGGGGGCTCACGTTCGTGAGCGCCGTCGGCGTCGTCTGGCTCGTCGGCTTCACGCGCGCCATCGTGCTGCGTCCCGTGCTCGTGACGGCGCGCGGCGTGCTGGTGCGAAGCGGCGTGCAGTGGACGGTCGACGTGCCGTTTGCGGACGTCGCGCGGTTGGAGACCGGGCGAGTGTCCGCCCCGGCGGGCCGCGTGCCCGGCCACCTGCGCGTCGGCGGCTCCGGGCGGCCGACGGCAATGATCCACCTGCGCGAGCCGGTGATGGCCGCGGGCATCTACGGGCGGAAGCGGCAGGCGCGCACGATCTCGATCACGCTCGACGAGCCGGTGGCGTTCGCCGAGGCCGTGCGTGTGCGCGGGGGAATCGTGGTATGAGCGAGCCCTCCGCCTCCCAACCGGTTCCCGGCGCTCGCGAACTGCTGCGCCATACGGTGGCCACGGTGGCGTACCGGGCGGGAAAGGCGGTGCGCCATGCGCCCGCCGCCTTCGCCGAGTATCGCTGCGGGCCGACGTCGCGCACCCCGGTGCAGATCCTGGCGCACATGGGTGACCTCTACGATTGGGCGCTCTGGATGGCGCGCGGCCGGCACCAGTGGCAGGACTCCTCGCCATTGCCATGGGACGACGAGGTGGCGCGTTTCTTCGCGGCGCTCGCCGCGTTCGACGCCTATCTGGCCGGCGGCGAACCGCTGGGCCGGCCGGCCGAGATGCTCTTCCAGGGACCGGTGGCCGATTCGTTGGCCCACGTCGGACAACTGACCATGCTGCGCCGCCTCGCCGGTTCTCCCGTGCGCGCCGAGAACTACGCCAGGGCCGAGATCACCACGGGACGCGTGGGGGCCGAGCAGGCGGCGCCGCGCGTCGAATTCGACTAGCGGCGCCACTCGGCGGCCGCCCGGCGGCTACCGGTCGAGCGCCGCCATGGCTTTGGTCTGGTACCGCTCCCCGGCCACCATGCCTCGCGGGAACGCCGCTTCGAGCGCCGTTCGGTCGGCCGGTGTGAGGGTCATGTCCACCGCGGTCACGTTCTGCTCCAGATACTTCACTCGCTTGGTGCCGGGAATGGGCACGATGTCATCGCGCTGCGACAGCACCCACGCCAGCGCGAGTTGCGCGGCCGTCACTCCCTTGGCGGCGGCCAGTCCCCGTACCGCGTCCACGAGCGCCAGATTGCGCCGGAAGTTCTCGCCCTGAAAGCGCGGCTGGATGCGTCGGAAGTCGTCGGGCGCGAAGTCCTCGGGGTTGGTGATCTCTCCGCTCAGGAATCCGCGGCCCAGCGGACTGTAGGCCACGAAGCCGATCCCCAATTCGCGGCACACATCGAGAATCCCGTCCTCCGGATCGCGCGTCCACAGGCTGTACTCGCTCTGCAGCGCCGTGATGGGGTGGACCGCGTGCGCGCGGCGCAGCGTCTCTGCCGACACTTCGGACAGTCCGATGTAGCGCACCTTTCCTGCCTCGACCAGGCGCTTCATGGCGCCCACCGTGTCCTCGATGGGAGTCTTGGTGTCCACCCGGTGCAGGTAGTACAGATCGATGTAGTCCGTCTCCAGCCGCCGGAGGCTGGCCTCGCACGCCTCGAGGCAATACTCGGGGGAGGCGTTGAATCCACGGTAGGCCGGATTGGCCGGGTCGCGCACGATGCCGAACTTGGTTGCCACCACCACCGATTGGCGGCGCGCGCCGAGCACGCTGCCGAGGAGTTCCTCGTTGGTGCCGGAGCCGTACATGTCCGCGGTGTCGTAGAAGGTGATGCCGAGTTCCAGGGCTCGCTCCAGCGTGGCCACCGACTCGGCCCCGTTGCGCGGACCGTAGAAATCGCTCATTCCCATACAGCCCAGCCCGATCGCCGACACCTCGAGCGGGCCCAGCTTCCGATGCTGCATCGTGCGCTCCCGTGGCTGGTTCTCTGTCCAAGCTAACAGGCCGGGCGGAAGTTCCCAGCCGGTTCGCGTCGCACTCGATCTGCCGGGCGCGACCGCGCCAACGATCCAGCGGCCTCGGGGGTAGAATAGGCAGACGGCTTCCCGCCGTCCGAACCACCAAGGAGGAATTCATGCGACGCATTGCCCTCGTGCTCTCGCTCCTGATGGTCGCGCCCACGCTGTCCCTGGCCCAGCGCGGCGGCCGGACCCGCAGCGGTGCCACCTCGCGCACGAACATGTTCCCGAACGACCAGATGCGCAGCCGCGGCGCGACGGTGACCAGCAGCAAGCTGCGGGATCTCGATCCGCTCGCGATTCTGGTCGACAAGCACGAGGATCTGGCGCTCACCGATTCCCAGGTGACGGCGCTGAGGACCATGGACGACCAGCTCGGCACCCTCCAGAAGCCCGCCTACCACGTGCTCGATTCGCTCGACCGGGAGTTGCGGAACGTCGGGGCCGATCCGACATCGGGCGGGCAACAGCAGATGCAGACGATGAATACGCTCGTTCGCATGATCGCCGGACACGTGCGGGAGCAGTACGACTCGGTGGAGAAGGCGGCCGGGGCACTGATGACCGACGCCCAGAAGCACAAGGCGGACGACGTGTTGAAGGATTCGCACGATCAGATGGGCCGGCTGACGGCTCGCGGCCGTAATCGCTGAGGTGGGGCCGGCGCGGCGTTGTGGCGCCCGCGCGTCGATGGGACGCGCGGGCCGTGCCCGTGTCGGGCAGCGCCCGACAGTGGAGTTCCGCTTCCCTGACTGACGCGGGGCGGTCTCCGGTGAAGGTTGAGCGCAGCGGCCGCGTGCGCACCGACGGGCGCGGCCGGTGCCTCTATTGCCGGAGAACCGTTCATGACCAACCGTAGCTGGGCCGAACCCTGGAAGATCAAGGTCGTCGAGCCCATCAAGATGACCGACCGCCGCCAGCGCGAGCACGCCATCCGCGATGCCGGCTACAACACCTTCCTCCTGCGTTCCGAAGACGTCTACATCGACCTGCTCACCGACTCGGGCACGAGCGCGATGTCGGACCGCCAGTGGGCGGGCATGATGATGGGCGACGAAGCGTATGCCGGCTCGCGGAACTTCTACCGTCTGGAACGCGCGGTGCGCGATCACTACGGCTATGAACATCTGATCCCGACCCACCAGGGGCGGGGCGCCGAGCACATTCTGTCACGCATTCTCATCAAGCCGGGCGACCACGTGGCGGGCAACATGTATTTCACCACCACGCGGGCGCACCAGGAACTGGCCGGCGCGACGTTTCACGACGTGATCATCGCCGAAGCGCACGACCCGCGCTCGGAGCATCCGTTCAAGGGCGACGTGGACCTCGCCAAACTCGCCGCGCTGGTGGATGAGGTCGGCGCCGAGCACGTGCCCTACGTCTCGGTGGCGGCCACGGTGAACATGGCGGGCGGTCAGCCGATCAGCCTGGCCAACATGAAGGCGGTCTACGAATTCGCGCACGCGCGCGGCATCCGGGTGATCCTCGACGCCACACGGGCCGTGGAGAACGCCTGGTTCATCCAGCAGCGCGAGACGGGCCAGCGCGACCGCACGGTGGCGGAGATCCTGCTCGATCTGTGCCGGTATTCAGACGGCGCGACCATGTCGGGCAAGAAGGACAGCCTCGTGAACATCGGCGGATGGCTGGGTCTGCGCGACGACGACCTGGCCGCGAAGGCGCGGAACCTCGTGGTGATGTTCGAGGGTCTCCACACCTACGGCGGTCTGGCCGGACGCGACATGGAAGCGATGGCCATCGGCATCGAAGAATCGGTGCAGGAGGACCACATCCGCAGCCGCATCGGCCAGGTACTGTACCTCGGCACGCGCCTGATGGACGCGGGCGTCCCCGTGGTGCGTCCCATCGGCGGCCACGCGGTGTTCCTCGATGCCGCGGCCATCCTGCCGCAGATCCCGCGCGAGGAGTTCCCGGCGCAGTCGCTGGCGGCCGCGCTCTATGTGGAGTCCGGGGTGCGCGCCATGGAGCGGGGGACCGTCTCGTCGGGCCGCGATCCGCAGACCGGGGCCAACCGCGTGCCGAAGCTCGAACTCGTGCGGCTCACCATTCCGCGCCGTGTCTACACCCAGGCGCACATGGACGTGACCGCCGAGAGCGTGATCGCCGTGTACGAGAAGCGGGAGCGTGTGGCGGGACTGCAGTTCACGTACGAACCGGAACTGCTGCGCTTCTTCCAGGCGCGGTTCGAGCCGGTAGGGGCGGCGTCCATCTTCCGCGACAGCGGGGCTGCCCGGGAACCGGAAGCCGCCGGAACGTAGCCCCCGGGCCCCGGATCGCGCTCCTGCTGGCCGGAGGCTGACGTGACGGGCCAGGGTATCGTAAGTTGAGGATGATGGGAGTGAGGCGGGGGCCATCCGGCCTCCGCCGCTCCCGCATCCCCCCGGGCAGACCTCCTCACCGGACCAGCACCCATGAAATTCCGCTACTGGGCCATTGCGGCTATCCTGGCCCTCACCTCGGCCGTTCCCGCACTCGCGCAGGGCCGCGGTGACCGCGACAACGCCAATACGCGGGCCGACAAGCCGCACATCGTCACCTCCGACTCCGTAGAACGACTCAACCCCATCTCGCCGCTCATCGCCCGGCGCCGTGAGCTCGGGATCCCCGATTCGCTGATTGGCAAGTTCGGAGCCATCCTGTCGCGGCTCGATGCGATGAACACGCGGCCCCTTCACCAGATCGATTCACTCGCCGCCAACCCGGAGGGCCCGCCGACGGAGGCGCCCGATCCGTCGGAGGACCGCCGGCCGCCCGGGACCGTGTCGCTCGACCTGCTCATCGGGCAGATCTCGAAGAACAACGATACGGCGGCCCAGCAGGCGCTGAATCTGCTCTCGGGAAAGGCGGCGAGCCGGGCCCTCAAGGTCGTGAACGACCAGCGGAACAAGCTGCAGCAACTGCTGATGGACAGCGGCTTCGGCCGACGCGGGCGCTGACCGTGGACAAACGGAGCGGCGGTCCCACGCCCCAGGCCGCCGGAAGGGAGGCGTAGCGCGTGTCGGCTCCGGATGACGATCTCCGGCTCCGGGTGGCCGAGCTGGAGCGCACCGTTGCCGGGCTTCGCGACGAGGTAGCGCGTCTGGCGTCGGCGTCCGCGCCGGCGCGGGTGCCGCTCATCGCGGCGCCCCCGGCGCGGCGCCGCGCCACGGCCGCCGCCGCCGAGCCCACCGGCACTGCGCGCGCGCGCGAAACGGGGGCCGACCGGGCGTCGCGCCTCGAAGACCTGGTGGGCCGCTACGGGGTGTTGGCCCTTGCCACGCTCACGACGGTTGCGGCTGTGGGCACCTTCGTGAGTTGGGCGGCGATGCACGGGCTGCTGGGGCCCACCACGCGCGTGGTGCTCGGACTCCTGCTCGCCGCGGCCCTGGCGGCCACCGGGGTGATCATCCGCAAGCGCGAGCCGTCGTTCGGGTCGGCGTTGCTCGCGCTCGCGCTGGTCGTGGTGCAGGTCTGCGCGTGGGCGGCGGGGCCGGGGTTGCATCTCGGTGCCCGGCAGCGCGGCGTTTGCACTCGCCGCGGTCGCCTCGGCCGCCCTGGCGGCGTTCGCGCGGTTCGAGACGGAGGAGCCGCTCTGGTGCATCGGCGTCGCGGGGGCCGCCGTTGCCCCGTTCGTCGCCAGCGAGCACTCGGGGAGCGTATTCGGCCTGGCCCTGTACGGCAGCGCGGTGGGCATCCTGGCGTCGGCCGGCATGGGCGCCAAACGCTGGCGCTATGCCCAGCGCACGTTGGCGGCGATCGCGGTGCTCTACGCCGTGGCGCTGCAGCTTGCCGCCACGCCGCCCCGATGGGGGCCGCTGCTGTCGGTCGTCGTGCCGTTGGCGATTCTGGTGGTGGGCGTGCTGCCGTTCACGATGCCGGAGTTGGCGCGGCCCCGGATGCGGGCGCAGGGGTTGATCGCGGGGCTCGCAGCGCTCGCCGCGGCGGTGCAGGTGGAGGCCCCCGATGCACGGCGCACCGGGGCGGCGCTGCTGGCCGCAGCCATGGTCTGGCTGCTGGTTGCCCACGTGCGGCGTGACGCGCCTGCCGACGGCTCGAATACGGGCGGCCCGGGGGAGCCGATCGGGCCGGCGTGGATCGACGGGGCGCTGATTCCCGTGCTGCTCGCGGCGGCGGCGGCCTTCGCGTGGCCCGCTGCGGGCTGGTCCCGTGCCGGCGTGCTCTCGGCGGCGGCGGCGGCGCTCACGCTGGCCGTGTGGCCGCGCGCGCCGGGGCCCTCGCGCGACGCCCGGGCGCTGGCGGCCGCGGCGAGCGCGCTGGGGGCGGCTGCCGTTGCTCCCTGGTCCGGACCCATCGGCCATCCGGCGGCCGACGCGGCGCTTGCCGTGCTGCTGGTGGCCGCGATGGAGTGGCGGCCGAGCGCTTCGTGGCTCGCCGCCCTCGCCGCGGCCCTCGTGGCCGCGGGCGTTCATACGTGGATACTGATGGATGCGCGCCCGGCCTTCGCCTACATGCCGTTCGGGACGAGGGCCTCGCTGGCGGCGGTGCTGCTCCTCGGCTCCTGCGCCGTGGCCGCGTGGCGGTCCGGGCCGATGGCGCGGGGGCTGGCCGCCGTGGCGCCGGACGACCAGGTGCGGGCGGTGCGGCGGTGGGCGCTCGCCGCGCCCTGGATCTGGGCCTTCCTGTGGGCCCACGGCGAGCTGGGCCACGCGTGGAGTCCCTCCATCGCGACCTTCGCCGTGGTGAGTCTGGAGGCCGGCGTGGCCGTGGTGCTCGTGTGGGTGGGGCGCGAGCGCGACGCTCGCCTCATGCGCCACGTCGGCTTGCTGCTCGCCGTCGTGGCGGCCGTCCGCGCGCTGACGGCCGTCAACGCCGTGGCGTCGGTGAGCATGCGCATCGCGTCCTATCTGGTGGTGAGCGGCTTCCTGCTCGGCATCGCGTACTGGTACCGGCGGCGCGGATCGATGGGTGACGCGGCCGTGGAACGCGTCGAGTCATGACGGCGATGCCGGCCCGCTCGGCGCGCGGTGCCGCGTGCGAACAGACTCTTTACGTGCGGCACGCTGGCCCTGGCGGGGTGCGTCCGTGTATCGTGCACTACTGTCCCGCCCTTCCATTCTCCCTTACCGGGGTGACGATTCCCGTGCGTAACACTCTTCGCGTGCTTCTCTCCGTCGTGGCGATGGGCGGCCTGGCCGCCAGCGCCGCTGCCCAGCGTCCCGTACGCGCCGCCGGCGGCGGTGTCGGTGACACGTCCATCTTCGCGCCACTTGCGCTCCCCACGCCGAACGGGTTCCGGCTCGGTTCCGGCGCGCCGGGACCCCTCTACTTCCAGAACCGCGCCGACTACAACATCCAGGCGACGCTCGACACCGGCACCCGCGTGCTGCACGGGAGCGAGACGCTCAAGTACACCAACAACGCGCCCGTCACCCTCGACTACGTGTGGGTCCAGGTGGAGCAGGACGCCTTCAAGAAGGGATCGCTCAACTCGTACGTCTACGGGCCGAACACCCGGTTCGGCGCCCGCGGCTTCCAGGGTGGGGACGTGATCGACAAGGTGGAGCAGGTGATCCCGGGCAAGAAGAACGTGCCGCTCACCACCCGGGTGTCGACCACCGTCATGCGCATCAACCTCGCCGAGCCGCTCAAGCCCGGAAAGAGCACCACGCTCGACATCGCCTGGCACTTCGCGATTCCCGAACACGGGGCCGACCGCATGGGATACGACGGGTCGCTGTTCGAGTTCGGCCAGTGGTACCCGAGCATGGTGGTCTACGACGACGTGAAGGGCTGGAACATCGAGCCCTATCTGGGCCAGGGCGAGTTCTACCGCGAGTACGGTGACTTCAACCTCTCCGTCACGGTTCCGGCGGGCTACATCGTGGCCGCCACCGGTATGTTGCAGAATCGGGCCGCCGTGCTCACGAAGACGGAGATCGCCCGCCTGAACCTGGCCGCGAAGTCGGACACGACGATCCATATCGTGACCCAGGCCGACCTGGAGAGCGGGGCCGCGCGCCCGACGAAGTCGGGCACGCAGACCTGGAAATTCGCCGCCCACAACGTCCGCGACGTCGCCTGGGCCACGTCCCCGGAATACCTGTGGGACGCCTCGAGCTGGAAGGGCATCCTCGCGCAGTCGTACTACCGCCCGTCGGCCCTCTATCCGTGGTCCGATGCCGCCGACCAGGCGCGGATGTCGATTCTCGAATATTCCACGCGCTGGTTCCCGTATCCGTATCCGCAGGTCACCGTGGCCGAGGGTCCGATCAGCGGCATGGAATACCCGATGCTCGCCATGGAAGCCCACGGCGACAGCGTGTACGACCTGTACAACGTCATCACCCACGAGATCGGCCACAACTGGTTCCCGATGATCGTCGGCTCCAACGAGCGGATGCACTTCTGGCAGGACGAGGGGTTCAACACCTTCATCAACACCTTCTCGGAGGCACGCCGCTATCCGCAGAAGGGTACCGAGGCGCAGCGCGAAGCCGAAGAACGGCAGCAGATCGAGATGGTCATGAAGGCCGGGTACGATCGTCCCATCGACGTCGGCCCCGACCGCATCAATCCGTTCCTGCTCGGCGTGAACCAGTACACCAAGACCTCGATGGCGCTGCATCTGCTGCGCAGTGAAGTGCTCGGCGACAGCGCGTTCGACGACGGATTCCGCGAGTACATTCACCGCTGGGCCTACAAGCACCCCACGCCGGCCGACTTCTTCCGCACGATGGAGGACGCGGGTGGCCGCCGCCTGGACTGGTTCTGGCGGGAGTTCTTCGAGACCAACGATGAGTTCGATCAGGCCGTCGACACGGTCGCGACGCGGGCCGCGGGCGACACCGAGCAGGTCATCGTGGTGTACGGCAACCGGAAGCGCGGGGTACTGCCGATCATCGCGCGGTTCACCTTCTCGGACGGGACCACGCAGGACATCGACTATCCCGCGGAGTCCTGGTACATGAACAGCGATCGCTTCCAGCGCCGGTACGACTTCGTCGGCAAGACGTTGACCAAGATCGAACTCGATCCGGATCACCGGCTCATCGACGTCGATCGCTCGAACAACACCTGGACGGCCCCGGCGTCGTCGTCTCCATAGCGGCGCGGGCGCATGGACCGGGAAGCGGCGTGATCCGTGTGCCGCTTCCCGCCATGCGTTCGTCCGCCGGCCCATGCCCGCCAGCAGGCGTCCGCCGCATGGGGAGGGCGGCGGGCAGCGGTCCCGGCGGCTACTGGTACTGGATGTAGAGCGGGGCGGGGAAGAGCGAGAGCACTTCGGCGGGCGTCATCAGCGTGTTCCCGCCCTTCGTATCGTTGTGATAGAAGAGCTTGAACCCCGTGTACTGCACCGGGTCGGCGTACACGTACGCCCGATAGCTGTCTTCCTTGAGCGGCCGCGGTCCCCAGCCATCCATGTCCACCACCACCTGCACGCGCGGGTCGAGCTTGATGCGCCGGGCATTGGTGAGCATGCGCCGTGTGAATCGATGGACGACGAGCACCTTGGGCGGCAGGTGGTTGGCCGTCACCAGGCTGTCGAGCACGCCGATGGCATAATTCACGTCGCTGGCGTCGAGTGTGCCGATCTTCTGCCCCGGCGCCGTGCCGTCCTTCATGGCGAACTCCGGGTCGAGCGCCAGGTGCACGTTGGGGCGCGCCAGGTACGGGAGCAGCCGCTGCAGTTCCGACGCCACGCTGCTGTGGCCCACCTGCACGTCGAGGAAGAACAGCGCCTGCTTCTGGTCGGCCCACCCGGCGACGCGGGAGATCAGCGTGTCGGGCATGCGGGCGCGATACATGCTGTCGCGCCCCGGTTTGTCCTGCGCCACGCTCACGATCAACTGGAGCGCCGGGATCGCCGGTGTGGCGGGATCGGCCGCATTCCAGGCCGCCACCTCGGTGTCGAGCTTGGCGAGCATCTGGTCGGGCGGCAGCGCGCCCAGGATGCCCATGCGGGCCGAGAACGGGTTGCCGTAGAACGCCACGATGCGGTGCGTCGGCAGGATGGCGCCGGGCAGCGGTTCGGGGCCGTTCACCGGCCATATCGGCGGCGGCGCCGCCGGCGCCCTGGGTTTGGGCTTCGGCTTCGTCACCGCGGGCTGGGGCGGACGATCGGGGGGCGTGGCCCCCGTGGCCGATTGGGCAGCGGCACCAGGCGCGAGCAGGGCCACCAGACCGAGCCCCGCCGCCACGGCGCGTAGCGTTCTATGCTCCATGCGCCGCCGGACCGTTCGCCGTCGGGGCGTACGCGCGGAGCGCGTCGTCGTAGGTGCGGGGGGGCTCGGCATCGGGCGAGAAGAGCACGCTGAACGCGGAGCCGCGCCCGGGCTCGCTGACCGCGGTGAGCCGGTAGTCCAGCGCCTCGCAGAGCGCCCGCGAGATCGACAGCCCCAGCCCGGTGCCCTCGTGCCGCCGCCGCGTGCCCGATTCCACCTGCTCGAACGCATCGAAGATCTTCTCGATCTGATCGGGCGGGATGCCGATTCCCGTATCGATGACGTCGAGCCGCAACGGGCGCCCGGTGCCCGGCTCGGTGATGATCCCCACGCGGAAGCTTCCCGAATCGGTGAACTTCACCGCGTTGTCCACCAGATTCACGAGCACGCGCCGGAGCTTGGGCTCGTCGCTCTGGATGGGGGCCAGCGCCGCCGGGAGCGACACGCGCGGCACCACCGCCGTGCCCACGGAGCGCCGCTCGAGTTCCTCCAACGTCTCCTTCACCACGCGGTCCAGGGCCACCGGGGCGAGCTCCACCTCCATGCGGCCCGCTTCGACCTTGGACAGATCGAGCACGTCGTTGATCACGCGCAGCAGATGCATGCCGTTGCCACTGACCCGCTGGACATAGGTGATGTCCTGCGGCAGCAGATTGCCCGCACTGTTCTTCTGCAATTCGTTGGCGAACCCGATCACCGCATTGAGCGGGGTCAGCAGTTCGTGGCTCATCGTGGCCAGGAACACGCTCTTGGCGCGATTCGCCTCCTCCGCCTGGCGGGCGGCGCGCTCCAGTTGCTGCGTGCGCTCCTTGACCTTGGCCTCGAGCAACTCGTTCTGCGCCCGCAACGACTCGTGCAGCATGCGCGTCACGAGCAGGTTGTGAATGCGGAGCAGCACCTCCGTTGCCTCGAACGGCTTGGTGAGGAAGTCCTTGGCGCCGAGCTTGAGCGCGCGCTGGCGCGCCGTCTGACTCGCGTCGCCGGTGACGACGAGGATCGGCAGGAACTCGTCGGCGGCCGTCTGTTCCACCAGGCCTTCCAACACCGTGAATCCGCTCATCGTCGGCATGCGCAGGTCGAGCACGACGAGATCGGGATTCAGGGCGCGCGCCAGTGGCAGCACGTCGCGGGCGTCGGCCAGCGTGTGCACACGCGTATACCCGGCGCGCCCGAGAATGAGACGGAGCAGCGTCAAATTTGTCTGCTCATCGTCGACGAGGAGCAAACAGGCGTCCTTGAGTTGTTCTTGGGATATGGGCGATTGCGGCATTACGGAGTCGGTGAACCGGGACCGTCCTCGTCCCGGCGCTGTTTCTCTAGAGCGCTCGCTCCCATCCCCCCGGCGGGATCAGAACCCGGCTCGCACCTGAAGATACAGATTTCGTGGCGGTAAGGGATAGTAGTAGGATATTGATCCATCCGTATACCCGCTCCCATACCGGTTCACGCCGGCCAGGTTGTTGACAAACAGCGTCACGTCCAGGCCCCCGCCGGGGGCCCGCCACCCGACTTGGGCGTCGGTGATGTACGCGGCCGGCAGCACGAAGCGGGGGTCCCCCGTGTTGTCGAGGAACGACCGTGCCGTGTACCGCCCCTCCAGTGCCGCATGAAACCCGTGCGGCGGCGCGTAGCCCAGGCGCTGGTTGGACGAGAACCGCGGGGTGAGCAGCGGCGGCACGTCGCGGTAGGTGAGGCCGGTGGAGGCGTCGGTGTAGGCGGCGATCCAGTTGCGGCTCACGGCGCCGTTCACCGACGCCGTGAGGGCGGGCCGGGGCCGCCAGGTGACGGTGCCCTCCACCCCGCGGCGGGTGCTCGCTGGCACGTTCTGGCGCAGCGGGAGCCCCAGGTAGCTGAGCTGCCCGATGGCGGCGATCTCGTTGCGGAATTCCATGTCGTACACGTCGGCGTCGAGCGCCAGACGCGGCGTGCCGTAGCGAACGCCGGCCTCCAGATCATGCGCCGTCTCCGGCCGCACCCGGTCGAAGCCGCCCACGAACGCCACGTTGGATGTGTCGAGATTGTCGAATCCCGCCAGGATGTCGTTGCGCGCCGGCTCGCGGCCGTTCACGCCGTACGAGGCGTAGGCGCTGAACCCCGGCGACAGATGCCAGGTGAGCCCGGCCTTGGGGTTCAGAAAGCGCCAGCTGATGCTCCGGGCGGGGATGCCGGCGTTGGCGTCGGGCACGTAGCGCCACCAGGCGTAGCGCGCCTGCACGTCGCCGAACAGCGTCAGGGAGCCCACGTCGTAGCTGCCCTTCACGTAGCCGCTCGCCTCACGCTTGATGCCGCGGTTGGAGTACACCCGGGTGGCGAGGTCGGGGAGCGTGTAGTCGTAGTGGTCGCGGTGGTAGTTGGCCGCGTGCACGCCGACGTCCAGCCGGCCGCGATCGCCGCGGTAGCTGTACGTGCTCATCAGCCCGTTCCACCAGAAGTCCAGGTGGTACCGGTCGGTCTGCCCGTAGATGACGTCGTAGTACCCCGTGGCCGACACGCCGTACACGGTGGTCGAGATCGACGAGCGCGGGTCGAGCAGGCGCGTGTACACGATGCTTCCGAGCTGCTCGCCGAAGTCGTCCCGCTCGTTGGGCGACAGCGGGTTGTCGCGGCGATCGCGCACGAGCGTCGATTCCGCCGACGCGTAGTAGGCGAGCTGGCTGTGTTCCTGTCCCGCCAGCGCCGTCACCTTCAGAATGTCGCGGTCGCCGAAGTAGCCGCCGCTGAAGAAGCCGGAATGGGACATGTCGCCGGCGTGCTCGCGGTAGCTGTCCGTGGTCTGGTCGAAGGCCCGCGCGTAGAACGCGAGCCGGTTGGGCAGCAGCCCCGAGGCGTAGTCCACCGCGCCCCGGCGCGTGTTCCACGCCCCCGCGCCCAGTTCCACGTGGCCGCCGGCGGGTGCGCCGGTGAGCGAGAGGGTTTCGAAGTTGATCGACCCGCCGTACGAGGCCGTCCCGTTGCTGCTCGTGCCCACGCCGCGCTGGATCTGCACGGACTGCACGTCGCCCATGATCCCGGGGAGGTCGGCGAAGTAGAACACCTCGTCCTCGGGGTCGTTCAGCGGGATGCCGTCGAGCGTGAGGTTGATGCGCGTCTGGTCGATGCCGCGGAGCCGGATGTAGCTGTACCCCGAATATCCGCCCTGCTCGGCGTACGACGTGAATGACGGCGTGTTGGCCAGCAGCAGGGGTGGTTCCTGCCCGAACGACCGGTCCTGAATCTGCCGGCGGCTCACGACGTCGGCCGAGATCGGCGCCGCGTTGCCGGCCCGCAGCGCGGACACGGTGACGCGTTCCAGCGTCTGCACCACCGGCACGAGATCCACCACCAACGCCGTGTCGCCGCTGACGTCGAGTTCGCGCGGCGTGTAGCCGTGCCGGGTGAACCGCAGGTGAACGGGCAGCGGAACGTCGAGCGTGAACCGGCCGTCGGCGCCCGTGGTGGTGGCCACCCGGCCCCCGCCCGCCTCGACACGCACGCCGGCCAACGGCGAATGCGTCCGGCCGTCGCGGACGGTGCCCGACACGCCGGACACGGCGAGCAGCACGGCCACCAGGGAGGCGATGATCATGCGGCGGCCCCCCGCGTGTGCGTGGAGGACGTGCGAAGGCACGCCGCAGGGCGCGCTGGGCTGAAAAGTCGATTGTCCATGGGTGACTCCCTACGCCGGTATGAGCCGGTTCAGGTTCGACGGGTGTGATCTCAGCGCGTGCGCGGATGTGTGCACGGGCACCCCGGTCAAGGGTGAAAACTAGTGGTCGACGGAGGCACGGGGCACCCCGGTCGTCTGCGGACGGTGCCCCGGCGCTGCGTTGACGGGGGGCGGGGGGTGTCCTAGACTTCCCGCTGCGACGTTGTGCCCGGACTTTCCCTGAGCCCGTCGCGGACCCCCTCGGAGAGGCTGGATGGCGAAGGAAGAAGCGATACAACTCGAAGGTCAGGTGACCGAAGTGCTGCCCAACGCCACGTTCCGGGTGTTGCTCAGCAACGGTCACACCGTGCTGGCGACCCTCGGCGGCAATATGCGGCGCTTCCGCATCCGCGTCCTCGCCGGCGACCGCGTGACCATCGAGGTATCGCCCTACGACCTGAGCCGCGGTCGCATCACCTTCCGACACAAGAACTGAGCGGCCGGCGGTCTCAGCCGCCGGTCTCAGCTCCCCGTCTTGACGTCCTGCGCCGAGATCCGGTGCGTTCCCGGATACGGCACCGAATCGCCCTTCATCTGCCGCCAGAGGATGTGATTGAACAGCGCCATGTTCGACATGTCCTCGACCTTCAGGTCGAGCCGCCGCGACTCGCGGGCGCCGCGCCCCGTGCTCGGATTCAACGCGTCCAGTGACGTGGCCGGTGTGAGGGCCGTGTAGGGCGTGAAGTCCGGCGTGCTGGCCCAGATGTGCCGCAGCGGGCGTCCGTAGTAGTCGAACTGCGACATCGACTTCAGCCCGAGAATCTCCTCGATCGTGCGCAGCACGTCGGTGGTGTTCGTCCACCGGTGAATCGTCCCCGGCCGGTTGTACGCCGAGATCACTTCCATCGGCGAGCGGTGCGAATCCACGTGGTCGGGCCCGTTCTGGGCGTCGTCCTCGAGCACGAAGATCACCGTGTTCTTCCAGTACGGAGAGTGCGAAACCGCCTGCACGATGCGGCCCAGCGCCAGATCGTTGTCGGCCATCGCAGCCCGCGGCGTCGGCATACCGGCCGCGGCGCCCGACGTGTGGTCGTTGGGCAGCCGCACGATCTCCAGCGCCGGCAGCGAATCGTTGCGCACGTACGCGTGGAACTCCCTCTCCCACATGTCCACGCGGTGCTGGTCGCGGATCTTCAGATCGAAGCCCGGATAGTCGGGATCGGTATGCGCCTTGAGGAATGGCTTATCGCCGCGATAGCCCGCCGGCAGCGGATCGTCGGGGTCCACGGAGCCCGGCACCACGAACTCGCCGTAGTTGCGGAAGGTGATGCCCTTCCGGTGCGCCAGGTCCCACAGGTAGCCGTTGGCCGGCGCGTTGGCGTCCTCCTCCGGAATGCGCGTTCCTCCCGCGCCGAACGTGGCGCCCTCGTACTCGTACGGACGCCCGCGGTCGGAATACTGCGACTGCACCGTCTTCTCCAGATAGTCGGTGGCGTACGCCGCGGTGGACCAGTTGTGCCCGTCCGCGCTCACCTCGGCGTTGACGAAGAAGCGGTCGAACAGCCCGAACCGGTCGGCGATGGCGTGGTGGTTCGGCGAGTCCTTGCGCGGGAAGAACACGAGTGACGAGTCGCCGTCACCAGATGCCATGTCGCCGAACACCTCGTCGTAGGTCCGGTTCTCCTTGATGATGTAGATGACGTGCTTGAAGGGCGGGTAGCTTCCGGCGCGGTCCGTCGCGCCGTCCCAGCCGTTGGCTCGGGTGACCCGCGCGCTGAGCCCCGCGAGCTCCGCACCCGTCGCGGCCGCCACCGGCGCCATCATCACCGAGCCGTCGAGCTGACCCAGCGTGTAGTTGCGCCCCCTGCTGTGGGCCGCGCTGAGGATCGGCCACGGCCCCGCCGGGTTGGCGCGCGTCCCCATGCCCTTGGACGTGGCCACGAACAGCGTGTCGTGAAATGCCGCGACCAGCGACGGATACCACGCCGTGGGGATCCGCCCCGCCAGCAGGTCGCTGCCCGTGGCGCTCGGAATTCCCGACGTCTCGGGCGCAAGGTCGAACACCGCGATCGCGTTCGCGTCGGCCTCGGCCACGTACAGGCGTGTGCCGTCCGGTGAGAGCGCGAGCGCGTTCGGCGTGCTCCCCTCGCCGGGTCCGGCCGGCGGCGGATCGAGCAGCGTCTCGATCACGCGGTGATCGTGCGTGCCCACCACGATCACGCGGTCCGTGCTCCCGGACGCGACGAACAGGCGGGTGCCCGTGCGGTTGAGCAGGAGCGCGGATGGGTGGCGGCCCACCCGGATCTCCCGGGCGGTATAGCCGTCACCGGCCGGCGTGAACTCCGAAACCGTGAAGCCTCCCCACGCCGACACGTAGACATTGCCGGCCGGATCGACGACCACGCCGTACGGATACGAACCGGTGGCGTAGCGGTGTAGCACCTGGCCCGTGGCGACGTCGATCACAGCCAGCGAGTCGGCCAGATTCTCGGCCACGTACAGACGCCGCCCGTCCGGCGAGAACGCGATGCCGGCCGGGTAGCGCGTGCCCGACCATCGGGGATTTCGCTTCACCGCCAGCACGATGCTGTCGCGGAGGGTCGCGCGGCCCGCCGCCCAGTCGTAGCGGTAGACCACGTCCTGGTTGCCCCCCGAGGCATACAGCATGCGACCGTCCGGGGAGAACGCGATGCCGATGAACGCCGCCCGCTGTTCGAGCGTCTGCGTCACCGCGCCCGTCGCGCGGTCGACGATCTGCACACCCTGCGTCGTCCAACCGTCCATCGACATCGCGATGTGCGCGCTGTCGGGGGCCACGGCCATGCCGAGCGGGAACGACAGCACCGGGTGCTGCGGGGCGGCGGGATCGAGGTGGACGCCGGTGGGCAGGCGGCCGATGGAGGTCCCCAGGACATGGCCGTCCTGCGGCGACTGCGGGGGCGCGGCCTGGCACGCGGCCAGAGCGAGCAGAGCGAACAGGGCGGTCGAAGCGTCCGGGAAGTGGCGTCGCATGTGCACCATGGAATGCGGTCTCGAAGCGATGAACCTTCAAGTTATCGGCGGGGCACCGGGCCGCCAGCGGGTCACGGTTGCGCCGCCGTATCGCAACGGCCACGATTCGGGGAACCGAACCCCCGCGCGGCGCGAGCGCGGACGCCGGGAAGCACATCCGACGCATCGGCCGCGCGCCTTCCGGCCCAATGGAGATCTCGATGAGCGATCAAGCCGCACCCCTTTCCGGCCCCGATTTCGGCGCCGGCGTTCCGGGCGACACGCTCCGCGAAGCGCCCACGCTTGGCCACGCCGGAGGCGAGCCGGTGCTCGTGACCCGGATCGAGGGCATCGCGTTCGCCGTGGGCGCGGTGTGTTCGCACTACGGCGGGCCGCTGGCCGAGGGACGCGCCGAGTCGGGGACGGTGCGCTGCCCGTGGCACCACGCCTGCTTCTCGCTCCGGACGGGCGCCAGCCTCCGGCCGCCGGCACTGTTCGATCTCCCGCGCTACCGCGTGGAAGAGCGTGGTGGCATGGTCTTCGTCCGCGAGCGCGTCGAGCCGTTCGTTCCACAACGCCGAACGTCTGCGCGTCCCACGTCGGTGGTGATCGTGGGGGCAGGCGCGGCGGGCAATGCGGCGGCCGAGACGCTGCGGCGCGAGGGGTACGATGGCCCGGTGACGCTGGTGGATCCCGACCCCGGTGCCCCGTGCGACCGGCCGAATCTGTCCAAGGACTATCTCGCCGGCACCGCCCAGCCCGAGTGGATCCCGCTGCACGGGCCCGAGTTCTACGAGGAAAAGCGCATCGAGATCCGGCGCGCGCGGGCGGCCGCCATCGACCCCGCGGCGCACACCGTCACCCTCCACGATGGCGACACGCTGCCCTACGGCGCGCTCATCCTGGCCACCGGCGCCGACCCCATCCGGCTGCCGATTCCGAATGCCGGGACCCCGGTCTACACGCTGCGCACGCTGGCCGACAGCGACGCGATCATCGCCGCCGCCGCCGGCGCCAGGCGTGTCGTGGTGCTGGGCGCGAGCTTCATCGGCCTCGAGGCCGCGGCGTCGCTCCGCGCCCGCGAACTGGAGGTGCACGTGGTGGCGCCGGAGGCGCGCCCGCTGGAACGCGTGCTCGGTCCGCAGCTCGGCGACTTCATCCGGGCACTGCACGAGGAGCATGGCGTGCGGTTCCATCTGGGCCGTTCGGCGTCCGGATTCGGCGCCAACACCGTCGTGCTCGACGACGGTGCCACGCTCCCCGCCGATTTCGTGGTGGCCGGGGTTGGCGTGCGGCCGTCCGTGCGCCTGGCCGAGGCGGCGGGGCTCGCCATGGATCGGGGGGTCGTGGTCGACGAGCGCCTGATGACGAGCGCTCCCGACTGCTATGCCGTTGGCGACATTGCGCGGTGGCCCGATCCGCACACGGGCGCCGCCATTCGCGTGGAGCACTGGGTGGTGGCGGAGCGGCAGGGTCAGACCGCGGCGCGCAACGTCCTCGGAGCGGGCGAACGATTCGACGCCGTGCCCTTCTTCTGGAGCCAGCATTACGACGTGGCCATCAACTACGTGGGCCACGCGGAACGATGGGATGAGCTGCTGGTCGACGGCGATCCGTCGGCGCGCGACTGCACGGTGCGCTTTGTCGTGGGGGGGCGCGATGCCGCGGTGGCCACCATCTATCGGGACGACGCGAGCCTCGAATTCGAAGTGGAGATGGAGCGGCGCGGCGGCGTGGCGCCGCTGCGGGCCTGATCAGCGCGCGGCGCGCTCCAGGCGGTCGCGCACGCCGGCCCACTCCGCGCCCGGCGGCACGCGCTCCACGAGCACGAGGTTGCACTCGAGTTCGTCCAGCGCATGCAGTTCGGCGTACAGCCGGCGCGCGTAGGCGCCGGCGATGCGTGGCATCACCCGGGCGTCGCTCACCGGAAGCGGCTGGAAGGCCAGGCTGCCCACGCGGGCGCCGTCCACGGCCGCGTCCGTCGCTTCGGCGATCGCCGCCGCCCGCGTGTCATCGTCGAACAGCAGCAGGCGGGCCCGCGGTGCATAGTGGCGGTCCACCATTCCCGGTGACGAGCGCGCCGCGCCCTCCTCAACCGGCACCGGGGTCTCGTTCACCGAACCCACGACGTCCGCGATCTGCGCGGCGCTGATCATCCCCGGGCGCAGTACGCGCGGCGTCGGCCCCGTGAGATCGACCACGGTCGATTCGATGCCAACCGTGGTGGGGCCGCCATCGACCACGAGGTCCACGACGTCGCCCAGGGATTCCGTGACGTGGGCCGCCGTGGTCGGCGACAGCTCCGTGAATCGGTTGGCGCTCGGCGCCGCCACGGGAATGCGGGCCTCGCGCAGCAGCGCGAGCGCCACCGGGTGGGCCGGCACCCGTACGGCTACGGTGCCCAGTCCGGCCGTGATCGCGTCGGGCACCACGTCGCGCTTGGGGAGCACCAGGGTGAGCGGCCCCGGCCAGAACGCGCGGGCCAGCAGCTCGGCGCTCAGCGGCCAGTCCGACACCAAGGCCTTGGCGCCTTCGGCGTCGGTCACGTGCACGATGAGCGGGTTGTACGACGGCCGCCCCTTGGCGGCGTAGATCCGCGCCACCGCCGCCTCGTCCAGCGCATGCGCGCCGAGCCCGTAGACGGTCTCGGTGGGAAAGGCCACGAGTCCGCCATGGCGCAGCGCCTCCGCGGCCACGCGTAACGTGGCGCGATCGGGGTTGGACGGGTCCACACGCAGCAGCTCCATGGGGTAGGGAAGCTAATGCGTCCGTGGCGGCGCCGTCGCGGCGCAGCGTATGTTACCAACCGCGGCGCGCCGACCTCCGGGGCGCCCTTCGTTCACCCCCGCATCCACATGCACGCTCGCCGACTGCTGATTGCCTCGTTCGTCGCCGCACTACCGGCGGCCGCGCAAACGCCGCGCCCGGCGCCTCCGCCGGCCATCGCGCGCTACTTCTCGCTCGTCCGCGGCGAATATTCCGGACAGAACGCGCTGGACGTCGTCGCGTTCATGGACCACTACTTTCGCGTCCCGGGCAACACCGGATTCAACGCCAGCCTCGACCGGGTGCGCGACATCCTCGAGCGCGCGGGTTACCAGGAAGAATCGAAGGCGTCGCCGGGCGCGCGGTTGACCTATCGCATCGAGACGCGGCCGCTGCGCGGTCCGACGTGGGAGCCGGTGGATGCCTCGCTCACCATCGTCGGCCAGTCCGCGCCGTTGCTCCGGTACGCCACCAACCGGAACATGCTTGCCATCGACTCGTACTCCACGCCGGCCGGCGGCACCACCGCGCCGCTGGTGTTCGCGGGGCGGGGGAGCGCGGCGGAGCTCGACTCGGCGCACGTGGCGGGCAAGGTCGTGCTCGTCGAGGCGCCCGTCCGCCGCGTCTTCACCGAGGCGGTCACGAATCGGGGGGCCGTGGGGGTGCTCGGCTACTCGATGCCGGCGTACACCCAGCCCGACGTGCATCCCCATTCGATCCAGTTCACCCAGATCCCGCTCGACTCCGTGCACAGGCGCTGGGCGATGCCGTTGTCCAAGGCAGCGTACGATTCGCTCCGGGCAGCGCTCGGTCGCGGGCCGGTGCGCGTGCACGTCGAGACCGACGCGCGCATCTATCCTTCGGTGGAGCGCACGCTGATCGCCGAGGTGCTGGGCCGGACCTCGCCCGACGAGCGATTCGTGTTCAGCGCCCACGTGCAGGAACCGGGCGCCAACGACAATGCCAGCGGCGTGGGCACGCAGGCGGAGATGGCGCGCACGCTTGCCGCCCTGCTGACGCGCGGGGAAATCGACCCCGGCCGCACGATCACCATGATCTGGGGCAACGAGATCGAACAGACGCAGAACTACCTGGCCGGCGACTCGGTGCGCACGCGCAACATCCACTGGGGCGTGAGCCTCGACATGACCGGCGAGGACACCCGAAAGACCGGAGGCACCTTCCTCATCGAGAAGATGCCCGACCCGTCGGCGGTGTGGACCCGGGGCGATGACCATCATACGGAATGGGGCGGAAGCCCGGTGCCGCTCTCGATGCTGCGGCCGCACTACTTCAACGACTTCATCCTCGACCGCTGCCTCGACCAGGCCGCGGCCACCGGATGGGTGGTGAAAACCAATCCGTACGAGGGCGGCAGCGACCACACGCCGTACATCCAGTACCACAAGCCGGGGCTGCTGTTCTGGCACTTCACCGACGTCTACTACCACACCGACGGCGACCGCCTGCCCATGGTGTCGCCCGACGAGATGAAGAACGTGGGCGTTTCGGCGCTCGCGTCGGCGCTCACGCTCACCGGCGCCGATGGCCCCACGGCGCGCGCACTCGTGGCCCAGATCGAGGCCGACGGACGGGCGCGGCTCGATCGGGAGTACGCATTGAGTGCGGCGGCGGTGCGCGAAGGAAAGCCGGCCGCGCACGAGGTCGAGATCCTCACCGCGTGGAAGCACTGGTACGTGGGCGCCATCGGCACCATGCGCGACATCGAGGTGGGCGGTTCCTCGCCCGAAACGCTGGCCGCCATCGACGACGCCTCGCGCAACATCGGCGCCTACGCCGACCGCCTCACCGCCCAGATCGCGCAGTGAGCGGCGTCGAGTGGATCGCCGCGATCGCGGGCGCGATCAGCGTGTACCTCAGTGCGCGCGAGAACATCTGGAGTTGGCCCACGGCGATCGTCAACGTGGGACTCTACATTTTCATCTTCCAGGCGAGCGGCCTGTATTCGGACATGGGCCTGCAGGTGGTCTACCTCGTACTCTCGATCTACGGGTGGTACGAGTGGCTGCACGGGGGCGCGAACAAGAGCAAGCTCGAGGTGTCCAAGGCGTCGGGGCGCGTCTGGCTCATCTCGGGCGTGGCCGGTATGCTAGGCTGGGTCGTCATCTGGTCCATCACGCGGCGACTGCACGGCGTCTCCATCCCGTCCATCGACGCAGGGCTCACGGCCACCAGTCTGGTGGCCCAATGGATGATGACCCGCAAGATCCTCGAAAACTGGATTCTCTGGATCATCGCCGACATCGTGTACGTCCCCATGTACATCTACAAGCACCTCTACGTCACATCGGGGCTGTACCTGGTGTTCCTGGTGCTGGCGATCATGGGACTCGTCGAATGGAAGCGAAGCTTTCAACGCCACCGATCGCCCGCGTCGTCCTGACCGGGTCGGAGTCCACCGGCAAGACCACGCTGGCGCACCGGCTGGCCGGGCACTACGGCACGGTGGCGTCGCGCGAGTTCGTGCGCGAGTACGCCGTCGCGCGCGGCAATCAGCTCGGCTTCGAGGACCACGGCCCGATTGCCCGCGGACAGATGGCGGCCGAGGACGAGGCGGTGGTGCGGGCCCACCGCGTGGCGTTCATCGACACAGATCTCGTGAGCACCGTGGTGTATTGCGAGCACTACTACGGGCGCTGCCCGGCGTGGATTGCGGAAGCGGCGGTGGCCCGGGCCGGCGATCTGTACCTGTTGATGAATATCGACGTGCCCTGGGTGCCCGACCCGGCCCGCGACCGCGGCGAACGGCGGCCCGAGATGCACGCGCTCTTCCGCGACCGGCTCGACGCGCTCGAGCTGCCGTATGTGGAGATCAGCGGCGACTGGGACCAGCGCTTCGCCGCCGCCGTGCGGGCGGTGGATGCCCTGCTGGTGCGGCGGGCCGCCGGTTAGGCCACCGCCGCCTGCTCGTCGTCCACGTGCAGGCGGCGCAGTTCACCCCGGAAGAGCGCCGCCACGCGGAGCGAGAGGAACAACGCCACCGACGACAGCCCGACTACGAATCCCCACCAGAGACCCGTGGGCCCGGCGGAGGTGCGGAAGCCGAAGTAGAGGCTCACCGGGAGTCCCAGCAGCCAGTACCCGATGAGCATCGCCACCAGCGGTGCCCGCGTATCGCCGATGCCGCGCAGCACGCCGGCCGCCACCGCCTGGATGCCGTCGAACACCTGGAACACCCCCGCCACCGGGATGAGCAGCGAGGCGATGGCGATCACCGCGGCGTCGCCGGTGAAGAGTTGGGCCAGCCATTCGGGCACGGTGAGGAACAGCAGCGCCGTCAGCGACATGAACCCAGCGCCGCAGACGAATGCCACCCGCGCCGCGCTCCTGGCGCGGTCTGAATCGCGTGCACCGATGGCATGCCCCACGCGCACCGCCGCCGCCGTGGAGATGCCCACCGGCACCATGAAGGTCAGCGATGCCAGCAGGATGGCAATCTGGTGCGCCGCCACCTGCGCCGTGCCGAACAGTCCCATGAGGAGCCCGATCGATCCGAAGGCACCCACTTCGAGCACCTGCTGGAATCCGATCGGCACGCCGATGGCGAGCATCCGCGCCAGCGGTTTGGCCCGCAGGGAATCGGCGCGCAACGCCGAGAGGTGCGGCCGGAGCGCCGGCCAGGCCAGCGCCAGCAATCCCAGGAACATCAGCCACCGGCTGACCACGGTCGCCGTGGCGCTGCCCACCACGCCAAGTGGGGGCGACCCCAGGTGGCCGTAGATGAACACCCAGTTGAGTCCCGCGTTGAGGATGTTGGACGCGAAGATCGTGACCACGATCGGCGCCAGACGGCCCATGGCCTGCAGACTCTGGCGGAGCACCACGAACGCGAGGAAGGGGAGGATGCCGGCCATCGAGATGCGTACGTACGCGGCCGCATCGGGAATGATCTCGGCGGGCTGTCGGGCGAGCGTGAAGACGGGAGCCGCGGGCGCCATCATGAGCGCGCTCAACACGCTCAGCGCCACGCACAGCACGAGCCCGCGCTGGATGCCGCGTGAGACCGCCGGCTCGTCGCGGGCCCCCACCGCCTGGGCCACGATCGGATCGAGCGCGAACAGGGTGCCCATGGCGAACACGATGACGTTGAAGAAATAGATGTTCCCCAGCGCCACCGCGGCGAGCGCGCCGGCCGAGACGTGCCCGACCATGATGGAATCGATGACGCCCATGCCCATGAGGCCCACCTGGACCACCACCACCGGGAGCGCCAGCGCCATGAGTGCGCGGAACTCGGTACTGAACAGGTGGATGACGGACGTGCGCCGGATCACTGGCATCGGAGAGGGGTGAAGGCGGGGTTCCCGTAATCTCACCAGGGAGGCAACGGCCTGCCACGCCGCCGTTTGCAGGAATCTTGTACGGGAGCCCGGCGTTCTCGTTGACAAACGAGGTCGGGATGGACTTCTTCCGTGGAACCATTCACCGCACCGGACCCCCCGCATGAAGCCGCGTTTCCGCACCGCTGCCGTCACCGCTCTGCTGTTCCTGCCCATCGTCGCCGGCGGCTTCCTGCTGCAGGAACCGCCGGCCCGTGCGAACGTCCAGTTGTTCGACCAGGTACTGACGCTCGTGTCGAGGCGGTACGTCGATTCGCTGCCGGCCAGCGACATCTACGCCAAGGCGGCGACCGGGTTGGTGGAGCAACTGCGCGACCCGTATTCGCAGTTGTTCACCCCCAAGGCGAGTGAGGACTTCGCGCGCGGCACCGGCGGCCGCTACGGCGGCACCGGTATGCTCCTCGGGGAGGACTCGGCGGGCACGTACGTGGCCCAGGTGTTCCCGCACACCCCGGCCGAAGAGGCGGGCGTGCAGGAAGGCGACCACATCATCGCCGTCAACGGCAAGAGCGTGATCGGCGTCTCGAGCGTGGATATCGCCACGAAGCTGCGGGGCGAGGTCGGCACCAAGGTGGAGGTGGGCTACCACCGCAGCGGGGTGCCCCAGCCCATCGACATCTCGTTCGTTCGCCGCGAGGTCCACATTCCCGCGGTGCAGTACGCTACGATGCTCGACGGCAGCGTGGGCTACATCCCCATCCAGACGTTCAACGAGAACGTCGTGGAAGAGGTGACCGCTGCGGTCAAGAAGCTCTCGGCGCAGGGCGCCAAAGGGTACGTGATCGACCTGCGTGGCAACGGCGGCGGGATCGTCGATCAGGCGCTCCAGTTGAGCAGCCTGTTCCTCAGGGATTCCCAGGAAATCGTCAGCGTCCGCTCGCGCGGTCAGCCGGACGAGATCTCGCGTGCCGGCAGGCAGCACATGCTGATGGGCGTACCGCTGGTCGTGATGACGGACGGCGGCACGGCTTCGGCCTCGGAGATCGTGGCCGGCGCGCTGCAGGACCACGACCGGGCGCTCGTGGTCGGGACCACCTCGTTCGGCAAGGGACTCGTGCAGTCGGTGTACGGACTCGATGGGGGCTACGCGCTCAAGCTCACCACGGGCAAGTGGTACACGCCCAGCGGGCGGTCCATTCACCGCGACCGCAAGCTCAACGATGCGGGCCAGCTCGTGGAAGTACGTCCCGATTCCATGGAAACCGACTCCGAGCGGCTTGCGCGGCCCCGGTACAAGTCCGACGACGGGCGCGTGGTGTACGGGGGCGGCGGCATCACGCCGGACGTCGTGGTGCGCGGCGACACGATCAGCACCCTGGAGCAGCAATTCTTCCGGTCTGTGGCGCCGACGGCTGGCATCATCAGCACCGAACTGGATCAGTACTCGCGCCAGCTGAAGGACAGCATGAAGACGCCCACGCTCCAGCTCAAGCCGGCGTGGACCCAGCATCTGATGGAGACTCTGCGGGCCAAGCATGTGAAGATCGAACCCAAGTTCGCGTCGGTGGCCGATTCGATTCTCGGCGAACAACTGGCGGTGCGCACCGTGAGCGAGGCGTTCGGCGACGGCGTGGCCAAGCAGCTCACGTTGAGCGATGACAATCAGCTGGTGCGCGCGGTCGATCTGCTCAAGCAGGCCGCGAGCCAGCAGCAATTGTTCGACGTGGCCGCCCGCGACAAGTAGCCGCCGCCGCGGTGCCCGAACATCACCTGCGGGTCACGCGCACCGCGCGCTATCACACGCTGGGAGACGGCGGGCCGCAGGTCCGCGAGATCTGGATCGCGTGCCACGGATACGGGCAGTTGGCCGGCCGATTCGTGCGGCACTTCCGGACCATCGAGCACCCCGCGCGGCTCATCGTGGCGCCCGAGGCGCTGTCGCGGTTCTACCTCGGGAACAGTCTGCCCCACGGGCCCGACGCGCGCATCGGCGCCACCTGGATGACGCGCGAGGATCGCGACAGCGAGATCGCCGACTACGTGGAGTACCTGGATGCCCTCGCCGCGCTGCTGTTGCAGGGCCGCGATCGGAGCCGCGTCCGGCTGGTGGCATTCGGATTCTCGCAGGGCGTGGCGACCGTCATGCGATGGCTCGCGCTCGGCCAGACGCGCGCGGACCGGTTCATCGCCTGGTGCGGCTCGGTGCCGAACGACCTGGACCTCGCGGCGGCGCGCGACCGGTTGGGGCCCGTTCCCGTCACCTGCGTCTTCGGCGACCGCGATCAGTTCTTCGACGCGGCGCGTATCTCGCAGCAGACCGACGCGTGGCGCGCGGCGGGCGTGCCGTTCGAGTACGTGCCCTTTTCGGGAGCCCACACCATCGACGACGCCACACTGGCGCGCGTGGCGGGGGCGCCGGCCGAGTAGCGCGCGCGGGCTAGCGTCCCTTGCGGTCGCGGAGGCGCGTGATCTGGCGGCGGTCTTTCTTGGTGGGGCGTCCCTTGTCCTCCCAGACGAACGCGGCCGGCGCCATGCGCAGTTGCTCGGCGAGCTTCTGTCGCGCGGCGAGCGACTCCGGGGTCTCCTCGTAGAGGGCCTGCGCGTCGCGGGCCGAGCCGCGCCGGGGGGCAACGCCGCGCACGATGACCGTGTGCTCGTACGGGCCGAGGCGCACGCGAATCTCGTCGCCCGGGCCGACCGTCTTCGCCGGCTTGGCACGGTCGCCGTTGAGTTCCACCTTGCCGCCCTGCACGGCGTCGGTGGCCAGCGACCGCGTCTTGTAGAAGCGGGCGGCCCAGAGCCACTTGTCGATGCGGATCTTCGTGTCGGCGTCGGACATGCGGACAGTATACCGTGGGGGGCCGGTGCGGGTTCCGGCGACCGTTCCGGAATCGTGCTAGTCAGCGCGAGCGAAACGCACGCGGTCCAAAATCTCCCGTGGCGGACCGACTCCCGTCCCCGGCGGCATTGCGAAAGTAAGATTATCTCTTCGGCGGGTATCCGGCGACGAGAACATATTGTCCGGGATGCGGTTCGTGGCATCCGCCGATCTCAAACGGCGTGAAACGCGATCGGAGCAACCATTGATGGATGGCGAATGAAATCTCGTCCCAGTAGCGTCTGTTCTCACCGGAGGCCGGCGGTTCTTGATCCGACCACACGTCGTGTAGTGACGCGGGTACCACATGCCCGAGCGTATCGACCACGTACTGGGTCACGACCGTGATGTAGAGGTGGTTGTCCACGATTCCGTCCGATGCGTCCTCCGGGATGGTCGGATGCCCCGGGCCGAGAACCGGGTTGCCGCCCTCCGTCCATGGCACGGGCGCAGAGAAGATCGGAGCGGCTGTTCCCTCGTAGCTCATCGGGCGGGCCTTGCCGGTACTGTCGATGTCGGGGTGGGTTGTCCTGATCAGAAAGACCAGGGAGTCCACGGGATTCCCGTGCGCGTCCCGCGGCAAATCGAGCAGTGCGCCAGCCGAGCGGGCAGCGCTGACCGCGCGGGCCAAGAGGCGGGTTGCGCCGCTGGGTCGATCCGGGTGCGCGGTCGGCGCCCACCTCATCGTTCCGTTGGCATAAGCGGTGACACGCAAATCCCCGGCCAGTTCTCGCCACGTGAGCGTCGAGTCTCCGCGTGGGAGCACTCCGGGGGAGGTCCCGAGTAATCGTGCAGCGGCGTCTATAACATCCTGCAGGAAATCCTCGGCCGCGGATCGATCCGTTTCGGGCAACCCGGAATCGACATGCACGTATGCATAGACAGCGACTGTGAAGTAGGCACTCGGTGGAAGGTGAGTGACACATGCAGTCAGCGGGGCATCCGGTTCCACATCCTGGGCGAGCAGCGAACGCCCGCCCAGCGCGAGCAGCGCGGAGAGCAGGATCAGCGTGCATAGCCGACGATGTGCAGGTAGCATCGAATAGCCCCCGTTCTCGCTCCAACTTACGACGCTCCATCAGCCGCGGCCATCCGGTCGCCGCCGTCGCCCTTCGGGTGTATGATCGAGGCACCATGAGACAGCATCCCCGGCACTACCTCGCGGTCCTGGCGCTGCTCGCGTCGACGGCCGCCGCCCAGACGCCGCCGGATTCGGCCGCCTGCCGGCACCGGCTGGCCGCACCATCCGCCGACTCCAATATGGTGCAGCTCAGTCTGGTCGTGACGCCGTTCGACCTGTCGCACCCGCTGGCCCCCACCGACCGATCGCTGCTCGGCGAGGGCGTGCGCCAGATGCTCGTGCTGCCGCACGTCGTACAGCTCGACGTCTACGACGCTCAGGTCGGGGTCACCAGCTTCCCGACCGTGGACGGCACGTACCGCGTGACGTGGCGCCGCGATGGACACTTCGCCCACGCGCGGGTGGTCGGCGGCACGCGCAATGCGCCCATCGACCGGGCGATCCTCTCGGCGCTCGCCGCGCTCGACAGCAGCCAGTTGATGCCGCCTCCGGATTCGGCGGCGCTCGCCGGGGCCGACTCCGTCGACCTGCGGCTGGCCCTGACGCCGGAAGCGGTGTGGTCGGCGCAACACCCGCGCGGCGACCTGCCCCCCGAGCCGGGGGTTACCCGCCTGGTCCGGCTTCGCGTCCCCGCACGGCGGGTGACGCGTCCTCTGGACGTGGTATCCCCGCCTCCGGAACCCGTCTACCCGGCGGAACTTCGAAAGGCGGGGATCCAGGGGGAGGTCGACGTGCAGTTCGTCGTCGATGCGGCCGGCGTGCTCGACACGCGGTCCCTCCAGGTCATGCGTGCGGATGTCGTTGAATTCGTCGAGCCGGCGCTGGCGGCACTCCGCGCGTATCGGTTCCGTCCCCTGATGGTCGAGGGCTGCGCCGTGGCCGCCACCGTCCGGATGCCGTTCGTGTTTGGGGTTCACCAATAGCTGCGGGCCGTCGTCGTTCTCGATTCCTACCCTCCAATGCCTATGACTTCGATCCTGGAAGCGCTGCGCGCACTCTCGCCGGCCAACCGCGTGCTGATCGCGGTTGCCGTGGTTGGCGTCGTGCTCTGGGTGTGGACCTCGCTCCGGGCGCGGTGGCGCGACCGGGAGCATACGGTGTACGTGCTCCCGGACGATGCGACCTTCGGGCAGGACGGGCGGCGGGACGCCACCTCGAGCGAACCCACGGCCGCACCGGCACCGGCCACCGCGCCGGGGATCGAGTCCCGTTCGGTGGCGGAACCCGGCGCACGGCCGAGCGTAGCGTCGCACCAGGCGGCGGGAGACGACGAAGTCGCGGAGACACCAGCGACGCGCACGCCTGACGCTCCGGACGCCGCCATCCAGACGCCCCCCTGGGCCCCGGACTGGGCCGAAGGGCGGCGCCTCTGTCCGTGCTGCGGCTATGCCACCGACTACACCCCCGCCCGCCGCTGCTCGCTGTGCGACTGGGAGGAGCCGCCGGAGCCCGTCCTCGACGACGATCTGCCGGTGCCGCCGAACCCCGACGATCTGCTCGACGAGGCGCGGGCGCGATACCGCACCACGGGTTCGGCGCTCACGCCGGAGGAACGGGCCGAGTGGCTTGGTCCGCTGACGCCGAGCGAGATCGAACTGCGCCGTCAACTCCACGACCGGCTGGAATACCTCCGCACCGGCGACCGGCCCGACAGCTCGGAAACCTGGGAGACCATCGGGCGGATCATCGACGATCTGCACCGGGAGCAGGAACGCGAAGGCCTCGACAGCTGACCCCGACCCGCACGCCATGCGCCAGAACCCCGCCATCACGATTCCCGACACCGCGAAGAAGCAGGCCATCGTGTCGCTCAAGCGGTACGCCGCCGAGAACCTCGATCAGGAGATCGGCGATCTGAAGGCCGACCTGCTGCTCGACTACGTGCTCCGCGAGATCGGCCCGACGATCTACAATCAGGCCATCGCCGACGCCAAGCACTTCTTCCAGGAACGCACCGCCGATCTCGACGCCGTGTGCTACCAGAAGGAATTCACCTACTGGTCTGGAACTTCGCGAGGCAGGTAGGGATTTGCCCCACGCTGGCGCTTGACTAATAATGACTGATGAGTAAGTTATTTTCTTCGCGAGGCGCAACCACTGGTCTCGCATTCTCTTGTGTCAGTCAGGTAAATGACCGACCCGTCGGTCACTTGCTGTCATAGTAGGGGTTAGGAGGACAAGGATGGTTCAGCCAGATATCGCCCACGAGCCGAAATGGCGACGCCGCCCCGAAGAGCGGCCCCGCCAGATCCTCGATGCGGCGTTCGAGACGTTCGCCGAGCACGGACTCGCCTCGGCCCGGCTCGACGACATCGCGCGCCGGGCGGGCGTCTCCAAGGGTACGATCTATCTCTACTTCCCGAGCAAGGAAGACCTGTTCCGGGAGGTGGTACGCCACACGGTCGGCGACGCGATCGACGACCTCGAACGGCGCATCTCCGGACCCACCGCGACCGACGACCTCAACTCGTTCATGGATGCGCACTGGCGCTTCATGTGCTCGTCCAAGTTTCCGCCGCTCCACCGCTGGGTGCATGCGGAACTCTACGCGTATCCGGACCTCGCCTCGTTCTACGGCGACGAGGTGTTCGGCCGGGGGCGCCGGCTGCTGCGCTCGATTCTCGAGCGCGGGATGGCGCGCGGCGAATTCCGCCGCATGGATCCGGGCGTTGCCGCCCGGATGCTCATCGCGCTGCTCACAACGTACGGCAACTGGCGCCACCGTCCCGTGCTCTGCGACTCGATCGGCGGCAAATCGGATCACCAGCTGCTCGACGAGATCAGGGACTTCTACATGACCGCCATCCGCCCGGCGTCCGACGCGCCGGCCCAGACTCCGGCTTCCCACTCATGAACGTCATCACCCGCTCTTCTGCTCGCGCCGCGACCGCACTGTCGCTCGCCATTGCGGTGAACCTCTCGGCTCCCGTTCCGGCGACAGCGCAGCAGCCGGCGCCGCAACGCCTCTCCTTGGCCGACGCCGTGCGGATGGCCGCCCGGCAGAGCGCGCTCGTCGAGACGGCCGGACTGCGCACCGCTGCCGCCAACGCGCGAGTCTCGCAGACCCGATCGGCGTTCCTGCCGAACCTCTCGGCCGGCGCCACCGAGATGCAGACCACGCTCAACTCGGCCACCTTCGGCTTCAACTTCCCGACGCAGCCGGGGCAGCCGCCGTTTCTGGATCCGCTGGGCCAGATTATCGGGCCCGTGGCCACGTTCGACGTGCGCGCCCACGCCTCGCAGACCCTGTTCGATCCCGCCGCGATGGGGCGGCTGCGGGCGTCGCGAGCCGGCGCCGCGGCAGTGGGGGTCGGCGAGAGTGCAGCCGCCGAACAGGCGGCGGCGCAGGCAGCGGCCGCCTACGTGATGGCGCTCCGTGCCGACGCGCAGCTGTCGGCCCGGCTCGCCGATTCGTCGCTCGCCGTGGATCTCCTGAACATCGCACAGGATCAGCTCGCGGCCGGCGTCGGCGTGGCGCTGGACGTGACGCGGGCCGAGTCGCAACTGGCCGGCGTGAAGGCGCAGCTCATCGCGGCGCGCAACGACGAGGCCCGTTCGCGGCTCAACCTCGCGCGCGCGCTCAACCTGCCGCTCGAGACGCCGTTCACGCTCACCGATTCGCTCACCGCCCTCGATGACGTGCCGGGCGCTGGGGCGGAGGACGTGGACGCCGCGGTGGCGCTGGCCATGCGGCAGCGGCCCGACGTGCGGGCGCTCCAGGCGCAGATGCGCGCCGCGCAGGCGCAGATCACGGCCATTCACGACGAACGGTTGCCCACGGTGAACGCGTTCGGCAACGGCGGCTACATTGGCCTGCGCCTGAGCCATCTGCTGGCCACCTACACGTGGGGCGTGGAACTCTCGGTGCCGGTGTTCGACGGCGACCGCCGCGGCGCGCGGGTCACCGAGCAGGATGCCGCGATGCGTGAGATCCAGGTGCGCGAGCACGACCTGCAGCAGCAGGTGGCGGCCGACGTCCGCGGCGCCGTGCTCGACCTGTCTTCGGCGCGGCAGGCCGTGGGCGCGGCGCGCGAGCGGGTGCGGCTGGCCGGGCAGGAAGTGTCGCAGGCCCGCGACCGTTTCCGCGCCGGCGTGGCCGGCAACGCCGACGTGATCACCGCGTCGCTGACGCTCAACAGCGCCCGCACGCAGCTCATCGATGCTGAAACGGCATTCCAGTCCGCGCGCGTCGCGCTCGCCCGTGCGGAAGGGCGCACGACGTCGCTGCAGTAATTACGCGTTCCGATCGATTCCCACACCACGACTCTCTCGATAAGCAAGAACCATGGCAACTCAAACAACGCCCACTGATCGTGACGCGACGCCGGCCGGGAACGGCAACCGGCGCAAGTTCGTCCTTCCCATCCTCATCCTGATCGTGATCGTCGGACTGGGCTGGGCCGTGAAGGAGTACCTCTACGCCCGCGTCCACGAGTCCACCGACGATGCCCAGGTGGACGGCGACATGACGCCCGTGCTCGCCAAGGTTGGCGGCTACGTCCAGCGGATCACCATCGACGAGAACGAGCACGTGGCGGCCGATTCGCTGCTCGTGCAGATCGACCCGTCGGAATACCAGGCCAAGCTCGCGCAGGCCGAGGCCGACCTGGCCGCGGCGCGTGCCGCGGTGTCGGGTCCGCAGGGTGAGGGGCAGGCGCAGGCGGCGGTCCAGGCCGCGTCCAATCAACGTGCGTCGCTGCAGGCGCAGATCGGTGCCGCCCAGGCGAATCTGACCAAGGCGGACGCCGATCTTGCCCGCGCCAAGGAACTGGTGGCCAAGCAGATCGTGTCCAGGCAACAGCTCGATGCGGCGCAGGCGGCCGCCGATGCGGCAGCGGCGCAGCTGCAGGCGCTCCAGAAGCAGCAGAGCGCGGCGTCGTCGAACATCAGCGCGGCGCAGGCCGGCGTGCGGCTGGCCCAGGCGCGGCTGGACGCCGCGCAGGCGGCCGTGGACAATGCCAAGCTGCAGCTCTCCTACACGCGGATCACCGCGCCCATGGCGGGTATGGTGTCGCGCAAGCAAGTGGAGATCGGGCAGCTCGTGCAGCCGGGGCAGCCGCTGCTCACCATCGTGGCCGACACGGGCGTCTGGGTCACCGCGAACTACAAGGAAACGCAGCTCGCCGACATCCGCGTCGGCCAGCCGGTGGACATCGAGGTTGATGCCTATCCCGGGTGCGCCGCCAAGGGAAAGGTGGAGAGCCTGGCCGCGGCCACGGGGGCGAAGTTCGCGCTGCTCCCGCCCGACAACGCCACGGGCAACTTCACCAAGGTCGTGCAGCGCGTCCCGGTGCGCGTCGCCGTCACGCAGGGGTGCGGCCCGAACGAGCCGCTCCGCCCCGGCATGTCGGTGGTGGCGCACGTCGTGACCAAGTAATCACGCACCCAGACACCTGAGGCAGTCGTCGATGACGGACGCGACCGCGACGGTCGGGGACGGCGCATCGCTGTCGGCCGGAGGCACCACGCACGTGGTGTATCCCACGCCGGCCGCGCACGCCGCCGAGCACGAAGACCCGTACAAGTACAAGTACATCATCGCCATCGCGGTCACGCTGGCCGCGGTGCTGGAGCTGATCGACACGTCGATCGTCAACGTCGCCATTCCCCACATGATGGGGAACCTCGGCGCCACGATCGACGAGATCTCGTGGGTGTCCACGGGCTACATCATCGCCAACGTGATCGTGATCCCCATGTCGGGGTGGCTCTCCGCCTACTTCGGGCGCAAGCGCTACCTCACGGGGTCGATCATGCTGTTCGTCGGCGCGTCGTTCATGTGCGGTGCCGCGCATTCGCTGGGCGGCCTCGTGCTCTGGCGCGTGATCCAGGGGCTGGGCGGCGGCGCGCTGCTGTCCACCGCGCAGACCACGCTGTTCGAATCGTTCCCGCCGCACGAGGTGGGCATCGGCCAGGCCATGTTCGGCGTCGGGGTGATGGTGGGGCCCACCATCGGCCCCACCCTCGGCGGCTGGATCGTGGACAACTATAACTGGCCCTGGATTTTCTACATCAACGTGCCGCTGGGCATTCTCGCCGCGTTCATGGTGTACACCTACGTGCACGACGCCGCGCACCAGGAGCGCGCCAAGAGCATCGATTTCCTGGGGATCCTCTTCCTCGCCACCGGCGTCGGCTCGCTGCAGTGGATGCTCGAACGGGGTGAACGCTATGACTGGTTCGACTCCCGGTTCGTGACCGCGCTCTGCATCATCGCGGTGACGTCGTTCGTGCTGCTGCTGTGGCGCGAGCTCACCACCAAGGAGCCGGTGATCAACTTCCGGGTGTTCCGGAGCCGGCAACTCTCCGCCGGGGTGAGCATCGCCGCGTTCCTGGGGCTCGCGCTCTACGGCTCCATCTTCGTGCTGCCCGTGTTCCTGCAGCAACTCCACGGGTTCACCGCCAACCAGACGGGCCTCGTCATTCTGCCGGGCGCCCTCGCGTCGGCGGTGGTGATGGCGTGGGTGGGGCGCAACGCCAACTGGCTCGACGCGCGCATCACGGTGACCATCGGGGCGCTGTTCTTCCTGCTGTCCATGTACCAGCTGTCGTTCCTGTCGCTCGACGCCGGGCGTGGCGACCTGTTCTGGCCGCTCATCTGGCGTGGCGTGGGCCTGGGGCTGATCTTCGTGCCGCTCACCAACGCCACGATGGCCGATCTCGCCACCCGCGACCTGGCGCAGGGCACCGGCATGTTCAACCTCACGCGCCAGCTGGGCGGCTCCCTCGGCATCGCCATCATGGCCACGCTGCTCACGCGGTTCACGACCATCGCCAAGGGAACGCTCACCCAGCACGTGACCACCATGGACCCACAGACCCTGGGGCGGCTGCACGGGATCACGAACGCGATGATCGCGCGCGGCGCCAGCCCGCTCGTGGCGCACCAGCAAGCCCTGGCGATCATGGACCGGCAAATCGGCGCCCAGGCGAGCGTTCTGGCGTTCTCCAAGATCTATCTGTTGAGCGGACTCCTGCTGGTCGCGTCGCTCCCGCTGCTGTTCTTCTTCCATACGGGCAAGGCCCGCACCACCGTGCGGTCAATGCACTGATCCCGCCTTCCCGCCGGCGGCCATCGACCGCCGGCGGGAACCTGGACCGCCCGTGGCCGATTGTGACTCCTGGGCGCGGGCGAGGGTGCATCTCTCGACGCCGCTTTCCACTGACGCTAACGTCGAGTCGATGACTACACGACATCACTGGATCGTCCGCGCCACCCACTGGGTGAACGTGCTCGCGCTGGGGATCATGGTCACCAGCGGGCTGCGGATCTTCAACGCCTATCCGGCGTTCGCCCGCAAGGGCGAGACGTTCTGCTGCTACCCGTTCGCCGGCCGGCCCATTCCGGCCTGGCTCACCTTCGGCGGATGGTTGGCCGGCGCCCGGCATTGGCACTTCGCGGCCATGTGGCTGCTCGTCGTGAACGGGCTGGTCTACCTCGGGTTCATCTATCTCCACGGGGATTGGCGCGACCTGACGCCGCACCGCGGCGACCTGCGCGACGCGTGGGAGATGATGAAGTTCTACCTGTTCGTGCGCCGCGACCACCCGCGGCAGGGCAAGCACAATGCGCTGCAGCGCAGCGCGTACTTCGCGATGCCGGTGTTCGGGGTGCTGGCCGTGGTCTCGGGGCTCGCCATCTGGAAGCCGGTGCAGCTGGCCTGGCTGACGAGCCTGTTGGGCGGCTACGTGTGGGCACGCTACTGGCACTTTCTGGCCATGGTCGCCCTCGTCGCGCTCACCGCCGTCCACGTGTTCATGGTGTTCAGCGTGGACCCGTACGCGCTGCGCGCCATCACCACCGGCGGCTACAACGAGGCACGGTCTCCCGAGGAGCGCAACGCGCGCCCCTTCTGGTGGAAGCGTCCGCCGCCCACCACCCCGTCCGGGTCATCGGCCCCGGAGGCGCCATGAGCATCGACCGCCGCCGGTTCCTCCAGGTGAGCGCCGCGTCGCTCACTGCGGCCTTCTTCGCCGCCTGCGATTCCCAGGGTCCCGACAGCGCGCAGGGCATCCTGGCATTCGCCGAGCGCCGCAACGAGAGCGTGGAGCGCCTCCTGTTCCGCCACACGTCCATGGACCACGCGCCGAGGGGGGCCGCGGCGGCGGGGAACGCCTTTCCCAAGTACTTCATCTCCGACCGCGTGCCGGTGTGGGACCCGGCTACGCAGGGCCCGTGGGCGCTCGAGGTGGCCGGGTTGGTGGACCACCCCGTACGTCTCTCGCTCGAAGATCTGCAGCGGCTGCCGCGTGTCACGCAGCGCGTGAACCACTTCTGCGTCGAGGGATGGACGGCCGTGGCGGCCTGGACGGGCACCCGCGTATCGGAGTTGGCCAAGTTGGTCGGCGTCCATCCCGACGCCAAGTACGTCGACTTCGCCTCGTTCGACGACGGCTATCACGAGAGTTGGGACCTGGCCAGCGCCATGCATCCGCAGACGCTCATCGCGTACGGGATGGACGGGCACCTGCTGGGTCCCGGGCATGGGGCGCCAGCCCGGGTGCACTCGCCGGTGAAGCTCGGATACAAGAACACCAAGTACCTGGTGCGCGTGCAGTTCATGGCCGAGCGCAACGGCGGCTACTGGAGCGATCAGGGCTACGAGTGGTACGGCGGCACCTAACGGGCGCCGTCCACCGGCCAACGCGTGCCGGGGCGCCTAGTTCCCGCCTCTCGCTTCCCGTTTCCACGGCTGTTTGCTGATTCGCGGCGCTCGAATCCCGAGTTGGGGCGCGGTGTTCCCTCAATGGCTTCTTAACGGCCGTCCGTTGCGCGCGTCTGCCTAGGTGAAGCCGGCGCGATGGAGCGCTGCGATGAAACCGGGGGAGTCATGAAGAAATTCACAGTGGTACTCACGAGCCTGGCCCTGATGGCCGGCGTCGCGGCTTCCGCCGTGGCGCAGCGCGCCGACACGACCGGGCGGATGGGCGGGCGTGGCATGGGCCCCGCCGGCGGTGGCATGCAGGCGATGATGGGGCGCCAGATGTTCCGCGGCATCACGCTCACCGATGCGCAGCAGGCGCAACTCGACAAGATGCGTGACGGCCATCGGGCACAGATGCAAACATTTGCCAAGTCGGCGCAGGCCGACCGGCAGGCGCTGCGCACGGCGCGGCAGAACGGCGATACCGTCGCCCTCAAGGCGGCGCGCCGCAACATCGAGGGTGCCATGAACACGCGTATCGCGCTGCGCGCGCAGATGCAGAAGAACATGCGCAGTGTGCTGACGCCCGGTCAGCAGAAAGTGTTCGACGCCAACCGCACACGCGTGGAGCGGCGCGTGGCCCGTGCGGGCCGGATGATGCGCGCCGAGCGTATGGGCATGCGCCGCCATGCGATGATGCGGGCCTTCGGGCATGACCGCGGATGGGGGATGCAGCGTGGGGGCGGGTTCGGTCCGGGGGCCGGCATGCATATGCGGCCGGGACGTGGCGGCGGGTTCGGCCCGGGCGCCGGCATGCACATGCGGCCGGGACGTGGCGGTTTCGGTCCGGGTGCGGGGATGGGGATGCATCGCGGGCCCGGCGGACCGCCGCCGGATTCGACGGGGACCGGTGGAAACTGAGTGACGGCTCCCACTGAACGGCGAACGACGGGTTGAGAGTCGAGAGTAGTCAGTCGTCAGTGAACCGGAACGGCAACGGGACGCTTCTCAAGTAGTTCGAGAAGCGTCCCGTTGCAGTTTCGGGCGACTGTTGACTGTTGCCCGGACACTCCGAGCTTGTCGTCGGCCGTTTGCCGTCAGCCCTCCCTTACCACCCCGGCGCCAGTTGCACACCCACCACCCAGTTCTTGCCCGGGCGCTGGAACGGATGCGCCACGTAGGTCTCGAGAATCAGGTAGCCGAGCAGGTTGATGCGCGTGGTGATGCCGGCGCTGAACACCGGGATGTGATCGACGCAGTTGATGCCGTAGAGCGACTGCTGCTGCTGTGCGGCCGCGTTCGAACAACTTGCCGGGATCTTGTCGGCCCGAGTGGCCCATCGGAAGTCCGGTGGCTGCGTGCTGGAATACGCGATGCCGCCGTCGAAGAACGGCGCGATCTCGACCGGCAGGAACGATGTGGGAAGCAAGCCGAAGGCCGGCGACCCGAACAACGGAATACGGAATTCCAAGTTGAAGACGTCGATGCGGCTTCCCAGCAGCCGGTCGAAGACCGGGCAGGTATTGGGGTTCGCCGCATTCGCGCATTCGCTGGCCACGTTGATCGAGCCATATCCGTACCCGCGAATCAGGGTCTCCTGACCGAGGTAGATCGGATACAAGCCGCCCACGCCGTAGTTTTCGGCATCGCGTCCGTATCGGCCATAATGGAGAGCGCGGACCGCGAACGTGAACGGGTTGTCGAAGAAGTATCGTCGGTAGTCGCCCATCACACCTTCGAAGTTCAGCTTTCCAAAGGTGGGATTGAACTCGAGTCGCCACCGCTCGCCAGACACCGGCCCCACATACGCCGAGTACGAGTTATCGCTCACCAGCGCGATGTCGGCCTGCGCGTAGTACGTGGACGGGTAGCCGGCGCCGGACTGCCGCGACTGGGCAACCACCTGGTTGCCGACCAGTGTGAACTCGTCGATTTCCGTGTCGTAGCCGAGCCGCGTCCCCGAGACCCCGAGTTCGACGCGCCGCGTGGTGGAGAACGGATACTGCGTGTTGAACGCGAGCTGATCGATGTAGATGCGCTGCAGGATCTGATAGTAGTTGAGCGCCGGGATGTTGCCCGCGACGACGGTGTCACCCAACTGGGTGTATCCCGTGAGATACGGGATGTGCTCGAGGCCCACCGACCAGTTCCAGCGGTGCTTGAGATTCAGGTACTGTACGGCGCCGCCAATGTCCTTCACGGTCCCGTTGGCCTGCAGCACGGTGTAGATCTGCCGGTCACTGAGCTGATCGCCCCACAGGGCGGCGATGCCGCCCGCCACGCCCGTGCCGAAGTACCCGCCGGTCTGCACGCCGATGCTCGGCTGGCTGATGGCGTCGAGCGAGAACGACGAGTGATAGGCGTGAATCGTGAAGTCGTTGCCCGACACCAGGCCGCGCTCCGGATCCTTGAGATACGCCGTGACCGTGTTGGTGCCCGGCAGGTCGCCCGGCGGCAGGATGCTGGCCACGCTCACCGACTGCGTGGGCTGCACCGGAACCCCCATGGTGGCCGATGCGTCGAGTCCGTAGATCCCGTAACTCTGCCCCTGGAATACCGTGAACAGTGTGCGGCCGGTGGACGGCGAGACGGTGAGGGCGGGCGACGTCTCCGTGATGCCGCTGACGCCGGTGGCCACCTTGGTCACCCGGGTCACCGCTCCGCTGGCCAGGTTGAGCCGGTAGATGTCGCTGAAGCCGTCCTGGTTGGAGATGAAGAGCACGTCCTTCCCGCCCGGCGCGTACTGCGGGTTGATCTCCTTCGCGTTGGGGAAGGGCGAGTACAGCGTCACCGGACCGCCGTTCACGCTGATCGTCCCGATCTGCAGCGGCGAATAGCTCAGGTCCTGGAAGTTCGTGCCCGGCCCGCGGTCGGTGGCGAAGACGATCGTCTTGCCGTCCGGCGAGAACTCGGGCATCTCGTCCGCGTACCGGTCGTGGGTGATCTGGTCCACCTTCCCCGTCCGCAGATCGAGCACGTACAGGTCGTCGATGCCGCCCGCCATTCCCGACATGGCCATCAGGTTGCCGTCGGGAGACCACGAGACGGCGTTCACCGCGCCGACGCCCGGGAGCGAGATCTTCCGTTCGATCTTCCCGTCGTCGACGTTCACGACGGCGACGTCGTTCTTGCCGTTCTCGTCGACGATGAACGCGAACTTCTTGCTGTCGGGCGACCACGCGCCGCTCGACTGCACGAAGTTCAAGGCGTCGAAGTGCGGGTCGCTGGAGGGCGACACGAGCTTGCGGATGATCTTGCCCGTCACGGCGTCGGCCAGGTAGAGATCGAACCCGAAGAGCGAGCGCTTGCCGTTCGAGAAGAAGGCCACGTACTTCCCGTCGGGGCTGATCACCGGGCTGACGTTCTGATCCTCGGTCTTGCCGCCGGCGGTCACCACCACCTGTCCCGCGTCGTGCGGTTTGGTCCGTCCAACGAGTTGCATGGTATAGAGGGCCTTGTTCGCCGCCGCCCAGTCCTTGCTCAGCGAATCGGGGGTCTCGCCGAGCACGCGCGTGATCGCGTTGTCGAGTCCCATGCGCAGCGACGTGCGGTACACGTCCACCACCGCGCGGTCGCCCCAGCGGCCGGCCACGTAGGCCCACAACGCCTGCCCGTACCGGTAGGGAAAGAAACGGGGGTCGGTGTTGAGCTGCTTGATGGTCGGGAAGGAGTCGCGTTCCACCGCGTCACGCATCCACATGGCGGTCAGTTCGCTGTTCCGGCCCAGCGAGAAGTACTCCGCCATGCCCTCGATCAGCCACCCCGGCAGCGTGCTCATCCGGGCGAGTCCGTTTGCGTCGCCGCTCTCGGCGATGTCGTACTGGAACACGTGGACCAATTCGTGGCCCAGCACGTGATCGGTTTCGGCGTAACTGCTCTGGAAGGGCATCACCACGCGGGTGCGCAGCCCTTCCGTGACGCCCTGCTCACCCTGACTGGGCGACTCGCTGACCACGTTCGTCTGCTCGAAGTCGGAGTGGTCGGCGTACAACACGATCGACTTGCGATCGAATTGGTGCGCAAACGTTTCCGAATGGCGGACGTACCACCGCTCGGCCATGCGCCCGGCGTCACGGGTGGCCAGCGACTCGGCCGGGTAGAAATAGAGGTCGAAATGCGGGGTCTTGAGAATCCGGAAGTTGAAGGTCTCGTACTGGACCTTGTTTCGCCCGAAGTACTGGGCCGACGCCGTTTGCACTCCGCCGAACGTGAGAAGGGCGAGTACGAGTGCCGCCGGACGCGTGAGCAGTCGATTCATTGAGAAGCCCCGCGGTGGAACCGCTGGATGTGGTCGTCATCGCCGCCAATGGCGCGATCCCTTGCTGAATACCGGTCACTACACGCCGGGGCAAGGGGTCCGGCGCTTCAAGACACTTCCATTACAGAGGGACACGAAAAACCCGCGCACCCGGCGGGGGGCGCGGCGGACCAGGAATTGTACGCCGAAGTGCGTCCAAAGTGCCCGGACTGCCCGTCCGGCGGCGTCCCCGACGCCGAGAACCCGCCCACCTCAAGGTAGCAGCCTGCGTCCATGGGTTGCGGGTGGCGGCGTGGTGCCCCCGGCTAGTCATCGCCCGGCCGCCGCTGTCGTTTGCGCTCCGACCGCCGGCGCTTCTCCTGCAGGCGCCGTTCCACCGAGGCCCGGGTGGGCTTGGTGGCCCGCCGCTTCCGCGGCACCACCAGCGCCCGCCGCACGATTGTCGCCAGCCGCGCCTCGGCAGCCTCGCGGTTCTGCGCCTGGCTCCGGCGTTCGCTGGCCACCACACGAAGCGTCCCGTCGGCCGTGAGCCGCGACCGGAGCGCCTGCCGGAGCCGCTCGCGCTGCGCGTCGCTCAGCGCCCGCGACGTCTCGACGTTCCACGACAACTCCACGCGCGTGGACGACGTGTTCACGTGCTGCCCACCGGCGCCCCCCGCCCGCGAGGTCCGCGCATCCAACTCCCGGCGCGGGATGGCGAGTGAAGCGCTCACCTCGAGATCAGCGCGCCCGGGCATCCCGCTGCGCTCTCACCCTGTGCACCCGCACCGCCGCCACCCGCCGCCCGTCCATGGCCACGATCTCCAATTCGCCCCCGGGGTAGGGCGCCCGGTCGCCGATGCGGGGCACCCGCCCCAGTCGCGCGAACGCGTACCCTCCGATCGTCTGCCAGTCGCCGTCGGGAATGGGGATCTGGTACTCCCCGCGCACGTCGCGAAGCGAGAGCGAGCCCGCCAGCTCGAGCACACCGTCCGTTTCGATGGCAGACCGCACGGCGACGTCGTCTTCGTCGTTGATGTCGCCGATGACCTGTTCGACGAGGTCCTCCAGCGTCACGAGACCCGCCGTGCCCCCGAATTCGTCGAGCACGATGGCGATGTGCGCGCGCGTCTTGCGCAGATCGTCGAGCACCCGCTGTGCCGGCCGGGTGTCGGGCACGAAGAGGGTCTCGCGCATGTGGCGGGCCAGCGTGAAGGGCACCCCCGCCTCATCCAGCCACAGATCCTTGGCCAGGAACACGCCCACGATGTCGTCCAGCGACTCCGCGTACACGGGATATCGTGAAAACCGCTCCCGGCGCAGAAGTTCGCGCACCTCGTCCTCGGGTGCGCTGAGCGGCAGGGCCACGATCTCCGTGCGCGGGCGCATGACGTCACGCACTCGCTTGGCCCGGAACTGGAGCACGTCTGCCAGCATCCGGTTGCCCGGGTCGGGCGTGCCGTTGCCCCGCGGGGTCGCCATCAGGCGCTCCAGCGTGTCCGGCCCCGGCAGCGACGTCGCGGCGGGTGGCGGATCGTCGGCGAGCCCGAACAGGCTCAGGATGCGGTGCCGAATGCGCCGGACGACGCCGCGGGCAGGCCCGTCGCTCATGCGGACGCGTCCCGGCGGGGGAGAGTCGGAAACCTATGAAGTGGAGAATCGTCCAAGGCTATAGCAGAATGCCAGAGTTCGTGTAATTCCGGGGTTCTCGCACTTTGCAATAAACCAACCCAGACGTGCGCTCTCAAACCGCGGCAGTAAGCTCACCAGCGATACAGGCCATGTTGGACCCACGCCATCTGTTGCGCTGGGTCTACATCGGCCGGCTGTGCCTCGCCAGCGCGATCTTCATCGCCGCGGTGGTGAACTGGACTCAGCAACAGACCGACCCGAGCAAGCTCACCCTGGTGGCCATCGCCTTCGCGATGACCACCGTGGTCACGGTGGCGTCGTTCGCGTACAGCGAAATATACCGCAAGCCGCTGGGCAAGACGTTCCTCTATCTGCAGAGCATCACCGATCTGCTGCTCGTGACCGTGGTGGTCCATGTGACCCCCGGGGGCCCGGACAGCGGCAGTGTCTCGCAGTTCTCGGCGCTCTACATCCTCGTCATCGCGACCACCACCCTGATGCTGCCGGTGGGAGGCGGGTTGCTGGTCGCCGCGCTGGGCATCGTGCTGTTCTTCGCGGACACGGCGTTCGGCGCGAATGCCGACATGCACAACGGCATCGTCTGGGCGCAGCTCGGTGTGTTCGCCGCGGTCTCGTTCGGATGCGCGGTAGTGGCCTCGCAGCTGCAGAAGGCGGGCGAGGGGAAGGAGGTGCTGGCGGCCGCGCTGGAGCACGCGCGCCTGGAGGCCGACGACATCCTCAGAAACATCCAGAGTGGTGTGCTGACGGTCGACTCCGGCGGCAACCTGATGTACGCCAATCCGAAGGCGCAGGCCCTGCTGGGCCTGGAACTGGAGACGATGCTCGACCGCCCCGTCCTCGATCGGATCGCGGCGGCGGCGCCCGAGCTGGCGCGGGCGCTCGATCAGTCGGTGAGCAACCGTGTCCGGACCACGCGCGGGGAGGGGGTCGTGACGGTGGACGGCGTCTCGTTCCCGATCGGGGTGACGACCACTTATATGGAAGGCGACGGCCGGCGCACGGACCGCACGGCGACGGCAATCTTCCAGGACATCTCCGACCAGAAGCGGATGGACACGCTCCGTCTGCGCGCCGAGCGGCTGGAAGGCGTGGCCGAACTGAGTGCGTCGCTGGCGCACGAGATCAAGAATCCCCTGGCGTCGATCCGGAGTTCGGTGGAGCAGTTGGGCCGGCTTCCCCGCCAGACCGACGATGAGCGGACGCTGAGCGAGTTGGTGATGCGCGAGTCGGACCGGCTGTCGCGGCTGCTGACGGAATTCCTCGATTTTGCGCGCGTGCGCGTGTCGCACACCGGGTCGGTGAACATGGCGGACCTCGTGCGCGAGGCGGCGCAACTGGCCGACGCCCATCCCGATCGTGGAGGGGTGGGTATCGAATGCACGGCACCCGAAGACGGTTCGGTGGTGGTGCAGGGCGACCAGGACCTGCTCCATCGCGCGGTGTTCAACCTGCTCCTGAACGCCGCGCAGGCCTCGCCGCCGGGCGGCACGGTGCGCGTGGACGTCGCGGTTGCGCGACCCGACCAGTTGCCGCTGGGCGTGCGCAATGAAGGGGGAAGCGTCTCGCTTCGCGTGAGCGACCAGGGGTCCGGCATCCCGATGGAGATCCGCGACCGATTGTTCGATCCCTTCTTCACCACGAAACCAGGCGGTAGCGGGCTTGGCCTGGCCGTCGTCCATCGCGCCATCGAAGCTCACCGCGGCATGGTGTTCCTCGACAGCAGCCCACGCGGCACGACGTTCACCGTCATTCTGCCGCGCACCCAGACGCCCAATGGAGATCGCGCGTGAGCACCAGAGCTGCCGACCCGCGCCCTACCGTACTCGTCGTCGACGACGAGTCGGGGATCCTAGAATCGTTGCGCATCCTGCTCCGCAACGAGGGATTCGAGCCCAGCCTGGCCAACGGTGGTAAGCAGGGCCTCGAGATGCTGCGCGAGATGCGTCCCGACATCGTGCTCACCGACATCCGCATGCCGGGGGCGACGGGCGTGGAGATCCTCGCGGCGGCGCGGCAGAACGATTCCGACGTGCCGGTGATCCTGATGACGGCCCAGGCCACGCTGCAGTCGGCCATGCAGGCGGTGAACGAGGGCGCCTTCTATTACATCCAGAAGCCGTTCCGCAACGACGAGCTGATCGCGATTCTCAAGCGCGCCGCCGAACACCGGCAGCTGCGCGTCGAGAACAAGTCGCTCAAGCAGGAGATCAAGCGGCGCCAGGGTGGGCATGGTGACCGGCCGGTTGGCACCAGCAAGCCATGGATGGAGGTGCTGCGCCTCGCCGAGACGGTGGCGCCCACGGAGAGTACGGTGCTCATCCAGGGCGAGTCGGGCACCGGCAAGGAAGTCGTGGCGCGGTACATTCACCAGCTGTCGGGGCGCACGAACGGCCCGTTCCTGTCCATCAACTGCGGCGCGCTGCCCGAAAGCCTGTTGGAGAGCGAACTCTTCGGCCATGTGAAGGGCGCGTTCACGGGCGCGGTCAAGGACCGGTCGGGTCTGTTCGCGGCCGGCGCCACGGGCAGCTTCTTCCTCGACGAGATCGGCGAGACGACGCCGGCCACGCAGGTCAAGCTGCTGCGCGTGTTGCAGCACCGGGAGGTGATCCCGGTGGGTGCCACCGACGCCGAGCCCATCGACGTTCGCCTGATCGCCGCCACCAACCGCGATCTCGAAGAGGAGATCAAGGGCGGTCGGTTCCGGAGCGATCTCTACTATCGACTCAACGTGATCCTCTTCCACCTGCCGCCGCTGCGGCAGCGGACCGAGGATATCCCGCTGCTCATCGACTACTTTCTAGGGCGCATCGCGGCCGCACGCGGCGAGGAGCCCAAGCATCTCGACGACGATGCGCTCGACGCCACGCAGGCCTACGCCTGGCCGGGCAACGTGCGCGAACTCGAGAACGCGCTGGAGCGCGCGGCCATCCTCACGCCCGGCGACACCATCCAGGTGGACGCGCTCCCGGAGCGTGTCACCGCGCCGCGCGCCGAGCCGCTGGTCACCTCCCGCACGCCCCCCAACCCGACGCTCGAGGCCATCGAACGCGCCTACATCATGTGGGTGCTGCAGAGCGAGAGCGGCAACAAGTCGAGGACGGCCGAAGTGCTCGGCATCGACCCCTCGACGCTCTATCGCAAGCTGTCGCGCTACGGGGTCGAGGTTTGACGGAGCCGCCGCCGCCGTCCGACGCCGCGCCATGGCGCCCCCCGGTCCGGTTGGCCGGGTGGGCGGCGCCGGTGGTTGCCTTCGTCCTCGCGGCCCGGGCCATGAATCCCTATCCGGTGGGCGTGCTCTACGACGACGCCGTGTACGTGGAGCTCGGCAAGGCGCTGGCCAGCGGGGCTGGGCTGCACTACCTGCATTTGCCGGGCACGCCGGCGGCCACCCACTTCCCGCCCGGCTATCCCTTGCTGTTGGCCGTGCTCTGGCGCCTCTGGCCGTCGTTTCCGGCCAACGTGTTCCTGTTTAAGCTGGTCAACGCGCTGTTGCTCGCGGTCGCCGCCGCATGGATCGCCCGCATCGCGCGCGACCGCTTCGGGTGCGCGCCGTGGAAGGCCGCGGCGGTCGCGGTGGCGCTCTCGATCGGCGTGCCGTCGCTCGTGTTGAGCGACGTCGTGATGTCGGAACCGCTCTTTCTCGCGCTCACATTGCCGGCGCTACTGCTCGCCGAGCGCGCGGCGGAGGCGGATGCGGGGCTTGCCCGTGCGGTGCTCGCCGGCGTGCTCGCCGGCATCGCGACGCTCGTCCGTACGCAGGGCGTGGCGCTCGTGGGCGCGCTCGTGCTGGTGCTGCTGCTGCGCCGCCGGTATCGCAAGGCCGCCGTCAGTGCGGGAGCGGCGTTCGTGGTCCTCACGCCGTGGATCTGGTGGGTCCGCGCCCACGCCGGCGCGATCCCCGCGCCCGTCCGCGGCATCTACGGACCATATCTCACGTTGTACGTCGATGCCGTGCGCGCCGGCGGCGTGTCCCTTCTGGCGGGCACGTTGGGCGGAACGGTGCGCGAGAGCGCCGCCATGCTCCAGTCGATGCTCGCCGTCGTCCCGTCGCCCGCGGCCGCCACCGCCGGCCTGGCCCTGCTCTGTCCGCTCGCTGCGCTCGGCGCCTGGCGCGCGCGCTCCGCGATGCCGGTGACGCTCGCCTTCCTCGCGCTCTTCATGGTCATCACCCTGCTGTGGCCGTACTCCCCGGCGCGGTTCCTGTTCGCCGTCTGGCCCTTGCTCGTCGCCCTGCCCCTGTTGGGGCTGTTCGCCCTCTGGCGCTGGGAGCTGCCGTTGCCCGTGCCCGCCCGCGCGCGGCTCGGCCTGCTGGCGCTGGCCGTCGTGCCGCTGGCGGGATACACCGTCTACAACGTGCGCGGCTACCGCGGGCACTGGTGGGAATCGATCCCCCGGCAACGCGGCTCCGAACTGCGCACCGTCATCCGGGCCGTGCGTCAGACGATCCCCGCCGACGCCGTAGTGTGCGGCACGGATGATGCCTCGATCTACCTGTACACCGGACGCCAGGCGGTTCCATTCGGGAACTTCGCCGCCGCCGACTTCATCCATCCGCCGACCAGGGCCCGGCGTGCCGGGGAGCTGCGCGCGATCCTCCAGGCCTACCACCCGGACCGCGTAGTCGTGACCAGCCAGGGCCAACGTGACGTGGTCGACATTCTGGCCGATCAGCATCCGCCGGTGCTGGCGGTGACCGACAGCTTTCCCGGCGGCTTCATTTACGCACCGACGAGACCATGACCATGCCCGACTTCGGCGGTTCCTCGAGCGTTCCGTCCACGGCCCCGACGCACGGCGCGTCTCCACAGACTCCCCGCACGCCGCTCGATTCGCATGCCTGGCGGCTGTCGGTGCTCATCCCGGTTTATAACGAACGGAACACCATCGATGCCGTCCTCGATCTCGTGCACGCGACGCCGACGCCCAAGGAGATCGTGTGCGTCGACGATTGCTCGACCGACGGGTCCCGCGATCGCCTCAAGGAACTCCACGCCGCCGGCCGCATCCATCGACTGATTCTCCAGCCGAAGAACAGCGGCAAGGGCGCGGCCATCCGCGCGGCCCTCGCCGCCAGCACGGGCGAGGTGGTGCTCGTGCAGGACGCCGACCTGGAATACACGCCCGCCGACTGGCCCGGATTGTTGAAGCCGATCATCGACGGCCGCGCCGACGCGTGTTTCGGGTCGCGTTTTCTCGGCGGTCCGCATCGCGTGCTGTACTATTGGCACTCGATGGGCAATCGGGCGCTCACGACGTTCAGCAACATGCTCACCAACCTGAACCTCACCGACATGGAAACGTGTTACAAAGCCATGCGGGGAGACCTGGCACGATCGTTGCACCTCAAAGCCAATCGATTCGGCTTCGAACCGGAGGTCACGGCCCGCCTGGCGCGGGCACGGGCTCGCATCTTCGAAGTGCCGATCAGCTATTCCGGCCGCACGTACGCTGAAGGCAAGAAGATCAACTGGAAGGATGGCGTGGCGGCATTCTGGCACATCGTCAAATACAACCTGTTCGTATGAAACGCCGCACCTGGTGGCTCCTCGCCGGCAGCATCGCGCTGTTGGCCCTCGCTGCGTCGGCCACCGGAATCCCCAACCGGTACACGTACGACGACGTCTTCGTAGTCCAGCGCGACGCGCGCGTGCACACGCTCGTCCACTGGTGGCACTTCTTCGCCGATACGTACTGGTCCAAGCGGTGGGGCGGGGACGGCTACCGCCCCCTCACGATCCTCGGGTTCGCGGTGCAGTGGGCCCTCGGGCACGGCGCGCCGCTCATCTTCCACGTCGTCAATGTGGCGCTGTACATGGCCCTGTGCGTGGCTGTGTTCTGGCTCTTGACGGGCGTGCTGCCCAGTGTGCCGGCGTGGATCGCCGCGGCGCTCTTCGCCGTGCACCCGCTGCACGTGGAGGCGGTGGCCAACGTGGTGGGGCAGTCGGAACTCGCGGTCGGGCTGCTGCTCACCCTGGCCATGGGGCTGTACGTGTACGGCCGCGAGCAGGGGCCGCTCTCCCTGGGCCGGAAGATCGCCATCGCGTCGATATACGCGGCCGCGATGCTGTTCAAGGAGCACGGCATCGTGCTCGTGGCGCTCGTCGTGGTCGCCGAGATCACGGTGGTCAGGGACCCCCGCCCGCTGTGGACGCGCCTGGTCGAGATACGGCCCTTCGTGCTCGCCCTCACGGCCATCGCCATGTGCTTTCTGTGGGTGCGGGACACCGTGCTCAGTGGGCGCTTTAACGGCTTCCGGCCGTTCGTGCCCTTCGAGGGGCTGCACCTGTCCACGCCCGACCGCATTCTCACGATGATCGGTGTGGCGCCCCAGTGGGGCCGGCTCTTCTTCTGGCCGGCCCACCTCACCACCGAGTATTCGCCGCCCTGGATCCCGATCGCCCAGGGCCCCAGCTACACGCAGCTGCCCGGGTTGTTGCTGATGATCGGTGTCATCGGCCTGTTCTTCGCCACGCGGCGCAAGCTCCCTGCGGCGAGCTTCGGGCTCGGGTGGTTGATCGTTGCCATGTCCCCGGTGAGCAACCTCGTACTGCCCGCCGGATTCCTGATCGCCGAGCGCACGCTGCTGTTCCCGAGCGTTGGCATCATGATATTCGTGGGCGCGCTGATTCCGATTGCGTACGAGTGGCTCGCGCCGCGGCGTCTGCAGTTCGCGGGCGCGGCGGCCGTCGCGCTCCTCCTCGGCGCGGGGATCTGGCGGAGTGCGAAGCGGCAGAAGCTCTGGCACGACGACGATACGCTGTTCAAGCAGGAAGTCATTGACACCCCCGACAGCTATCGGACCCACTTCATGCTCGGCGCCTGGTACATGCAGAACAAACGCATGCGGGACGGTGAGATCGAGTACAGCAAGGGCATGAAGCTCTTCCCGTACGACCCGTTCATGGCGTTCAGCTTCGCCGAAGACTACCGCAGATGGGGCATCTGCAAACCGGCGATCAACCTCTACCGGTGGGCCATCGGCCTCGATTCCACCATCGTCGTCGCCTGGCCCCAACTCGCCGACTGTCTGTTGCTCGACAAGCAATACGACGCGGCCAAGAAGGCGGCCGTGGCAGCGCTGCGGCACGGCAGTCCGGTCCAGGACATGCACAACATCCTGGTGTTGGCCGACAGCGCGAAGGCGCAGTTGGCCGCCAAGGCGGCTACGCCGGCGGGCTCTGGCAAAATGCCACAAACCGTGCAAAAGCCAGAACCGGTGACATCGTCCGGCCGGCCGAAAGAAAGTACAAAGCGTTGATAAACAATCAGATACGAGCCTTGCCGAGGCGTGGCATCGCCATTGCCACCAAGAAGACGTTGAGATTCCGAAGATGGGATACCGCCTAGGCTCGTCCACCCAGTACAGGAGACGCCCACTGATGCTGCAGAATCGCAAGGGCTTCACGCTCATCGAACTTCTGATCGTCGTCGTGATCATCGGCATTCTGGCCGCGATCGCAATTCCGAAGTTCGCCAACACCAAGAACAAGGCGTACATCACGGCCATGAAGTCCGACCTGCGGAACATGGTCACCGCCGAAGAGGCGTTCTTCTCCGATTCGTCGCAGTATTCGGCGATCATGGACTCGACGCACGTCAACTTCAAGCAGTCGACCGGCGTGAACACGCCGACGATCGTGACGGGCCCGGGCTACTGGTCGGCGACCGTGACGCACAGCCAGCTGGCTGGCACCACCTGCGCCATCGCGGTCAACACTGCGAACCCGCTGGTTGCGACCGCCGGTGAGGGCGAGCCGGTTTGTAAGTAAGTCTCGCACTCGGGAGCCTTCCCTGAAGGGCCGGGCGCTACGGCGTCCGGCCCTTCGTGCGTTCTCCCGTATTCGCTGACGCGAGCCGGGCGCAGTCGTCCTCCTAGCGACTCCATCCCGCGATGCATGCCGATACTCCGGCCCCGCTCGGGGCATCACTCCATTCGCACCGAACTTCTGCTCAGCCTCGCCATTCTCGCCGTGGCGGCGCTGGCCTTCGCGGTGGCGGTCATCGAGTTGATGGCCGGCCAGGTGGAGACGGCCCACAACGCCGTCTACCTGGGCGTGCTCGTCGCCGCCGACGTAGTCGTCTTCATCGTTTTCGCCGCGGTGCAGGTGGAGCGGGCCGTCATCCGGCCGCTCAAGGAGACGATGGCGGCGGCGGAAGCGATCGCCGACGGCGATCTCAAACGGCGGGTGCCGCCCGGCAACTCGACCGAGTTCGCCAACCTGGCGACGAGCGTCAATCGCATGACCGACCATCTGCTCGAAGAGCGCGCCCACCTGATCCGCGCCGAGAAGCTGGCGAGTGTGGGCCGGCTGGCCGCCGGCGTGGCGCACGAGATCGGAAATCCGCTGGGGGCCATCAACGGCTACGCGCATCTGCTGCGCCGCGTGGCGAGTGATGAGGCGGCCCGCACGGCGGTCGACGGGCTCCAACGCGAAGCCGATCGCATCGACCGCATCGTGCGCGGGTTGCTCGACTACGGCCGGGCGCACCCCCGGGCCGCCACGCGCGTGGACGTCAACGATACCGTCCGGTCGGTCCACGAGCTGCTCGCCACGCAGGGGGTGCTGCGTCCCGTGTCGGTCTCGCTGGACCTGACGGCCGAAGCGCTCAACGTGCGCGCCGACCGGCACGAGTTGGAGCAGGTGTTCGTGAACTTGCTGCTCAACGCGGTGGACGCGATGCCGGAGGGCGGCGAGATCGCGGTGCGCACGGCGGCGCTGGCGCGGCAGGGCGTCGCGGTGCGGGCGTCGCGCCGCCGAACGGACGACGCGGCTACCTACGTGCCGCGGCCGCCGAGTCTCCGCGTGATGCGGTGGTTGGCGGAGCGGCAGCCGGACGACGTGGTCAAGGTGGTGGTGGCCGACTCGGGCCCCGGCGTGTCGGCGGAACTGGGCGATCAGATCTTCGATCCCTTCGTCACCACCAAGCAGCCGGGGCGGGGCACGGGGCTGGGCCTCGCAATCGTGGCGCGAATCATCGAGAATTGCGGGGGCACCGTGTGGGTGGAGCCGTCGCGCGCGGGCGGAGCCGCCTTCCATCTCCTGCTGCCGCTCGAGACCGAATGAACATCCTCATCGTGGACGACGAACTTGGACTGCGCCACACGCTCTCCCTCATTCTGGAAGGGGAGGGGCACGACGTGCGCGCGGCCGTGGACGCCGCGTCGGCGCGTGCCATGCTGCGCGAGGCGCCGGCCGACCTGATTCTCTGCGACGTGCGCATGCCGGGGGCGGACGGGCTCGCCTTTCTCGAGGCCTACCGGGAGTCCGGGGGCGGCGCGCTCGTGATCATGATGAGCGCCTACGGTGACGACGAGGCCGCGCTCGCCGCCATGAAGCGGGGCGCCTACGACTTCATCTCCAAGCCCTTCCGCGCCGACCAGGTGCTGCTCGTGCTGAACAAGGCCATCGAGCGCGAGGGGCTGCGGCGCGAGGTGCGCCAGTTGCAGGAGGAAATCGCCGCGCTCCGGCAGCCCGGCGGCATCGTGGGCCGCAGCCCCGCGCTCCGCCAGGCGATGGACCTCGCGCTGAAGGTGGCGCGGCATCCCTCCACCGTGCTCATCACCGGGGAGAGCGGCACGGGCAAGGAACTCGTGGCCCGCCTGGTGCACGGCGAGAGCCCGCGAGCCACGCGCGCCTTCGTGGCCGTGGACTGCGCCGCCATTCCCGAATCGCTGCTCGAGAGCGAGTTGTTCGGCCACGCCCGCGGCGCTTTCACCGGCGCCAGCGGCGAACGCCGGGGATTGTTCGAGGAGGCCAGCGGTGGGACGGTGTTGCTCGACGAGATCGGCGAGCTGCCGGTGCCGTTGCAGGTCAAGCTCCTCCGCGTGCTCCAGGAGGGAGAGATCCGGCGCGTGGGGGAGTCCACGCCGCGCCGCGTCGACGTGCGCGTCATCGCGGCCACGTCGCGCGATCTCGAGGCGGAGGTCGCCGCGGGCCGCTTCCGGGCCGACCTCTTCTATCGCGTCAATGTCGTGCGCGTACACCTCCCACCGCTGCGCGAGCGGCGCGAGGACATCCCCGAGCTCGCGCATACCATGGTGCAGCGGTTCAACGACCGGTTGAACCTGCAGGTGCGCGGATTCGCGCCCGCCGCTATGCGGCTGCTCATCGAGTACCCGTGGCCGGGCAACGTGCGCGAACTGGAGAACGTGGTCGAGCGCGCGATGGTGCTCGCGGAATCCAAGGAGATCGGGGTCGACCAGCTGCCGGCCGACGTCCGCGCTCCGTCGGTGCAGGCGCACCCGGAGGCGGACGACCTTTCGGTCAAACGTCAGACACATCTGCTGGAGAGGGAACTCATTCGCCGCGCCCTGGAGCAGACCGGCGGTAACCGCACCCGCGCCGCCAGACTGCTCGAGCTCTCGCACCGCACCCTGCTCTACAAGCTTCGCGAGTACGGCCTGGGCGACTGAGGCGGGGAACGGCTTCCCTTCGTGGGATTCCGATGTCGTTCGGCCGGGGCTGCCCGCGTAGTGTGGGACATGCCCCCACGCCGCCACCGCCGATCCGGATTCTCGCTCGTCGAACTGCTCGTCGCCCTCGTCGTGTTCGATGTGGCGTTGCTCGCCTTCGCGGCCGATGCGGCCGTGCTCGTCCGGCTGCACGGCGAGGCGGAGAGACGCGAGATCGGCGTGGCGGCGGCGCAGTCCCGGGTGGCCGGCATCCGCGCGCGCCACTGTCCGCCGCCCACGTCCGGCGACAGCTGGCCCGCGCCCGGGGTGCACGAGTACTGGTCGGTCCGGCCGGCTCCGGGCCCCGGCCGCCGCATCCGCGACAGCGTGGCCTTCGCCGACGAGCACGCGCCCCGCGCGTTCGTCCTCCTCACCACGCTCGCCTGCTGACCGATGCGCCGCGGCGTCACGCTGGTCGAACTCGTGGTCACCATGGTGGTGTTCGGGATCGTATTGGGTCTCGTCACGCAGACCGTCCTGTTCCACGAACGCCTGCAGCGCCGCCTGCAGTCGGCGAGCGCGGCTGAGCGCGCCGCCCGTCAGGCCACGGTCATCCTCGCCACCGTGCTCGCGGACGCATCCCCGTTCGACCTCGTGGCCGGCCAATCGTCGGACTCGGCGATCGAGATGATGGCGCAGGTGGGCGCCGGCGTGGCGTGCGTCTCCGGCAACGCGCTGCGCACCGCGGCGCGTTCCGCGGCCGGCGAGCCCCCGCTCGTGTCGTTCGCCACGATGCCGAGACCGGGCGACCGCCTCCTGGTCTTCGGTACCCACTCCGATCCCCAGCGCTGGCGCACGCGCACCGTCGTCGACCTGGTCCCGGCCGCGCAGCCCTGCGCGGCCGCCGGCGTTCCCTCCGCGCCCGGGCTCGCCCTGCTGTTCGACTCCGCGCTCGATGCGTCGCCGGTCGCGGCGTTTCGCGTGCTGCGCCGCACCCGATACGATCTCTACCGTGGGGGCGACCGCCGTTGGTACCTCGGGATGCGCGAATGGAATGCGCAGACGCGGGCGTTCAACGGTGTTCAACCGGTGGCCGGCCCGCTACACGCGTACAGCGTGCGCGCCGAGCGCACGGGCTTGCGCTTCGAGTACTTCGACAGCGCGGGCGGGCGCGTCGGGGTGCCGGCGGGTTCCACAGCCGTCTCGCGCGTCGCGATCACGGTGCGCGCCGCCGACACCACGGTTCAGCCCGCCCGCCGCGCTGTGGCATTGCGTCGTGCTCCCTGAACGCGGTCGGAAGGGGGTGGTGCTGCTTGCCGCGCTCGTCGTGCTCGGCGTCGTGGGCACGCTCCTGGTGGCCGGATACTTTGCGGAGCGCGAGCGGTGGGCCGTCCGCCTCGTGGCGGGGCGGTCGGCCCAACTCCGTGCCGCGGCCGATGGGGCGGTCGTGGACGCAATGGCGCAGTGGGACAGCGCGGCGCGCTTCCGCCAACTGGCCGGTACCACCGAGTGGCTGCCGGGTCCCTGGTCCGGCACGGCGTGGCCCGTAGCCGGCCGCATCACCCGCCTCTCCCCGTGGGCCTATCGCGTGGCGGTTCGCGCATCCGACGCCGGCGACCGCTCGCTCTCCGCGTGGCGCGGGCGTGTGCTGGTGGTGGACGCCCCGCGCTTTGCCTCGCCGGGAGCGCTCATCGCCCGCGGGGACGTTCGCGCGGACGGTTCGCTCGTCGTGGAGCCGGCGGACTCGGCTGCCGCCCTGGCCTGCGAGGCACCGGCCGGTCGGAACGGTACGATCGTCATCGCCCCCGGAGCGGCCGCGCCGCCGGGGGCGACGGCCGACCAGGGTGCCGCGGACGACTCCACCTACACCGTGTTCGGCGGCGTGACGATCCGGGAGCTGGGGGCGCGCGCCCCGGTCGTCCTTCCCGGGGGGAGCGTCGCCGCGGCGCCGGTGGGGAACGTGATCCACGCGACGGGCGATCTCGAGTTGTCCGGCGGAACCGGTTCAGGCTTACTCCTCGTGGACGGGGCGCTGCGCGTCTCCGGAAGCGTCACCTTCCGCGGTGTGATCGTGGTCGCCGGCGGACTCACGGTCAGCGGGGGGATCTTCACGGTCTCCGGTATGCTTCGCTCGGGCGCGGTCCAGTCGGCGGTGCAGGTTAACACCCTAGCCGGCATGAGCTTACGCTATGATCCGTGCGCCATCTGGGAGGTCGAATGGCACGCCGGCCGCGTGAAATTCGCGGATTTCGGGGCGGCAATTCCCCGGCCCTGAAGCCGTCGATCGAGCGGTTGCCGAGGGTCCCCGACACCCATGTCGCGTTGTTACCTCATGGCCCGTAGGTCGTGTACCGGGAGGCGCAACCGGTCATCCTACACACGGTTGCGGTTGGTACCGGGAAGCGGGGGATTCGACTCCCGCGAGCGAGTCCACCGAGTCCCGGAATTCGTATCAGGCTACGCTATTGATCCGAAGTTGATCGCGTTGGGTCGCGCGAGCGATCCCAACTGTTCGGTAGTCGCCGGGCTCCGCGAGCTCGGGGCGAGGGCCCCGCGCGGTGGAACCGGCATCACCCAGACCTCCTCATGGCACTCTTCGGGCGGGGCAAGACGACGGTCGGCCTGGACATTGGGTCGGGCCTGATCAAGGTCGCGGTGGTTGACCACTCCAAGTCGGAACCGGAGCTGGTCAAGATCGCGATTGCGCCACTGAGCGCGGATGCGATCGTCGAAGGCGAGGTGATGGATCCCGGCATCGTGGCGGAGGCCATCCAGTCGGCGATGACGGCGGCCGGCGTCAAGGTGAAGCAGGTCGTCACGGCCGTTGGCGGCCGCGACGTGATCATCAAGAAGATTCAGATCGAGCGCGTGAAGGAGCAGCAGGCGCGCGAGTTGATGCGCTGGGAGGCCGAGCAGCACGTGCCGTTCGACATGGAGTCGGTGGAGCTGGACTTCCAGATCCTCGATCCCGATGCCGACGGGCTGGAGATGAGCGTGTTGCTGGTGGCGGCCAAGCGAGAGCTGGTGGAGTCCAAGCTGCGGGTGCTGCAGGACGCGGGGCTTCAGGCGGGGGTGGTGGACGTGGACGCGTTCGCGTTGCACAATGCATTCGAACTCAATCACCCCGACGCCATGACGGGCGTCGTGGCCCTGGTGAACGTGGGGCACGAGGTGACGAACATCAACGTGCTCGAGGAAGGGGTGCCGATTCTGACGCGTGACCTGGCCGTGGGAACGCGGCGGTTTCGCGAGGATCTGCAGCGCGAGCGCGGCCTCTCGTCGGACGAGGCGCAGGAGCTGTTGCAGGGGTACGACCGGTCGCCGCATCTCGACGCGATTCTGGAGAGTCGCGGCGAGGAGATCGCGCTCGGAGTCGAGCGGGCGGTGGCGTTTCTGGCATCGAATTCCCGGACGGCCAGCGCCGTTCGGGCCGTGTACACGTGTGGTGGTGGGTCGCGCATCCCGGGTCTTACGGCGATGCTGGCCGACCGCCTCAAGCTCACGGTGGAGCAGGCGAACCCGTTGGCATCGCTGAAGGTGCGTGACGGGGCTCTTGCGTCGCTCGTCACTGATGAAGTTGCGCCACTCCTGATGCTTCCCATCGGGTTGGCGCTGCGTCAGGTCGCCTAGACCAAGCGGTAGCCCTCATGATTCATATCAATCTCCTTCCAGGCGCCACCAAGAAGGCGAAGCGAGGCGGCACAGCGCGCTTCGACTTCTCGTCGCTGATGTCCGGCGCATCGGAGCGGGTCAAGGACCGATGGCTGGCCGCCGCTGTCGTGGCGTTCGTCGTGTGCATCGGCGCGATCGGCGTGATGTACGCCCTCCAGGCGCACCGGGCCCGGACCCTGACGGCCCAGGAGCAGAAGGGCCTGGCCGATTCGACGCGGTACGCCTCGGTGCTCAAGGATCAGGTCCACCTGGAAGCCAAGCGCGACACCCTGCTTCGGCAACTGAACATCATCCGGGCCATCGACGGCGACCGGTTCGTCTGGCCGCACGTGCTCGAAGAGGTGAGCACGGCGCTGCCGGCGTATACCTGGCTGATCGGGCTCGGCCTCACCGGCACACCGCAGGGCCAGAATCTGGTGGCGGCTCGTCCGCCGGGCGCGCCCGCCCCCAAGGGGAAGAAGGCGGCGCCGCTGCAGACGGCGGTGCCGCTGGATACCGTGCACGTCCGCATCCAGGGGCGCACGGTGGACATCCAGGCGTTGACCCGATTCATGAGTGATCTCGAAGCGTCGCCGTTCTTCAGCGACGTCACGATCGACAAGTCTGAAGTGGCAACGGACAATGGCGTCCAGGTCACCAATTTCCAGTTGACCATGCGCTACATGCGTCCGGATTCCAGCGTGATCCGCCGCGCGCCCCTCAAGGTCTCGGTGAAATAGCCATGCCGCTCATCCCGACTTCCCAGAAGGATCAGTACAAACTGCTCGTGGTCATTGTCTGTGTGGCCGCGGCGGCGCTGTACTACAATTTCGTCTGGACGCCGAAGGCTGTCACGCTCACCACGCTTCAGACCCACGTGGACAGTCTGAACTCCATGAACGAGCGGGCCAAACTGGACGTCGCCCATGGCAGCCTGGACAAGCTGCGCGCCCAGGCCAAGGAGTATGGGCAGGAAGTGGACATCATGCGGCAGCTCGTGCCCACGGGCAACGAAGTGCCGGCACTGCTGGCGTCCGTTTCCACGGCGGCTCGGCGCGTCGGGCTCGACGTCGCCAGCTTCTCGCCGGACGGCGTGATCCAGGGCGACCAGTTCGACACCTACAAGTTCAAGCTCAGCGTCATCGGGCCGTACCATAAGATCGGCGAGTTCCTGACCAACGTCGGGGAACTGCGTCGGATCGTGGCGCCCATCAACCTGCAACTCGGGTTCGCGCCGGCACAGACGCGGAATGACGATCCGTCGGTGCGCATGCTCATCGCGGACTTCGACATCCAGACGTACGTCGCGCACACCGAACCGGGGGCCACGCCGGCCGGGGGGGGCGAGTGAAACGCGCATCCATGGTGCTGGCGCTCGTGATCGCCGCCGCGAGTGTGGCCAACGCCCAGATGACCAAGGCCATCGGCAAGGCTCAGCGGGCGGCGGATGCCGCCAGCGCGCACGTGGCCAGGGAACAGAACGTCGCGCCGCAGACCAAGACCAAGGCCAAGGCGACGGCGCCGCGGAAGACGACCACGGCCGGCACCGCGCAGGGCACGGGGACGGGTGGCAAGGTGGGGCCCAATGGCCGCGTGGCGGCCGCCAAACCCGATACCGTTCCCTCGTTCGTCATGCGCGAGGTGTTCAACTACGATCGTACCGGAACCCGCGATCCGTTCGTCTCGCTGCTCGCCACCAGCGAGCTGCGCCCGGTGCTCAGTGACCTGCACCTGGTCGGGATCCTGTACGACGTGACCGGGCACCGGTCGGTGGCCATCATGCGCGACCAGACCAATAAGCTCTACCGAGCCAGCGTGGGACAGACGCTGGGCCGGATGCGCGTAGCGCGGATCAAGCCGCGCGCCGTGATTTTCACGATCCAAGAGTTCGGATTCAACCGCCAGGATTCGCTGGTGCTTGCGGATACCACGAAAGTGAGGACTCCATGAAACGCGTATTGACGGTAGTCGCGGCGCTGGCCGTCGCGCTCGTCGCCGGCGCCTGGCGCACGGCGTCCGGGCCGGCGCCGGAACGGGGAGCCGTGACCTCGTTGAGCGTCGTGCCGACGAGCGGTCGCGCCGAAGTGCTCATCGGTATCGGTGGCACCGTCTCGGTGCAGGACTTCACGCTCAGCAATCCGGATCGCGTCGTGATCGACATCTCCGGCGCTTCGCTGCGCGTACCCACGGGCGGCTACGATCAGGTCGATCGCGGCGGCGTGCTCGGGATTCGCTACTCGCAGTTCAGCCGCGGCGTGGTTCGCGTGGTCGTCTCGCTCGACGCCCCGCACCGGTACGCGGTGGCCCGCGAAGACGGCCGCATCCGCGTCACCGTCGACGGGACCTCGGCCGACTTCTCGGCCTGGCACGTCGGCGACTCGCCGGCGTCCACGCCGGCGCCCGTTGACGCCGCGCCGGCGCCCACCGACGATTCCGTGGCGCCTCCCGCGCCCGCTCCGCTCGTGTCCCAGGCGGCCCTCGAGCCGGTCCCGGTCCGGGTGCGCCCCGAGCGGACCACCGCCTCCCCGCGGGTGGCCTCGTACGACTACCAGCAACAGCAGCCCCGCATCACCGTGACCTGGGAGAACGCCGACATCCGCGACGTGATCGCCGCGTTCTCGTCGTACTCGGGCCGCACCATTATCCTGGCCAAGGGCGTCGAGAACACCAAGGTCACGGCCACGATCACCGATCAGCCGTGGGACGTGGCGCTGCGCGTGGTGCTCAACGCTAATGGACTCGATGCCGTGGAAGATCCGAGCGGCATCCTCATCGTCGACACGCAGGCGCACATCCTGTCCCAGCGGGCGGCCGAGCCGCTGGTCACGAAGAGCCTCCGCCTGAACTACGTGAAGGCCATCAACCTGAAGCCGGAGATCGAAGCCCGTCTGACGCGCGACTGCTCGCAGCAGCAGGGCGCCAACCTCCAGCAGCAGGCCGCGCAGCAGGCGGCCGCGGGTGCCGCGGGTGCCGAGGGCCAGCAGCAGGCGCCGGTGGTCACCAACCTCAACTGCCCGGCGCGCGGCGCCGTCACGGTCGATACCACGACCAACACGCTGAGCATCACCGACATCTCGGCCAACATCGGCCCGTTGGTCAAGTACGCGAAGCAACTCGACATCCGGCAGCCGCAGGTCAACATCAAGGCCAAGATCATCCTCGTCGACCGCACGTCGCTCGAGGCCCTGGGCCTGCAGTACGACATCGGCTCTGCCAACCAGTACTTCAATCAACTCGTCACGCGCACCGATTCGACGGGTACGCCCGAGCGGAACATCGCCGAGCGGATCTTCCTGGGCGGCAATACCATCGCGGCCATCGCGAATGCGTCGCAGGACGTGCCGGGTGCCGCGCTCAAGGCGGTCTACTCCGCGGCCATGGGTGGGTTCAGCTTCACCAGCTTCATCCAGGCGCTGACCACAGTTTCGCTGCTCGACGTTCAGGCCGAGCCGAGCGTGACCACGCTCAACAACCACATCGCCAACCTCACGGCCGGCACGCAGGTGCCCGTGCGCGTGATCGACGCCTCGTCGCAGGGCGGCGCGCAGACCGCGCCCAAGGCGACGGTGAGCTTCCAGCAGACCGGTATCATCCTCACGGTCACGCCGCAGATCACCGCCAATCACCAGGTACAGATGCTGATCCACGCCGAGAACTCCGACGTGCAGCAGTTCTCCAATGACGTGGGCGCCGTATTCCCGCGCCAGTTCATCGACAACACCATGCTCGTGGCCGACGGACAGACCGCGATCATGGGCGGACTCACGCAGACCAGCGTGACCGTGTCCAAGTCCGGAATCCCGGTGCTCGTGGATCTGCCGATCATCGGCAAGCTGTTCGGGTTCACGCAGCGCCAGGAAGTCAAACGCGACCTCCTCATCCTCATCACGCCGCACATCGTGGACGATGGGCAGCCGATGACGGGCGACGGCGGGAGCAACAACAACTAACCGCTGCGTCCCGTCGGGTCGACGGCGGTGACCGCGGCGGATGCCTGCGCCGCGTCAGGACGACAGCTGACGGCTGACCGTTGACGGCGTGACGGTCAGCCGTTGGCCGTTCGCGGATTCCCGTACTACTGTTCGTGAGCCCGACCCCCGCGTCGGGCTCACCGCGTTTGAGAGGCCATGATCAGATTCACTACCGCCGGCGAGTCGCACGGGCCGGCGCTCGTCACGATTCTCGAGGGCATTCCCGCCGGCCTGCCTCTGCTCGCCGTCGACGTCAACGCACAGTTGGCGCGCCGCCAGCAGGGCTATGGCCGTGGGCGCCGCATGCAGATCGAACAGGATGGCATCGAGTTGCTGTCGGGCGTGCGGCGCGGCGAGACCCTCGGCTCACCGATCGCGATGCTGATCCGCAACCGCGACTGGAAGAACTGGGAAGCGATCATGGCGCCGGCGCCGCTCGATGGCGAGGATGCGTCCGCGCCGCGCAAACGGGCGGTCACGCGGCCGCGCCCAGGCCACGCCGATCTCTCGGGCATGCTCAAGTACGGCCGCGACGACGCCCGTGACATTCTCGAACGCGCGTCGGCGCGCGAGACGGCGGCCCGTGTTGCCGCCGCCGCCGTCTGTCGCCGCCTGCTCGCCGAGTTCGGTGTCCGCATCGCGAGCCACGTCATCCACCTCGGGGGCATCGATGCCCGGCGCCCGGAGCCGATGCCCGCGGACATCAATGCCGTGGCGGACGCGTCGCCGCTCCGGACGCTCGATCCCGATGCCGACGCGGCCATGATCGCACGCATCGACGAGATCAAGCGCGCCGGCAACACGCTTGGCGGCGTGTGTGAGGTCGTCGCCGACGGATTGCCGGCCGGCCTCGGATCGCACGTGGCCTGGGACTGGAAGCTCGACGGCCGCATCGGCGCGGCGATGATGAGCATTCCGGCCGTGAAGGGGGTAGAGATCGGCCTGGGCTTCCAGTCGGCGCGCGTGACCGGTGCCGAGGCGCACGACGAAATCGAGCCCGCACCGGGGCGCTCGTCGACCGGCAACGTGCGCCGGCGCACGAACCGCGCCGGCGGACTCGAAGGCGGGATGACCACCGGCGAGCCGGTGGTGGTGAAGGTGGCGATGAAACCCATCAGCACGTTGATGCGCCCCCTCGCCACCGTGGACGTGACCACGGGCGAGCCGGCGGAGGCGGTGGCGGAGCGGAGCGACGTCACGGCCGTGCCGGCCATGGGGGTGATTGCCGAAGGAATGCTGGCCATCGTGCTCGCGAATGCGTTCGTCGAGAAGTTCGGCGGCGACTCCCTGGTGGAAATGCGGCGGAACCATGACGGATACCTTTCGGACATCGCACGGCGCGTCGGCGGCTGACCCCGCGGGCCCGCACCTGATCCTGGTCGGATTGCCGGGATGCGGCAAGTCGGTCGTCGGCATGCGGGCGGCCGAGATGTGCGGTCGCCGCTTCCTCGATTTCGACGCCGAGATCGAGCGTCGCGAAGGGAGGCTCGTGTCCCAGATCTTCGCCGAGCACGGCGAGCACTACTTTCGTCAGAAGGAACGCGCGCTGACAGTGGAACTGCGGGAGACGGGGGGCATGATCCTGGCGCCCGGCGGCGGCTGGATCACCGACCCGGAAGTCGTCGCCATGCTGCGCCCCCCTGGACGGATGGTGTACCTTCGGGTCAAGCCGGAAACGGCACTCAAGCGGATGGGCAAGCGGCAGGAACTACGCCCACTCCTCATGCGCGGCAAGCCACTCGAAGAACTTCAACTCCTGCATGCCGGGCGTCGGGTATTATATGAAGGGGCCGATCTGGTCATCGAGTCGGAACGTTTGTCGTTGCAAGAGGTTACGGAGCAGGTAGTTGCGCTGGCGAACGAATTGCGTTAGCCGTTGGTGGCCATCCGGCGTGCGGTGACCGGGTACGACCCGAACAGGATCAATGCCATGGAAACTGCAAGATCAGCCATTGTGGGCTGTGCCGGACCGCGGGCTGGAGCCCAAGGCAGATGACGATACGGATTTTGGGGCCGCATGAGCGCGGGCGGTTCGCGCCAGAGGCCTGGGGATATCTCCTCGCGCTCGGCAATTCGGGAGCCGTGAGCCCGGCGGAGTTGGAGATGATCATCGAACGGGCGCTGTCGCAGATCGACGGGCGCATCACGGGTGACGATCTCCGCACGCTTCTCGAAGGCATCGGGTTCGACGACGGGCGTTCACGGAACGACAATCAGACGGTACACTGATCATGGCAGTCAAGAAGACACGCACCACCACCAAGAAGCGCGCCACCAAGGCTCGCAAGGCGAAGGGCAGCGCAGCCACCAAGCGGCGCGGCCGGTCGACCGCGGCCCTGGTCGAGGACGAGGTGCCCGCCGGGCCGGCGGGCTCCACGTCGTTGGTGATCGTCGAGTCGCCAGCCAAGGCGAAGACGATCGGCAAGTATCTCGGCCGCGGCTATCGGGTGCGGGCGACGGTGGGCCACATCATGGACCTGCCGGCCAAGAAGCTCGGCATCGATATCGAGAAGGGTTTCGAACCCGACCTGGTGCCGATTCCCGGCAAGGAAAAGACGATCGCCGAGCTGAAGAGCGCGGCCAGGACGTCGCGCGAGATCCTGATCGCCACCGACCCCGACCGAGAGGGAGAAGCCATTGCGTGGCACGTGGCCGAGCAGCTGCGTCCCAAGCGGGGCAAGTCGACGATTCCCATCCGGCGCGTGCTGTTCCACGAGATCACGAAGGACGCGGTGCAGCGCGCCATCACGGCCGCGGGCAACATCGACGAGCGCAAGGTCGAGGCGCAGCAGGCGCGCCGCGTGCTCGACCGGCTGGTGGGCTACAAGGCCAGCCCCGTCCTCTGGAAAACGGTGAAGAAGGGCATCTCGGCGGGGCGGGTGCAAACGGTGGCGCTGCGCCTGATCGTCGAGCGCGAACGCGATATTCGCGCGTTCAAGCCGGTGGAATACTGGACCGTGGACGCGGCGATGGAGAAGGACGGCACGCCGTTCACGGCCAAGCTGCACCACGTGGACGGCAAGAAGCCCGAGATCCACACCAAGGCCGAAGCCGACCGCATCCTGGCCGACCTGAAGGGCCGCAAGACGTTCACGGTTACCGACGTCAAGCGGCGCGAGCGCCGCAAGAATCCGTCGGCGCCGTTCACCACGTCCACGCTGCAGCAGGAGGCGGCCAAGAAGCTGTCGTTCGGCTCCAAGCGCACGATGCGCGTCGCCCAGGGCCTCTACGAGGGCATCGAACTCGGCGACGAGGGCGGCGTCGGCCTCATCACCTACATGCGAACCGACTCCACCCGCGTGGCCGAAGTGGCGGCGGATCAGGCTCGCGACTTCCTGCGCAAGGCGCACGGTGAGGAGTACCTCGCGTCGGGTGCGCGGCTGTACGGCGACGGCAAGAACAAGGGTAAGAACACGCAGGACGCGCACGAAGCGGTGCGTCCCACCGATCCCGCGCGCCGTCCCGAAGACGTGAAGCGGTACCTGACGCCGGATCAGTTCAGGCTCTATCAGTTGGTCTGGCAGCGGTTCATGGCGTCGCAGATGGCGCCGGCGGTGTTCGACACCACGACCGTGGACTTCGACCTGCCGGCCTCGAAGCAGCCGGACATCGGCCGGCGAAACTATCTGTTCCGCGCCACGGGGAGCATCGTGAAGTTCCAGGGGTTCCTCGTGCTCTACCGCGAGTCGCACGAGGAGGGCGACCACAAGGCGCTGGAAGACGAGCAGGCGCTCCCGGTGGTCGAGCCGAACGAAGCGGTGCCGGTCAAGGCCATCACGCCGCACCAGCACTTCACCGAACCGCCGCCGCGGTTCTCCGAGGCCAGTCTGGTCAAGGAGTTGGAGAAGCTCGGCATCGGGCGGCCGTCCACGTACGCCGCCATCATCTCGGTGCTCGTGGACCGGCACTATGTGAACCTCGAACAGCGCCGCTTCTTCCCCACCGAACTCGGCGAAACGGTGGAGAAGGTCATGGTGAAGCAGTTCCCCGACGTGTTCAACGTGGGCTTCACCTCCGGCATGGAAGGCGAGCTCGACAAGATCGAGGACGGCGAGCTGGGGTGGCAACGTGTGCTCGAGGACTTCTACGGTCCGTTCGCCAAGTCGCTGGAGTCGGTGGACGCGCCGGCGCTCATCGCCGCCGCGCACGACCTCTCGGCGCTCGCCACGCTGCGGTGCCCCGATTGCGGCGGCAAGCTCGAGCCGCGCGGCGGATTCTTCGGCCCGTTCCTCGCCTGCGAGCACCACCCGAAGACCTGCAAGTACACGCGGCCGCTCAAGGGCGAGAAGGCCAAGCCCAAGATGACCGACATCCCCTGTCCGCTCTGCGGCAAGCCGATGGTCGTGCGCACCGGACGCAGCGGGGAGTTCCTCGGCTGCAGCACCTTTCCCAAGTGCCGCGGCACCAAGTCGATGCCGACCGGCGTGTACTGTCCCAAGGACGGCGGCGAGATCGTGGAACGACGCTCCAAGAAGCGTGGCACCAAGTTCTATGCGTGCGGCAACGAGAACTGCGACTTCGTGGTGTGGAACCGCCCCGTGGTGGAGAAGTGTCCCGAGTGTGGCTACATGGGCGCCGAGATGAAATCCACGAAGGCGCGCGGCGAGTTCCGGAAGTGCATCAAGTGCGGCAACGAGTGGGACGTGGTGACTCCGGAGCCGGCCGAGGAAGCGTTGGTGGGATGACGCCGGGGGCGCGCGGGCCGTTGCAACGACAGGCCCGCGCCGCTCTCGATGACGACGCGCCCGGTCCGGCGCCGCTCTTGCTCGGTGCCTGATACCGCCGCAGAATAGTGTCGGGGCGAATGGCCGGTGCCGTACGCGTTCGCCGCCTCCTCCGGTTCCGCCTGGCCGTCCGCACGCCCACTCGAGGACCAGATCCGATGGCGAATGACCGCGTACCGCACTATCCCGGCAAGGATCTCGAGGCGATGTCGTTCGCCGTGAACTACCATCGGTGGATTCTCGACGAGTGCGGCCCATACCTCGGAGGCACGATCGCCGAGGTCGGGGCCGGCGCCGGAAGTGTCTCCCGGCTCCTGCTCGGTAGGGGCGCGAAGCACCTGTTCGCGTTCGAGCCGTCCCCGGACATGTTCGCGCTTCTCGAGCAGGAGCTCCACGGCGAAGAACGGGCGACCGCGGTGAATGGCTTCTTCGACGCCAACGATGCGCGAGGCCGGTTTGACTCGGTGGTCTACATCAACGTGATGGAGCACATCGAAGACGACCGCGCCGAGATGGCGACGGCGCTGGCCGCGTTGAAGCCCGGCGGACACCTGGTCATCTTCGTGCCGGCCCTGGCTTGGCTGTACAGCCGGCTTGACAAGGAGATCGGCCATTTTCGCCGATACACGAAGCGCGCACTGGTCGACGCCGCCACGGCCACCGGATTCACGCTCGTCAAGGCGCGGTACTTCGATGTGGCTGGCATCCTGCCGTGGTACGTCAACTTCGTGTTGCTGGGCAATGGGTTCAGTAGCGGCAGCGTGTCGCTGTACGACAACCTCGTGGTGCCGGTGATGCGGCGGGTCGAATCGGTGGTGACGCCTGCCATCGGCAAGAACGTACTGCTGGTGGCGCAGAAGCCGGCCACGCCAGTGCTGCCGGGATAGCGGAGGGCTCGCTCCGGTTCCCGAGTGCAAACCGGTGCGCGGACGTGTTTGTGCCGGCCGCCGCGGCCACGCTAAGTTGAAGCTGTGAACGGGAACCCGGTGTGCATCGTCGGCGGAGGACTCGCCGGTTCGGAAGCCGCGTGGCAGCTCGCCGAGCGCGGGCACCCCGTGGTGCTCCACGAGATGCGCCCCGTGCACGGCACGCCGGCGCACAAGACCGACCGGCTCGCCGAACTCGTGTGCTCCAACACGTTCAAGAGCACCGAGTCCACCAACGCGCACGGCCTGCTCAAGGCCGAGATGCGCCTGCTGGGCTCGCTGGTGTTGTGGGCCGCCGATCAGGCCCGGGTGCCCGGCGGCAGCGCGCTGACCGTCGATCGCGACCTGTTCTCGCAGGCCGTGCACGATCGGCTGCACGCCCATCCCCGGGTGACCGTCGAGCGCGGTGAGGTGACGACGCTTCCCTCACCGGGGATCGTGGCGACGGGACCGCTCACCTCGGATGCGCTCGCCGAGGCCATACGAGTGCGGCTCGGCGTGGCCGCGCTCGCCTTCTACGATGCCATCGCGCCGATCATCGCCCGCGACTCCATCGACGACTCGATCGTCTTCCGCGCGTCGCGGTACGACAAGGAGACGATGGAGGGCGCCGAGCCCGAAGGGGCGTACCTCAACTGCCCGTTCACGCGAGACGAGTACGAGGCGTTCCTCGATGCGCTGATTTCCGCCGACCAGTTTCACGGCCACGAGTTCGATGCGGCGCCGTACTTCGAGGGCTGCATGCCGGCGGAAGTCATGGCGCAACGCGGACGCGACACGCTGCGCTTCGGTCCGATGAAGCCGGTGGGGCTCACCGATCCGCGCACCGGGCGGCGTCCGTGGGCGGTGGCGCAACTCCGCATGGAGGATCGCGCCGGTCAGATGTGGAACCTCGTCGGCTTCCAGACGCGGCTCCGCATTCCCGAGCAGAAGCGCGTGTTCACGATGATTCCCGGCCTGGCCAACGCCGAGTTCCTTCGCTTCGGCAGCATTCACCGCAACTCGTATCTGAACTCGCCGGCGTCGCTCACACCGCACCTGTCGCTGCGCGACGATGCCATGACGCTGTTCGCCGGACAGCTCACCGGCGTCGAGGGGTACACGGAGAGCACGGCCACGGGTCTCGTGGCCGGCATCAATCTCTCGCGCATGCTGCACGGCTTCGAGCCGCTCGTTCCGCCCCCGACCACCATGCTCGGCGCCCTCTACCGCTATCTGCGCGAGGCCGATCCGCGGCACTTCCAGCCGATGAACGCCAACTTCGGTCTCGTCGATCCACTGGGCGAGGAGGTGCGCGACAAGGCGAGGAAGCGGGCCATGCTCGCCGAGCGGGCGCTGGCCGACATGGCGCGCTGGGGCGACGAACTCGCGGCGGCGCCCGTCCTCCCGTGAGCGACGACGCTCCCCTCGGCGGAGAGGTCGACGAGTACCTGACCCATCTGACCAAGGAACGCGACGTCTCGCCGAACACGGTGAAGGCGTACCGGCGCGACCTGCACGAGTTCACCACCTATCTGTCGGAGTACTACGGGGCCGAGGGATGGACGTGGGAAGGCATCGACCGCCTCGCCATGCGCGGGTTCCTGGGCCATCTCACCAAGCGCGGACTCGCCCGCCGTTCCATGGCGCGCACGCTGAGTGCCGTCCGCGGGTTCTATCGGTTTCTGGCGATGAACGAGGTGGTGTCCGCCAACCCGGCGCGCGCGGTGGGCGCGCCGAAACTCGAGAAGCACCTGCCCGGGTACCTCGATCGCACGCAGATCGATCTGCTCTTCCAGATGGCCGAAGTGCGGGCCATGGAAGGCCGGTTCGAGGACGTGCGCAACCTGGCGATCCTCGAACTGTTCTACTCCACCGGCATGCGCGTGTCGGAGCTGGCCGGGCTCAACCGGGCAGACCTCGATCTCATCTCGCAGCAGGTGAAGGTGCGCGGCAAGGGGCGCAAGGAGCGCATCGTTCCCGTGGGCGACCACGCGCAACTCGCGATTCGCAACTACGAAGCGAGGCGCGATGAATTGAACGCCAGGCTCGGCGGCAAGGTCGACCGGCGGGCTCTGTTCGTGGGTCGCACCGGACGCCGCCTCACCGTGCGCGCGGTGCAGAAACTCATGAGCCGGTTCCTGTCGCAGGTGGACGAGGACGCCGGGCTCAGCACACATTCGCTTCGGCACACGTTCGCGACCCATCTGCTGGATGCCGGCGCCGACCTCCGGGCCGTGCAGGAGCTGCTCGGCCACGCATCGATCAGCACGACGCAGATCTACACCCATACGAGCGTGGAGCGGCTGAAGCAGGTCTACCAGAAGAGTCACCCCCGGGCCTAGGGCGCGGACGACCGTCGAATTCGGGATTCTCATGTCATTCACTCCGGCGTCCGTGCTCCGCGATCTCTGGCTCCTGCTGTTCGCCGTCTGGGTGATCGGGGCGCTGCGCACCAAGCCGACCGTTCGCCGTCAGCCGCTCTGGCAGCGGCTGGTCCAGCGCGCCCTCACCATCACGACGTGGGTCCTGCTGCTCGTGCCGGCCATGGGCGTGGGGCCGCTCGGCTGGCGCTTCGTGGTGCAGGGCCCCGGGGTTGCCTGGGCCGGTGTGGCCGTCACCGCCGTCGGGCTGGTCATCGCGTTCTGGGCCCGCGCGACACTGGCCGACAACTGGAGCGGGAACGTCACGCTGAAGATGTCGCACGAACTCGTGCTCCGTGGGCCGTACGCGTACGTGCGGCATCCGATCTATTCCGGCATCACCCTGGCCGTGGCCGGCACCGCGCTCGCCGTGGGCGAGGTTCGCGCGCTCCTGGCCCTCGGGGTGATTCTCGTGGCCTGGCGCATCAAGTGGCCGGTGGAAGAGCGGTTCATGGTCGACCAGTTCGGCGACGGCTACCGGGACTATCGCCGCCGGGTGAAAGCGCTGATTCCCGGCATCTGGTAGCCGGCGAGCCGACGGGAGCCCAACCGGGGCAACGACTTGCGGGGCGGCCACCGCCCTCCCCGGGCGGGCGCTATCTTACAGCCATGCCACTCCCGATCATTCGCGCCACCACCATCCTCGCCGTCCGCCGCGACGGCAAGGTCGCCCTGGGCGGCGACGGACAGGTGACCGTCGGCGAAACCGTGATGAAGGCCAAGGCGCAGAAGGTGCGCGCCATGCAGGGCGGCAAGTTGCTCACCGGATTCGCGGGGTCGGTGGCCGATGCCCTCACCCTGTTCGAGAAGTTCGAGGAAAAACTCACCCGCTTCCCGGGCAACCTGCCGCGAGCCGTGGTCGAGCTGGCCAAGGAGTGGCGCAGCGATCGCGTGTTGCGACGTCTCGAGGCCATGCTCATCGTGGCCGACGTGAACAATGGATACGTCATCTCCGGCACCGGCGAGGTGATCGAGCCGGACGACGGCATCCTGGCCATCGGCTCGGGCGGCCCGTACGCGCTGTCCGCGGCGCGGGCGCTGGCCGGCAGCACCTCGCTGGCGCCGCGGGAGATCGTCGAGAAGGCGCTCACGATCGCCGGCGAGATCTGCATCTACACGAACACGAACATCACCGTTCTCGACGCCTGAGCCGCGGCGGCCGGCGCGGGGCGAACGTCACGTTCGTCGCGCGCGCCCAGTCGTGGATGGATCAACCATGCCGACCAATCACACCGAGCAAGTGCTGGCCCGTCTCGCCGATCTGACCCCGCGTCAGATCGTCGCCGAGCTGGATCGCTACATCGTGGGGCAGGCCGACGCCAAGAAGGCCGTGGCCATCGCACTCCGCAACCGGTGGCGCCGCCAGCGCGCGCCGGAAGGCATCCGCGAGGAAATCGCACCCAACAACATCATCCTCATCGGACCGACGGGGGTGGGAAAGACCGAGATCGCCCGACGGCTGTCGAAGCTCGCCGGCGCGCCGTTCATCAAGGTCGAGGCCTCCAAGTTCACCGAGGTGGGGTACGTGGGGCGCGATGTGGAGTCGATGGTCCGCGACCTGGTGGAGAGCGCCATCGACATGGTGCGCACCGAGCGCGAGGGTGAGATCGAGGATCTGGCGCACGAGCGCGTGGAGCAGCGGCTGCTCGACCTGCTGCTGCCACCCCCCGAGCCGCCCAAGCCGAGGCCGCCGGACCAGCCGACCGACGAGAGCAACGTCTTCGTCGTCTCGGCCAAGGGCGACGTCACGCGGGAGCAGGAACTCGCGCAGGAGCGGCATCAGCGCACGCGGGAAAAGCTGCACCAACTGCTCAAGGACGGGCAGCTCGAGGCGCGCGAGGTGGAGGTCGAGGTCACGCCGCGGGCGCCGATGATCGACGTCCTGTCCACGCAGGGCGCGCCGGAGGGCATGGACAACTTCACCGACATGCTGAAGGACATGCTGCCCAAGCGGCACAAGAAGCGCACGGTCAAGGTGAGCGAGGCGCGCCGCATTCTCCTCGAGCAGGAATTCGAGAAGCTGGTCGACATCGAGGAAGTCACCACCGACGCCATGGAGCGGGTGGAGAAGCTCGGCATCATCTTCCTCGACGAGATCGACAAGATCGCCGGCGAGCGCTCGCAGATGGGGGGTCCCGACGTGTCCCGCGAGGGGGTGCAACGCGACCTGCTGCCCATCGTCGAGGGCTCCAACGTGCAGACCAAGTACGGGATGGTGAAGACCGACCACATCCTGTTCATCGCCGCCGGGGCCTTCCACGTGTCCAAGCCCAGCGACCTGATTCCGGAACTGCAGGGGCGCTTCCCGATCCGCGTCGAACTGAAGCCGCTCACCGAGGCCGATTTCGTGCGCATCATGACCGAGCCCGAAAACGCCCTCACCAAGCAGTATGCGGCGCTGGTCGAGGCCGAGGGGGCCACGCTCACCTTCACCGACGACGGGATCGCCGAGATCGCCCGCATCGCCGCCCTGGTGAACGAACGCATGGAGAACATCGGCGCCCGGCGCCTGCACACCGTGATGACCACGCAGCTCGAGGAGACGCTGTTCGAGCTGCCGGACCGCGGCACGGCAGCCATCGTGGTGGACGCCGCCGTGGTGCGGGAGAAGCTCAAGGCGATCGTGGAAGACGAAGACCTCCGGCGCTACATTCTCTAGTCCCTCAACCCCGGCATTCCGTCATGGCCAAACCCGTTACCGCCGACACGCCGCCCGCTCCGCCATCGATCGAATCGCAGCCGCCGCACCGCGACTTTCTGCAGATCACCGACTTCACGCGTCCCGAGCTCGAGAAGCTGTTCGCGCTCGCCGAGCGCATGCGCAGCGGCCGCTACGACAAGAAGCCGTTGGCCGGCAAATCACTGGCGATGATCTTCATGAAGGCGTCCACGCGCACCCGCGTGTCGTTCGAGGTCGGCACCTTCCAACTCGGCGGGCACGCCCCCTTCCTTTCGCCGCGTGACGTGCAGCTCGGCCGTGGTGAGCCGATCGCCGATACCGCGCGCGTGCTCTCGCGCTACGTGGACGGCATCATGATCCGGACCTTCGCGCACCAGGACGCCGAGGTGCTGGCGCAGTTCGCGAGCATTCCGGTGATCAACGGGCTCACCGACATGGTGCACCCCTGCCAGGTGCTGGCCGACCTGTTGACCGTCAAGCAGCACCTCGGCACGTACGAGGGGAAGGTCGTGGCCTGGATCGGCGACGGGAACAACATGGCCAACTCGTGGATCAACGCGGCCGGCGTGCTGGGCTTCGAGTTGCGGCTCGCCTGTCCCGAAGGATACGAGCCGGCCGACCACCTGCTGGCCGAGGCCCGGAAGCACGCGAAGATCACCGTGACCCGCGATCCGATGGCCGCCGCCGAGGGCGCGCACGTGGTGACCACCGACGTGTGGGCGTCGATGGGGCAGGAGCAGGAGCAGACCAAGCGCGCCAAGGCCTTTGCCAAGTATGTCGTCAACGGGAAGCTGATGAAGAAAGCCGACCCGGGCGCGGTCTTTCTGCACTGTCTGCCGGCCCACCGCGGCGAGGAGGTGACGGCCGAGGTGATCGACGGGCCGCAGAGCCGGGTGTGGGACGAGGCCGAGAATCGCCTGCACGTGCAGAAGGCTGTCATGGCGGTGCTGATGGGCGGGGAATCGGTGGGCTAGCGATGTCGCGCCGCCTTCGGGGAATGCCGATCGTGGCCCTGTGTGCGTTGGTCGTGGGCGGGGCCTGTCGAACCTCGCAGCCGGCGATGAAGAATGCCGCCCCGGTTCCAACGGGCTGGCAATCGAGCGTTGTACCGCTCGTGCCGCCCGATTCGGAGCCGCAGTCGCTCTACGACGACAGCAGCCGGACCCACGATGCTCGCTGGCCGGGCCCGCCGTTCATGCGCGACATCGTCCTGCTGCGTTTCACCCAGCATGCGACACCACGGGAGCGGCAGGCGGCCGTGGAGGCTGTCCACGGGACCGTAATCGGCGGCTATCCGTTCCCGCGCCCGCCTCACGAAGGGATGTACCTGATTCGGCTTCCGCGGGACCCGACCAACGACCGCCTGTTCTCGGCCATCGCCACGTTGAAGAAGCTGCCCCAGGTGGACCTCGCGATGCCGAATCAGATCTTCATCGGTACCGGCGGCTAGCGCTCGTCTGGCGCCGAGATACCCGGCATCCGCCACTCCGCGTCCTGCGGCCGCGCGCCCACCACGAACCCCACCATCGCGCCGCGCGCCAGATCCAGCGCCCGCCGCTTGCGCGCGCCGGCGCTCTGCTTGCTGGCTTTGCCGCGCGGCACACCGTCCAGCGCGTCGGCGATGCTCAGTGTGGCCAGCCCATGCGCCTGGGCCCACAACTGCGCCCCCACCCGCTCGGCGCGATGCCCGGCCAGCAGTCCCGTGCGCTGACCCTCGGCCACCACGTCGGCGAACACCCGCAGCACCTCGGCGTGGCGCGACGCGATTGGCGAGTCGCCCTCGGTGAGCGCCACGGGCGGCGTGCCATACATGAACCGGAATCGCGACGGGTTCTCGACCGCGAACCGCACGTACTCCACCCCAACTCCGATCACCCGAAACAGCGCCGCCATCCGCCCGGTAAACGGAGCGGGGAGCTCGGGCTCGCGGATGGCCGCCAGCAGCCGCGCGTAGCCGTCGTCGGCCACCGCGAGCACCAGAGCCTCCTTGCTCGCGAAATGGTGGTAAGCCGCGGCGTGGGTGACCCCGACGCCGCGCGCCACCTCGCGCAGGCTGACGCCCAACGCACCGTGTTCGGGCTCGAGCGCGAGCGCCGCCTGGATGAAGGCGTCGCGCAGATTGCCGTGGTGGTATTGCTGGTCGGCCAGCGGTGCCTCTTGCGAGAATCCGGCCTCCAATCTAATCTTACCGCCGGTAAGTTACCAATGGTAAGATATGCCGAGAGGCGATCCGATGAACGAAGTGCCACTCACCCTGCGGGTCTCGGGCTACGAGGTGCCGGCCATGCTGAGCGTTCCTGAAGGGCTGGTGGTGGGCGCCGTGCTGCTCGTGCCGGGCTCGCTCTTCTCCGACGTGCACGGCGACTATCCGGCCTGGAACGTTTTTCCCCACGTCTTTGCCTTTCTCGCGCAGCAGATGGCCGAACAGGGGCTGGTGGTCTACCGGTTTGCCAAGCTCGGTCCCGGAACGGGGAGCCAGGTCACCGATCCCGACGCCGCGGCGAGCGTGCGCGACTGGCGGGGGCGGATGACGATCGCCCGTGCCGCGCTCGCCCACTTTCGCGCCGAGCTGTCGTCGCGCGGCATCGCCGTGGACCGGCTCGTGATGGCGGGCCACAGCGAGGGCTCGGTGGTGGTGTCGGTGCTCGCGCAGGAGGGCGCGGACGTGGACGGCGTGGCGCTGCTGGCGGGGCCCGCGGTGGGGATCCTGAGCGTGATGCGCGAGCAGGTCCCGGCCATGCGTCCGCCCGACGACCGCACGGCGGTCTCGGCCGATCTGGAACGGGTGATCGCCGCGATCATGGCCGACGAGCCGGTGCCCGCGTGGGCGAAGGAGCGCGAGGGAATCGGCGGTCTGGCGATGATGCCTCCCGAGGGTCTGCGCTACTTGCGTGAGTCGGAACTGACCGATCCCGCCGCCGCCATTGCCGGCTACGACGGTCCCGTGCTCATCGTGCACGGCACGCGCGACGAGAACCTCGGGGTGCACCACGCCGAGCGGTTGCGCGATGTGCGGGCCGGCCGGCCCACGGCGCTGTACCTGCTCGACGGACTTTCGCACATGTTCAAGGTGCTGCCGGCCGGGCTGGCGGGGCAGGAGGCGTTCGGCTATCCCGGCGAAACCGACCGGCGTGTGGCCGAAACCGTCGCGCGGTGGGTCGGGGCGCTCCCCGCCGCCCGGGCGTGAGCGCTACCGCCAGGCGGCGGAGTACTGCACGGTGAACACCCGCTCCGTGAAGTCCTGCGACGGAATGCCCGTGTTGGTCATCGAGTTGTGGCGCACGCTGGTGCGCACCTGGAACTCCTGGCCCGGCGCCACGGTGTAGCGCAGCTGGGCCAGCGGATACACCTCGCTGCCGCTCGTCGAGGCGCCGGTGCTGTGCATGAGCTGCAGCTGGAATGACAGCTGCACCTTCTGCTGCAGGAACCCGTGCTGCACGCCGGGCGCGACGGTGGTGATCACCGTGGCCTGCATCGAGTCCACCGTTACCGCGGTGCGGGTGGCGTTCAGGGTGAGTCCGAGCGTGGACGGAAAGCTGGCCACCCAGGTGCCCACCAGCGTCGTCGTCTTCGTGTTGGCGAGCGTGTAGATGCCGGTGGTGGAGTTGTCGGAGGTCTGCCGGTTGGCCAGCAGCACCACCACCTGCTGCACGTCGCCGTTGCGCCACAGAAAGCGCGGCGACACCGAGTACTGGCCGGTGATGTTCTTCAGCATCGCGGTGTCCATGGCCGCGCGGCTGTTGTTGACGTTGTTGGCCAGTTGCAGGTCGAGCCCGAAGGCGGGCACCGGCTGCAGCGTGCCGGCCAGCGTGTAGATGGCCCGCCGCGTGGTCTGCACGGCGTCGTGGGCCAGGTTGTTCTGCCGCCACCCGCCCATGGCGTTGAAGGTCACGCGCCCCTGCGAGAGCTGGCCGGCGAAGGTGAGCCCGTAGTCCATGTGATCGGGCGTGAGGCCGGCGTTGCCCATCGAGACGAACGCGGGGCTCACGTACTCCAGCGTGCCGCCCATGGTCACGGTGCCGGCGCGATAGTTTAGCTTGGCCGACCCCGCCTTGCCCGTGCTGCTGTTCGCGCCCGGCAGCCCCGGCTGCCGCTCCATGCTCGAGGTGGCGCCCTCCACCAGCAGGTGCACGTGCCGCTCGGCGAATGCGGCGCCGCCCTTGAACCCCACCACCGCGTTGCGCTCCGGCGCGATGCCGGCGCCCGACGCCACGGTGGAGTCGAGCGACCCGCCGTTGTCCTCGCCCGCCATGTAGATCAGGTCCATCGACGCCGGTCCGTCGGGGGCGCCGAAGCCCACGCGGGCGCCCCAGAGCCGCCGCGAGAACTGCGGCTGCCCCGTGGGAATTCCGTTCACCGGGCTCGGGACCACGGCCCGGCGCGCCTGCCCGCCCACCAGTCCCAGCCGGAAGTTGTGCTGATCGCTCTCCACGCCGCCTCCCGCCAGAGTCTGGTCGGCGAGGGTGTAGGTGGAGAACTGCGGGGCGAAGTGACCCAGGTGCACGGTCACGCCGTGGTAGGTGGGACTGATCCCGAACTCGTTGATCTGCTGACGGAAGCTCACCTGGTCGGTGGAGATCAGCGCGCTCAGCGGCACCACCACCAGGCCGTTGGCGAAGCTGAAGGTGAGGTTGGCCATGATGCGCCCGGTCTGATCGGGGCGCGCCGAGAGGCCGGCGCCGGAGTGGCTGTAGAGTTCCCCCATCGTGGTCAGCCCGCCGGTGACGTGCATCCACTGCACGCCGGAGAGCGCCGAGCCGGTGGGCGCGCCGCTCTGCGCGGCCAGAGGTGCCGCCGCCCCCAGCAGGCCGGCCGCCACGACCGCCAGGGGCCGTCGCCCCGATCCGCGCCGCGCCACACCGTTCATCGGCGGACGCTCAGCTCCGCCGTGCGGGCGCTCTCCGCGCCGTCCACGACCAGCGTGAGGTAGTAGTAGTAGCGCACGCCGGCCCGTGTGGCGCGGTCGAGGTATTGCGGCGGGTCGGCGGACACCTCGGCCACCCGCCGTGGGTTGGCCCCGCGCTCGTAGCGGTAGATGCGCACCCGGGCCTGCACCCCGGACACCGGCGCCCACGAAATCGTGATCCCGCCCGGCCCGGCGTCGGCGCGCGCACCGGCCGGCGGCGCCGGCACCGGGCGCGCCACCGTCACCCGCACCGGCAGTGTGGCCCCGCTCGTGACACCGGCGAAGTTCCGGCTGCGCACCGCGTAGTCGTAGCTGCTGCCCGCCGCGGCGGTCGAGTCCCACCAGGCATTCCCGTTCCGCCCCAGCGTGGCCACGGTGGCGAACGCGGTGTCGCGCCCCCCGGCGGGGCGGCGCAGCACCAGGTAGCCGGTGACGCCGGGATCCTCACCGGCCATGTCGTGCCAGACCAGGCGCACGCGGCCCCCGCTCGGCACCGCCTCGAGTCCCGTGGGCACCGGCGGCGCCGGAGCGGCCGCCGCGCCAAGGTCGGCGGGGGCGGAGGCCGGCGCCGAGAACGCGCTCCGCTGGTCGCTCGTATTGAGCGCCCGCACCGCGTACGTCCACTGGCGGCCCGCCACCGGGTGCGCCGAGCTGTCCACCCAACTGGTATCGGCCGCCGGCACCAGGGGACTCACCAGCACCACGGTCGACGAATCCACCGCCGTGTCCACCGGCGCGTCGGTGCGGTACACGAAATACCCCTGGATGTCGGCTTCGCGGTTGGGGCTCCACGTCACCCGCAACCCGCCGCCGGCGCTGTCCACGCGCGGGCCCTGCGGCGGCTGCGGCGGCAACCGCCTGGCGAAGTGCGCGAACACGGCGGCCGTCGGCGCCGATTCGTCGGCCTTGAGGCCCAGGGTGCTCACGCGGTAGTAGTAGGTCCGCATGGGGACGATGCGGTCGTCCACGAAGCGGCGTTCGGCGCCGTTGACGTCCGCCAGCACGTACCACCCGCTGTCCTGCCGCGCCGAGCGGTAGATGCGGAAGCTGCGCGCCAGCCCCGGCGTGGCGAAGTGCCACTGCACGACGATGCCCAGCGAGTCCACGCCGCGTGCGGCAATCGAATCGGGCGCCGCCAGCCGCACCGCGTTCACCGAGTAGGCAGTGATCGTATCCGACGCCGGGCCGGCGTTGAAGAAGAAGTCGCGCGGCACCGCGTAGTACTGATAGACGTTGCCCACGGCCAGCGTCGTGTCGTGATAGACGGCCTGCAGCGAGTCGGCCACGCGGAGAAAGGCCGACACCGAGTCGCGGAGCGTGAACGGACCGGTGTTCCCCTGGCGGCGCCAGATCTCCAGCCAGCGCACGCGCGTGCCGCGCGGCAGGCTCCACCAGACGCGGGCCTGCGTCTCGGCCTGGTCCACGCGCAACGCGTGCACCGAGTCGGGCAGCGCCGGCCCGGGGTAGGCCACCACGTTGCTCACCACCGGCGCCGTGGCGGCGCCGGCGGCGTCCACGGCCGACACGCGATACTGCCAGCGTTCGCCGGCGCGCACGTTGCGATCCAGCGCGTAGAGGCCGAGCGCCAGGCGGATCGTCTCGTGCCCCATCAGCAGCGACAGCGAGTCGGCCGTGGGATGCGCCACCACGAACGCCCACGCCGAATCGTCGGTGGCGGCGTGGAGGGCGCGGCGCACGGCGGCGCGGGTGGCGGTGTCGAGGGGGCCGAACAGGCCCGGCGCCGTCTCCACCGCCGACACGTCGGCCACGCGCTGCCAGGCGCCGCCGGCGGCGGGGCGGCGTTCTACGCGGTGCGCCACGACCCCGCGCACCGGGTGGGCGCGCGACACCACGCGCCCGCCCAGCCATACGTAGATGCCCTGGCCGCCGGCCACGGCAATCGAGTCCGTCCGCGCCTGTTGCGCGGACAGCGCGCCGGGCGCGGCCAGCGCCAGCAGGACGCACGCGAGCAGGCGCCTCACTTCTTGTACACCCTGAAGTGGGCGCCCTTCTGGGTATTCCAGTTGTAGCCCATCTGTGCCTCGGCGCCGAGACCGAGGTGGAATCCCGCGGAATTGCTCAGACACACCCCGAGGGCTCCCACGCCGTACTCGACGTTGCCGTTGAGGTCGAAGCTGGCGTCGCCGAGCACGTACCAGGCGCCGTCGCTGCGGTACTCGCCCTCGGCGCCCTGCTCGTACTTCGCCTCGCCCGACACGCTGATGCAGGCGCCCAGGCTCACGCCGCCCTTGGCGCCCACGTCGAAGCCGCTCTGCAGCCCCACGTGGTAGGTGTTGTGCTCCTGGAAGTTCATCCCCAGCCGCACGTCGCCCCAGGCGTCGCACCACACGGCCACCGAGGCCACGCCGATGTTGAAGCCCCCGCTCGGGCAGACGGGAATCGGGATCACCACCTTGCCGTCCAGGAAGAAGCCGTCGATGGCGTAGAACGCCGGCGGCACCCCCTTGGTGCTGTACTTGGAGAAGCTGGTCAGCACGTCGCCCTGCAGGTGCGCGTTCCCGAGCAGCAGCGCCGCCGTGCCTTCCAGGTGCGGCGAGCTGAGTTCGATGTTGGCGCCGGTGAAGAAGTACCAGTAGCGGTCGCCTGGCCGGCCGCTGATGGCCAGCTCGGCGGTGCCGTGCGCGTACGCCCCCGACGCGATCTCCTGGTCCACCTGCAGCGACCCTTCGAGCCGCTGCTGCGGGGCGTTGAGCAGGATCGTGACGTTGCCGAACGGCGTGCCGATGTTGTGCACCTGGAAGCCGCTCGTATTCACGTCCACCCCAGCGCCCGACACGCCGAACGAGAGGTCGCCCGCCGCCTGGTTGGGAATGTCCATGTGGCCGGCAAAGTGCGTGGTCCACGACGACGCGAATTCGGCGCCGCCCTTCACGTTGGTGAGGCCGATCTCGCCGATCTTGATCGTCGCGTTCGGCGCCGTCGCCACGTGCATCGCGTTGGTGCCCGTCAACGGCGTGCGCGTGAACGTCGTCGCCACCGTGAAGTTGTTGGGCACGCGCACGTAGCCGCCGGCGTGCAGGCCGGCATCGTCCATGGTGCCGTTGGCGATCTTGAGCCACGCGCCCCCGATGTCGACTTCGGGCCAGGTGGCGCTCTCCATGCCGAACACCGGCGCGCCCTGCTTATCCGGCGAGTAGTAGATGATCGCCGCGATCTGCGGAATGTGCGCCGCGGCGGGCGTGAGCAGGTCGAGGCTGCCCGGGAAGCGCACCATGCCGTCGGCCACCGAGATGCTACTGAGCTGGAAGTCCGCCGTGTTGAACAGCCGCACCTTGGTGCCGCTCTTGGGCGAGAACACGTTGTAGCCGTTGGAACGCAGGGTCCAGTTGTCGAGCGTAATGCGATCCGTGGCACCGAAGCCCGGGAGGCCGGCAATCGTGCCGCCCGCCGCCGCCAGCGCCCAGGGGCCCGATCCCTCGCGCACGAAATGCAGCGGGCCCTGCGGCGCGAGTTTCACCACCCCGCCCAGCGTGATCGCGCTCGACTGGAAGCTGCCGCCGCTCAGCGAGTTGGGCAGCAGTTGCATGTTCGTGAACGGGAACACCACCGCGCTCGCCGGCTTGTCGAGCAGCAGCGGCGCCCGCACCTGCCCTTTGCCGAAGTAGATGCCCTGGTCGGTCAGCGACCAGTTGTCCACGTGCAGCGTCCACTGGTCGAGCTTCACGCTCAGCGTGTCGGCCTTGCCGGCGGGCGCGAGGCCGCCGGCGCCGGGGCGCAGCGTGAGGTCGGGCACCTCGAGGGCGAGGTCGCCCACGCCCGGAATCGCCGTGTGTACCGTGGCGTCGAAGTGCACGCCGTCGGCGCGCACCACCGACTTGGCGGCGTCGGCATCCACGGGGAAGCCCGACTGCCCGCTGTTGGCGGCCAGCCGGAAGTGCGCCGGCCCGCCGTCGGCCGCGCCCACGTTGTAGCCGGCGGACGGCGCCGTGGCCGACGCGTCGCCGGCCAGCGACGGCACCAGCCGCCGCGCCGCGCCCGACGCCCCGGGCATCAACAGGTAGAGCGGCGCATCCTTGCCGGCGGCGTCGATGAAGCTGAGCCCCGTGGACGTGCTCCCGGTGAACGATTCCTGGCGCAGCAGCTCCACCGATCCGTACACCGCGCCCACGCCGCCGCCGCGCTCATGCACCACGAGGCCGGTTTTGAGCGCCGACTGGCGCACCACGTACTTGTCGTAGAGGCGCAGGTCGAGATCGCCCGTGGCGAGCACCAGGGTGTCGCCCTTGGGCAGCTCCACCGGCGCGCCGGCCGCCGGCGCCACGAGGTGCACCTTCTCGAACGGCAGCGCCACCGTCTTCTCCGGCACACCGCCGCTGGTCGGCGCGAACGACCCCGACGCCGGCGCCAGCAGCGACCCGCTCACGATCGCGCCCTTGCCCCCGGTGGCGGTGTCCACCCGCGTCACTTCCAGCGGGAAGCCGAGCAGCGTGGCCGGCAGCTTCACCGCGGTGGGGTCCTGCAGGTGGAAGTTCACGCCGCTGTTGGCCGCGGTGTGCAGCGCCACGTGCTGCGAGTCGCCGATCCACCCCGAGCCCGGCTTGCCCGCCCAGAGCACGGCCGAGCCAACCGACACCGAGTGCAGCACGTACGATCCGTCGGACCCGGTCACCGTATCGCGGTCCGCCAGATGCACGCGCGCGCCGGCCACCGGCGTCGAGTCCGACTTGCCCACGTACACGGTACCCGCCACCCGCGTGCCCGGCTCGATATGGATGACGCACTCGGCCGGCACCGGCGTCTCCTTGCCGGGGCACGATCCCGACGCGGGGATGTAGTCCGTGTTCGGCGGAGCGCCCACCTCCACGTTCACGGTGGCGGCGCCCGTGCCCGCCGAGGTCCATTCCAGCAGCGCCGATCCGGCCTTGTCCGTGACCGCGGACACCTCGGGCATGCCCTCCACGTGCACCGGCGCGCCCACCACCGGCGTCAGGAGCGGCCGCCCGCGCGCCTGGCCGCGCGCCGCGCCGCGCCGGGCCACCACGCGCACCCGGTGCTTGCGGCTGACGAGCACGAAGGTGTGCAGGTCGTTGGTGCCCTTGGCAATCGTGATCGTGGTATCGAGCGGGAAGTAGTCCGGCTCCGCTTCCACGTGCACCTGCTGCGGTCCCGACGATGCCACGGTGTCGACGCCGAACGCCGTCGGCGCCATGAACGACATGCCGCCCGGGCCGCTCGACCCGCCCAGGGGCTTGATGTCCATCGGGGACGACGTGATCAGCAGACCGGCGCCCACGCGGATCCTGGCGTGGACCGGCTCCCCGTGTTCGTTGACGAACCGCGCCCGGATGCGGGCGTCGGGTTGAAGCGCGAATTCGTGCACCCACTTGTGGCCGAGCGACACGCGCACCCCGGCGAACTCGTCGCCTTTGAGGCCGGGGCCGATGGCGAACACGCTGTAGGCGGTGCCGGCCGGATCGGCGGTCACGTTCGACACCACGAACCTGCCGTGATCGGAGACCGTGATCTTGTGCAGGACGTTCGAACCGCCGGGGCGGGTGACGAACACCACGGCCTTCTCCACCGGTTGGTCGGTGTCGGCGCGTTTCACCATCCCCATCAGCGTCGGCGGCCGCGGGTGGAGCCCCATCTCCAGCGTGGCGGTGAGCGTGCCGTCGTACTCCTCGTTGAAGCTCGCCTTGTCGTACCCCGTCGTGTTGCCGAACGACTCGTCGTTCCAGGCGTTGGCATACGTCACCGAGGCGGGGTCGTAGTTGTACTCGGTCGCCGAGTCGACGCTGGCCCGCACCACGTACTGATCGTTGACGCCCACGTTCTTGACCAGCCGGCCGAGGGTCGCGGCACCGCTCCTGTCGGTGATCGCGTCGGCCACGATCTCGCCCTTGAAGATCCCGCCGCCCACGTACTTCCGGGGGGCCGGTGCGTCACCCTCGCCGTTCGGCTCGTGCTCGGGGCGGAAGAACCGGATCACCTGCACCCGCGCGCCCCGGAGGGTGTCGCCGGTCTGCTTTCCGATCAACCGCACCCGCAGCGTGTAGGTCCGGACCAGCGACACCAGCGTGCCCACGTCGCCCAGCTTGCTAGCCGGCAGGGTGAGTTCGTCCGACGGATTCAGGTAATGGCCGTCCTCGATCTCGATCTGGTAGTAGCGGAAGAGATCGCCGTTCGGCTCGGAGTGTCTCGAGAACTCCCCCGTGCCCCACATCAGGTCCTGCCGGAGCGCGATCTGGCCCGTGGGCGTGTCGTCGTTGAAGTGGAAGTGGAAGGTGCCGTCCTTGCCCGTGGTCGCGGTAGCGATCACCTTGCCCACGTCGTCGTAGGTCTTGGAGCCGGCGATCACCGAGCTCGTGGTCACCGGCGCGGTGCCGCTGCGGTAGTGCACCACGAGCCGCAACGGCACGCCGGCCAGCGGCTGGCGGGCCGGGAAGCCGGGCACGGTGGCGTGGTGCGGGGCCGGCGCCTTCCCGATCGTGCCGCCGATGGGCCCCGGCGATGTTCCGCCCGACGAGCCGGAGTTCGGGGACCCGCTCGTGGTGTACCCCATGCCGGGCCACTGCCGCCCGCCGTACGGTTTGATCTGTTTGGCGGCCGGCACCTGCCCCGGGTCGAAAGTGTAGTCCAGCTTCCCGCTCAGGGTGGCCGCGAACATCGGCGTGTTGGTGAGATACTTGGGCTTGGCCTGCGGCCCCGACGGCTGGGGAACCGGCGTAATGTGCGTGGTGGTGATCAGCAGCTTCTTCGTGAACGTGAACACCTCGCTGCGTCCATCGTTGGCGCCCACGCCCACCGTGGTGCCCACCGGTCGACCTGCGCCTGGGTCGGTGTTGAGCGAGTTCACCGCCTGTACGCGCCAGGCGTAGGTCTTGCCCGCCTCGAGCGGCAGCGCCGTGGGCGGATACATGTACGTGGTGACCGTGGTCAGCACCGTCTCAAGCACGGGCACGTCGGCCTCGATGGCCTTGAGCGGCGTCTGGCCCGGCAGCACCTCCACCACGCGCAGCAGGTAGCCCACTTGGCGCCCGGGCATCACCACGGGCGTCCACTGGAAGGTGGGGTAGGGGCTCACCACCGTCTGCTGGTCGGCGGGCGCGATGAGCATCGGCGGCTGCGGATATGTGACCAGGAACGGCGTACATGCGGTGGCGTCGGGGAGCGGGCGTCCCTGCGTGCTCACGTTGGTGAACGCCACGCAGAGTTGATAGCTCCCCTCCGGAAGGCGGCCCGTGCGTCCGTAGGCCGAGGCGATGGGGCCGGTGACTTGCATCTGCGTCCAGTTGGCCACCTGGCTGCCGGAGTAGACGCTCACCTTTGGCGTGGGCACCGGTGTGTGCGATCCCGGCACCAGCATGATCGGACTGCCGGCGGTGCCCACCAACGCGTCGCCCTGGAGCAGCCGCGCCTGCACCGTCGCCTGGACGTCTGAGGTGTCGGTGTTGGTGACGATGAGCTGGACCACCGCGGCGCTGGCCGACCAGTCGGCCAGGAAGGGGCTGGGCGCGGCCACCGTTACCGAAACGCTCAACTGGGCCGCGGCGGGGACCGCAACTGTCGCGGACGCCACAATGGCGGCGATGGGGAATCGCCGCCACGCGCGCACGAGCCGCGCTGCAATCGTCCGGATCAAGCGTATGCTCCTTCCATGCCTCAGCCGTGGGGGTCGGGTGGGCTGCGCCCCGGCCTCCGGTCAGCCGACAGGAGGGGGGCAACTGGGTGGGAGACCAAATAATGGCAAGTTGTACGATCCGGCGACGTGATCTACGTCACAAATCAACTGCGTCGCAGGTATCGGGACCCGTGTTCGCCAGAGGGGAAGCAAACCGGCCGGCAGCGCGCGATCGCTGCCGGCCGGTCATGAGCGGACGCTGCTAGCGCTTCAGCGTGAGCAGCGTGAACGAGTTCGGGAGAACCGGAGGGCGCCCCCGGCCGCTCGGCCGCGGGCCGAACCTGGCCGACGCGGTGTAAAGTGTGTGCGTGGCCGGGTCCAGCTCCATGGTCCGCGCGCCCTCCATGGTCTTGATGGTCTGCACCACGGTGTAGTGGTCGGGCGAGTCCTCGTGCATCACGGTGATCGTTCCGTCGCCGCATGAGGCGAAGGCGAGCTGCGTGCCCGGGTCGAAGCGGGTGGCGTCCACCCCCTGTCCGATGGGTACCGTGGTCACGAGCTTGCCGGCCTCGGCGTCGGAGATCGCCATCACGCCGCTGCGGCACCCGCTGAACAGGCGGTGGTGCTCCACGTCGATGGCCAGGCCCGTCGGGGCCTTGCAGGGCGCCAGCGACCAGGAGCGCGTCACCTTCCGGCTCGCGATGTCCACCTCGTCGATCTGTGCCTTGTCTTCGATGTTCACGAACAGGTGACCCTTGCCGTCGGCGATCCCGAACTCGGGCTTTCCGGTGAGCGGAATGTCGGCAACGTCGGTGTTGGTGGCGGGATCGATCATCGACGTCGAGCCGGCGTCACCGTTCATCGAGAAGACGTGCTTGCTGCCGGGGTCGTAGATGATGCCGTCGTTGTCCACGGCGGTGTGGATCTTGGCTGTCACCTTCAGGGTCTTGAGATCGATGACCCGCACGGCGCTGTCGCCGCCCGACGTGGCGAACGCCTTGCCGAGGTCGCCCACGAACGCCACGCCGTGCGCGCGGTCGAAGCCGGGAATCGTGGCGATCAGCGCGCCGGTGGACGGGTTGATCACCATGATGCGGTCGCCGCGCGTGATGAACAGGCGATGGTTCGCGCCGTCGAGCGTGAGGTAGTCCCAGCCGCCGTCGCCGCCGATCACGTGTCGCGCGGTGATGTGATAGGAGGGTCCCTGCGCGGGAGTCGCGGCCATGAGGAGGGCCGCGGCGCCGACGAACAGCGCTTTCAACGTCGTCATCTTGCCGCTCCGGTAATGAAGGTACGGGGGGGACGCACTAGCATAACGTGACGCGGGAAGCCGGCGTTGATCGGCCGACTCCCCGCGCATCGGTTCCTGTCGCCAGGCTTACAGCGCCGACCCGCGGCGCCCTGGCTTCAGGAAAGAACGTGTGTGCGTGTTACGGCGCGGCGATCGTGAGACGATGTCGCGGTAACGTGATGACGGCCGCCGGCCGATGACCCGATGGTTACATTGATGGCGGTTCGGCAAGGGAACCATCCTGTCTCCAGCCACTCCTGACCTCGAATGCCCATGCCCATGCCCACGATCGGAAAATCCGCTCCCGCCTTCACGCTCGACACCGACGCCGGCGAGCGCCTCTCGCTCAAGGAGCTCAAGGGCAAGCCCGTCGTCCTGTACTTCTATCCGAAGGACGATACCAGCGGCTGTACGACCGAGGCGTGCGAGTTCCGCGATGCGTTCCCGCGCTTCAAGAAGTCGAAGGCGGTGATCCTCGGCGTCTCACCCGACTCGGTGAAGAGCCACCAGAAGTTCAAGGCGAAGTACGATCTGCCGTTCACGCTGCTCGCCGACACCGAGCACGAGGTGGCCGAGAAGTACGGCGTGTGGAAGGAGAAGTCGATGTACGGCCGGAAGTACATGGGCATCGAGCGCACGACGTTCGTCATCGACGGGGCAGGGAAGATCGTGAAGATCTTCTCGAAGGTGAAACCGGCCGGGCACGCCGACGAGGTGGAGCAGGCGCTGCGCGAGCTGTGACGGCGTGAAAGGGAGCAGGTGAGGGCGAATGCCGCCGCTGGCGACCACGCCCCGTCACTCGCTCCCTTTCACGCCTCCCCCATCAACGCATCGAGAAGTGGTACGCCAACCCGATCGAGAACGACAGATCGTTGTTGGTCTTCTTGAGCCCGCTGATCGGCGATTCGAAGCAGCTCATATTGTCCCGCGCTTCCAGCCGGATGGCGTAGATGCCGCGCTGGAACTCGGTGCCGAGCGTGCCGTAGCCCGCCGTGCACGTCTTGCTGCCCACCCCGGCCGCCGTGTAGTGATACGTGCGCCCGCCGGCGCCGATGCCGGCGAACGGCCGCCAGTACCAGTAGTCGTTCATCTGCCGGATCAGATTGAACTCCACGCCCGCGTCGTACTGGTAGATGTCGGCGCCGTCGGACGTGAGGCCTGTGAACTTCACGGTCTGGGGCACCCAACTGAACCCGCCCAGAATGTGGAAGTTCTCCGACATCTCGAAGGCCAGCTGCCCGCCGACCAGCACGGCGGACTTGAAGTTGTCGGCCTGGTTGCCGACCGGCACGTAGGCACCTACCAGCGGCCGGATCTCCGGACCCGCCTTTGGCGCGAACGACCGTTGGGCTGACGCCGTCGAGGCGATGGCGAGCAACGCCGCGACTGCGAGGACTTGATACCGCATGACTTCCTCCTGCGTTTGGGGACGGCGGTTGCGGGCGGATGCCGGTGTCCAACACCCGCACCCACGCCTGGCCGCCTCGCGGCCCGCTTCAGGCGTGGACCGCAGGAAGGTCGGCCCATTCGACTCGCCTCCCCAGTCCGCGATGCGCTGATCGCGCGTCCGACGCTCCCGCACCGCGCGTCGTCCGGTCCCCTACGTCGTGAGCTCCCCTGCGCTACGTCTCATTCGTACCGACCTACCGACCTACCGACCTACCGGGCTACCGGCCGTTCGCTTGCCCACTGGTTTCCCCCCTGCCACCTTGGCACATTACCTATCCCGGCCGATTCAGGCCCCTCAAACCGAGACTTGCCAGATGTCCTCTACCGATAGCAGTGCCACGCTCAAGCGCACGCCCTTCCACGATATCCACGTCGCCCTGGGCGCCAAGATGGTCCCCTTTGCGGGATTCGAGATGCCGGTGCAGTACCCGACGGGCATCACCGCCGAACACAACGCGGTCCGCCAGAAGTGCGGGCTGTTCGACGTCAGCCACATGGGCGAGTTCCTGGTCACCGGACCGCAGGCGGTCGAGTTCGTGAATGCCGTGACCACCAACAACGTGGCTGCGCTGGAGATCGGCCAGGTCCACTACTCCGGCATCCTCAACGAGCGCGGCACGTTCGAGGATGACTGCCTGGTGTACCGGTTCGCCGACCACCTGATGATGGTCGTGAACGCCTCGAACAAGGACAAGGACTTCGCACACATCAACAAGCAGGTCGCGAAGTTCGACGTGAAGCTCGAGGACATCAGCGACGATATCGCGCTGCTGGCCCTCCAGGGTCCGGAGGCCCAGAAGATCCTGCAGCCGCTCACCGACGTCGACCTCGAGGCGATCGGGTACTACCACTTCTCCGTGGGCACGGTGGCCGGCTTCAAGGACATCATCGTTTCGCGCACCGGCTACACCGGCGAGGACGGCTTCGAGCTGTACTTCAACCCGGCCCACGCGGTGGCCATCTGGAACGCCCTCATGAAATCGGGGCAGGTGACCCCCACCGGGCTAGGATGCCGCGACTCGCTGCGCCTCGAGATGGGCATGGCGCTCTACGGCAACGACATCGACGACACGGTCACGCCGCTCGAGGCCAACCTCGGCTGGATCGTGAAGATGAAGAAGGGTGAGTTCACCGGCCGTCCGGTGCTCGAAAAGCAGAAGGCCGAGGGCGTGTCGAAGAAGCTCGTCGGCTTCACCATCGCCGACCGCGCGTTCCCGCGTCATGGGTATCCGGTCTTCGTGAACGGCCAACCCAGCGGCGAGGTGCGCAGTGGCACCATGAGCCCGAGCTGCAACATCGCCATCGGTACCGCCTACGTGCCCACCGCGCACGCCAAGCCCGGCAATACGCTCGAGGTCGAGATCCGCGGCAAGCGGTACACGGGAACCATCGTCAAGCTTCCGTTCTACGAGCACGGCACGCACCGCTAGCCATGCGGATCGCCGTGCTCACGATCTCCGACGCCGGCGCGCGCGGCGAGAGGGCCGACACGTCGGGCGACGCCATCACGCAGTGGGTCACCACGCACGGGCACGCGTTGGCGGCGCGCGCGCTGGTGGCCGATGACACGGATGCCATCGTCCGTCAGCTGCTGGCATGGTGCGACGGTGACGCGGCCGATCTGGTGCTCACCACCGGAGGCACGGGTCTCTCGTCGCGGGACGTGACGCCGGAGGCTACCCGCGCGGTGCTCGAACGCGAGGCGCCGGGGATCGCCGAGATGATCCGTGCGTCGAGCGTGACCCGCTTTCCACGGGCGGCGCTCGCCCGCGGAACCGCGGGCACGCGTGCTCGTACGCTCGTGGTGAACCTGCCCGGGTCGCCGGGCGGCGTGAGAGACGGGCTGGCGGCGCTCGAACCGATCGTCGAGCATGCCGTGGCGATCGTACGCGGCGAGGCCGGCGAACACGGGGCGGGAGCGATGCGATGACGGTGCTGATCACGCTGAACGACGTGGAGCCGGCGGTTCGGTTGAACGCCGAACTCGAAGGCGACGGGATCCGCACGGCGGTCGTTTCGCCGCTCGACGACATGCGCGGGGCGCTGAAGCGCGAGAAGCCCGACATCATGGTGTTCAGCGGCGACCTCGGTGACCCGCAGACGCTGGCCGTGGTGAAGGACCAGCTCTGGGCCGGCGTACCGAGCATCGGGCTCACCAGCATCTCCGACCACGCGCAGTTGGAGCGGCTGCGGGCCGCCGGATTCGTGGAGATCTACCACAAGCCGGTGGACGTGGAGGACGTGGCCAGCGGGGTGAAGCGCGTGCTCGAGCGCCGGCGGCTGAAGCTGGAGACGGGGCTCGTGGGTGAGAGCGAGCCGCTGCGCGAAGTGCTCGTGAAGGTAGAGCAGATGGCGCCGGTGTCGAGCACCGTCCTGGTGGAAGGCGAGAGCGGGACCGGAAAGGAGCTTGTGGCGCGCGCGCTACACCGCCTCAGCCCGCGCAAGAACAAGCCGTTCATCGCGGTGAACGTCGGGGCACTGCCCGACACGTTGCTCGAAAGTGAGTTGTTCGGGCACGAAAAGGGGGCATTCACCGGAGCTGCCGAGCGGCGGCTGGGGCGCTTCGAACTGGCGGACGGCGGAACCCTCTTCCTCGACGAAATCGGGGACATCCCACCGGCCACGCAGGTCAAGCTGCTGCGCGTGCTGGAGGATCGTGAGGTCATGCGGCTTGGCGCCGCGCAGCCCATCCGGGTGAACGTGCGGGTGATCGCGGCCACCAACCGGCCGCTGCGCGAGCAGGTGGACGAGGGGAGCTTTCGCGGCGATCTGTTCTACCGGCTGAACGTGCTGAACATCTACCTGCCGCCGCTGAGGGCGCGCAAATCGGACATTCCGGAGCTGGTGCGGCAGTTCATCCGGGAATTCTCGGCGGAGCACGGCCGCGAATTTCTGGGGATCTCTGCGGAGGCGATGCAGCTGCTGGTGGACTACCCGTGGCCCGGGAACGTGCGGGAGTTGAAGAATCTGGTGGACAGCATGGTCGTATTGGCGCCAGGGCGGGAGATCGAGCCCGACGACCTGCCGCGTCAGATCCGGGAAGGGGGCTCGGCGCGGCTGCTGCCGGTGCGGATGCCCCGAATGGCGGCCGGCAGAGGGGGAGAAGGGGGGGGCGGCCAGGAGCTGGAGTTCATCGTCCGGAGTCTTCTGGAACTGAAGTTGCAGGTGGAGGAGCTACGGCACCGGTTGGATTCGGAGCGGGAGCGGGTTGGGGCGGGTGCCGCAGGGTGGTTGGGGGAGATATCGGGAGGTGGGGGCGGGGGCTCGGGATTCGTGGGCGGATACGGGCGGGGGCCGTCGGTGGCGGCCATCGAGCCGCAGGCCGCGGAGCCGCCGCCCAACGAGGTGGTGGTCGCGCCGGGGACGACGATGGCGGAGGTGGAGCGCCGCGTGATCGAGGCGGCGCTTCGAGAGACGCGGGGAAATCGGCGTAAGGCGGCGGAGATGCTCGGGATCGGCGAGCGGACGCTGTATCGAAAGATCAAGGAGTATAAGTTGCCGGATATCCATGACTTGCCCTAGCGCGTGATCGTCTCAATATTGGCTTTGCTTCCACTTTCGGGGCCCCCCGAGTGACGGCGGTCACGCCGGATCATGTTGCATGCTGCAGCATGCGATGCGCGTTTCCACAACATGGCCATCACCCAGTTAGCCGGAGCAGCGCTGTCCGTGCCTGTTAATACTTCGTCCTCATCATTCGGCCCATCACCGATCGCGGGGAGCGTGCTGCCCATCTCGCGCGCCGAGGAGTTGCTGGCCACGCTGCCGGGAGTGATCTCGGTGCGTATCGTCGCGGGCCCGAACGGTGCGGTGGACGAGATCCATCTGCTCACCACCGACGAGGTGGCGCCCAAGGCCACGGTGCGGAATGTGGAGAGCGCGCTGATGGCGCAGTTGGGGATGCGGGTGAGCCACAAGAAGATCTCGGTGGCGGCGACGCGGGATACGGCCCGGCGCCCCACCGAAGAAACCCCGGCGGCGGCACCGCCGGCCCCAGTGCCGGTGGTGGTTCCCGAAACAGGGCGTCGGCGGCTGTATTTCGATGATATCGAGGTCCGGCGGTCGCGGAGCACCGGGGTGACGTGCCGTGTGACCCTGCGGAAGGGTGATTCGTCCTACGTCGGCGAAGCCGAAGGTTTGGAGAGTCCCCGGTTGCGGGTGGAACTGGCGGCCAAGGCGGCGCTGAACGCGATCATGCAGTCGGAAGCCGAGACGGTGGGGTTGTTGGGGCTGCACGGGTGCATGGCGATCAGTGCGTTCGATCACGAGTTCGTATTCGTGGGGATCACAGCGCGCTTCGAGCGCGAGACGGTATTACTCAACGGGACGGCGGAAGTGAAGGAGAGCATGGAGACGGCGGCGGTGTTGGCCGTGCTCGATGCGACGAACCGGTGGGTGGAGTACAGTGTGAAATGACGTAGCGTGAGCGCTTGACGTGCGATGACGCGCGGCAGCGCAGAGGAACGCGGACCAGGACAACAGCCCGACCCTACCTACATGTGACCCCCTCCCTCGTGAAGCGAAGGCGAGCGGAGGAATTTTTTTCCCCAAGCAGTTGAGCGGAGCCAACCTTAGCGGAGCACTGCGGAACAGCGCAGTGACTCAGTGAACAGGGAGGTGACGCTAGATGACATTCCTGATGAGTCTGCTTTCATTCGCCTTCGGCGGATGGATCACGGCGCTCTAGGGCGGGGAGAGGGGGTCGCCTCCATATTAATCAGAATGCGTAATCGCCAACTCGGATTCGCCCTCGTCGTTGCGTGCCTCGCCCTTGCAGCGGGGATTGTGTTGTATTGGGGCTCTGGCCCGGCTTCCAAGGCCGAACTTGGCGCGGTAGTGCTGCTGGCCGCGTTCGCAATGGTTGCGGAGCTTTTGGCCTTTCTCTTGCCGCACGGCGCGCGCGGCTCGATCGCATTCATTCCGTATCTCGCCAGTGCTCTAATCGCCCCGAACTGGGTGTCTGTCGCTGCGATTGTACTCGTTGCCGGCATTGTCCAGGTGGTCAATCGCACCCGGCGTGAGGCTCTAATCTTCAACGTCGCTCAGCAAGCGCTTACGCTCGCCGTCGCAATCCTCGCCTACAGGGGACTCGGTGGTGAGAGCTTCTTGGGTGCTCCAGATCAGAGTTTTGCCGGGCTAACGAGCAAGATGGGGCTGCCAGCTGTCAGCGCGTACGCCCTGTCGTTTGCCGTCAACACTATCATCGTGAGCATGTTCATTGGTGTTGGTGACGGTGAGTCGACCTTCTCCGTTTGGCGCGACGTCAAGCTTTCAACGATCGGCATCGACCTCTTGGCGAGCCCGATTGTGTTTCTGTTTGCGTGGCTCTATGCGGTGTATGGCCCCTATGGTCCCGCCCTAATTTGGGTACCGATGGTCGGGCTGAGGCAGCTTCACCGTACCAACCTGGAACTCGAACGCACCAATCAGGAGCTTCTCGAGTTGATGGTAAAATCGATCGAAGCGAGAGATCCGTACACATCCGGGCATTCGCGACGCGTCCGACAATACTCGCAGGCCATCGCAAGGCTGCTTGGGATGTCAGCTGGCGAAGTATCACTAATTGGCCGTGCAGCGTTGTTGCACGACGTTGGGAAGATCCACGAAAAGTATGGTCAGATCTTGAGCAAGGCTGATCGCCTCACGGCGGAAGAATGGCTGGTCATGCAGGAACACCCTGTTGATGGCGCCGAACTGGTGAGCACAATTAGCAAGTTGCGCGAGCTAGTGTCAGCGATCCGGCATCATCATGAGAATTGGGATGGAAGTGGCTATCCTGATGGGCTCGCCGGGGAAAAGATTCCGCTGGCTGCAAGGGTCATCAGGTTCGCCGACACGATTGATGCGATGGCGACCGAAAGGCCTTACAGGACAGCGCGGACTGCAGAACAGGTCCGGCAAGAGATAATCCGGTGTCGTGGAACCCAGTTTGACCCGGTGATCGCCGATCAGGTCCTCGGCAGCCCCACTTGGAAGAGCTTGTTCACGCCCCCGACGATGGTGGCGGCGACCCGCCCAAGTCTGAGCCTCGTGAGGGGCGTCCGGGAAGGCGTGAGCTGAAGCTCTGAACTCTTCCAACAACGGCGCAACTGCTCTGACTGATTGTGCGCAGCTGGTGAGGCTACTGCGGTCCGCTGGACGCGCGCCCGTGCGCCACGATATACCCGAGCGACCGCGCTAGCGGGAATCCATCGCGCCGATCCACGCTTACGTAGGTATGAAGCATCTCGTTGGCTCTCTGCCTTCGGCCGACTTGAGATAGTTCGCGCCAGTAAGCCTCCACGAAGTTGTCATGGAGCCCGCAGGCCTTTCCGCGCTCGTGTTCCCTTGCGAGTTCGGAGAACGGGGCCATGGACTCGGGCGCCGCACCTTCGATTTGGAGAATCCGAAGCCAGAAGGCCAGCGCCAATATATTGCTCCGTGGTGTGGTAATCTCAGGATATTGTGCGTTGGCTTGTTGAAGCCACCTGCGTGCATCCGCCGCGCGATCTTGTTCGATTGCGAATTCGATTTTGTTCGAAAGGTAGTGAGAAATTCTGCCGCGCTCCGAGGTGTGCTCACCATAGAGGCGATCCGAGATGGCATTCCATTCCCTTTGGTTGGGCTCGTCTTGTAGCACTTCGTACATCCACGCGAGCATGCTGGAAGCGTCGATCAACGATGACACCATCCCCAAAGTCTTGCCTCGCTCGAATGCGTACTTGAGTGCTCCAATGGCGTCACTGCACTGACCGCACCGGAAGAGGCCCAGGGCCGCGTCGACGGAAAGCCGAACGCCGACCATTGGTGACGGCGCGCGGTCGACGAGTTGCAGGAGCGAGTTGGCGGCGCGCACCGTGTGGTCAAAGTCCGCTGCGAACGCGTAATGCAGCAAGTCAGCGCGATATCGATGGACATGATCCGCCGTGGTCTCACACTGAATGGCACGGAGTTCCGCAAAAGTTGCCCTCGAGGCCTCAAGATCAAGATTCAGATCGTGGGCGGCGAGGAGTTGACATGCCGCCCGGAGTCGGTGTGACGGGCGAGCGTGCGGTTCAGAGACGCACCTGCGGAGCAGTGGCATTTGTTCCACTATCGAGACGCCAGAGAAGCGCGCGGCCTGTATGGCGTCAAGCTCGAGTTCGTCGTGAGCTTGAGCTTCCGGATCGCCGTGGGTCAGCGTGCGATGCCGGCGAACTGCATCTATTACTAGAGGGTAGTCTTCAGCCGCCCGTGCAGCCTCGACGAGCTTCTCCAGTAGCCCTGCTTGGCCGACGATGGGACCAATCGCCGTGGCTCGGTCGAGCAAGTCACACGCTACAGATGGTTGTCCGATATGCAGGCAGTACCCCGCACACGACCGCAATAACTCAATGGCCCGCTCCGTTGCCCCCGCCTGATGCCAGTGCTCTGCGGCATCCCACAACATTCCGATGTTGTGCCTGGGCTCCGCGTCGGCCTGCAAGAGCATCGCGGCCGTGGAATGCATCAGCCGCATCGTGACCGGTGGAAACTCGGCCAACGCGGCCTGCGACAGCAATGGATGCGCGCTGCGGATGTCGACACCATCCGCCTCCAGGAATCCCTGGTTCTCCAGACTCTGAATCGACGTCAGCAGCTCACCCTCGCTAAGGCCGGCCAGCCGCGCCAGCCGATCCAGCCGACAGTGCTTGGCGAGCAGAACCGCGGCCACGAATGCCCGAAGCGTCGCGTCGGTCAGGCGCTGCACACGCTGCGTCAGCAGATCGGTGAGTGAAACGGGCAGCGCGCTGCGCCCAGGGCTCGGCGCCTCCATCAGCAACCAGCGCAGGAACAGCGGATTGCCGGCCGCCAACGCCAGTCGATCGGCCTCGACCCCCGCTTCGGCGGGGAGCGCGAGCGACTGCGCGAGGGAAGAGAAGAGCCGCCGAGAGGCCCGTTCGTCGAGCGGCCGGAGCCGTAACCAGCTCACGGTGTCCCGCTCCGTGGCGTCGTCCGCCACGGCGAGTTTGGTTCGCGACGTGAGCACGAACGTGCAGCGCCGTGCGCGACCTCGCTCCACGAGCGCAAAGGTCAACTCGGCAGAGGCGGCGTCCATGAACTGCGCGTCGTCCACGAGGAGGACCACCGGCTGCTCGTCGGAAACGGCATCCACCAGATCGGTGACCGCCCCGACGATGATGTTGAACAGGTGCTGGGGATCGACCTCCGGGGTGCCGGAATGCGCAGACAACTTCGGCTGGGTGAGACGCTGAAGCTGCTTCATGGCGGAGGGCGCGACGCCGAGCCCGCCCGGCGCAGCGAGCAGCTTCGGCACCAGATCCACGAACACCCCCAGCGGACGACGGATATCGTGCGGCACGCACTCCGCCTTTACGCACGTCGCCCCGTCCAACGCCGCCGCCTTGAGAAATTCGGCTCCGAGCCGGGTCTTGCCGATGCCGGCCTCGCCGTGAATGACGACGGCGCCGGGCTCCCCCCGCTTCGCCGCTCGGTAGCGGCGCCACAATTCCGCAATCTCCTCTTCGCGGCCGACGAACGGGCCGGCGCCCACGCGGCGATACCCGTCGTCGGGTACATGTTCCGAGATGCGCGTACGCAGCACGTGGGCCGGCACGCGCAGGTCCTTGCCGTACGGTGCGACGTCCTCGAGATATCCATCGAGGAGCCGCACCGCGTTGGCCTTCTGGCCATCCAGGGCCATCGACTCCGCCAACGCCAGGGTGGCCTCCTCGTTCAGCGGATCGAGCGAGAGGCAGGCACGGGCAATCGGCTCGATGTCACGCCACCGCCCGGCGCTCCGAAGCGCCGAGAGTTCTGACGCGAATCGCCGCAGCACGGAATTCTGAATGCGGGCCCGCTGCCGCTCCACCCACTCGGTGAATGGCTTCGAGAACGATGGGGCGTAACCGGGCAGCACGCCGTCGGACACGGCCTTGACCGCGTCGGGCGTCAGCGCCGTTCCGTCGCAGAGGGGTGTGAAATCGTCGTGTACTTCATCCTCGGCCAGTACTACGCCCGTTTCCATCGCCGCGACCGGCGCGCCCAACCCGCGTACGCGATAGAGTAGCTGGCGCAGATTGTGGCCCGCGGTAGCATCGCGCTGACCGGGGAAGAGCAACGACTGCAACTCGTTTCGCGGGACCGCACGCCGGCGCTCGACGGTCAGAAACAACAACGCGCCGAATGCGCGGGTCGCACTGGGCAGGACCTTGCGGGTGCCGACACGAATGGCGACGGCTCCAAGCGTGTGCAGAACGATCATGGGCGGTGCGGGGTGGCGGCGTGCCGGGGCACGCCTGCTCACTTCGGGGGGAACGGCGCAGCGGCCGCAATGACAATTCCAACATGGGCCATCGGGGCTCGATGCGCCAGAATCGCCGTCTGCACCGCGATCCATGAGATCATTCTCTTGCGAACGTCATCATTCCAACGCCCGCCGACACGCTGGACCCTTGCGCATTCTGAACACCGACAGACGCGTCGGTGGGCGGCGCGGTCTTGCTCGTGCGGGTCCCCCGGCCTATCGTGGGCGGAAAGGGTGCGGATGTCCGGTCTTCGTTCGGGTGATCCGCCCACGGATTGGGGGTGCACGATGCACGACGCTGCCCGGCGGTGTGAGCGAATGCTCAAACTGGCCGGGCGTGCGATGGCCGGCATCGCGGTCGTGACCGCAACCTTGGCCGGCGCGACGTCGGCGGGCGCGCAGACGCCCGCCATCATCATCCTGGTCCGCGATGCCGGGAGTACGGCGCCCCTGTCCGGCGTGCAGATCACCCTGGATCATCGGCCCACGGGAGACACCACCGACGCTGACGGCCTTGCCCGGCTTCTCGGCACGCCCGTGGGGAAGCACATGGTCGGCCTTCGACTGCTCGGCTACACGCCGGATTCGGCTCTGGTAGTCGTAACCCGGGGCAAGCGCGCGATGGTGGAGCGACAACTCAGGGTCGTCGCCAGGGTGCTTCCCGGCGTCACGACCACGGCCGAATTCGTCGACCCGCGGCTGGAAGGATTCATGCGGCGCCGAGCCAAGGGGGGCGGGTTCTTCTTCACGCGCGGCGCGATCGACAGTAGCCACACGCGCACACTCGACCAACTATTGCGCGGCAGCACGACCGCAGGCCTCATTCGCGGCCCGGGCGGACAGGTCTTTCTCGCGTCACGCTCGGCTCAGCACGAGTTCGGCATCTGCTGGGTTCAGATCTTCCTGGACGGCGCGTTCATCTATCACCCGAGCGCGACGATAGACATAGAGCACAACCCGCCGCCGGACTTGAAGGGATTGCTCACCAGCCAGCTCGAAGCGGTGGAGTTCTATCCGAACCCTGCGACCACGCCGGTGCAGTTTCGCGAGGGCGACCCAAGCTGCGGCACGCTGGTGCTCTGGAGCCGGATGCACTGACCGCCGTCGGAAGGGAGCGGCGGACGGCGGCCGCTACGGATGCTGGGGAATTGCGATCACCTGCTCGGCGCCCACTCCCTCCGCCTCCGCCTGGAAGTTGAGCACCACGCGATGCTCCAACACCCGCATCGCGATCGCGTTCACGTCCTCCAGATCGGGCATCGGGCGGCCGTCCATCGCCGCCCGCGCCTTGGCGCCCAGTACCAGATACTGGCTCGCCCGCGGCCCCGCGCCCCAGCTCACGTACTTCTTCACTAACGGCGTCGCGTCGTCGCTCTCGGGACGCGTGCCGCGCGCCAGCTTCACGGCGTAGCTCACCACCGTGGGCGGGGCGGGCAGGCGCCGCACCAGGTGCTGGAGCTGCAGCAGACTCTCGGCGCTCAGCAGCGGCTTGATCTTCACGTCCACGTCGCTCGTCGTGGCCGCCACGATCTGCTCCTCCTCGGCCCGCGACGGATACCCCACGCGGAGCTGGAACATGAACCGGTCGAGCTGCGCCTCGGGAAGCGGATACGTGCCCTCCTGCTCGATGGGGTTCTGCGTGGCCAGCACGAAGAAGGGCATGGGGAGCGAGTGTGTCTGCCCCGCCGCCGTGACGGCGTGCTCCTGCATGGCCTGCAGCAGTGCCGCCTGTGTCTTCGGCGGCGCGCGGTTGATCTCGTCGGCCAGTACCACGTGTGCGAAGATGGGCCCGTTCACGAACTTGAAGTACCGGTGTCCCGCCGCCCGATCCTCCTCCAGCAGCTCCGTGCCCGTGATGTCGCTGGGCATCAGGTCCGGGGTGAATTGCACGCGAGAGAAGCTGAGATCCAGCGCCTGCGCCACGGTCTGCACCAGCAACGTCTTGGCCAGGCCCGGCACGCCCACCAACAGCGCGTGCCCGCCGGCCAGCAGCGCCGTGACGAGATCGTCCACGATGGCGTGCTGCCCCACGATGCGCCGGCCGATCTGGGCCTTCAGGTCGTGGTGCGCGGCGGCCAGTTGGGCCAGAAGCTCGAGATCGCGGGCGTCGCTGGGAGGAGCGGTGGTGGGCATGCCGGATTCTGGGTTGGGCGAACCCGGAAGCTAACGCCCGGCGCGGGGTGGGGGAACGACGCTCCCGGGTCTAGATTCCTCTCCCAACGCCGCCGAGTTGCCCCTCCGCGCGCGGCCAACCCGAGGAACCGCGATGAAAGGCCTGATCAAGTTCAATCAGATGGCGCTGCGAACGCTGGTGCTCGTGATGCTCGTGCTCGGCGTGATGCTCTGGATGGGCAACACCAGCTATCTGGCCATCCACATCGGACTCGGATTCATCTTCACCCTGTTGGTGCTGCTGCAGGCGCTGCTCGGCGCCATGTCCAGGGCGGGATGGGGATTGGTGGGGATGACGGTGTTGTGGGCCGTGCTGCTGCCGGTGATCGGACTCGGGCAGCGCACCTTCATGCTCGGCGACGCGCACTGGGCCGTGCGGGTGTTCCACCTGCTGTTCGGCCTGGCCACCCTTGCGTTCACCGAGCGGATCGGCAAGCGGGCGCTGTCCAAGCCGCCCGCTGCCTGATTCCGGTTGGGGCTGCCTAGTGCCCCATCATGCCGGGCGCGAAGCTCAACGTGATGTACGCTCCGGGCACGCTCGACGCGTCGAGTGAGATGGTGTGCGTGCCACTCGCCGTGTTGGTGTTCCACCAGCTCACCGGCGGAACCCGCACGGTGCCCGCGAACTGGAAGGTGAAGTCGGCCATCTGACAGGACGCCGAGTTCATGTGCAGGCCGCCCCATCCGTGCCCCTCACGCTCGCCCCACCCGCCGCGGTTGGTCGACGAGGTGGTGTCCGTAGAGGTGCTGTCGGCCGCAGTGGTGTCCTTGGGACAGGGCGCACCGTTGGGCTTGACCGTGTTCATCTGCGTGCCGTTGGACCCCCACCAGATGCCGCTGCCGTCGCCGCTGAAGTACTTGAGCCGCGCCGGGATGAGCATCGTCACGATGCCGGCGGACGTGGTGTCGGCCGAGGTCGAGTCGGTGGTGGTGGTGGTGTCCATGCCCCAGTGCCAGCGGCCCGGCAGTCCGATGCCGCTGGAGTCGGCGCTGGCCACGAGCTGCACGATGTGCGGCGGCTGGCCGGGCTGCCACGCGAACAGCGTGTACGTGCTGTGCGGCATGCCCCACGGGCACTCGAACTGTGCGTCACGATCGTTGTCCATGGGCGGCATGGGGCACGCCGTGGAGGTGCCGGTGTCGGCCACCGCGAGCGCGACGGCGTTGAACGTGGTCGGCACACTGTCGATCATGATGGTGATCGTATCGAACACGGGCACGCGCCGCAGTACGGCGGCGGCGCCGTAGAAGCGATTGGCGGCATCGCTGTCGCCGTGCGCGGCGACGACGGAGTCACCCATGTGGTTGAATGCGGCAGCAACGGCCAGGGCGACCGACGGATTCGGGGACAGGGGGGCTGTGGGGCGCTGGTCCGACGAGCAGCCGACGGCGACGCTCGAAATTGCGGCAACGGCCAACCACAACCCGCGGGACGTGCGAGGCGTCATTGGGCACCTCCTCTCGCGTGGGTTTGGTGCGTAGTACTCACCAAACGACGATAGGTGCCCGCGCGAAACCGCGCTGTGACGAAAAGAAAAGGCAATGACGCGCAACGTGGAATTCACCGCGTTGACAGCGGGAACGGATGACGCGTGGTGTGTGTTCCGTCACCAACATTTCACGGCTGCCGTCGAAATCCAGAAAGCTCGTCGAGCGGCGTCGACCGGCGGCTGCCGACCGCCAACGGCCGATACGGCGTGTTCAGTTCCGCGATGCGAGCGACGGCCACACGGCCTGCAGCGACTGACGAGGCTTGCGTGCGAGCAGGAGCGGTACGTCTCGCTCCTCCTGCACCGACCACGGGCTGAGGATCCGGCCCGCGTGGCGAATGTCGCGGTACAGCGGGGCGATTTCGGTGGAGTCGTTCCCGATGGAGATGAGGACATTGCCGGGGCGCGTACCGGGTCCGAAGAACCAGTACGAGCCGCACGCGCATACCACCGGCGGGAGTCCGTATTCCCCGGCATAGAATTCAGCAGCACCGGCCTCGCCGTAGTTCGACGCGCCGATCACGGCCTGAGCCTGGTCGTCCGGCGGCAGCGAGCGGTACACGCGCGCCAGGGCCTGTGCCTGGTGCCGCCACCCCGTCTGGTCGGCGAAGTCCTGCGGTAGCAAATCGGAGCCGCCCCTATTGGTGCCCAGCGCCCATTCGGCGCCGACTGCGACGATATACCGCGCGGTCTCGGTGCGTGGCAGGAGCGGCAGCGCCACCGGCAGTCCGATCAATCCCTGCGCCGCGATGAGGACCACCACGGCCCAGCGAAACGCCGGGCGCACCCGGCGCGCCGGTCCCGTGCCGAGGCGCTCGAGCCAGACGGCGCCCGCGGCGAGGAGGGTGGGGTAGATGGGGCCGATGTAGTAGGCCTTGCCGTGCAGGGCGAGCAGCAGCAGGAACGCGAACACGCACGCCCAACCGGCGGTCCGGTAGGCGCGGAGCGGCGCCCATACGATCAGCGCGCCGGCGCCGACCACGGCCAGCACCCACGCGGCGAAGCCGACCATGAACGGCTGCGCGATCACGAACGCGATCCAGCTCACGTGCGACAACTGCTGGGCTGCCAGTTCGTGCATCTGGCGCACCACGGGATAGTCGAGCGCGATCTGCCCGACGATGCTCGGGCTTCCGATGGCGAAGGCGGTGACGGCCGCAACCCAGGGCCAGGGGGTGCGCAGCGACCGGCGGAGCGGGGTGGCCACCAGGGCGGCGAGCGCTGCGAGGCCGAGGAACAGAATGCTGAACTTGGTGAGCAGTCCCAGTCCCATGGCCACGCCGAACGCGAGCCACCAGTTGCGCTGGGCACGCGCGTCGCGCTCGCCCGCGGCGTGAGCCACGCGGATCAGCGCGTACAGGGACAGCGTCCACCAGAGCTGGTCGAGCACCACCGGCTGGAAGAGCGTGCTCGGGCGCAGGAAGATGCCGCCCGTGAGGACGCCGAGGGCGGCCATCCCCTGCGCGAAGGCGCCTCCGCCCAACTCGCGCGCGATCATCGCGGCCAGCACGAGGAGGATCGTTCCCTCGAGTGCGGGGAAGACGCGCGCCGCGGCCATGGTATGCCCGAACAGCGCCGTCTGCAGGTTCCCCATGAGCGCGATGAATGGCGGGAAGTCCATGCGCCAGAAGCGCAGGTGGTCGCCCATCGCGAAGTAGAGGAAGGCATCGCGCTGGATGCCGTATGGCGACACGGCGAGCACCAACAGGTGCAAAGCGAGCTTGCCGGCCACGAACGCTGCGATCACGCCGATGGCGAGCGCTCGCCGGGGGGCGTCGGGCAACGGCGCCGCGTTCACAGAAGGGGCTGCGTGCTTCCGGAGGGGCCGCTCGAGGGAGCGGCTACTGCACCGTGAACGTTGTCCGCTCGCCGACCGGCACGTTGGTGCTGGTGAGCATGGCGACGGCCGTGTAGGTGCCCGGGCCCGGCGGGTTCTTCCAATTCTCGGCTACCGCGAATTCCTGTCCACCGCCCAGGTACTTGATCTGCGTGGGCTGGGTAAACACACGGCCGCGTGCCCAGCGCCACACCGTCTTGCCGAGCGAGTCGAGCACCACGAAGTCGTAGGCCTGTCCGTTGGGAAAGTCGATCTCGACGCTCTTGTTCCCGGTGTTGACGACGTGCAACGCGAAGCGGACGCCGTGGTTGTGGCGCTCGATGTCGAGGAACGACTTGATCTTCGGGTGGCCGTCCACGGGTTGCGCGGAGGCTGGTGTTGCTACCGCTTCGTCGCCATGCGAGCGAGCGGTGCAGGCGATACCGATCGCTCCGGCGCAGAGCAGCGAGATTGCGAGACGCGAGTTCATTACTGGACCAACGGGCGGGCGTACGGTGCAAGCAGTGTTGTGACGGTGCGTCCCGATCACAAATCGTTGCAGGGCGAACTTATCAACCATAGGACGAACCGTCAATATGAACCGTAACGTCCGATCTTACAGCCGGGCATTAACTTGGGTCGTGCCGGCGTTTGTTCGGGCGAACAGCTTCCAACCACTAGCCGAGGTAGAGGTACATAGGGTCTTGTCCGTGGGAAGAGGGGTGCAGGACGGTGAGCAACAGGTCTCGGCACGTCCCCGCCACATCCCAGTCCACGATCCGGTGAACACCGATACGCGGACACCCACTGCCGAGCCAACGCGCATACCCCGGCAGGCGGGATGTGATCCCTACCAGAACTTTGGCCGGTTTGGGGGGGCGCCGTCGGCCGATTCCGCTCGCGAGATGGGCGGGGCGATGGACGGGAATAGCCGGCGCATGCCGGCCCGGAAGACGGGTCTGATTCGCTTGCGAAAAATTTCACAAAGTCCTAGTTTCAGGGCGGAAATGGACCGCGATCGCGAGCCAAACGAGGGGCGGAAGAAGGCACCGTTTTCGCCCAAGCAACGGTCGATGCCGACGGGCTCCGAGTTCGCCGGAATCGGCCTGCAGTTCGGCTTGACGATCGTGGTCTTCGTGTTCGGGGGCATGTGGCTGGACGGGAAGCTGCACAGCACGCCCTGGTTCACGATCGGGTGCACGTTCGCCGGCGCGGCGGGGGGCTTCTACTCGATGTACAGGCGGGCGACGGCGGCGGAGCGCGGCGGGCCGGACGGTCGATGAAGACGTTTGCCTTTTTCGCGCTGGCGGCGGCCGGGTTGATCGGTGCTTCGATGGCGGCGCTGATGTTGTTATTCCCGACGGCAGCCGATCACGAGACGCTGGAGTTGACGGCGGTCGTCGCCTTCGGCGTTCATCTGGTGTCGTTCCTGCTGGCTCGGCTGCTGAAGGGGCGCAACCTCTGGGTGGCGTGGGGCGTGGGCAGCCTGCTGCGGTTGGGCACGTTGCTGGTGTATGCGGTGCTGGTGGTGAAGGTGCTGGCGCTTCCGTTGGTCCCGGCGCTGATAGGTTGTGCGACGTTTCTGTTTCTTCCGACACTGATCGAACCTCTCCTGCTGCTCAAATGAGATTTCGCTCGTTCTTCGCGATGATGGTGATGGCGGCGGTGGCGGCGCATCCGATGCGCGCCGTGGCCCAGGATGCGGCAGCTCCCGCGCCGGCGGTGCCGGAGCAGGCACAGGCGCCCAAGCACGCGCTCGGGCCCGCCGACCTCATCATGCCGCACATCACGGACTCCAAGACCGTCGAGCTTCCCTGCTTGAACAAGGATTGGGCGTGTGAGTGGCACCTGCCGACCTGGCCCGTGCGGGTCGGCAATTCGACGATCGACCTCGCCCCCACCAAGTTCGTGTTCTTCATGCTCGTCGCGGCGGCCCTCTGCTTGCTCACGCTGGTGGGGGCGGCCCGCTCACATGCGCGGGCCACCCGGGAGCACGGCCACCCCAAGGGCTTCGCCGCCGGCATGGAGGCGGTGGTGCTACTGCTGCGCAGCGTGTTCAAGGAGGCGCTTGGCGAGCACGCCGACGGCTACATCCCCTTCGTGCTCACCCTCTTCTTCTTCATTCTGTTCATGAACTTGATGGGGCTGATCCCCTACGGGGCCACGCCGACGGGGAATCTGGGAGTCAATGCGACGCTCGCGGCCTGCGCGTTCATTGCCACCGAGACGGCGGGGATGATTGCCCTCGGGCCCGCCGGGTACATGAAAACAATCGTGTACTGGCCGGGCGATCTCGGGATCGGGATCAAACTTCCGCTGACGTTCATCATGACGCCGGTGGAACTCATCGGCAAATTCACCAAGCCGTTTGCGCTCACCATCCGTCTCTTTGCCAACATGATCGCGGGGCACGTGATCGTGCTGACGATGATCGGGCTGGCGCTTCTGTTCGGAAGTTGGGCGATTGCCTTCCTGGGGCCCATTCCCATGGCGCTCGGCATCATGCTGCTCGAGGTGCTGGTCAGCTTCATTCAGGCATTCATCTTCGCGCTGCTCACGGCCGTGTTCATCGGGCAGATCCGGGCGTCGCATCACTAGGCGCCCTTCGGGTAGTCGAAGAGACGAAACGAGACGAGATCAGAAGTGAAGGACGGCGCGCGGCGACAGCTCCAGCGCGCGCTGGGTACCCAATCGAGCGATTGGGGACGCCCGTTGGGACCCGGGTCCCGGTGACGGGCAGCATCCTCGGCGAGAGCCATCGGTGCGGGGCAATGGAACGGTTCACGACGCACAACGGAGATCGACAATGCACATCCTTCCGCTCTTGCAGGTCGCGGCGGACGCGTTCGGCAAGACTTACCAGGGGGCGTGGGCCATGCTGGGCGCCGGAATCGGCGCGGGTGTGGCGGCCATTGGCGCCGGCATCGGCATTGGCCGGATCGGTGGCTCGGCCATGGACGGTATCGCGCGTCAGCCCGCAGAAAAGGGCTCCATCTTTCTCTACGCCATGGTTCTTTCGGCACTCATCGAGGGCGTGGCGCTGTTCGCCGTCGTCGTGGCGGTGCTGATCGTCATGGTGAAGGTCTAACTCGGGCGGCGGCGTCCGCCCCGGGGCGGGCGTCACCAACCACCAATCACACCGGATATTCCATGCGTTTTCCGCGTTCGATCGCGTATGCCGTCCCGATGATGCTCGCCGCCTCGCCGCTTCTCGCCCAGGAGGGGCAGGGGGCGGGGAACTCGCTGGTGAGCCTCAAGAACAACCTGATGTTCTGGACGCTGCTGATCTTCCTGGTGCTGTTCTACCTGCTCACCAAGTTCGCGTTCAAGCCCATTACCGCGGCGGTAGAAGCCCGCGAGAAGTCGCTCGAAGACGCGCTGGCCTCGGCCAAGCGCGACCGCGACGAAGCCGCCAAGCTCCTGGCCGAGCATCGCGCGCAGATCGAAGCGGCGCGCGGCGAGGCACAGAAGGTGATCGCCGATGCGCGCGGCATGGCCGAGAAGCTGCGCAACGACATGCTCGACAAGGCCCGCGCCGAGCAGCAGGCGGTGGTGGAGCGCGCGGTGCAGGAAATCGAGCGCGAGAAGGAACTGGCCGTGGCCGACCTGCGGCGTGAGGCCATCGAGATGGCGATCGCCGGCGCGTCGCGCGTCATCGAGGAGAACCTCGACAGCGACAAGAACCGCAAGCTGGTGGAGCGCTTCCTCTCCACGCTGAAGCCGTCGAAGGTCACGCACTGATGCGTGACGTCACGATCGCCCAGAACTACGCCGAGGCGTTGTTCGAGCTGGCCAAACGGGCCAACGACCTCCACGGGTGGGACGCGCTCATCGGCGGCATGGCCGACGCGATGGGGCGCGACCGCACGCTGCGGTTGTTCCTCGAGTCGCCGCGCATCGCCGCCGTGGACAAGAACGAGGTGCTGGCCAATGCGTTCAAGGACGCACCGGCGCACTTCGTCCGCTTCCTCCAGACGCTGGTACGCAACCGCCGGCAGATGCTGATTCCCGAGATCTCGGCCGCGTACATGGATCTCGTGGATCAGGTCGAGGGGCGGATGCACGCCATGGTGAAGGTGGCGCGCCAGACCAGCGACGCCGAGCGCGACGCGATCGCCGCGCAACTCTCGCGCGTGTTCGGGAAGGAGGTGGTGCCGCACCTCAGCGTCCACCCGGAGATTCTGGGTGGCGTGGTGGTCCGCATCGGCGACGCCGTGATGGACGGGTCGATGCGGAAGCGGCTGGGGCTGTTGAAGGCGAGTCTCGTGAACGGGTGAGACGGCCGGATTTCCAGGGTACGCAGAAAGGGGCGACCGGACGGTCGCCCCTTTCGCGTCTCGGCGGGCGCACGCGCCGTTTACGGCCGCGATGTACCCACGACGAGGTCGTCGATCCACATCGTCTGATCCACCGGCGAGCCATCGCCGATGTACGGGGCGATAATGAACTGGTTGAACTGCATCGTCGGATGCGCGCCGGTGCGGAAGAGGACGTTTTGGGAGTTGATGACCAGTTGCCCGTCCACCCAGTACTGGGCAACGCCGTTGGCCACGCCGATGCCGTTCACGATCGTGTTCAGCTGGAAGTACGCCTCGACGTGGTGCCAATCGTTCTTGTAACCGGGGCCAGGGTTCGGGAGGAAGGCCGGCTGCGCGGCGGTCCACACCTTCTCGTTGAAGTACTGCCCAGCGCTCATCAGGTAGCAGTTGGTGGAATACGCGTCACCGTTGCCGTTGCATCCGCCTGCCGCCCGCTGTTCGGTGACGCCGACCAGGTTCTGGTTGATCTTCGTCTGGTCGATGTTCGACACGTCCGTCATGGCCAACCGGGGGTAGCCGCCGGCGCTCTGGTAGTTGTCCTCCACGTACGTGGTGAGATGCGTGGCGGACGGCCCCACGTACTGGTTGTCCTCTGTCGTGACGAAATGGAATTCGTGTGGATGGTACGTGTGTCCCGAGCCCACCCAGTTGGTGCTGTACTTCACCCAATAGCTCAGGTACACGGTGTTGGACGGGGTGAACAGATGGCGGGCGGCGCCACCGTACGTCGGCGTCGTGGCGCCCTGCGTGAAGTGCACCTCGAGCGCATGGGCGCCAGTGTGCGACTGGGCCGTCGTGATCGCCATCGACGTGTTGTCGTACCAGCCGCGCGAGGCGAACTGCGTGTCTTCGAAATCCTCCTGAAAGAGCGTGTTTCCGGGAGGGGGCGGCGGCGGGGCGGGGATGGCCACGACGACCGTCGCGTGTCCCGGTACGCCCGATACCGTGGCGGTGATCGTCGCCGAGCCGTTGGCAACTGCCGTCGCCTGGCCAGACGCATTGACACGGGCCACGCCGGAGTCGGATGACGTCCAGGTGACGGAGACTCCATTCATGACCGCGCCCGTGGAATCCCGGGCGACCGCCGCGAACTGCGCGTGTTGGCCGGCCGTGACCAGCGTGTCGACCACCGGACTCACAACCACGCTGGCCACGTGCTGCGTGGCGGGTGGAATGGCGACGACCACGGCGGCGTGTCCTGTCACGCCCAGCGAGGCGGCGGCGATCGTGGCCGATCCGTTGGCGACGGCCGTCACCTGGCCGGACGAGTTCACGGTGGCAACGGCGGTGTCCGACGACGTCCAGACGACGGTGGCTCCGCTGGCTACCGCGCCAGTCGTGTCCCGGACGACCGCAGTGAACTGCGCGCGCTGGCCGACCGCGATCAGCGTGTCGATGGCCGGACTGACGGAAACCTGGGCCGCGTGATGGACCGGGGCCGGGATGGCGACGACCACGGCAGCGTGTCCCGCAACGCCCGACGCGGTGGCGGTGATCGTCGCCGAGCCGTTGGCGATGGCCGTCACCTGGCCGGAAGAATCCACCGTGGCCACACCGGTGCCGGACGACGCCCAGGTGATGGACACTCCGGACACGACAGCACCGGTGGAATCATGGGCGACGGCCGAGAGCTGCTGGCTCTGGCCGGCGGCCACGAGCGTGTCGATGCCTGGGGTGACGTCGACTGTCGCGACGTGTGGGACCAGGGTCGGCAGAGTGGGAGGTGGTGAGGCGCTGGAACAGCTGGCCGCGGCAGCGACGATCGCCGCGGTCGCGATTGAGGCGAACGCCGGTTGGGAAAGGCGCCGGAAGAGGGGAGTCGGCATTGCAGGAGCGTACCTCGGTCTCGGAGCGCCGCGAAGCCGGTATTTCCCGGAGGCGCTCGGTGTCCGTACCAAACCCCGTTGAGGGGTGAAAGTGCCGCGGCGGCGCGGACGCGTTCGAGAAGGTGAGAGGCGTCAGGCGTTCAGACCGTCGCCGTGCGGGCGATGCCCGCCCCACCATTCTCCGGACTGACGCCGGGCCGGACAGGTCACGGCGGATTCGGTGATCTGCGTCGCAGCGCCGGAGCGCGGTTTCAGCGTCTGCCCCTCGCGCCGCGTACGATTCTTGGTGGCGCCCGATCCGCCGGATGCGCCCCCGATGCCCCGACGTTTCCCCTCCCGTCCCGCCGAGGTCCCCATGACGCGGTTCCGTCCGTTTCCAACCCGTCGCTTCGCGACGCGCGCCCTGCTCCTGGCCGCCTTCGCCGCCACGACGATTCCCGCCGCCCTCCGCGCCCAGCGCTCCAACGTGGCCGAGCAGATCGCCGCCGACCGCGGACTGCTCGCCAAGGAGATCTACGTCACGCCGCCACCCGCGATCGAGCAGCTGGTCACCGCGCCACGCTACCGGAATGTGACGCTCGGCATGCAGAGCCCTGACCGGACGCACTTCCTCAAGCAGGAGAGCGACGGTCTGCCCACGGTGAACGAGTTCGGGAAGTTCCACTACTACTTCGGCGGCCTGCAGGTGGACCCGAAGGCCAACCGCGCGCGCATCCTCACCACGCGCGCCTCGGCGGGCCTCTCGCTGATCGACGCCACCACGGGCAAGAGCACCACGGTGCAGGTGCCGGCCGGTGCCACCGTGAGCAGTCCCGCCTGGTCGCCCGACGGCAAGCAGCTGGCGTACATCGCCAACTTCGACAACGCCTCCTATGTCTATGTCGCCGACGCGGCCACCGGGAAGTCGGTTCAGGCGTCCAGGGCGCCGCTGCTCGCCACGCTCGTCACGACGATCGACTGGACGGCCGACGGTTCGAGTGTGATCGCCGTGTTCGTGCCGAGCCCTCGCGAGCCGGAACCCAGGGAGCCGGCCATCGCCACCGGACCCACGGTGCGCCTCTGGCTGAACGGGGTGAAGGAGCCGGAGCGCAACTGGGCCAGCCTGCTGGAAGACCCATACGACAAGGCGCTCATGAAGTACTACGTCACGGGGCAGCTCGGCGTCGTGAACGTGAAGACGCACGCGCTCAAGAAGATCGGCGCGCCGGCGATGATCTCGGCGGTCGACGCCGGTCCCGATGCGAACTACTTCCGCGTGACGACGATGGACGAACCGTTCTCCTACGTGGTCCAGTACAACAGCTTCGGCACCACGCAGGCCATCTGGGATGCCAGCGGCAAGGTGCTCGCGCAGATCGACCAGCAGCCGAGTCGCGAAGGGCAGGCGCCCGATACTGCGGGTGGCGGGTTCGGGCGCGGCGGCCGTGGGAGTGGGCCGTACCGCGGCCTGTCCTGGATGCCGCAGGGACCCGGACTCTACTACATCGCCTCGGACACAGCGGGTCGCCGGAACGGCGACTCCGCGAGCGCCGCGCCGGCCGGTCGTGCGGGGCGCGGAGGGCGCGGAGGTGCGGCGCGCCGCGACCGGCTCATGCAATGGCTTCCTCCGTTCGGCAAGGGCGACACCACGGTCCTGTATTCGGCCACCGGCCAGATGAGCAACGTCGTGTTCAGCGACGACGCGAAGACGATCTTCGTGGCCGACAACGCCAACGGCACGGGGGAGATCTACGCCGTGCAGCTCGCCGATCCGCAGACCAAGCACACCATCGTTCGGCAGCGCGGCTACACGCCGTCGTTCCAGGGCGGTGGGGGGGGCGGACGCGGCGGATTCGGCGGCCGGGCCGGCCGCAACGCCGACTCGGCGTCGTTCTACCACAATCCGGGCGCGATGATGACCGAGCGGGGCTCACGCGGCGGCGAAGTGGCCCTCGTGAGCACCGACGGCAAGGGCGTCTACCTCACCGGCACACAGTACCACCCCGACTATCTTGCCAACCCGCCGCAGGCGTTCGTGGATCGGTACGACATCGCCACCGGACAGCAGGCGCGGCTGTTCGAGGGTGCGAAGGATGCATCGGAGACGGTTGCGGCGCCGCTCGACGACGACTTCAATCGCGCGATCGTGACCCGCGAGACGCCCACCGAGATCGGGCAGTCGTATCTCTGGGTCCGCGCCACGGGTCAGCGCACCAGGCTCACTGACAACAAGGACTACTCGCCGGAATTCACCGCGGCCATCCGCAAGCGGATCACCGTGACGCGTCCCGACGGCTTCCAGTTCGTGGTGAACCTGACGCTGCCGGCCGACTACAAGGAGGGCACCCGGCTCCCGGGGATGTTCTGGTTCTACCCGTACGAGTACACGAGCCAGGAGGAGTACGACCGTACCGTGCGCACCGAGAACGTGAACCGGTTCCCCGCGGCCGGGCCGCGCACCATCGAGTACCTCATCACGCAGGGCTACGCCGTGGCCAACTTCGATCCACCCATCGTGGGCGATGCCGGCCGGATGAACGACAACTACGTCCACGACCTGGTGATGGATCTGTCCACGGTCATCGATGCGCTGGACGCCGGCGGGTACATCGACCGCACGCGGCTCGGCATCGGTGGGCACAGCTACGGGGCGTTCAGCACGATGAACGCGCTGGCGCACACGCCGTTCTTCAAGGCCGGCATCGCGGGCGACGGCATGTACAATCGGACGCTCACCCCCGACGGCTTCCAGAATGAGCGGCGCACGTTCTGGACCGGGCAGAAGACGTACGAGGAGATGTCGTCGTTCTTCTACGCCGACAAGATCAGCGGCGCCGTGCTCATGTACCACTCGATGGAAGACCAGAACGTCGGCACGACGCCGATCAGTTCGATCCGGATGATGCAGGCGCTGCGCGCGCTCGGAAAGACGGCGGCGCTGTTCATGTACCCATACGAGGACCACGGGCCGGCGACGCGCGAATCGGACCTCGATCAGTGGGCGCGGTGGACGGCGTGGCTGGACATGTACGTGAAGCACGCCGGACAGTGGAAGGCCGACAAGGACGACAAGATCTCGACCGTGACGGCGGTGCAGCCGCAGAAGTAGTGCCGATGGTGCTTGGAGGCTGGCGGAGACGGCCCCGGGGTTCACGCCCCGGGGCCGTTTTCGTGAGTCAGAGGTGTTGCGTTGGTCTGTCGGAGACCGCGGGCCGGACTCAGCGCCCCGGGACGAGATCGCTCAGCCTTCGGCGGGCCGCAATCCGCGGAGCCGGTCGAAGCCCGGAGGGTCGAGCAGGCCGTCGGCGATGGCTGCGATGCTCTCGGCCTCGCGCCAGGCGTCGGCGAGCAGCTGCAACTCCCCCTCCAGGGCCCGCCGCTCCGATTCCTCGTGCACGGACATCTCGAGGGCGAGCCGCTCGGTGGGCATGAGGTGGAGCGCTCCGATCCCGCGGATCTCGTTGAGCCGCGACATCACGTGGCCCTCGCGCCACTCCACCGCCCGCGACGCCTTGCGCAGGTAGGCGGACGCGTCGCCCGCCCGTTCGATGTGGTCCACTGCCCGCCGCACGTCGCCGCCGGAACCTCCGTACCGGTTGGCGCCGGCCAGCAGCACGGTGGCGATGTACATCGCCTCGGTGCCGTCGTAGTAGTGCCAGCCGCCGTCGTGCGGCAGCCGCATGGTGGGATAGTCGCCCGCCATGTGAAATTCGGCGTCCCGCGCGTGGCGTTCCCGGACCACGAGCAGTCGCTTGCCCTTGCGGAAGCGCGCCACCACGCGGTCGTCGAGCAGGTAGTCGCGGGCGGCGAGGGCGCCGACCATCGGGACGGCGCCCATCACCGTGGTGACGCCCGGGAAGACGATCACCGACATCGTGCCGGTGAGCAGCGCCGGCAGGATGACCGGGGAGAATACGGCGCCGGCGAGCGCCGCGCCGGCGGCCGCGGCCCCGGTGAGCAGCTGCACATTGAGCCGCCGGCGCACGAACCGTGTACCGTAGCGCCAGGCGGCGAACTCGGGTCGGAGCGGCTTGCCGATGCGAATCAACTGCGCGCCGCTGGGAAGTCGTGCCAGGCCGATGTTGTCGGTGGTCACGCGCATCCGCGTGGCGCGGAAGATCCGCTCCGCCTCTTCGATTGCCTCCCACCGTTCGTCGAGCGGGGACAGGTTCCACCGCGCACAGCTTCCGCAGATCACCCACAGGCGGCCCTTGTCGGCATCGAAGGCGAGCCGCTTCCCCACCGGGAAGTGCTCGATCGCATCGTTGCCGCCGAGCGAGGCATGACAGAAGATGCAGGTGGAGTACATTTGTCCCTACGATACAGGCAATCCGGGAATCGGCTAGAGGCCTTCCATTAAGGAATCATGACGACAGCTTCCGTTCTCGCGCTTCTGCTCGCGTTCCAGCAGGGACCGCAGCGGACTTCCGGCATTCCGGGCGCGTACACGACGCCGCCCTCCGGCGACACCACCGGCTACTGGCAACAGTACGTGAACTACCGGATGACGGCGACGCTGGATGAGGCGCAGCATCTCGTGCACGGGACCGCGGACCTCACGTACGTGAACAACTCACCGGATACGCTCCGCGAGATGTTCTTCCACCAGTACCTGAACGCATTCCGGCCCGGGTCGAAGTGGAGTGCGGTGGACGCACGCGAGGGCCGCGACCGCTTCCAGAACCTGCGCGATCCGGACTATGGGTACGAACGGTTCACGGCGGTGCCCACCTTCGACGGTGTGCCCGTGGCGGCGGACTATCCCGGTGCGCCGGACAGCACAGTGGCGCACTTCACGCTGCCCCATCCCCTGGCGCCCGGCGCCTCGATGCGCATCCGCATGCAGTGGGACGCGCGCCCCTCGACGGTGCTGCGCCGGCAGGGCCGCAGGGGGCGGAGCTACGACTTCGCGCAGTGGTACCCGAAGGTGGCGGTGTACGATCGCGGGGGGTGGGAGCCGAATCCCTTCGTGCCCGCGGGTGAGCTGTACGGCGAGTACGGCACGTACGACGTGACGCTCGTGGTGCCGTACGATCAGGTGCTCGGGGCCACCGGGGTGCCGATCTCGGGCGATCCGGGGTGGCAAGCGGTGAAGCGGTGGGGCGTGGTGCACATTCCCCGCGATGCGTACGACAGCGTGCCGCCGGCGCCAGAGGTGACGGTGCCGTCGGGCGACAAGGCGGTGCGCTTCTTCGCGCGGAACGTGCACCACTTTGCCTGGTCCGCGTCGCCCGACTACCGGTACGAGGGGGCGATCTACGTGCGGCAGCTCCCGCACACCCACTTCAAGACGTGGGACACGCTCTCGATCAACGTGCTCTATCGCCCCGGTGACGATACGACGTGGGGGGGTGGACGCGCGGTGGAGCGCACCATCCAGGCGTTCAAGTGGCTCGAGTCCATCTGGGGTCCGTTCGCCTACCCGTCGTTCACGAACCTGCACCGGCTCGAGGGCGGGGGCACCGAGTTCCCGATGATGATCATGGACGGGAGCGCGAGCCTGGGGCTCATCCTGCACGAGGGCGGGCACAACTTCACGTACGGCATTCTGGGCAACAACGAATGGCGTTCGGGCTGGATGGATGAGGGGCTCACCTCGTACCAGACGGCGTGGGCTCAGGGGCAGACGCCGCAGGAACTCGCCGCGCAGGGGCCCGAGCCTCCGCCGCGCCTGGGCGAGGGATACCGCGCCTACGCGACCACGATGACGCGCCGCCAGGAGGCCGGGCTGCGGCTGCCGGAACTGGACATGCGCGGACATTCGCAGCCCATCGGCACGCCAGCGTACGATTTTCGGGACTTCGGCACGTACAACAACATGATCTACTCGCGCGGCGAACTGATGTACTCGCAGCTCCGCGACGTGCTGGGCGACAGCACCTTCCGCGCCTTCTTCCACGACTACTACGACCGCTGGGCGCTCAAGCACGTGGACGAATGGGCCATGGAGGCGTCGGCCGAGCGCGTTTCGGGAAAGAACCTGCGCTGGTTCTTCGACCAGTGGGTGCATCACGTGGGGCTGGTGGACTACCGGCTCTGGCGCGCCACGACGACGCAGCAGCGCGACGGCCGCTGGCTCACCACCGCGATCGTGCAGCGCCTCGGCGACTACCGGCATCCGATGCCGGTGGGCGTGCGCACCGACAGCGGTTGGACCATCGCGCGCGGTAATGCGTCGGAGGACGCGCAGCAGGTGCAGATCGTGACCGCGCAGCGGCCGCTCGAGGTCCGGCTCGACCCGTACCACACGACCTACGACTGGGACCGCCGCAACGATGTGCCGGGGGCGAACCTGTTCGGGTTGAGCGGCGCCGAGCCCGTGTACGATTGGCCGTTCCTCAACCAGGCCAATCGCGATCACTCACTGGTGGCCCTGTCGCCGCTGGTCTGGTACTCCGATCCCGGTGCCTTCACCGTGGGCATGCGCGCGCGCTCCAGCTATCTGAACCTCGTGGACAAGTACGACTTCGGTCTGGCGATCACGAGCGGATTGCGCACCACGCCCGGCCATCCGGCCCCCAGCGGGGTCAGTCGCGTGCAGGGGTGGTGGCGCTTCCAGAACCCGTACTGGGATCTGTTGGGAAAGCCGTCCATCGGAACCGCCGGGGGCGCGGCGTTGCTGGATGGCGTGTGGAAGCTCGACTTCTCGCAGCACTGGGATCTCAGTCCGTTCTGGACGGCGGTGGGCCCGCGCATCGGCGCGACGCTCGGCATGACGGGGGCGTACCCGTACGATCGCGGGATGCTGCCCGCGGGGTGGGAGGACCGGTCGCTCACCGAACTCCACGGGTCGATGGACTTCCACCTGCCACAGTCGGCGTTGGGCGACGACGGGTCGATGGGGCTCACGGTGTCGGCCGTGGCAGGGCTGGCCAATCCGGCCCGGGGCGCCACCAGCCCGATCGTTCCGCTGAGCGGCGCCCAGTCCTATTCGCTCGGGCAGGTGGCCGAGCCGGCGGCGTACGGCCGCGTCGAGGTAGAGGGAACGAGCGTGAGCGCGTATGCCGACAGCGCGTCGCTCCTGTCGCTCCGGATCTACGGCGCGGCGAGCAACACGGCGCCGGCGCAGCGCGCGCTCCACCTGTCGGCGAGCGATCCGCTGACGAACTTCGAGAACAACTGGTACCGCCCGCAGGGGTCGATTCTCACGCGGCCGGGGGTGAACTACCTGCCGCTCGGCGGCGCCGGACTGCGAGGCTACGATGCGTCGGTGACGGTGAACCGCATCGTTGCCGGGAATGGGGAGTTCAGTCAGCGGCTCGCGCACCGGGTGTTCAGCGGTCTGTCGCTGTACGGGTCGGTGTTCGGCGAGGCAGGATTCGCCACGTCCGCCACCTACCAGTTGGACGGGAGCCTTCTCGGCGACGCCGGCGTCGGGCTGTCGCTGCGCGGGAAGCTCTACGATCGCACGGTCACGATGCGACTCGACCTGCCCCTGGTGGTACAGCAGCCGGGGCTGGCGGGCGGGCGCGGCCTGACGACCGCCAACGGCACGGTGGCGGCGCGGTGGGTGTTCAGCTTCGATGATCTGTGGTAGCGGGGGCGTCCGCCAAGCCGGCCCGGATCAGGGGGCCGTCGAATCCCGGTGCTCGCTCACGTAGGTCCAGAAGCTGCGGTCCATCGCGCCGGTGCGACTGGTGAGGTAGGGAAAGTGGCCGTAGCGCAGCGAGAGCTGCTGGTCGGCCACGTCCGCGCTCTTGCCGGCGATCTCGGCTTCGTACAGCGCTGCCACCAGTCCAGACCGATCGGCGCCGCCCTGGCAGTGAATGAGGACGGGCTTGGGAGCCGTGCGCAGCAGATGCAGGATGTCGCCGATCTGCTTCGCCGTGACCACGCGTTCGGCCGAGATCCCGTAGTCGTAGTGCGCGACGCCGAGCGAATCGGAGATGGCGACCTCGTTGTCGTACCATGAAGCGCCCGGGTGGGCGCCCCGCAGATTCACGATCGACTTGATGCCGTTGTTACGGATCACGCGCGCGAATCCGGACTTGCTGAGTTGGGCCGAGCGGACGAGTTGCCCCGGCTCCACGACATGGATGTTGCCGTCGAGCTGCAGGCTGCCGAAGAAGGCGCCGGCGGAGAAGATGAAGACGAGCAGCGCGATGCCCGTGGCCTTGATGGGGCGAGGGACGCGGAAGCGGCGGGGCGCCCGAGGCGCGGGATCGTTGTGCGGCATGACGAGAGGGTGGAGTGCATGGCCGGGGGGCCGTCCCGGATGATACCCACGAGCGGCCCCAGGGGTGCAGGGGGGGCAGGGGTGGGCGCCGGTGGCCGGGCGTGGCGAATTGTACGCCCCTGGTAATGGTTCTGTAGAACCGTTGGTCCTCCGGGCGGCGCATCGCACCTTGGCGTCGGACGCCAACATCCTCGGGAGCCGATCATGACGAATCTTCGCCTGCACTGGCTGTTCGCCATCGCCCTCACGCTCTGGGCGAGCGCGCCAACCCCCGCTGCCGCACAGGGAGGGACGGCATCCCCACCGGGATCGCCGCCAGCCGCCCCGACGCCCTGCGCCACGCGCCCGGAGTCGAAGCAATTCGACTTCTGGGTGGGAGAATGGGATGTGACGTCCGCCAAGGGCACGCATGCCGGTACGAGCTCGGTACGGAAGATCCTCGGGGACTGCGTGGTGTTCGAGAACTGGACCGACGCGCGAGGGTCGCAGGGCAAGAGCCTGAATGCCTACAACGCGGGGCTCGGGATGTGGCAGCAGTTCTGGACGTCACAGACCGGTAACGTTACCGAGTATCGCCACAGCGAATGGGTGGACGGGAGCCTGCGCTTCACGGCGCACGTGCCCGACGTGGACTCGCCGAATCTGCTCCGCATGACGTTCACGCCCATCGACTCGAACACGGTGCGGCAATGGGGGCAGTCGTCGGCCGACGGCGGGAAGACGTGGAAGCCGACGTTCGATCTGTACTATCACCGGCGGAAGTGAAGGGCGAATGGAGGAGCGTGAAAGGCGAGGGGTGAAAGGCGGGTGGGCGCGGCGGAGGAAAAGGTGTCATATTTCGTCGTCTTTCACCCCAACATCGCATGTCCGGACGAGCCTCCGTCACCCACGTCCCGAAGCCGTGGGGACACGAAACCATCTGGGCCCACACCGACCGCTATGTCGGCAAGATCCTGCACATCAAGGCAGGTCAGGCCCTGTCGGTGCAGTATCACGACGTCAAGGACGAGACGGTCTATCTCCTGTCCGGTGAGTTGATCTACCGGGTGTGGGATCAGCCGGTCGTGGCCGGCGCGCTGCCGGCCGCGGCCAGGCCGGTGGACGTGAAGCTCAAACTGGGCGAGGCGTACCGCATCACGCCGTTCACGGTGCACCAGATGGAAGCGGTCACCGACTGCGACGTGCTCGAGGCGTCGACGCCCGATCTCGACGACGTCGTGCGCCTCCAGGATCGTTACGGACGCGAAGGAACCAACGCCCCATGAAGGTGATCATTCCGTTGGCGGGCAAGGGCACGCGCCTGCGCCCGCACACGCACGTCACGCCCAAGCCGATGCTCCGCATTGCCGGCAAGCCGGTGATCGACTACGTGATGGACGACCTGCAGCGCCTGGGCGGCGTGGAGCAGGTGGTGTACATCACCGGGCATCTCAAGGAGAAGGTGGAGGCGTACGCCCGTGGCAAGTATCCCTTCGACTCGGTGTTCATCGAGCAGAAGGTTCAGGACGGGACCGCCGGCGCGGTGGCGCTGGCCGAGCCCTACGTGGACCAGCCGGTGCTCATCGTGTTCGTGGACACGATCTTCGACGCCGATCTCTCGGTGATCAACCGCACCGACGCCGACGGGATCATCTGGACCAAGGAAGTCGAGGACTATCAGCGCTTCGGCGTCGTGGTCACGGATGCCGACGGCCACATGACGAAGATCGTGGAGAAGCCGTCCACGCCGATCTCCAGGCGCGCCAATATCGGGCTCTACTACATCCGCAACTGGAAGCTGCTGTACGAGGGCATCGCGCACGTGCTCGCGGCGCCGAAGAACAAGGGCGAGTACTACCTGACCGACGCCTTCCAGTACATGATCGACCACGGCGCCAGGATCCGGGTGGTGGACGTGGAGGGTTGGTACGACGCCGGGAAGCTCGACACCCTCCTGGAGACGAACCGCACGATTCTCGAGAAGCGCGGCATGGCGCGGCATCCCAAGGCAGGCGCCGACGTGGCATTCGTGGAGCCGGTCTACGTGGAGGACGGCGTGACGCTGCGCAACGCGACGATCGGGCCCAACGTGTCAATCAGCGCCGGAACGACCGTCGACGGCTCGACGCTGCGGGATACGATCGTCGGCAACGACGCCCGCATCACCCGGTGCACGCTTCACGATTCGCTGATCGGCGACGGCGTGGTGCTGGAGGGGTTCTCGGGCCAGGCCACGGTGGGCGACCACTCGGACGTGCGCGGGGAGTGACCCCCCATCGCGCGCCTCCGGCGCGCATGCTAACATAGCGGGTCCCTCAGCCCCAGACGCGCATGATCTCGGTTCGCCAACTCACCAAGCTGTACGGCGGCTTTCCGGCGGTCTCGAATCTCTCGTTCGACGTCGAGCCGGGCGAGGTGCTCGGCCTCGTCGGTCCCAACGGGGCCGGCAAGACGACCACGTTGCGCTGCCTGGTGGGGATCATCGCGCCGTCGCAGGGGTCGGTGACCATCGCCGGCCACGACATGGGCAAGGACCCGGTGGAGGCGAAGCGGTCGCTCGCCTTCATCCCCGACGAGCCGTACCTGTTCGAATATCTCACGGTCGCCGAGCATCTGACGTTCATCGCGCGCATATACGGGGTGGCCGATGCCGGGGTGCGCGCGCCCGCGCTGTTGCGCGAACTCGAGCTTTCCGACAAGACGGACGTGCTCCCGGGGGAGCTGTCGCGCGGGATGCGGCAGAAGCTCGCCATCGCCTGCGGGCTGCTGCACAACCCGTCGGGGCTGATTCTCGACGAACCGCTCACCGGCCTCGATCCGGGCGGCATGCGGCGGATGAAGGACACGATCGCCGCCCGGGCGCGCGAGGGCGCGGCCGTGGTGCTCAGTTCGCACCTGCTGCACCTCGTCGAGGAATTGTGCACCAAGCTGCTCGTGATCGTGCGCGGCCAGGCGGTGGCCTACGGCACCATCGATCAGATCGTGGCCGAGCGGCCGGAGTTGCAGGGGCACACCCTGGAAGAGGTGTTCCTCATGCTCACCGGCGACGGCGACGAGCGGCCGGCGGCGAGCTGAACGATGGTCACGGGCGCGTTCGTCTACCTCACCTGGACGAGCATCCGGAACCGCATGCTCCATCGGATCCGGCAATCGAAGAATCCCCGCTACGCACTCGCCATCATCATCGGCGCCGCCTACTTCTATTTCGTCTTCTGGCGCAATCCCCGGCATGCCGGCCAGCATCAGGTCTTCCCGCTCCTCACCGATGGCGGACACCTGTTCGTGCTTGGCGGGCTGCTGTTCGGCGCCATCTCGATGTGGTTGTTCGGCGGTGACAGCACGGCGCTGGCGTTCACGCAGGCCGAGGCGTCGTTCCTGTTTCCGGCGCCGGTGTCGCGCCGGCAGCTCGTGGCCTACAAGCTGATCCGCGGCCAACTGCCCCTGTTGTTCAACACGCTCATCTGGCTGCTGCTGCTCGATTCGGGGCAGAAGACGCTGCCGGTGTGGGAACGGGGGGTCGCGCTCTGGATGCTGTTCTGCACGATCTACCTGCACCGGCTCGGATCCTCGCTGGTGCGCACGGCGTGGGCCGAACACGGTTCGCAGGGGCTCCGGCGGAACGCGCTCTCGCTCGCCGTGTTCGCGATCGTCGTCGTGGGCGTGGCCGCGACGCTCATGAGGAGCGCCGAGCCGCTCCGCCAGGCGGCCGACCTCGACGCGCGCGTACACATCCTCACGGCGGCCATCGGGCAGGCGCCGGCGCGCTACGTCCTCTGGCCGTTCGCCGCGCTGCTCGCCCCGGTCTTCGCCACTACCACGATGACATGGTTGGCGGCGCTGCCGGGCGTGCTGGTCGTGCTTCTCGTACACGTATGGTGGGTGCTGCACACCGACACGGCGTTCGAGGAGGCGGCGCTTGCCGCCACGGCCGATCGGGCGCGCAAGATCGAAGCCATGCGGGGGCGCGGCGGCATGGGCGCCGTGCGCAGCGCCAGGCGCGCGCGAGCGGTCCGCCGCCCCGCTGCGGGGGCGGGGACGGGCCGCGGCATGCGGCTAGCGCCCACGGGGCATCCGGCGGTGGCCATAGTCTGGAAGAACATCGCCTGCCTGCGACGAACGTCGCAGCAACGCCAGCTGATCACGCCGGTGCTCCTGGCCGTGGTCACGGGGGCCATGGGCGCCGCCCAGCTGGGCCCGTATGGCGGCGTGGTGACCGGCTTGCTGGTATTCGCGGCGGCCATGCTGCTCATGGGGCCGATGATGCTGCGCGGGGACCTGCGCCAGGACCTCCAGCATCTGGCGGAACTGAAGACACTCCCCTTCAGCGGGACGACCATCGTCGCCGCCGAAGTCCTGAGCGTGTCGGTGCCGTTGGCGGCGATCCAGGCGCTCGCGCTCGGCGCGGCCGCGTTCACGGCGCAGGCGGGAGGCCTCGCGTGGGCCTCGCCCGCCATGCGCGTGGCCATCGTCGTCGGCGCCGTGCCGGTACTCCTGGCGTTCAATGCGTGCAGCGTCACCATCCAGAACGGGGCGCCGATCCTGTTTCCCGGGTGGGCGCGACTCGGCACGGTGGTACCGGGCGGCGTCGAGATGATGGGCCAACTGATCCTGATGATGGGCTTCTACATCGTCCTGCTGGCGCTGCTCCTGCTGTTGCCGGTGGGCGCAGGTGTCGTGCTGGTGAGCATGGGACACCTGACCGGGCCGCTTGGCGTGGCCGCCACGATGGTGGCCGGCAGCGCCGCGCTGGCGTTCGAACTGCAGGGTGTGATGCAGTGGCTCGGGCGGGCGTTCGACCGCCTCGAGCCGTCGTCCGTGTCAGGCTGATCGGGCTGGCGGGAGCTGAGCCGCTGCGAGCACGATCGCCAGGGCGCGCGCCACCCCGCGGGTCCCGTTCACGTTCTCGAACCACTCGTTGGAGGAGTGCGCGTCGCCGCCCTGCCCGCCGGCACCGATGGCGATGGCTGGAATGCCGAGCCCGATCGGCACATTGGCGTCGGTGGACGCGATGGCGAGTTCGGGCTCGCCGCCGGCGAGGCGGGTGATCGCCCGCGCCGCCGCCACCAGCGGATGCTCGGCGTCGGTCTCGCCGCCGGGCCGGTCGCCGATGCGCACGATGCGGGCGACGAGCGCGCGCGTGCCGCGCGCCCGGCGGGCGTTCTCCTCGTCCACCGCGGCGGCGACCGCGCGATGCACCTCGGTTTCCATGCGCTCCAACGCCCGCGTGCTGGTGGAGCGCACGTCGATCTCGAGCCAGGCGTGGTCGGGGATGGAGTTCACCGAGATGCCCCCGCCGATCCGCCCGACGCTCAAGGTCGTACGTGGATCGGCGCCCAGTGGGATGGAAGCGAGGCGGGCGGTGGCCGCGGCCACGGCGTGAATGGCGTTGGGCGCGCCGAACGCCGCCCAACTGTGCCCGCCTGGCCCGTCCACGGTGACGCGGAAGCGCCGCGTGCCGAGTGCGCGATGAATGATCCGCTGGTCGCCGGCGCCGTCGAGGGCGATCATGGCCGCGGGCCGGTCGGACGCGTGGGCGAAGTAGTGTTTGACGCCGCGCAGGTCGCCATTCCCCTCCTCGCCCGTGGTGCCGACGAATTCCACCGGTCGTTCGAGGGGCGTCTGACGGTCGTCCATCACGCCCGCGACGGCGAGCATCGCGGCCAGCCCGCGGCTGTTGTCGGTGATGCTCGGCCCCTGCAAGCGGCGGCCGTCGCGGGTCACGACGTGGGACGTGTCGCGTGAGAACACGGTGTCCAGATGGGCGCAGACGACGACCGGTTCGTTCGGGCGCCGGCCCGGGCGCCGGCCGATCACGTTGCCGGCCTCGTCGATGCGGATGCCGGACAGCCCGAGCGCCGTGAAGCGATCGCGCATCCAGAGGGCGCGCTCGCCCTCGTCTCCGCTGGGCGCGGGCAGTTGGGCGATCGCCACCTGGTCGCGCACGAGGGCGTCGTCGCCCGCCGCCAGGCGCTGGCGCAGGGGCGCCAGCGCGGCGAACGCGTCGGCGTGGTGGCGGGAGGGGGTTCGCATGCTCTCAATAAGAGCGGTGCCGCACCCGGATTTGGCAAGTGGTAGATTGGTCGGAGCCATGACCACGCCCTCGCCGCAGGCATCCCGGCCCAGACTCGGGCGCAACGTCGTCGCGCTCGGACTGGTGAGCTTCTTCACCGACATGTCGAGCGAGATGATCTATCCGCTGTTGCCGGTGTTCCTCACCGCGACGCTCGGCGCCAGCGCCGCATACGTGGGCGTGATCGAGGGGACGGCGGAATCGATCTCGGCGCTGCTCAAACTCGCCAGCGGGTGGTGGTCCGACCGGGTGCACGCGCGGAAGCCGTTCGTGCTCGTGGGCTACGTGCTGGCGACGATCACGCGGCCGCTCGTGGCGATCGCCCAATCAGCGGGACAGGTGCTGGCCATCCGGGCCACCGACCGCGTGGGCAAGGGGCTGCGCAGTTCGCCCCGCGACGCGCTGATCGCCGACTCCGTGGACCCGAGCATTCGCGGGCGCGCCTTCGGCTTCCAACGGGCGTGGGACAATGCCGGCGCCGTGGCCGGCCCGCTCATCGCGTTCGGCCTGCTGCAGTGGGAGGGGCTGACGATGCGGCACGTGTTCTGGTTCGCCCTCGTGCCCGGCGCGTTCGCGGTGGCGACGGTGATCTGGGGCGTGCGCGAAGTGCCGAAGAAGCTCGCACGCAGCGGCGCGCCGCTGGATCTGACGCAGCCCATGGGGGGACGCTTCTGGGCGTTCATGGCCGTGATCTTCGTGTTCACCCTCGGCAACTCCACGGACGCGTTTCTGTTGCTGCGCGCCAATCAGCTCGGCGTGCCCATCGCACTGACGCCGATCATCTGGGCGCTGCTGAACGCGGTGAAGTCGCTGACCAACACGCCGGGGGGCGCGCTGAGCGATCGCGTGGGCCGCCGGCCGACGCTGATCGCGGGGTGGCTGTTCTACGCTGCGGTGTACCTGGCCTTCGCGCATGCGTCGAAGCAGTGGCACGCCTGGGCGTTGTTCGCCGTGTACGGCATCTATTTCGGATTCACCGAGGGCGCCGAGAAGGCACTGGTGTCGGACATCGTGCCGCCGGAACGGAGGGGAACGGCCTTCGGGTGGTTCAACCTGGCCGTGGGGCTCGGCGCCCTCCCGGCGTCGCTGATCTTCGGGCTGATCTGGGACAAGGTGAGCCCGGCGGCGGCGTTCACGCTCGGGGCGACGCTGGCCGTGGCCGCGGCCGTGGGCATCGCGATGGTCGGTGGGCAGAGGGTCGCGGCGCAGGGCTGATTCCCGCGACGTCCGCCGCCTATCGTCGCCGGCGACCTACGACCATCAGCCGGTCGCTCTCAGCGGCCGGCCGAGTGCCTCAGCAGCACCTCGAGCCCGGCTTGGAATACTTCTCCTCCAGCCGCAGCCTGGCAAAATCGTGGCGCGTGAGCGGGCGGTCGTTGGGGTGATGCTGGCGCATGTGCGCCAGGTACCGCTCGTAGTCGGGCGCGCCGATGATACGACGCGTGACCTCGCCGACGGCGCGGAGGTTCGCTCGGAGTCTGGACATCGATCGCATCGTCGTGCCTCCGTGAGGCTTCGTGCCGGCCGCGGTCCTCGTGGCCGCGGCCGGCGGCCGGCGCTACTTCGCCGTGCGAATGGTGCGCTGGAACAGGTCGAATATGTGCGTGTACTCGTCGGTCCACGAATCGGGCCGTACGAACCCGTGGTTCTCCACGGGGTAGGGCCGCAATTCCCAGTTGTGCTTACCGAGTTCGATGAGGCGCTGTTCCAGGCGTACGATGTCCTCGAACTCGACGTTCGTGTCCACCATGCCGTGGAACATCACGAGCGGTCGCTCGAGCCCGTCCGCGTAGAAGATCGGCGACGACCGGTGGTAGGCCAGGGTGTCGTCCTGCGGGAAGTTCAGGATCCGCGCCGTGTAGCCGTGGTTGTAGTGCGCCCAGTCGGTGACGCTGCGGAGCGCCGCGCCGGCGCCGAAGTAGTCGGGCGCCGTGAACATCGCCATCAGCGTCATGAAGCCGCCGTAGCTGCCGCCGTAGATGCCGATCCTGGTGGGCGGGATGCCGTAGGTCTTCGTCAGGTACTTCGAACCGTCCACCTCGTCCTGAAGGTCGCGGCCCCCCATCCAGCGGTAGATCGCCGTGCGCCAGTCGCGGCCGTAGCCGGCCGACGCGCGGTAGTCGAGGTCGAGCACCACGTAGCCGTGCGAGGCGAGGAACTGGTTGAACATCTGCTCGCGCGGGTACGGCGACCAGTAGTCGACGACTTCGTGCAGGTAGCCCGCGCCGTGCACGAAGATCACCGCGGCGCCGTTGGGACGCGCGCCCACATCTTTGGGCTCGTAGATCCGGGCCGGCACCTCCACGCCGTCGCTCGCCCTCACGTGAATGATGCGCGGGTTGATCCACTTGAACGCCAGCCAGGCGGCCGTGGGCGACACGGTGAGTTGCGATTCCTTCGCGCCCGGTTGGTTCTTCATCACGAACAGCTCAGGCGGCCGGTTGGCCGCGGTGGAGTACACGTCGGCGATCATCGATTCGTCGGGCGACAGGTACGCCGTGTGGCTACCGTGGCCGGTGGTGATCAGCGTGCGCGCGCCGCCGTCCACGGACATTCGGAAGAAGTGCTCCTCGAAGGGCGACGGCTCGCTGGTGGTGAGGTAGAAGGTCCGGCCGTCGTTGGAGAGCTGGAGGCCGTCCACTTCCCACTTGCCACTCGTGAGCTGCTTGCGGTCGGTGCCGTCGGCGGCTTCGGAATAGACGTGGGCATAGCCGTCGGCTTCGGAGACGAAGTAGAGGCGCTGCCCGTGGTCGATCCATCCCGCGCAGTAGCTGCACGGACCGCCCACCCAGGCGGTGTCGTGCAGCACGTCCACCTGGCGCGGCGTGCCGGCATCGGAGACGGTGTAGTAGTAGCGGTACTTGAAGTGTGCCGTCTCGGTGCGCACCAGGGCCAGCGACCCGTCGTCGTTCCACCCGACCACCTGGGCACTCGATCCAGGTCCCGTGGTGTCGTCGGGCGTGAGGTGCAGCACGTGCGTGCTGCCTTCGGGCAACGTCAGGAAGATGATCCGCCCCCCCGACTGGACGTCGCCCACCTTGGTGCGGCCGTTGATCGGCTCCACGTACCCGCTGGCGGTGACCCACGCCGGCACCTCGGTGCCGCGGGCGTCGGTGCTGCGGATGAACGTGGTGAGCAGCGCCGCCCTGCCGTTGGGCGAAACCTCGATCGATCTCACGCTCTCGTTGGCCAGCAGGTGCAACGGACGCAGCCGGCCGGTGGTGTCGCGTTCCGCGCGTTCCGCCGCGTTGACGCTGTCCATCCACGCGCGGTCGCGGATGACCTGGAACAGTTCCTTCTGCTGCCGCTCCAGCGACGCGCGTTGCGGGTTGCCATTCGCGCTGTCGGCGGTTCCGCCGCTCCCCCCTCGCGCCCCGCCGCCGAATCCGCCGCGGCCTCCCCGCCCGCTCCCACGGGCGGGCATGGCGGCGCCCGCGGCCCCCGCGGGGCGGATGTCGGTGAGCTGATGCAGGAATCCGGAGTCGCGATCGAGCGCGTACACGTTGTCGGCACGGATGAAGTAGATGGTGTTCCCGTCGGCGCTGTAGCCCCCGCCGTACTCGAGGTCATTGGTCTCGGTGAGCCGGCGAATGGCGCCCGTGGCGACGGTGCGTTCGTACAGGTCACCGTTTACGGTGATGAGTTCGCGCGTGCGGTCGGGGGAGCGGGTGCCGGAGGCGAGCGCGAGTTGGACCGAGTCGGCGAGCGCCCGTGAAACCTGCTCCGGCCGGGCGCCGGGCTCGGCGCGCACACGGTACTGCTCCATCGGAGCGCGCCAATCGGTGCCTGGCGCGTTCCACTGGAAGTAGATCCACCGACCGTCGGCGGTCCACCGGATGTTCGACGGCTCGCGGCCGTACACCTCGGGGCCGCGCATGATGTTCTTGATCGTGAAGTCGAACGTGGGGGACTGCTGAGCGTGGGCGGAGGGCGCGACGAGCGCGATGGCGGCAGCGAGAGCAACGAGCCGAATGTTGGGCATGTCGGGGCAAGTTGGGGGATGGCGGGATGGGCCTGACGTGCGACGGGCAGCAACCGTTGGAATTACTGATTGTGCGGATGGCGCGTACGGGACGCGGACGACGCATGGAGAAGGCGACCGACAACATGAGGCGTCCGCCGTATCCGCGTTCTCCGCGATCGTCCGCGTTCATTGTAGTGCAAACGGTTGACGCCCGGAACACCACGACGCTCGAGTGCCACCGAGACGCCGGCACGAACGTCAGGGTGCTTCGGGTACCACCCGGGCCTCGAACGGCACCTCGGACGATACCGCCGCCGTGTGTCCGCTGACGACGGCGTACCACGACCGCATGGAATCGGCGAGGATCACGATCACCGAAACCATGAAGAAGGCCGCGACGGCCGCATCCAGATAGTCGTTGAACATCATCTGGTGCGCCGCCGAGACACTCGCGATGCCCGCCGGGAGCGCGCCGGCATCGATGGCGGCGCCGAGGGAGCGGGCGTGCGCCAGGAAGCCGAGATGCGGATCGGGCGAGAACATCTTGGCCCACCCCGCCGCCATCGTCACGACCACCAGCCACGCCAGCGGCGTGATGGTGATCCACGAATACCGCGCCTTGCCCATCTTGATGAACACGGTGGTGCCCACGCAGAGCGCCACCGCCGCGAGCAGTTGATTCGAGATGCCGAACAGCGGCCACAGGGAGTTGATGCCGCCCAGCGGATCGCGCACGCCCTGGTACAGGAAGTGTCCCCACATCATCACGAACAGGGCGCTCGACAGCAGGACGGCCGGATACCAGGAGACGCGGCCGAAGGGCTCCCACACGTGGCGCCCGAGGTCCTGAAGCATGAAACGCCCCACCCGCGTGCCGGCGTCGAGCGTGGTCAGGATGAACAGCGCTTCGAACATGATGGCGAAGTGGTACCAGAGCGCCATCGCGCCGCCACCGCTCAGCGCTCCGCTGAACAGCGTCGCCATGCCGACGGCGAGGCTGGGCGCGCCGCCCGTCCGCGAGAGCAGCGTGGTCTCTCCCACTTCCTTCGCCAGGCGCGCGAGTTCGTCGGGCGAGACGGTGAACCCCCAGTGCGCGATGGCCACCGATGCCGTCTGGACGGTGCCGCCGAGCGCGCTGGCCGGTGCGTTGATGGCGAAGTAGACGCCCGGCGTGAGCGCGCAGGCGGCGATCAGCGCCATGATCGCCACGAACGACTCCATGAGCATCGCGCCGTAGCCGATGAGCCGGGCATCGGGCTCTCGCTCCAGCAGTTTGGGCGTGGTGCCCGACGCGATCAGCGCGTGGAAGCCGGAGATCGCCCCGCAGGCGATCGTGATGAACGCGAACGGAAATACCTTGCCGGCGAAGATGGGGCCCGTGCCGTCCGTGAACCGGGTGAGCGCCGGCATGTGCAGCGGAGGCAGCACGATGAGAATGCCGATGCCGAGCGTCAGCACCACGCCGATCTTGACGAACGCCGACAGGTAGTCGCGCGGCGCCAGCAGCAGCCACACCGGGAGCACCGACGCCGAGAAGCCGTACGCCATCACGATCCAGGCGAGCGTGGTACCACTGAGCGTGAACGTCGCGGCGAGTGCCGGATCGGCGGCGACCCACTTGCCCGCGTACAGGGCCACCACCAGCAGCGCCACCCCGATGGCGCTCGCCTCGAGCACGCGGCCCGGGCGCAGCCAGCGCAGGTAGATGCCCATGAACAGCGCGATCGGAATCGTCAGCCCGATCGTCACCGTGCCCCACGGGCTCGCCCGCAGGGCGTTCACCACCACCAGCGCCAGCACGGCGATGAGCACGATCATGATGCCCAGCACCGCGACGAGCGCCGTGTACCCCGCCACCGGTCCGATCTCCTCCTTGGCCATCTGTCCGAGCGTCTTTCCATTGCGCCGCACCGACGAACAGAGGATCACGAAATCCTGCACCGCGCCGCCCAGCACCACGCCGACGATGATCCAGATGGCGCTCGGGAGATAGCCGAACTGCGCCGCCAACGTCGGGCCGACCAGCGGGCCCGGGCCGGCGATGGCCGCGAAGTGGTGTCCGAACACGATCCACTTGTTGGTGGGCACGTAGTCGCGCCCATCGTTCAACCGCTCGGCCGGCGTGCGCCGGTTGGCATCGAGCGCGAACACCTTGGCGGCGATGAACTTCGCGTAGAAGCGATAGCCCACGAGGTAGCTGCACACGGCGGCGGTGAGCAGCCACGCCGCGTTGATCGTCTCGCCGCGGGAGAGCGCCAGCCAGGCGAGGGAGCCGGCGCCAAGCAGGGCGATGCCCGACCACAGGAGGGCACGCAGCAGCTTCGACATTCGGGGAAGACTCCGATTCGGGGGCGCGGCCAAATTGGACCCCGGAGGCCGCGGGGTCAACGGGGGCGGACGGGCCCGCCGCCGGTTTCCCCGTTGGGCGCGGTCGGGCCGAATGCATTAAATTGCCGCCGTGCCCCGCACTCTGACTCTGGCCGGCGCGCTGCTCATCGCGGCATGCGCATCCCCGGCATCCCATGCGCAGCAGACGCCCACGCCGGCGCCCACCGAGGTCAGGCGGCCGCTGGCCAACCTGGCCGCGATGCGCATCATCGTCACGCCGGTGTTCAAGCTCGAGGAGGGCGACCCGCTGGGCTGGGCCGCCAGCATTCCGCGGCATACCGCGATGCTGCGGCAGCTCGATTCGGCGATCGTCGCCGAGTTCACCGCCCGTGGCCTGGGCAGCACCTGGTACTTCGCCCCCGCGCTGGAGAAGAGCTACGAGCTCAACTCCACGTATGCCGCCAATCCCCACATGCTCGCCGAGCAGCCGTTGCTCGGGAAGCTGGAACTGGGCAAGACGTACGGCGAGCCGCTGGCCACGCAACTCCGCACGATGATCGCGATGCAGGACGGCGCGCGTCGCGTGATCCTGCCGGTGGACGTCCGGTTCGAGCAGGCGGCCGACGGCAAGTCGGGCGTGGCGGTGATGAAGCTGGTGCTGGTCGACGCGCGGACCACCGAATTCCTCTGGATTGCCGACGTGCGAAGCGATCCCGAACCGGCGTTCGGTCCGGCGGTGCTCACCAGTCTCGCCAACCACTTCGCCGACCTGGTCGTCGCGCCCTAGCCGGCGCGGCAGCCGTTCCCGACATCGCATGGGCATTCCCGTCACACTGATCCCGGGCGACGGCATCGGGCCGTCGATCACGAGCGCCACGGTGCGCATTCTCGAAGCGGCGGGCGCCGACATCGCGTGGGACTCCCAGTTGGCCGGCATGGCGGCGGTGGCCCGATACAACGATCCGCTGCCCGACGCGACGCTCGATTCCATCAAGCGCACGCGGCTGGCCCTCAAGGGCCCCCTGGAGACGCCCGTGGGGGAGGGCTTCCGATCCATCAACGTCGCCCTGCGCAAGACGTTCGACCTGTTCGCCAACGTGCGCCCCGCCTACTCCATCGTGCACGGGGGCCGGTTCGACGACATCGACCTGGTGCTGATCCGCGAGAACACCGAAGGGCTGTACGTGGGGGTCGAGCACTTCATCAAGGTGGGCGACGATCCGAAAGCGGTGGCCGAGTCGACCGCGATCGTCACCCGGGCCGGCTGCGAGCGCATCGTACGGTACGCGTTCGAGTATGCGATGACGCACCAGCGCAAGCGGGTCACGCTCGTGCACAAGGCGAACATCCTCAAGAATACGTCGGGACTCTTCCTCGACGTGGGCCGGCAGATCGCGCGCGAATACGATCATATCGAGTGCGACGACGTGATCGTGGACGCGATGGCGATGAACCTCGTCATGCGTCCCGAGAAGTACGACGTGATCGTCACGACCAACCTGTTCGGCGACATCCTCTCCGACGAGATCTCGGGGCTGATCGGCGGGCTCGGGCTCGCGCCCGGGGCCAACATCGGGCTCAACGGGGCGATCTTCGAAGCGGTGCACGGCACGGCGCCCGACATCGCCGGCAAGGGCATCGCCAATCCGTCGTCGGTGATCCTGGCCGGGTGCATGCTGCTGGAACACCTGGGCGAGGGCGAACGGGGCCGCCGCGTCCGGACGGCGCTCGAGGAGACCATCCGCGACAGGCAGACGGTAACCCGCGATCTCGGCGGCACCGCGAGCACCGACGAATTCACCGACGCCATCATCGCCCGCTTGTGAGCGCGCTGTCGCTGTTTCACTGCTCCGACCTCCACTTCGGCCATCCCGCGGTGCCGGAACAGTACGAGGCGCTCGAGGCACTCATCCAGGAGCGGCGCTACGACGTGGTCGCGATCTCGGGCGATCTGTCGCAGCGGGCCCGCGCCGGCGAGTTCCAGCGGGCGCGGGCGTTCATCAAGCACGCCGAGCGGGTGAGCCGGGTCATCGTCGTGCCGGGAAACCACGATGTGGCCTGGTGGTTCTCGCCGCTCCGCCTCGGCAACGACGATGCCCTGCTGCACAAGTACCGGCGGTACATCAGCGACGACATCGAACCCGTGCTGCGCGTGCCCGGTGCCGTGATCGCCGGCCTGAACACATCGCACGGGGTGCTCTGGGAAACGCTCACCTGGAATCCGCGCGACATCTCGATCATCGGGCACGTGAGCAAGGAGCAGCTGCAGCGGCTCCGCGGCGTGTTCGGCGACGCCCCGGCGGATGCGCTGCGTGTGGTGGTGATGCACCACAATCCGGTGAAGGGAGAGCTGTCGCAGCGCCATGGGCTCAAGCACACGAGGCGCATCCTCGGCTACTTCGCCGACATGGGCGTCGACCTGGTGCTCTGCGGCCACGACCATCAGGAGGCGGTGAACTTCGTCGAACATACCGCCAAGGGCACCGTGGTCTCCACGGCGGGCACCGTGTCCAACCGGTCGCGCGGCGGGCGGCCGTCGTCGGTCAACAGCATTCAGGTGTCGGACGAGACGATCGAAGTCTCCACGCTCATCTGGTCCGACGTCGAACGGACCTTCACCTTGGGACCGTCCCGACGCTTTCCACGCTGAAGCGACTCGTGCGCCGCGGCGCCGACCCGGCCCAGCTCGAACTCGGGGTCGAGTCTCCCGCCGCCGCGCGACGCCGCGGAGCTGTTGACGCGGCTGCGCGCGCTGGGGATGCGCCGCATCCAGCGCTGCGTGCTGACCCGCAATCGCACCGTGATGGTGAGCTTCGGTCGCGGAGAGCTGCGCGTGCACGAGGGGTATCTCGGCGCGCCCGAACCGGTGCTCCGCGCCATCGTCGCCTTCGTCGAAGGGCCGACGCGCGCCGCCCGCCGCGCGGCGCAGCAGGCCATCATCGACGCCGCCGTCGTGGCCCACGTGACGCCGCGGCCTCCGGAACGCACGCACCCCGACGACGCGCCCCTGGTGGCGCGTCTGCAGGAACTCCACGTGCAGCTCAACCAGGAGCGGTTCGGCGGAATGCTGCGCCCGATCCCGGTGCGCGTGTCGCGACGCATGAAGTCGCGGCTCGGGCACTACGTGCCGGCCAGCCAGAGCAGCCACGTGGAGATCGTCATCAGCCGGCGACATGCACGGCGGGACAGCTGGGACGACGTGACCGATACCCTGTTGCACGAGATGGTGCACCAGTGGCAGGACGAGTCCGGACTGCCCGTGGACCACCGCGCCGCCTTTCGCCGAAAGGCGCGGGAGGTGGGTGCAGCACCGGCGGCCAAGAAGATCGTGGATCGGGTGTCCGAGCGCCGCCGCGCCGGCTGAAACGCGGGCACGGCTGGCCCCGGGCGCGCCGGCCGGTAGCTTACCAGGCATGACATCCCGCGTGATTCGTGGAATTGCTGGGCGGCCTCGTCCTTGCCGCCATGCTGTGGGTGGGCGCCCGCGGGGTGGGCGCCGTGCCCCCGCTCGGCGCCCTGCTCGATCCCGTGAGCGGCGCCTGGGGCGCGGCGGCGCATGCCGCGCTTCCGCGTCGCGCGTCGGCGGACATTCCCGGGCTGCAGCGCGCGGTGGACGTCCGCTACGACGATCGCGGCGTCCCGCACATCTTCGCGACCACCGAACTCGACGCCTACCGCGCGCTCGGCTACGTGGTGGCGCGCGACCGGCTGTTCCAACTCGATCTCCAGACGCACGCCGCGTCCGGGCGCCTCACCGAGTGGGTCGGCGCCCGCGCCCTGCCGCTCGACCGGCGGACGCGCGACCTCGGCATGCCGCGCGCCGCCGAACAGAAGCTGGCGGCGATGGACACGAGCGGGATGGCCTGGAAGACCATGCAGGCGTTCTCCGACGGCGTGAATGCCTACATCGACGGGCTCACGCCCGCCGAATGGCCGGTGGAGTACCGCCTGCTCGGGGTGCGTCCCGAACGCTGGAAGCCGATCAACTCCATCCACCTGTTCAACCGGATGGGATGGACGCTCTCGTACATCCCCGACGAAGCGGCGCGGCTCGCCGCCGCAGGCGTTGGTGGGCGACTCCGCTGCCCGGGCGCTGTTCCCGATCAACAGCCCCATCGAACAGCCGTTGCAGCCGGCGGGCGGGCCCGCCGCGGTGTTCGATCTGAAACCGCTTCCGGCCCCGGGCCGCCCCGATACGGCGGTCCGTGAAGTCGCCGCGCTGTTCCGGGGCATCGCGCCGCCGGGCAGCGCACCCGGTGCCGATCCGCGCCACTTCGCCAGCAACAACTGGGCGGTGGCGCCGTCGCGGACGGCCGACGGTTATGCGCTCCTGGCCAACGATCCGCATCTCGATCTCACGCTGCCGAGCATCTGGTATGAGACGCAGCTCGTGGTGCCGGGGAAGCTCGACGTCTACGGCGTCACCATACCCGGCGAACCCGGGGTCGTGCTCGGTTTCAACCGCGATGTGGCGTGGGGATTCACGAACACTGGGGCGGACGTCGTGGACTTCTACCGGGAGACGGTGAACGACACGACGCATCCTACGGAGTACCGCGTGGACGGCGCATGGAAGCCGCTCCAGTTGCGCGTCGAGGTATATCGCGGCCCGGATGGCCGGGTGATCGCTACCGACACCGTGCGCTATACGCACCGCGGCCCGATGGCCCACCGGTTCGGCGAATGGCTGTCCATGCGATGGACCCTGCTCGAGCCGTCCCACGAGATCACGGCGTTCTACGACGCCTCGCATGCGACGACGGCGCGAGGGTTTCTCGACGCCATGGCCCGCAGCTTCTTCGTGCCCGCGCAGAACATGATCGCCGCCGACCGGCAGGGGACCATCGCCATCCGGTCCACCGGCCATTTCCCGCTGCGCCCCAAAGGGACCAACGGGCAGGAGATCTTCGACGGGTCCACGAGCGCCAGCGATTGGACCGGTTACTGGCCGGTGGACAAGTACCCGCAGTCGTTCAATCCATCGCAGGGGTACCTCGCGTCGGCCAACCAGCAGCCCGAGGCGCCGTCGGCGCAATTCGCGTATCTGGGCGACGCGCGGGCGTACGATCCGTGGAGAGCGCTCGACATCAATCGGCTGCTTCAGAGCGACTCCAACGTCACGGTGGACGACATGCGGCGCTTCCAGGTGGATCCGTTGAGTGTGCGCGCCCTGATGTTCGATTCGATCTTCGTGCAGGTGGGCGACTCGCTCGCCGCCCACCCGCACGCGTCGCCGGCGCTGCAGGGCGCGGTCCGCATCCTCGGAGCGTGGAACCGTCGGTACACGCCCGGCAACGGCGGCGCGGCGCTGTTCGAGGAGGTGATGCGCGAACTGCGCAACCTCACGTGGGACGAGCTCGACGGCCGAAGTGGGCGCCGCGCCGCGACGCCTTCCGACCAGATCATGCTGGAGCTGCTGCACCAGCCGCGCAGTGCATGGTGGGACGACCGGCGGACGCGGGACACCGTGGAGACGCGGGACATGATTCTCGCCAGGGCCCTCGCGGCCTCCTACGACACGCTGACCGCCCGGTACGGTCCCGCCGATCCCACCGGCTGGCAGTGGGATCGGATCGCGAAAGTCGACATCCGCCACGTCCTCGGATTGCCGGGTTTCTCGGCGCTGGGCCTCGTGACGGAAGGGGGGAACGGCACACTCAATCCGGCGCCGGGTGGAGACGGGTTCGGCCCCAGTTGGAGACTCGTGGTACAACTCGGCCCGCGGGTGCGGGCCTGGGATACGTATCCGGGTGGGCAGAGCGGCAATCCGGCAAGTTCCGCGTATGAGGATCGAATCCCGCAGTGGTTGGCGGGTGGATTGAGCCCGGCGCTCTTTCCGGCTGATACGTCCGGCCTCCCTGCGGCGCAGACGCGGGCCGTGCTGCATCTCGAACCGGAGGGCGGCCGATGAGTCGGGGATTGCTGAGACTGGCCCTCCTGGCCCTGGCGTTCGCGTTGGGCACGTATGCGTTCGGCTGGTGGGCCGTGCCGGCGGTGGCCTTCGTATGGGGTGTGGTGAGTGGCACGGCCCGCCGCGTGGCCGTGCGCGCCGGAGTCTCCGCGGCGGTCGCCTGGGTGCTGGTGCTTCTGCTGCAGGCGCTTCTGCGGGCCCCGATACTCACGTTCGGTGGCAAGCTGGCCGGCGCCATGCAGGTACCGGTCTGGGCCCTCTGGGCGGTGGAGGTCGCCTTCCCGCTTCTGGCGGGGTGGTCGGCGGCGCTGCTCGGCTCCGCCCTGCGCGGCGCCGGACCGACGCGGGACAGCGCCGCGACCGCACAGTAGATTCCACGCATGACGACCGACTTCTTCGACATCGACAGCGCGCTCTCGGAAGAGGAGCGCGCCGTGCGCGACAGCGTTCGCCAGTTCGTGGACGAGCGCGTGCTGCCGATCATCGGGCAGCACTACATCGACGGCCACTTCCCCCTGGAGCTCGTGCCCGAGATGGGCGAGCTCGGGGTGTTCGGCGCCAACCTCCCCGAGGAATACGGGTGCGCCGGGCTCAACAACGTGGCCTATGGGCTGATCATGCAGGAACTGGAGCGCGGCGATTCCGGCGTGCGCTCGTTCGCGTCGGTACAGGGCGCCCTGGCCATGTACCCCATCTGGGCGTTCGGCAGCGAGGAGCAGAAGCGGAAGTACCTGCCCAAGATGGCCACCGGCGAGATCATCGGCTGCTTCGGCCTCACCGAGCCCGACTACGGATCGAATCCCAGCGGCATGATCACCATGGCCCGCCAGGAGAAGGACGGCACCTGGGTGTTGAACGGCGCCAAGATGTGGATCACCAACGGGTCCACGGCGCAGATCGCCGTGGTGTGGGCCAAGACCAACGGCGACAAGAGCGACAAGTCGATTCGCGGGTTCATCGTGCCCAAGGGGACGCCGGGGTTCACGTCCAAGGATCAGAAGGGCAAGCTCTCGCTGCGCGCCAGCGACACCAGCGAATTGGTGTTCCAGGACGTGCGCCTGCCGGCCGAGGCGATGCTGCCGGAATCCGGCGGCCTCAAGAGTCCGCTCATGTGCCTCACGCAGGCGCGCTATGGGATCTCCTGGGGCGCGGTCGGCGCCGCGATGGCCTGCTACGAGGAAGCGCTGAGCTACGCCAAGAATCGCGTGATGTTCGACAAGCCCATTGCCGGCTTCCAGATCCAGCAGCAGCGGCTGGCCGAGATGCTCACCGAGATCGTGAAGGCGCAGTTGGTGTCGCTGCACTTGGGCCGCCTCAAGGATGCGGGCACGTATACGCCCCAGCAGGTATCGCTGGCCAAGCGCAACAACGTGAACATCGCCACCGACATTGCGCGCGAGGCGCGCCGACTGCTCGGCGCCAACGGGATCCTGGCCGAATATTCGGCCATGCGGCACATGGCCAATCTGGAGAGCGTGTATACGTACGAGGGGACGCACGACGTGCATTCGCTGATTCTGGGCCAGGCGGTCACGGGGCTGAATGCGTTCAATTAGGGGCTGAGCGCGCGTGGTTCGCGGTCCGCAGTTGCGAACGACGGCTGACTACCGATTGCCGACTGCCATTCTCAGCTTGAACGGTCTCGACCCTTGGTTATCTTCTATGTGAATCTTTTCACATACGGGGACGGACCGTGAAGATCGCCGTCTGCATCAAACGCGCGCCGGACATGGAGTCTCGGTTCAAGGTCGCCGCCAGCGGCACCGCGATCGACGAGACCGGACTCAAGTGGGACATCAGCGACTTCGACGGCTATGCGGTCGAGGTGGCCCTCCAGATCAACGAGAAGGCCGGATCCGGGGAAACGACCGTGATCTGCTTGGGCCCCGACGTGGTCCAGGAGACGATCCGCAAGGCGCTGAGCCTGGGTGCCGAACGCGGCATCCAGCTCAAGGCCGACAGTGTCCCGGCCGATTCCCTCGCCATCGCCAAGGCGCTGGCTGCCGAGCTGAAGGACGGGGGGTACGAACTCATCCTCTTCGGCAAGCACGCGCTCGATTCCATGACGGGGGGCGCCGGGCCGATGACCGCGGAGTTGCTGGGGCTGCCCTGCCTGACCGCAGCCTCCAAGCTGGAGTTTGCCGACGGCAAGGCCGTGGCACGGCGCGAGCTGGAAGGCGGGGCCGAACTGCTCGAATTCCCGCTCCCCGCCGTGGTCACGATCGATGAGGGAATTGCGCGGCCGCGCTATCCCTCGCTCAAGGGGATCATGGCGGCCAAGAAGAAGCCGCTCGAGGTGAAGCCCGCGCAGCTCGGCGAGGTGCGTGTGACCGTCGAGAAGCTGGAACTGCCGGCGGCACGCCCGCCGGGTCGCATCATCGGAACCGGCCCCGACGCGGTGCCCGAACTGGTCCGTCTTCTCCAGACTGAAGCGAAGGTGCTCTGATGCCCAACATTCTTGCGGTGGCCGAGACGCGCGGCGGCGAGCTGCGCAAGGTGGCGCTCGAGGCAGTGACGGCGGCGCGCGCGATCGCCGACGCAGCCGGCGGCGGCGAGGTGCACGCCCTGGTCTTCGGCCCGCCGGGCACCGCGGGCAAGGTGGAGCCGCTGGCGCAGCACGGCGCCGACAAGGTGCTGGTGTGCGAGCATGCGGCCTACGACAAGGCGGACGCGGAATCGATGAGCGCGACGATCGCCGCCCGCGCTTCGGGGTTCCCGCTCGTGCTGCTGAGCGCGTCTGCGCAGGGCAAGGACCTTGCCCCCCGGGCCGCGGCGAAGTTGAACGCTCCGCTATTGTCCGACTGTCTGACGGTCGTGTTCTCGGACAATTCGGTCACCGTCACGCACCCGGTGTATACCGGGAAGCTCGTCGCCACGTTGAAGGCCGGTCCGGCGCCCGTGGTGCTGAGCGTGCGTCCCAATGCGTTCACGCCGGCCGTGAATGCCAAGCCGCTGGCGGCCGAGGCCATCGCGCCGGCCAGCGATCCGGCGGCGTCGCGGGTGAAGGTCACCGAGGTGGTGACGAGCGGCGGGGCGAAGCTCGATCTGGGCGAGGCGCCGGTGATCATCTCCGGCGGTCGTGGGCTCAAGGAAGCCGCGAACTTCAAGCTCGTCGAGGAGCTGGCCGACGCCTTCGGCAACGCGGCAGTTGGGGCCACGCGCGCCGTTACCGACGACGGCTGGCGGCCCCACGAGGACCAGATCGGCCAGACGGGACGATTGGTGAGTCCCGATCTGTACGTGGCGGTGGGCATCTCGGGCGCCATCCAGCATCTGGCGGGCATGCGCACGTCGAAGACCATCGTCGCCATCAACAAGGACCCCGAGGCGCCGATCTTCAAGGTGGCCGACTACGGCATCGTGGGCGATGCGCTCGAGATCGTTCCCGTGCTCACGGCTGCGGTGCGAGCCGCGAAGCAGGCGCACTGAGCGCGGGGCTTTCATTCTTGTATTCGATGCCCGCGGCGGACTAGCTTCCCCGCGGGCTTTCGTCTATTCACGCCTGGTGGAGCGTCGGGTATGTCCGCGGAACGCGTGATCTTCGTCTTCGTGCTGTTGGTGGCGGCGGGCTTCTTCTCGCTCAACGTGCAGCGCCTGATCCAGTATCTGCGCATCGGCCAGCGGGAGGGCCGGCTGGACCATCCGTGGCGGCGGGCCTGGAACGTGCTGCGCATCGCGATCGCGCAGGAGAAGATCCTCCGTGATCCGGTGGCCGGTCCGATGCACGCCGGAATCTTCTGGGGATTCCTCGTGCTCACCGCCGGCACGGTGGAGTTGATCATCCAGGGCATCGCGCCTGGATTCAGCTACGAGCACTTCCTGCCGCACTCCGTATTCCTGGTCTACTCGGCGTCCCAGGATGTGTTCGCCGCGCTGGTGCTGGCGGCGGTGGCGTTCGCCTTCTTCCGGCGGCTGGTGCTGCACCCCAAGCGGCTGGACGGGGACAAGACTCACCACGGCGATGCCTACTTCATTCTCGGCATGATCGGCATGCTCATGGTGACGCTGCTCGCCATGTTCGCCTTCACCGGTGCTGCCGACCCCGCGGCGCTGGGCCATGAAAAGTTCATCTCGCGAGCGCTGGCGGGGCTGCTGAGCGGGGTCTCGCCCGGGACGGCAGCGGCGGTGGCGCACGCCAATTGGTGGGCCCATGTCCTGCTGGTGCTGTTCTTCCTGAACTACCTGCCGTACTCCAAGCATCTGCACGTGGTCACGTCGCTGTTCAACGTGTTCTTCTCGAATACCAGTGGTCCGGGCCAGAAGGGCGTGATGCGCTACATGGACCTCGAGGCCGACGTCGAGCAGTTCGGCGCCAACGACGTGCAGCAGCTCACCTGGAAGAACCTGCTCGACGGCTACTCCTGTACGGAGTGCGGGCGCTGTACGTCGGTCTGCCCGGCCAACATCACCGGCAAACCGCTGAGCCCGCGGAAGATCGTGATCAACACCCGGCAGCGACTCATGGAGACGGTGGGCGGACTGCCGCTGGTGCACGAGCATGCGGCGGCCACCGCGGGCGAACGCCACCTGCTGGGCGACTACATCACGGACGAGGAGCTCTGGGCGTGCACCAGTTGCCGGGCCTGCGTGCAGGAGTGCCCGGTGTCCATCGACCAGCTGGACATCATCAATGAAATGCGGCGCTACCTGGTGCTGTCCGAATCGCGCTTCCCCGAGGAGCTGCAACCGGCCTTCGAGTCCATGGAGCGCAACGGCTCGCCGTGGGCGTTCAGTCCCGCCGATCGCGCGCAGTGGGCCGAGGGCCTCGACGTTCCGACGATGGCCGAAGCGTTCGCTGCCGGCCGCCGGCCTCACGTGCTGTACTGGGTGGGCTGCATGGGGTCGTTCGACGACCGGGCGAAGAAGACCACCGTCGCCTTCGCCCGCATTCTCAAGGCGTGCGGCATCGACTTCGCGATCCTCGGCCAGGAGGAGAGCTGCAACGGCGATCCGGCGCGGCGCCTCGGGAACGAGTACCTCTACCAGATGCTTGCCCGGAACGCCATCGAGACGCTCGACCGCTACGAGGTGCGCACCATCGTGACCGCCTGCCCGCACTGCTTCCACCAATTGGGCAACGAATTCCCGCAGCTCGGCGGCATGTACGAGGTGATCCACCACTCGACGTTCATCGAACGCCTGCTGGAAGAGGACCGTGTCCCGCTGCAGTCCGAAGACGGCAAGGCGCTCACCGTGGCCTACCACGACAGCTGCTATCTGGGCCGTTACAACGACGTGTACGATGCGCCCCGCGAGACGATCAGGCGGGCGCTCCCCGTCGTGAAGCTGGTGGAGCCCGAGCGCAACCACGATCGCGGCCTGTGCTGCGGGGCCGGCGGCGGGCGCATGTTCATGGAAGAGAACACCGGCAAGCGGATCAATGCCGAACGGACCGAGGAACTCCTGGCCACCGGTGCCGACACGATCGCCGTTGCCTGTCCCTTCTGTATGACGATGATGAACGACAGCGTGAAGTCGCGCGACGCGGAAGTGAACGTGGTGGACATCGCCGAGGTGGTGGCCGATCGGCTATCCACCCCCTGAACGGCCTCCCCGGCGTTTCGGCGGCGGCCCCCCGAGATCACGCCGCAGATCGCCATTCATCGTGCAGTTCACCAGAACGGCGATGTTTGCGGGCTCTTAACGTCCTGTCGGAAGGCGTTTTAGGGTAACGGGATAGCCCAACGGCACGGACTGGCACCGACCGTGCACTTGGAGGCGTCGACGCAGAACACCGCGAGTTGCGAGCAAGGCGAATCTCCTATCCTCCACAACCGGGAAGGCACCATGTTGAAGAAACGCGAAGGCTTCACCCTCATCGAACTCCTGATCGTGGTCGTGATCATTGGCATTCTGGCCGCGATCGCAATTCCGAAGTTCGCCAACACGAAGGACAAGGCGTACATCACGGCCATGAAGTCCGACCTGCGGAACATGGTCACCGCCGAAGAGGCGTTCTTCTCCGATTCGTCGGCGTACTCGGCGATCATGGACTCGACGCACGTCAACTTCAAGCAGTCGACGGGCGTGAACACGCCGACGATCGTGACGGGCCCGGGCTACTGGTCGGCGACCGTGACGCACAGCCAGCTGGCCGGCACCACCTGCGCCATCGCGGTCAACACTGCGAACCCGCTGGTTCCGACCGCCGGTGAGGGCGAGCCGGTTTGTAAGTAACCTGGTTTCACAGGGCGTGAGAGGGCCGGGCGCACCATGCGCCCGGCCCTTTCTCGTTTGCCGCCGCCCGCAGCCGCGCCGCCTCCCGGCCCGCTCAGAACAGAACTCGGTCGGTGAGGAGTGATTCGACTCCCAACAGCACGGCTCCCAGCGTGTCGCCCGCCTCGGCGCGCTCCCGGTCGGCCGGCACCACCAGCAGCGCGTTCGCCCGGGCCATACTGGTGAGCACCCCGGAACCCTGTGGACCCGTGAGCCGGACTTCGAGGCGGCCATCCGCGCCAGCCGAGACGACCGCGCGGAGGAAGTGCGTGCGCGGCGCGGTCGTGGTGACGGGCTCGGCCAGCCGAACCGGCACGGGTTGGGGGAATACCTTCGGCATCCCCAGCATGCGCCGCAGCGCCGGCTTCACGAACAGCTCGGCGGTCACCATGCTCGACACGGGGTTTCCCGGCAGCCCGATCCACGGCACCCCGCGCCACCGGCCGAAACCGAGCGGCGCGCCCGGGCGGATCCGTACCCGCCAGAACGCCAGTTCGGCGCCGAGAGCTGCGAGAACCGGGCGCGTATGGTCGAAGGCGCCGACCGAGATGCCGCCGCACGTGATCAGCAGGTCGTGCGGCGGAAGCGCGGACAGCCACTCCCGCAGCGCGTCCGGATCGTCGGGCAGCAGGCCGAGCGCGATCGGCTCGCCTCCGCCGGCGCGGACCAGCGCGTCGAGTGTGTAGCTGTTGGAGGTGACGATGCGCTCGCCGCGCCGCACGGCGTCGAATCGATCGACGTCGACGAGTTCGTCGCCCGTGGTGAGGATGGCCACGCGCGGACGCCGGACCACCGGCACCGTGGCGCAGCCCACCGACGCGAGCACCCCCAGCTGGGCGGGCCCGAGCCATGCGCCGCGCGCCAGCGCCAGCGCCCCGGCGCTGAGGTCCTCGCCGCGCGGACGGACGTTGCGCCCGGCGTCGCGGTCGTCGTACAGCGTCACGGATTCGAGGCCGGCGTCGGTGTCCTCCACGCGAATCACACCGTCGGCGCCATCCGGCACGGGCGCTCCGGTCATGATCCGGTACGCCTCGCCGCCGGCCAGGGGCCGCTGGGCCCGACCGCCGGCCGGAATCGTGCCGACGACCGCGAGCGTCGCCGGCGCCTGCCGCGAGGCACCGCGGACGTCGATGGCGCGCACCGCGTATCCGTCCATCGACGCGTTGTCCCATGGCGGCAGGTCGACCGGCGACACGACATCCTCGGCGAGCACTCGCTCGCGCGCGGCGGTCAGCGGCACGCGTTCGGCCTCCAGAGGACGAATCGCGGCAACGATCTCGGTGGCGGCCTCAGCGACGGTATGCACCGGTCAGCGCAGATCGAGTGACGCGAGGCGGGCGGCGATGGCGTCCTGCACGGCGAGCACGCGTTCGGCACCGGTCGTGAAGTTGTTGCAGAGCAGGCTGAAGATGAGCAGGCGCCCGTCGGCGGTGGTGACGTACCCGGATAGCGATCGCGTGTTGGAGAGCGATCCGGTCTTGGCGTGCACGTTCCCCTCGGCGGCGGTACCGCGCATCCTGGCATGCAGCGTGCCGTCCACGCCGGCCACCGGGAGCGCGGCATAGAACGTCGCGAAGGCCGGCGAGCGCCGCATGGCGTCGAGCACGCGGACCACCGTCTCCGGGGTCAGGTAGTCGTACCGGGCCAGGCCGCTCCCGTCGCGCAACACGTACCCGTCGGGCGGCGCGCCCCACGCCTGGAGCTGATCGCTCTCCACGCGCGCCGCGCTGTCGGCGCGGCCCACCCCCGTCTGCGTGAGCCCGATGGTGCGCATCAGCAGCTCCGCCATCTGATTCTGGGAGGGCTTGAGCAGTGCGGGCAGAATCTCGCCGAGCGTCGGCGACTGCACACGCGCCAGCGAATCCACCGCGCCGGTGGTATCGGCGTCGCGGCCCTCGACGACGATGCCGCGTTCCTCGAGTGCCTCGCGGAGCGCGGCGAGGTACGCCGCATCGGGGTCGGCGAAGGGGACGGCGATTCGCGCCGAGTCGCCGGCGGCGATCGCACCCTCGAGCCGGAAGGTGTGTCGTGCCGTGTCCATCACCGCGCGCAACGGTTCGGCGCGCAGGGCGGCCGTGTCGCCGCGCGCCACCGTTCGGGCCGCGACGTCCACCGGTGGGTAGTGCGCCGCCGGCGTGGTCGTCACGCCAGGCGTCTCGCCGGCGCGGCGCGCTCCCTGGACCCGCAGCTCGGCGAACCCGTCGTTGAACTCCAATTCGTCCACCGCCGCGCCATCGCGGTCGTCCAGGTCGTCCCACGACCATCCGAACCCGACCGTGGGGCCGGGGAACACGTCGGCGCCGACGACTAGCCGCCCGCGGATGCGCCGCACGCCCGCCAGGTAGAGCGAGTCGGCCATGTCGTGCAGCGGGGCCATTGCGTCACCGCGCACCGAGTCGCTCACCGTTGGATCGCCGCGTCCGAACACCAGCAGATCGCCGTCGAGTACCCCGTCGCGCAGCGGGCCGCGCGCGGCGAGCGTGGTGATCCACCGGTAGTCGGCACCGAGCTTGGTCAGCGCCACCGCGGTGGTGACGAGCTTCATGTTCGAGGCAGGCAGGAACAGCTTGCCCGCATTGTCGGAAAAGAGCGTGTCGCCGGTGGCGGGGTCGAAGACGAGTACGCCCCAGGTCGCGTTGCGGAATTCGGGCTGGTCCACCAGCGAGTCGATGGCCTGCCGAAGCGCCGAGCGAGCGTCGGGGGGCGGCGCGGGTGGTGGAACGGGGCGCGGCGCGCGGACCGGCGCGGGTGCCGCTGCCGGCAACGGGCCGGGTGTGGGACAGCCGAAATTCAGGGCCGCGATCATCGTCACGGCGTGCCGGGCGAGTCTGGGTACGAGTGTGATCACGATATGGGAGAAACTACAACGCCTCGGCACACATCGCTTCCGCCCTGGCCAGGTCGGCGGGCGTGTTGACGCTCAGGAACAGACGCGCCGGGTCGCCGAACGCTGCGACCTCCGAGGCGCGCAGCCACGTGGCGCGGGGCAGTGCGCGGGCGAACTGGGCGCCGCCGGAGCGGCTGGACTCCAGGGCCTCCCTGAGCGCGGGCAGGCACGTCGGCGCAAAGCACGCGCAGAACGGCTCGAGCCCCACCGGCGAGGGGCTCTCGGGAAAGCACGCGTCGGCACCTTCCGATGCGCAGCGCCTTGCGAGTTCGCGCAGCAACGCGCCACTCACGAACGGCATGTCCCAGGCGACCACGAGCACCGCGCGTTGGGCGTGCCGGAGCGCGGCGTGTACGCCGCTCAACCCGCCGCCGCCCGGGATCGCGTCGCCGATCGTCACCACACCCGGCATCCACCCCGCGGCATCGGTCGCGTTGGCGACGAGCAGGAGGTCGGGGGCGGCGGCCCGCAGGGCGGCCGCCACGCGGTCCACGATCCGCACGCCGCCCACCCGGGCCAGCCCCTTGGGGCTTCCGAATCGCCGGTTGGCGCCGCCGGCCAGCACCACGCCCATCGGTGCGATCGCGATCTCGCTCGGCGGAGTGGGGCGGGCCGGTGCCAATGCGCGGGGCGTGCGGCGGTGGGCGCTATTCGCCGCGGTAGGTCGCGCTGAGCGTGGCGTCCTCGGCGACGCGCACCTCGCACACTTCCGCGGCGCCGCCCAACGCTCGCTGCACCGCCTGGAAGATATGCCGGGCGAGGTTCTCGCCGGTCGGCATCAGGCGGCCTTCCGCGAATTCCGGGACGTCGAGGTTCAGATTGGCGTGGTCGAAGCGCGCGCGCACATCGCGCTCCAGCACCCGGTCCAGATCGCCGAGGTCCATGATCATGCCGGTGCGCTCGTCGATCGTGCCGCGGACCGTGACCTCGCAGGCGTAGCTGTGGCCGTGGTAGTTGGGGCGCGCGCACAGCCCGAACCGCCGGGTATTCTCCTCGTCACTCAGCTCGGGCAGCCGGTAGCGGTGGGCGGCGGCGAAGGTGACGCGGCGCGTGAGGTAGGCGGTCGCCATGCCCGGAGTTCAGCGCGAGAAGAGATACGAGATGCCGATCGTGAGCGACGGGTTGTTGCGCCAGAACGACTTGCTCAACCGCGACCCGACGACGGACGTGCCGTCCTTGCCGATCACGTAGTACGTCTGCGGGTAGCCCATCGAGTAGAACCGGTTGTTCAGGTCGACGCGGATGCCCCAGCGCCGGGCGGGGATGTAGCGCAGCGACGCCCCCCACACGAATTCGAACTTGGTGCCGAACTGATATTCGCCCACGTCGCTGTTGGTGTGTCGATCGCTGATCAGGCCGAGGCCGAAGTTGGCGAGGGGCATGAACCCGTGAAAGGTACGGTCGCCGGTGAGCGAGAGCGCCAGGCCGCCGTCGATGGCGTACAGGGGCCACGCCTCGGTGCCGCGATCGCGGTTCAGGGCCAGGGGATCGATGATGTGCCGCACCGACGCGACGCGCGAGAACGATCCGGTCAGGAACAGCGGACCGGTGGCGTGCCAGCCGTACAGCAGGCCCCACATCTGCCCGCTCTGCGGTGCGACGCCGGCCGGATCGGGGGTGGCCGAATAGTGTCCGCCCAGGAGCGCGAGTTCCATCGACTTCTCCACGTCCCGATACGGGCTCTTCGACGGCGCGTAGCCCACCTGCTGGGCCGGAAGGGCGGCGGCCGAAGCGGCCAGCAGCAGGGCGATCAGCAGACGCTTCACGAATGAGCTCCCGTCGTTCGAAGGTCCTTGCCGGTCATCTCGGCAGGTATTTCCAGTCCCAGCATGGTGAGCAGCGAGGGTCCGACATCGCACAGGGCGCCGCCGGCCCGCAGCGGGGCGGCGCTCCCCGCCGATTCCGCCGGCCCGGCGTCCACGGCCACGATCGGCACCGGATTGGTGGTGTGTGCCGTGTGCGGTCCACCCGACTCGGGATCGATCATCTGTTCGCAATTCCCATGGTCCGCGGTGATGAGCAGCCGGGCGCCCGTCTTGCCGGCCGTCTCGAGCACGCGCGCCAGGCAGGCATCCACCGTCTCGACCGCGGTGATCGTGGCGGGCATCGAGCCCGTGTGGCCCACCATGTCGCTGTTGGCGTAGTTGCAGAGGATGAATTCGTGCTCGCCGCCGGCGATCGCCCCGCACAGCGCGTCGGTCACGCCGGGGGCGCTCATCTCGGGCGCGAGGTCGTAGGTGGCCACCTTCTGGCTGGGCACGAGCAGCCGCTCCTCGTGGGGAAAGGGCGTCTCGTGTCCGCCGTTGAAGAAGTAGGTCACGTGCGCGTACTTCTCGGTTTCCGCGGTCCGGAACTGGTGCATGCCCGCGTTGGCGATCACTTCCCCGACGATGTTCACCAGGGTCCGTGGTTCGAAGGCGATCGGGACGGTGAAGGTCTGGTCGTACTGGGTCATCGTGGCCAGATACACCGACGGCCGGTGGCCGGTGGCAAATCCGTCGAATCCGTCCACCGTCAGTGCGCGGACGATCTGGCGCATGCGGTCGGCGCGGTAGTTGAAGCAGATCACGGCGTCGCCGTCGCGGATCGGCGCCACCGGCTTCCCATTCTCGACGATGGTCGTCGGCGTGATGAACTCGTCGGTCTCGTCGCGGTCGTAGGCGGCGCGGATGACGGCGAGCGGGTCGCTGCCGGTTGGGCCCGTCCCGTCGACGGCTGCCCGGTACCACTTCTCCGTCCGATCCCACCGCTTGTCGCGGTCCATGCCGAAGTAGCGCCCGCCCAGGCTGGCCACGCGGGCACGACCCTTGGCCCGGTCGAGCAGTGTCTGCATGAACCCGAACGCCGAGCGCGGCAGCGTGTCGCGACCGTCGAGCAGGGCGTGGATCGCCACGTGCGGCACCTGTTCACGTTCGGCGAGATCGATGAGCGCGAACAGGTGCTGGTCGAGCGCATGCACGCCGCCGTCGCCGAGCAGGCCCATCAGATGCAGCGTTCCACCCGACTTCCGCACGCGGCGGCAGGCTTCGACGAACGGTTCGATGCGGAAGAAGGAGCCGTCCTTGATGGACTGCGAGATGCGCACGATGTCCTGCATGACCACGCGGCCGGCGCCGAGATTCAGATGGCCCACCTCGCTGTTCCCCATCTGCCCTTCCGGAAGCCCCACGCGAAGTCCCGAGGCTGCGAGCAGCGTGCGGGGGTACCGCTCGACCAACCGGTCCCAGGTGGGCGTGTTGGCGAGGGCGATGGCATTACCCTCGGTCTCGGGGCGGTAGCCCCAGCCATCGAGTACGATGAGGACGACGGGATGTCTGGCGTGTGCTGGCATCGATCTCCGATTGGGCGCTTGCCCCGCGGCGTGGGCTCTTTATACTGCGAACTCGAGTGGCGGGGGTCACGAAATGTACCCGTCGGCCTAGTCTCAACCAAGCGATGCGACTCCGTACCGTGTTCTCTGCGATCGTCCTCGCCGCCGTGGCGGCGGTGCCGGTGCGCCCCCAGGGGCTGACCGGGCCCGCCGTGCTCTACGCGCGGCCGGGAGACACCGAGTTGGCAACCGTCGCCGAGGGCACGGTGCTCGAGCCCGGCCGGACGTCGGGCGAGTATGCGCACGTCACGCTGCACGGATTCATCGCCACGTCGTTGCTCGGCGGCGCACGCGACTCGTTTCCGGTGAGCGTGGGCACCAGCGATGTCCGGTTGCGCGGGCAACCGTCCACATCGGCGCCCGTGATTGCCGACGTGCAGGAGGGCATGGCGTTCCACGTCGTCAAGCGCACCGGTCGCTGGACCGAGGTGAAGCGCAGCGGGTGGATCCGCCGCTCGGCGTTCCCCGCCGTGCTCGCCCGGCGCCAGGTGACGGCAACCGCCAGCCCGTCGCGTCCGGAGCGCGCCGCGCCGAAGCCCCGCGTGACGGCGCCCGCAAAATCGTCCACGCCGCGCGCGGACCCGCCACGAACTCCGGAGGCGCGCGATACCACGGCGTCGACGGCCGACGCGGTGACGCCGGCGTCGACCGCGCCCCTGTCCGGGGCTCCGGGGCTGGCGCCGGTGGCGTCGATCCAGCACGGGGCCGTGCTCACCCCGCTGGCCCGCGACCGCGGCTGGGTGCGGGTGCGGCTGGAGGGGTGGATGCGCGAGCAGGATCTGGAAGCCGCCGACAGCACGATGGCGGGCCTGAGCGCGGCCGACCTCCGGGCGAATCCCGACGGCTACGTCGGCCGCACGGTTCGCTGGTCGGTGACGGCGCTGGCGTTCCAGACTGCGGATCCGCTGCACCGCGACATGCGGCCCGATGAGCCGTATCTGCTGGCCCGCGGCCCCGGCAAGGAGACCGCGCTGCTCTACCTGGCGCTCCCGGCGGGACTGGTGGATCGCGCCAAGGCGCTGGCGCCGATGACGCCCCTGGTGATCACGGCCAAGGTGCGCACTGGCCGTTCGAGTCCAGCCGGTGTCCCGATTCTGGACGTGATCACGCTGGCGACCAAGTAGCCTGATCGTGTGGTCAGGATGCCGAGTGCCGAGTGCCGAGTGCCTGCCGCCGACCGCTGACTGCTGACTGCTGACACTCCGCGTCGACGGTCAAGAGTCTGTCGACGGTCAAGAGTCTACGGTGGGCAGGATTGGACAGAGGCCAGTGGATAGGGGATACGGGGCGACCGCCGGACACCAGGATTCGCGGGTGCAGGGCGGGGACGAGGTGGCTGATCTAACGGTCAGTTCCGGTTTTCTTCGGCACGTCGCTGTTGGATCGAATCTGCGCTCGACTGGTACTCGTACGGCGGCGGTCCACGCTTAGATTGTGCCGCAGGTTGTTCCTGACTTCCCACAACCCGAACTGCATGAAGTCGAGGCCTCACCGACCCCGATCGTCATCGCGTCAGGCCGGGCGCCGTAGCGGCAGGAAGCCTGCGCGCACCCTTGTACTGCTCGCCCTCGCGCTGGGAGGCGTCGTGGCGGCCACCCGGCCGACCAGGCTCACCGCGCTCGTGCCGTCCCCGCCGACGGTGCTTGCGCCCGTCGCCTTCGCCGAGCCGGCGGGAATCAGCCGGGCGGTGGAACTCACGGTGGCCCTCCCCGGTGATTCCGTAGCGATTCCGCTCGACCTCGGCCCCGATTCGACCGGGCTGCGCTATGAATGGGTGCCGGTGGGCGACACCGTGCGACCCGCCTTCATGCTGCCAGTGGTCCGATTCCCGCTCTACGCGCCCGGAACGCCCGGGTACTACCACCTCGCGCTGATGCGCGACTCGCGGCGGGTGGTGCTCGGCGAGCCCATGCTTGCCGTCATGGTGCCGTTCCAGGAGAAGCGCGCGGGCCGGATCAACGCCTACCGAATCGGTACGTATCCCGGGGAGCGCGTCGGGGCCAAGTCGCACCCGTCAGGCTTCCTCGTCGTGCGGTCCAATGACACTGATCTTTCGGTCAGCAAGCACCTCCGGCTTGGCGACTTCATAGCCCACGACGCGCAGCACGGGATCTGGCCCAAGTATCTGGCGCTCGACCCACGGCTGCTCGACAAGCTCGAACTGGTGGTGGCGGAACTGGAGCGCCGATTCAGTCGTAGTGACGGCATGCAACTCCAGATCGACGTTCACTCGGGGTTCCGGACGCCTCTTTACAACCGCACGGTGCCGCTTGCCGCCGACGACAGCCGCCATCAGTTCGGCGACGCGGCCGACGTGACGTTCGACGCCGACGGCGACGGACTGACCACTCGGGCCGACATCACGGCCATCGTCCAGGCGGTGGACAGCGTGGAGGCCCATTACCCTGAGTTGACGGGCGGACTCGGGATCTACACCAGCCGGCGCTACGTCACGCCCTACCTGCACATCGATACGCGGGGCGAACGCACGCGCTGGCGCGGCTAGTTGGCGGGAACGGGAGCTTCCATGAACGAACATCTGCGCGATCGCATTCTGCGAAAGCTGGAGACGCTGTCCGACGAGCGCGGCTATCAGGTGCTGGACTACGTCGAGTTTCTGGAGTCGAAGTACGCCGAACGGCAGTCGCCGGCGGCGAACGTCTTCACGCGGCTCTCGGAGTCGGTGGAGGACAAGCTCCGGGCGGGGCGGGTCTCGGCGTCGGTGATCGCCGAAACCATGGGATTCCTCAATCGCGCCACGGGAGTGCTGAACAGCGCAATGGCCGCCGGGAAATCGGTGGCCGACGACGTGGTGCGGGGGGTGAAGGGGACGGCGACGGCGGAGGGGAGCGGAGGGTCGGGGGGCGAGGGGAAGACGCCGCCGCCCGCGGCGGCGCCGGAATCCGGGGCGGCGACGGAGCACACCGACTGAGAACGGGCGTGACCGCGAAACCGCGCAGGACCGATACCACGCAGGGCACATCCAGCGCAGGGCCGAAACTACGCAGGGCATGAACCGCGCAGGGCCGAAGCGGCGGGGAATTCGGTAGTTGGCAAACGGCGAATTGCGGTGAAGCTGCGGAGCGCCAATCCCAGACTCCCGGTCGCGAATCCCCATCCGCAGGTTCAGGGCCGCAGGCCCTACCCTTTCCCCGCCGTTTCGGCCCTGCGTAGTATCGGCCCTGCGCGGTATCGGCCCTGCGCGGTATCGGCCCTGCGTGGTATCGGCCCTGCGTGGTTTCGAGGTGTCGTCGTTGCGTCGTTCTCAAGTGCCCGATATTTTTCGCCATGGCAACCACGACTCGTCCATCTTCCCGGCCCGCCTCCTCCGATCACCCGGAGAGCGGGCCGTCGCGCATCCCGGAGCCCCGCAACGGCATCGCCCGCGTGCGTGAGCCCGTCGCCCTCACCTTCGACGACGTCTTGCTGGTCCCGGCCCACGCCGTGACGCACCCCAAGGACGTCTCGCTCACGTCGCAGTTCAGCCGCGGGATCTCGCTCAACGTGCCGCTGGTGGCGGCCGCCATGGACACGGTCACCGAGAGCGACATGGCGATTGCCATGGCGCGCGCCGGCGGTCTCGGCGTGCTCCACAAGAACATGTCCATCGACCGGCAGGCGGCCGAAGTCGATCGCGTGAAGCGGAGCGAGAGCGGGATGATCCTGAACCCCATCACCCTCCGGCCCATCGACACCGTGCGCGAGGCGACGGCGCTGATGCGGCGGTTCAGCATCTCCGGCGTGCCCATCGTGGACGAGGACGGGCGCCTGGTCGGCATCATCACGAACCGGGACCTGCAGTTCGAAACGCTGCTCGACCGTCCGCTGTCGGAGGCGATGACGAAGGACGGGCTGGTGACGGCGCCCATCGGTACCACGCTCGAAGAGGCGGAGCGGATCCTGGCCAAGGGGCGCATCGAGAAGCTTCCCGTGGTGGATGAGGCGGGGAAGCTCAAGGGGCTGATCACCGTCAAGGACATCCACAAACGCCGCCAGTATCCGGGCGCGAACAAGGACGAGCACGGGCGGTTGCGGGTGGCGGCGGCGATCGGGGCGGCGGGCGACTTCCTCTCGCGGGCGCGCGCGCTGGTCGAGGCCGGCGTCGACGCGCTGATCATCGATACGGCGCACGGCCATTCCGAGGGGGTGCTCCGCGCTACCGCGGAGGTGCGCGAGAAGTTCCCGAACGTGCAGTTGGTGGCCGGCAATATCGCCAGTCGAGAGGGCGCCGCGGCGCTCGTGGAGCGCGGGGTGGATGCGGTGAAGGTGGGCGTGGGGCCGGGGTCGATCTGCACCACGCGCGTGGTGACCGGCGTCGGCGTACCGCAACTGACGGCGATCTTCGATGCCGTCGAAGGCGCCGGCGGGGTGCCGATCATCGCCGATGGCGGCATCAAGTACTCCGGCGACGCGGTGAAGGCGCTGGCGGCCGGTGCGTCGAGTGTCATGATGGGTTCGATGCTGGCCGGCACCGAGGAGAGCCCCGGCGAAGCGTTCCTGCTCGAGGGCCGCCGGTTCAAGATGGTACGCGGCATGGGCTCACTCTCCGCCATGCAGGACGGCAGCGCCGACCGGTACTTCCAGGAGGGCGAACTCTCCCCGAAGAAGCTCGTGCCCGAAGGCATCGAGGGGCGCGTGCCCTACAAGGGCCCGGTGGGCGACGTGCTCTTCCAGATGGTGGGCGGGCTCCGCAGCGGGATGGGCTACGTGGGATGCGCCAACATGGAAGAGCTGCGCACTCGACCGGCGTTCGTGCGCATCACGTCGGCCGGTCTGCGCGAGTCGCACCCGCACGACGTGACGATCACGCGGGAAGCCCCGAACTACTCTTTGTAACTGCTTGCGGGGGTGGCCCCCCGCTGCGGTTTCCGTACGCGGCGCGCATTGACAAACCGCGTGCCCCGGGGCCAAGTTCTGATTTGCATACAGTCCGTACCCCCCCTGGTATGCGTGTACCCACCCCCGGGCGGCGCCACAGCCGCCCCTTCGTATGTAAACCCCCGGAGAAACTGATATGGGACTCTGGTCGAAAAAGAGCCTCGCGCTGCTGCAAACCGAGGCCGGCACCGAAGGTGAGGACTCCCTCAAGCGCGTTCTCGGTGCGTGGAATCTCACGTTCCTCGGTATCGGGGCGATCATCGGCGCGGGCATCTTCGTGCTCACGGGTACTGCCGCCGCGCAGTACGCGGGGCCGGCCATCGTTCTCTCGTTCATCGTCGCCGGCCTTGGCTGTCTGTTCGCCGGCCTGTGCTACGCCGAGTTCGCGGCGCTCATCCCGATCGCGGGCAGCGCCTACACCTACGCCTACGCCACCCTGGGCGAGTTCGTCGCCTGGATCATCGGCTGGGACCTGATCCTGGAATACCTCTTCGGCGCCGCGACGGTGGCCGTGGGTTGGGCCGGGTACTTCACGGCGTTCATGAACGAAATCGGCATTCATCTGCCGCTGGCCTGGAGCCAGGCCCCGCTCGACGTGATCGGCTCGCATACGCTGGTGCGGAGCGTGCTCTGCATCGACCCCGCCACGAACCAGGCGGTGACGCTGGCCGCGGGTCAGGCGTGCGATACGTCGAAGTACCTGCTCCAGCACGGCATGCTCAACCTGCCGGCCATGATCCTCATCGGCCTCATGACCACGCTGCTGGTGGTCGGCATCAAGGAGTCGGCGACCTTCAACAACGTGATCGTGTTTCTGAAGGTCTCGATCGTCCTGTTGGTGATCGGCTTTGGCTTCATGTACGTGAAGACGGGCAACTGGCATCCGTTCATTCCGAAGAACACCGGCCACTTCGGCGATTTCGGATGGAGCGGAATCGTCCGTGGGGCCGCGGTGGTGTTCTTCGCCTACATCGGGTTCGACGCGGTGAGCACCGCCGCTCAGGAGGCCAAGAACCCGCAACGCGACATGCCGATCGGCATTCTCGCTTCGCTCCTGGTCTGCACCATCCTCTACATTCTGATGGCGCTGGTGATGACGGGTCTGGCCCACTACACCACGCTCAACGTGCCGCACCCGGTGTACGTCGCCATCGCCGCTGCCGGTCAGCCGCTCCTCTGGCTCGGCGTCTTCGTCAACGTCGGCGCCATTCTCGGGCTCGCCTCCGTAGTGCTCGTGATGCTCATGGGCCAGCCGCGCATCTTCTTCTCGATGGCGCGCGATGGGCTGCTCCCGGCCGTATTCGGCAAGGTCCACCATCGGTTCCATACCCCGTACATCACGACGATCCTCACGGGATCGGTGGCTGCGGTCGTCGCCGGCCTCTTCCCCATCGGCCTGCTCGGCGAGCTGGTGTCCATCGGCACACTGATGGCGTTCGTCATCGTCTGCGGCGGCGTGATCGCGCTCCGCATCAAGCGCCCGGACCTCGAGCGACCCTTCAAGACGCCCTTCGTACCACTGGTGCCGATTCTCGGCATCTTCACCTGTCTGTTCATGATGGCCTTCCTGCCGGCGGATACCTGGATCCGGCTGATCGTGTGGATGGTGCTCGGGCTGGTCATCTACTTCGCGTACAGCAAGTCGCACTCCCGAATCCGTGGTGATCTCGCGGAGCCGTCGGGCGACTGAGCCCTCCACGCATTAGGTTTGAAACGGCGCCCGGGTCCCGGGCGCCGTTTCGCTTTCCCCGACGATTCTCGTGAGTCCTTTCGACTACCTCCGCGTGCCGACCGCCCGTCGCGACGCGATCCACCGGCTGGCCGAATACTGGCGGCCGGGCCGGGTCGTGGCTCTGTCCACCCACATCAGCGCGGACGGTGACGGCTGCGGCTCCGAAACGGCGCTCGCCCGCCTGCTGGCGGCGCAGGGCCTGACGGTGCGCGTGGTGAACCCCACGCCCTGGCCCGACCTCTTCCGCTTCCTGCTCGGCGACGACGTGGCCGATGCCTCCGCGCAGGGCGGCGAGGCGCTGCTCGGCATCGATCTCCTCATCGTGCTCGACATCAACGACGTCACACGCCTGGGCGGGTTGGCCGAGACGGTGCGCGCCCTCACCGTGCCCAAGCAGGTCATCGACCACCACGTCGTGGCCAACGATCCGGCCGGCGAGGTCATCTTCAGCGATCCCGGCGCGTGCGCCACGGGAGAGCTCGTCTTCGACGTGGCCCAGGTGCTGGGGTGGGAGATCACCCCCGACATCGCCCGGTCGCTCTACACGGCCATCCTCACGGACACCGGCGGGTTCCGGTTCAGCAACACATCGCCGCGCGCCCACGCCATCGCGGCCCAGCTCATGACCGCCGGCGTGAACCAGGAGGAGATCTACCGGCGGGTCTACGCCTCGGCGCCGGTGGGCCGGGTGCGACTGCTCGCCGAAGTGCTGCAGACGCTGGGGGTGGACGAGGCCCACGGACTGTCGTGGCTCTCGATGCGCGCGGGGGCGCTGAACGAATACGGGGTGAAGCAGGAGGACCTGGACGGGATCGTCGAGCACGCGCGGTCGATCGCCGGTACGAAGTTGGCGGTCTTCTTCCGCGACCTCGGACACGGGAAGGTCAAGGCGAGTTTCCGCAGCACCGGATCGTTCGACGCCAACGCGTTCGCCCGCCGGTACGGGGGAGGCGGCCACGTCCGCGCGGCGGGCGCGCTGATTCCCGGTCGCCTGGACGAAGTGCGGGAGCGGGTGCTTACCGATGCCAGGCTGGCGCTCGCCGGCGGGGTGACGCAAACGACTTGACCCGGCGTCGGCGCGTCCGCTAATTGTCCCATCCTCCAACTGGAGATGGTTCCGATGCCGCGTGCCGCCCGTTGGATCGCGCTCCTCGCACTCGCCGTGCCGGTCGCGGCCGTCGCACAGACTCCGGGGCCGTTCACCCTCGCGCAGGTCCTCGGCTACCCCTATCCGAGCGAGATGGTGGCCGCGCCCACCGGAACCGCCGTCGCCTGGGTCCTCAACGAGCATGGGGCGCGCAACGTGTGGACCGCGTCGGCGCCCGATTGGACCCCACGCCGCCTCACCGACGACGCGCGCGATGACGGGCAGGAGATCACCCAACTCACCTTCTCGCACGATGGCACGACGCTGGTGTACGTGCGTGGCGGCGACCACGACGAGAATTGGCCGGCCCCCGGGAATCTCGCCCCCGACCCGGCGCACGATCCGATTCAGCCGAAGATCCAGATCTGGGCGGTGGGAACGGCCGGCGGCTCGCCACCGAAGCTCCTCGCCGACGGCGACCACCCGGCCATCTCGCCGCGGGGCGACGTCGTGGCGTTCGTCCGCGCGGGACAGATCTGGTCCGTTCCGCTCGACGGATCGAAGACGGCCACGCAGCTCTGCTTCGCGCGCGGTGAGAACGGCCAGCTCACCTGGTCGCCCGACGGCGGCCGCCTCGCGTTCGTCTCGAACCGCGGCGATCACAGCTTCGTCACCATCTTCACGTCGGACTCGACCCCGCTCGCGTATCTCGCGCCGTCCACGTCGCGCGATTTCTCTCCCGTCTGGTCGCCGGACGGCACGCAGATCGCCTACGTCCGAGTGTCGGGGCGGGGTGGCCCGCCGGAGCCGATCCTGACGCGGACCCCCACGCCGTGGGCGATCTGGGTGGCCGACGCCGAGACCGGTGCCGGACACGAAGTGTGGGCGAGCCCGAACACGCTGCACGGGTCGTACCCGGGCACGGCAGGTGGAGCGAATCTCCACTGGGCGGCCGGCGGCCGGCTGGTCTTCCTGGCCGACCTCGACGATTGGCCGCACCTGTACTCGATCCCGACCGCGGGCGGGTCGCCGCTGCTGCTCACGCCGGGCGCGTTCATGGTCGAGTACGTCGCGATGACCCCCGATCACAAGACGCTCGTCTACGACGCGAACACGGGAGCCAATGCCGACGACGACGACCGGCGGCACGTGTTCACCGTGCCGGTGGATCGCGCCGACCCGAGCGCCCTGACCACCGGCACGGGGCTGGAGTGGATGCCCGTCGTGACGGGAGATGGGGGGTGGGTGGCGATGATCTCGGCTGGAGCCAAACGCCCACCCGTGCCCGCGGTGGTGGCGGTGTCGGGGGGCACTCCCCGGTTGCTCGGCGCCGACCGAATTCCGGCTGACTTCCCGACGGCGTCACTGGTGGTGCCGCGGCAGGTCACCTTCCACGCGCCGGATGGGATGCTGATTCACGCGCAGCTCTTCGAACCGGTCGACGCGCGCGGCACGCACCCGGGCGTGATCTTCGTGCATGGCGGGCCGCCGCGGCAGATGCTGCTCGGCTGGCACTACATGGATTACTACTCCAACTCGTACGCGGTGAATCAGTACCTGGCGAGTCGGGGCTTCGTCGTGCTGTCGGTGAATTATCGCCTCGGCATCGGGTATGGCTGGGACTTCCAGAACCCGGCGCACGCCGGACCGGCCGGCGCGTCCGAGTACCAGGACGTGCTCGCGGGTGGCAAGTGGCTCGCGGCGCAGCGAAATGTGGACGCGAGGCACATCGGCATCTGGGGCGGATCCTATGGCGGCTACCTCACGGCGATGGCGCTGGCGCGCAACTCCGATGTATTCGCCGCCGGGGTCGATATGCACGGCGTGCACGACTGGACGACGGAGGAACGGGGGGCGTTCGACCCCGGGTGGCGCTACGAACGTGGGGACCTCGACCGCGCGCGCACCGTGGCCTGGATGGCGTCGCCCGATGCGGCGGTGAGCCACTGGAAGTCTCCGGTGCTCCTGATCCAGGGCGACGACGACCGCAACGTCTACTTCCACGAGACGGTGGATCTGGCGCGACGGCTCGACGCGGCGCACGTGCCCTACGAGGAGATGGTGCTCCCCGACGAGATCCACGGATTTCTGCGTTGGCACTCGTGGGCCAGAGCCGACTCGGCGGCGGCAGCCTTCCTGGCCAAGGAGCTGCGGCCGCGGTAGGCGGGGCGTCGACCCGCGGGATTCGGCTTGCTTGGAAACCCCAGGAGCACTCCGTAGTTTCCGAACCATGACCGACACGCTCAATCAGCGCCTTGCCACGGCGCTTTCGAAGATCCGCAATCCGCGCACCGGCCACGACGTGGTGACGGACGAGATGGTGCGCGACATGGCGACCACGACCAGCGGCAAGGTGCGCCTCAGCCTGCTCCTGGCGCCCGACGATCCCGCCACCCTCGTGCGCGACGTGCGCATCGCGCTCGAACGCGTGGAGGGTGTGTCGGAGGTCCGCGTGGACGTGAAGGATCCGGCTGAGGCGGCCAAGGCGGCGCCCAAGTCGCGCTCGCTGCCGGTGATGGACGACCGCCCGGCCGCGCCGCGGCCCAGCGCGCCCACGCCCGTCACCTATCCGCACCTCGGCCGCATCATCGCCGTATCCAGCGGCAAGGGCGGGGTGGGCAAGTCGACCGTGGCGACCAATCTCGCGGTGGCGCTCGCGCAGGCCGGCAGCCGCGTCGGCCTGATGGATGCCGACATCTATGGGCCCAACGTGCCCCGCATGATGGGCGTGGACGAGCCGCCGGCCGTGGTGAACGAGAAGATCGTGCCGCTCGAGGCGTTCGGCGTGAAGGTGATGTCGCTGGGGTTCATGATCGACCGCGACCAGCCGGCCATCTGGCGCGGCCCCATCGTCATGAAGATCATCACCCAGTTCCTGCGCGACGTGGCCTGGGGCGATCTGGACTACTTCATCGTCGACATGCCGCCGGGTACCGGCGACGCGCAGCTCTCGCTGGTGCAGGCCACGATGCTCAGCGGCGCGGTGATCGTGACCACGCCGCAGGAGATGTCGACGGGAGACGCGCTGCGCGGTGTGCGCATGTTCCAGCGCGTAGGCGTGCCGGTGCTCGGGATCGTCGAGAACATGAGCTGGTTCGAGTGCCCGCACTGCGGCAAGCCGACGCCGATCTTCGGCGCCGGCGGGGGCGAGCGGCTGGCCAAGGAGACGGAGTTGCCGCTGCTCGGGCAGATTCCGTTGTATCCGCGCGTGCTCGAGGGCGCCGAGGTGGGGCAGCCGATCGTCGTGGCGGACGCCGACTCGTCGGCGGCAAAGGCACTGGTCGCGGTAGCCGAACGCATAGCGGAAGCGGCGCAGGATCTGGCCGCGACCACGTGACGCACGCCACCGGACGCGGACCGCGCGCTCGGCGCGAATACCGCAACCACGGATAGCCCGTGCCGCACGCCCTGGTCACGTTGCTCACCGACTTCGGCACCGCCGACGGGTACGTCGCGGAGATGAAAGGTGTGTTGATGACCGGCGCGCGCGATGCCACGCTCATCGACATCTCGCACGCCCTGCCGCCGCAGGACGTCGACGCGGGCCGCCTTGCGCTGGCCCGCTACTGGAAGCGTTTTCCTGAGGGGACGATCCATCTCGTGGTGGTCGACCCCGGGGTGGGCACCGGGCGCGCCGCGCTCGCCGTGGAGAGCCAGCGACGGTATCTGGTGGGGCCCGACAACGGGGTCCTCTCGCCGGCGCTGCTCGCGCCCGGGGTCCGCGTGGTCCGGCTGGCGGTTCCCACGGACATCTCCAGCACCTTCCACGGCCGCGATGTCTTCGCTCCGGCCGCCGTGCAACTGGCACTCGGCCAGCCCTTCGACGCCCTGGGCGCGCCGGTCACCGACCCGGTCATTCGCCGGACTCCCGAGGCGCACCGCGCCGCCGACGGGTCGTTGGAGGGGCAGGTGGTGACCATCGACCGGTTCGGCAACGCGATCACCAACCTGCTCGGCGTGAAGGCGGGCGTGGTGGTGGTGGCGGGCCGGACCGTGCCCGTGTGCCGGGTCTATGCCGACGTGGCGCCCGGCGAGCCGTTGGCGCTGGTGGGGTCGTCGGGGCTGCTCGAGATCGCGGTGCGCGACGGGAGTGCGGCCGCGGTGCTGGGCCTGGTGCGCGGCGCGCCGGTGACGCACCGCGGCGCCTGATTCAGTTCTGCGCCGATCCGCCGAATCGATCGATGACGATGCCGCCGAACGTCGTCTGCACCTGGACGCGCAGATGGTATCGGGCGGTGTCCCAGTTGTCGGAGTAGTACGACCCGTCGCGCTTGACCAGCCCGTCGTTGTCGAACGACGTGAGGAATCGCTGCATGTCGAGCCGCACGCCCACGTCGCGCGGCACGCGGAGGGTCACCTTTCCGAGTGTCACCTGGACCGTGGCATCCATGTCCCCCGTCCAGTTGCCACCGAATCCCAGAGTGAGCGCTCCCACGCCGCCGTGCACGTTGACACTGGCGGCATTCGCGTTGGCGAGGTTGGTCGCCGCGAAGTTGGCGGCACCCACGTCCACGGTGACGGTCCCGATACGGGCCTGGTTCGGGCTGCTGAAATCCACCGTCTCGTCGGCCGCGCCCGATTCGATATGGAGGCCGCGCAGCGTGAGCCCGCCGAGGTCCACGTGGGCCTCGGTTGCACCCAGGGACAGGGTGAGGTCCATGGGCACCGTGGGCGCCAGCATCAACCGCATGGAGGCCTTGTTCTCGTCGTCGGAGCCGTGATGGATCCATCGCGACCCGCCCGAGGCGTCCTTCACGCCGATGTCGAGCGTGCCGGCGCCGGCGTCGAATCGGTGCAGGGGCGTGGCGGCGTTCTCGTCGTAGCGCAGTTCCATGGCATACAGCACGGGCGTGTTGGCGCTGCGCAGGTCGAACCGGCCGGCGTCGTACTGGACGTGGACGTGCAATTCGGTGGTGTCGCGCAACTGCCGCGACACGTCGAGCGTGCGCCAACTCTGAGCACCGGCCAGTGCGGGGAGCGCGCCGGTGAGCGCGGCGACGGCGAGTGCGCGGAACATCATCGGCCCTCCCGCGGCGACGTTACGGGGCGCCGGGCCGCGCTCACGCCCGCCACCGGCGTCGGCGTCTGCCAGGCGAGCGGTTCGCTGCCGCCCGACGTGATCGCCGTGTCGCGCGGTCGCTCGTGCTGGGTGCCGGCGCGCGAGAGCACGGTGGCCCCGAGCCCGGCGGTGAGCGCAACCCAGGTGACCGCCAGCGCGACCGCCCGCATGACCGGCTGCGCGGCGGGGAACCAGGTGAACGCCGCGACGACGAACCAGAGGCCGAGGTAGCCCACCAGCCCGGCGAACATGGCCTGCAGCGTCACGCTGCGCGCCGATGCCGCCGGATCGGCCCGAACGAAGGCGCGTCCGGTGAAGCGCGCGACGGCGAGGAATCCGAGCGCCAACAGCCCGGCCACCGCGATGATGTAGGCCACGATGGCGAACGGGATGAGCAGCACGCCGATGACGGTGATGGCCAGAGCGACCACGCCCACGATGAGCACCGGCACGAGGCCGAATTCGGCCAGCAATCCCACCCAGAAGGCCCGGGCCAGCTGTCGCTCGAGCACGGTGACCACGCCGTCCAGATTGTGTTCGGCGAACAGCAGGACGCCGACGCCGATGGTGGCCAGCACGAGGAACCAGGCGAGCACCAGCTTCATGGCGCCCCAGGTCGTGAGCGGTGGTGCCACGGGGGCCGCGGTGGCACCGCTGGTCAGATCGCTCAGCGAGCGCATCTCGCCGTAAACGCTGCCCCCGTCGATCCGGACGTGGCCGCCGATCGATACCGCGTCACCGTCCACCACGCCGCCCTTGTGCACCACGACGTCGCCCCGCAGGGCGATGGCGTTGCCGGTCACGTGCCCGCTGATCTCCAGCGGACCGTCGGCGGCGGCAACGGTTCCCTGGACGGTGGATCCCGCCGGGATCGTCCGGCCCCCCAGCGCAAAGCTGTCGGCGGGGGGCACGCCGGTGAGGTCCACCGAATGCGCGATGCGGCCGATGTCACGACGCAGCGCCTGATCGAGCTTCGGGGCCGGGCCCTGGGTCTGTGGGTTCGGCGTGGCCGGGGGGGCGGACTGCGCGTTCGCCGCTGCGGCCGCCGTCAGCGCGGCCAGCGCCAGGCACAACGGGAAGGCCCGCATGGCTCAGCTCCTCCGGCGAGCGGCGGTGGCGATGGCTCGCAGGCCGAACGCCGACGCCGCGGCGGCCACGAGGAACCCGGCGGCAATGGCCCCGAGTCCCATCAGTCCGCCGTGTTGGAGGCCGTCCATGGCCGCCGGTCCGAAGAGCGTCACCACGCCATCGCGCACGAACTGGACGGCGGTTTCGCGCAGGTGGCTGCCGGCCACTTCGGTGGCGAAACCGACCACGTCGCCTCGGCTGGCCAGCCAGACGGCGATCCCGGTGAGCGTGGCGCCGGCCCCTGCTGCCATGGCCACCGCCGCCACCCGGGCGGCATGCGAGCGCGGCAGCCATCGACTCGCGGCATCTCGCGCCGCCACGTGCCAGGGCACGAACACCGGCACCTGGGCCATGATCTTGTCGGCCAGCGCGTACGAGGGCGCCACGTGGGGCAGCTCTTCCAGGGCGGCCGCCACCAGCCGCGCGTCTTCGAACTGGGCGCGGCATTGCGCGCACCCCTGCACGTGTTCACGCAAGGGCGCGACGCCGAACCCGATTTCGTCGTCGACCAGCAGGTCGAATTCTTCTGGCAGCAGATGGCGGTGATTCACGGAGCCTCCAGGGTGTCCTACGGCCGGTCGGGAGCGCCGGTTTCAGGGGATACGGGGATCGAGCGCGTGAGGTGTGTCACTGCTTCAGGTGTTCCAGGAGCCCCCGCAACTCGTGGCGGGCTCGGTGGATGTAGGTCTTCACGGTGCCGAGGGGGAGATCGAGGGTGGCGGCGATCTCTTCGTAGGATTTGTCCTCGACGTGTCGCAGGAGGATGCAGGCCCGATACTCGGGCCGGAGCTGAGCGATGGCGTCCTCGATGGCCGACCCGAGTTCCTTGGCTTCCAACCGGTCCAGGGCCGACTCGTCGTGCGCCGAGACGTCGAACGAGGTGGCCTGGACGGCGTCGGCGGTGACCGCGTGGGGGGACCCATCCATGCTCACCGTGTCGAGTTGGCGCCGGCGCAGGTGATCGATGGCCACGTTGTTCGCGATCTTGAACAACCAGCTGGAAAACTTGAATTCCGGGCGGTAGCGGTCGATGTGCTGCAGGACCTTGATGAAGGTGTCCTGGGCCAGATCCTCGGCCAGTTCACGGTCGCGCACCATGCGGAACACGAGTGAGAAGACCGGTCGTTCGTACCGCCGGATGAGTTCACGGTACGCCGCTTCGCGCCCTCGCTGAGCGAGCGCGACGACGTCAGCGTCCGGGAGGTTGGCGAGGTCGAGAGCTGGAGGCATCGAGCGAGCGGGCCGGGCAAGCGCGATGCGCGCCGCGCGGATCCACGTGCAACCTACGTGCTCCGACTGCTGCGAGCTAGCCGCTTCGCTTGCCGCCGCCGCGCTGCCCGGCGAAGTTTCGCAGATGCCCGTGAACCACCTGGAAGCCGCGGAAGCGGAGGCCGCCGCCCGCTGGGGCGACGAGAAGCGCGCCTACGTGCAGCGGATCTTCTCGCAGATCGCGCCGCGCTACGATCTGTTGAACCATCTGCTGAGCTTCAACGTGGACCGGCGCTGGCGACGGCGCGCGATCGCGGCGCTCAACGTACCCCGCGCGCCCGCGGGCCAGTACCTCGATCTCTGCGCCGGCACGCTGGACGTGTCGGCGCAACTGGCGCGCACCGCGGGATTCCGCGGCGCCGTGATCGGCGCCGATTTTGCCGAGCCGATGCTGCGGGCGGGTGTGGGGAAGGCGCCGCCCGACGTGGTGCGTCCGGTCGCCGCCGATGCCCTGCATCTGCCGCTGGCCGACGGATCGGTGGCGGGCGCGATCGTGGGCTTCGGCATTCGCAATCTGGCCGATCTCGATGCCGGACTGCGGGAGGTGTGGCGCGTGCTCGCCCCCGGCGCGCGGTTCGTCATCCTGGAATTCTCCACGCCGCCCTCGCGGGTGGTGCGCGCCGCGTACCACGGGTACTTCCATCACGTCCTGCCCTTCATCGGCGGGCTGGTGAGCGGACACCGCACGGCGTATCGCTATCTGCCGCGCTCGGTGGCCAACTTCCCGTCGGCCGACGCGCTGGCCGGCCGCATGACGCGGACCGGGTTCACCGGCGTGCATTGGCGACCGCTCACCTTCGGCATCGCGGCGCTCCACGTCGGCGAGAAGTCCTGATGCTCCTCCCCCTCATTCCATCCCTCCTGCCGTGACCCTGGACTCCCTGTCGGCCTTCGTCGAAGCGCTGGATGACGCCGGCGAATTGGTGCGCATCACGCAGCCGGTGTCGGTGGATCGCGAGTTGTGCGAGATCGCGGACCGGGCCATGAAGCAGCCGGGCGGAGGGCCGGCGATGCTGTTCGAGCGGCCCATCCTCATGAACGGCACGCCGTCGGCGTTTCCGGTGGGGATCAATCTGTTCGGGTCGATGCGGCGGATGGCGATGTCGCTCGGCGTCACCAACCTGAACGACATCGGCGCCCGCATCACCGCGTTGCTGGAGATGAAGGTGCCCGAAGGGTTCGTGGCCAAGCTGTCACTGCTGCCGCGACTGCTGGAGCTGTCCAAGTTTCCGCCCCGCGCGCACAGCGGTGCGGCGCCCTGCCACGAGGTGGTGTGGCGCGGCGACGAGGTGGATCTCGACAAGCTGCCCCTGCTCAAGTGCTGGCCCGAAGACGGGGGGGCCTACATCACCTTTCCGATGGTGATCACCCGGGATCCCAAGCGCGGCATCCGCAACGTGGGCATGTACCGCGTGATGCAGACCGGGAAGACCACCCTGGCCATGCACTGGCAGCGCCACAAGGTGGGCGCCGCGCACTGGCGTGAGATGGCGGAGCGCGGTGAGAAGATGCCCGTGTGCATCGCCATGGGCGGCGATCCTCCGTCCATGTATTCCGCGAGCGCGCCGCTGCCGCCCACCGTGGACGAGTTTCTGTTCGCCGGCTTTCTGCGCAAAGACCATGTGCGGCTCGCGAAGGCGCTGACCAACGATCTCGAGGTGCCGGCCGAAGCGGACTTCGTGATCGAGGGGTACATCGATCCCGCCGAGGCGCTGGTCACCGAGGGACCGTTCGGCGACCACACGGGGTTCTATTCCCTTGCCGATCTGTATCCGCAGGTGCACGTCACCGCGGTCACGATGCGCCGCCGGCCGATCTTTCCGGCCACCATCGTGGGCCGGCCGCCGATGGAGGACTACTATCTCGGGCACGCCACCGAGCGGATCTTTCTGCCGCTGCTCAGACTCACGGTGCCGGAAATCGTGGATTACCACATGCCGGCCGAGGGCATCTTCCACAATCTGGTGTTCGTGTCCATCGACAAGCAGTATCCGGGCCAGGCGCAGAAGGTGATGAACGCGCTGTGGGGGCAGGGGCTCATGTCGCTGGCCAAGGTGCTGGTGGTGGTGGACAAGTGGGTGGACGTGCAGGATCCGCAGCAGGCCTGGTGGGTGGCGCTGAACAACCTGGATCCGGAGCGCGACGCGCGGTTCACGATGGGGCCGGTGGACGTGCTCGACCACTCCAGCCGGAGTTTCACCTACGGCTCGAAGATGGGGCTCGACGGTACCCGCAAGCTGCCCGAAGAGGGGTTCACGCGCGATTGGCCGAAGGTGATCGAGATGGACCCGGAGACCCGCGCCGCGGTGGACGCGATGTGGGATCGGTTGGGGTTGCCGTGGCGATGAGCGCGCGCGAGGGACAGACCTTCGCCCACCGCGGGTCGCGGCTGTTGGCCTACGTGAACCTGGTGAAGCTGCCGCACACGGTGTTCGCGCTTCCGTTCGCGCTCGTGGGCGTGATTCTGGCGAGTTACCGGCGGGCGCTCCATGTGGAGCAGGTTCTCTGGGTGGTGGCGGCGTTCACGGCCGCGCGGTTCGCCGCCATGGCGTTCAATCGTATTGCCGACCGGGAGTTGGACGCGCGCAATCCGCGCACCGCCATGCGGGAGATTCCCCGCGGCGTGCTGAGCGTGCGCGAGGCGTGGGCGTCGGTGATCGTGGCGTCGGCGCTGTTCGCCTATGCTGCGTCGCGACTCAATCCGCTCTGCTTCGCGCTCTCGCCCGTGGCCCTGTTCTGGGTGTTCTTCTACAGCCACACCAAGCGGTTTACCCGGTGGGCCCACCTGGTGCTGGGTGCGGGTACGGCGATCGCTCCGGTGGGGGGCTACCTGGCCGTGACGGGAGCCTGGAGCCGGCCCTGGTGGATGCTGGTGGCGCTGGCGGTGGCGGTGATGACGTGGGTGGGCGGTTTCGACGTGTTCTACTCGCTGGCCGACGTGGAATTCGATCGCGCCAACGCTCTGCATTCGCTGCCCAGCCGGCTCGGCGAGGCGCGCGCCATTCGGATCGCCCACGTGCTGCACACCGTCACGGTCCTGGGGCTCGGGGCCGTCGGCTTTGCCACGCACGGGGGGGTGCTGTACTGGGTGGGGGTGGCGCTGGCGGCGACGATTCTCGCCTACGAGCATTCGCTGGTGCGCGCCGATGATCTCTCGAAGCTCGACGCCGCCTTCTTCTCGATGAACGGGATGCTGAGCCTCGCCTTCTTCTTCTTCGTGCTCCTCGAGCGCGTGCGGCCGCTGCTCGCCCTCAGCCTCAACGGGGGGCGCTGACGATGCCCACGCATCGACCGATCGTGTTCGCCATCACCGGCGCGTCGGGGGCCCCGTACGCGGTACGCCTGCTCGACCGGCTGGTCGCGGCGCGCCGTCCGGTGCAGCTGATCGTGTCGAGCCACGGATTCCGGCTGCTGCGTACGGAGACCACGGTGACCGATCTCGACGGCCTGCGAGCGGCGGTCGGAGCCCGGGGCTGGGATCGCTACGTGACGCCGTACGACGACGCGGACCGGGGCGCGGCGCCGGCCTCGGGCTCGGCGCTCAACGCCGGGATGGTGATCTGCCCGTGTTCCATGGGCACGCTGTCGGCGGTGAGCGTGGGCGCGTCGCGCTCGCTGGTGGAGCGCGCGGCCGATGTGGCGCTCAAGGAACGGCGCCCGCTGGTGCTCGTGACGCGTGAGACCCCGCTCTCGGCCATCCATCTCGAGAACATGCTGCGCCTCACGCGCGCCGGCGCCGTGGTGATGCCCGCGGCGCCGGGGTTCTACCATCGGCCCCGGGGCATCGAGGATCTGGTGGACTTCGTCGTCGCCCGCGTGCTCGACCACCTGAACGTGCCGCACGACCTGGTGAAGCGGTGGAAGGGGGAGCCGCCCAGGCGGGGCAAGCGGCGTTGACGCCGCGGGTGCACGACGTCGGACTGATTTCCGACACCCACGGGGTGGTGCGTCCCGAGGTGTTCACGGCGCTCGCGGGCGTGGAGTTGATCCTGCATGCGGGCGACGTGGGGCCCGGGGTCCTCGACGAGCTGGCGGCCATCGCGCCCGTGCGGGCGGTGTTCGGCAACACCGACGCGCCCGGCGATCCGGCGCTCGCCGTGGAAGTGGAGGTGCGCATCGGGGGCGTGCGCGTGCACGTGAGCCACGGGCACGAGTTGGGCAGCCCGACGCCCGAGCGGCTGCTCGCCGCCTACGATGCCGATGTGCTCGTGTACGGACACACGCACCGCCCGCTGCTCGTGAGAGCAGACGGGCGGTGGGTGGTGAATCCAGGTGCAGCTGGGCCGCGGCGGTTCGACATCGAGCCGAGTGTCGCCCGCATGCGTATCTCAGATCACGACATCCACATCGCGCACGTACCCCTCATTCCCTGAATTCAGCCACCGTCACTTCGCCGTGATGGCGATCTTCTTGCCGCTGGCCTTTGCTTCCTTGGTCTTCGGCAGTGTCACCGTGAGCACGCCGTTCTCGAACGACGCTTTGATCTTGTCCTGCTCCACGCCCATCGGGAACGAGAACGAGCGCTCGAACGCGCCGTAGCTCCGCTCCCAGACGTAGTACTTCTTGTCCTTCTCGCTCTTCGTCTCGGTCTTCTCGCCCTTGATGGTGAGCAGGCCGTCTTCGAAGTCGGCCGTCACGTCCTTGGCGGCGAGCCCCGGCAGTTCGGCCGTGACCGTGAACTCCTCCGGCGACTCGGCGATCTCGACCGCCGGGTTCCAGCCCAGGGGCTGGACGAAGGACGGCACGAAGGGCTCGAAGGCCGGAAGGTTGAACGCCTTCCGCAGACGGTTCTGCATCTCGTCCAGGTCACGCGTGAGCGTCGAGACGAACGGGATCCGGGTGCTCTGGGCCCGGGTTACCTGAGTGTTCGGCATGGAAGCCTCCAGCTCGTTGCTGCTTGAAGTGAGCCTGCCGGATCCCAAACGGCGGTCCGGCCCGCCCCGACGCGCGTTCATACCCGCCCTGGCGCGGGAAAGCGCGAGTGAGGCGCAAAGACGTACGTGCGCGTGGTCAGGCGGTGGTCCGCGACCGCCGTGGTAATGTCCAGCGCACTCACGATCCCGACGAGTTGGCCGGCCTCGAGCACCAGCAGCCGATGGATCTCGGCGCGCCGCATGAAGTCGGCGGCCGTCTCGACGGTGGCATCGGGAGGAAGAGAAAACACGACGTGCGTCATCGCCTCGCCCACCGTGTGCTCGGAGAGCACGTCCCATTCCCGGCGATCCACGTTCCGCATCCGCTCGACGATATCCGCCATATCACCGGCGGCGGCATCGGAATAGAACGCGGCGACGGCCTCCATCCCGTCGTCGTCGCCCTCGATGTCGCGCGCCCGCTCGTCGGGTGGCAACCCCGGGGTGTTCGCGATGAAATCCACGATGTCGGAAACGGACAGCACACCCAGCACCGTGCTGCCGCTCACGACCGGCGCCCCCGAGATATGCGAACCGGAAAGACGTTCGGCGGCCTCGCGCAGGGTCAGATCGGGCCCCAACGTGATGGGGTCTTCGGTCATGATCTCGCGGACCTTGAGCATCCCCTCCTCCTCGATGCCGGAGAACGTATGGATCGGAGGCGGAGCCGTCTGTCGGCGATTCAGATCGGATTTGTCCGGAGGCCGCCCACGCGGCGTGTCCGGGATTACCGGGCGGTGGGCGGCCGCGTGTGCGTGAGTTCACCCGGTCGCGTCCGAAACCAACTCGACAACAGCATCAGCTCGTCGATCTCGTGCGTCGGTACTCGGGCGCCACTCGGTTCGCCGGCGCCGAATACATGATCGGTCAACGACGCAAACGCCCGGCGCTCGGCACGTGTGCGCGGTGTCGGGGATTCACCCCGCACGCGTCCGCGCCGGATGAGGTACACCCGATCGTCGCCGTCCACGCCCGCCACGCGGTACACAAAGGAGAGCGATTCGATGGCAAATCGCAGCCGGTCGAATTGTTCGCGCAGCGCTTCGAGCCGCGCCAGCTTGTCGCGAAGCGACGCCGCCCGCTCGAACTCGAGCCGCTCGGCGCTCCCCTCCATCTCGGCGCGCAGCGTCTCCAGCGGGCCGTCGCTCCGGCCGTCGAGAAACGCCCGCGCCAATCGCACGCGGTCGGCGTAGGCGGACGCCGTGCACGCGCCGGCGCACGGCCCGAGGCACCGGCCGATCTCCAGACGGATGCATCCCGGCGTGCGCGCCGGCCCCGCGAAGAGTTCGGCCTGGTCGGCGTAGACGACGCGCTGCGTGAGCCGGCAGTCGCGGAGTCCCAGCACGTCGCTCAACTCGCGCAGCGACTCCTCCAGCCGGCGCGCGCCGTGAAACGGCCCGTAATACACGGCGCTGTCGTCGCCGCTGGGGCCGCGCACGGCGAGCAGCTTCGGCGCCGCGCCCCCCGTGAGTTTGATGAACGCGAAGTGCCGCGCGTCGCGCTTCATCGCCACGTTCAGCCGCGGGCGGAAGTGCTTGATGGCGCGCATCTCGGCGAGGAGGGCGGCGAACTCGCTGGGCACGTAGTCCCACTCGATGGCGGCGGCCTCGCGCACGATGCGCGCCGCCTTCTCCTCCGGATACGCGGCGCGGAAGTAGCTGAGCAGTCGCGTACGCAGCTTCTTCGACTTCCCCACGTACACCACCTCGCCTCCTTCGGCGATCATGCGATACACGCCGGGACGATCGGCGGCATCGGCGCGCACGTGCTCGCGCATGGCCCGAAGGCCGGCGGGCGACGTCCGTGCCGGAACGAGCGCTAGTGCTGGCAGCGCGCACATAGCACGGTGCTCCGCCCGTCGACCGCGTGCGTGCCCACCAGCCGCGCGCCGCAGCGCGGGCAGGGCTGTCCGGCTCGTCCGTAGACGGCCAGCAGTTGGGCGAAGCCGCCGGCGCGCCCGCTCGCGTCCCGGTAGTCGCGGAAGCTCGTGCCCCGCTCGGCGATCGATTCCCGCAGCACCGCGGCAAGCGCCGAGTGGAGCGCGGCGCCCTCGGCCGGGGTCAGCGTCCGCGCGGCTCGCGATGGATCGATGCCCGCTCGCCAGAGCGCTTCGTTGGCGTAGATGTTGCCGACTCCCGCGATTCGCCGCTGATCCATGAGCACCTTTTTCACCGCCTGCCGGCTGGCCCGAAGAAGTCCCGATAGTTCACCCGGGCCGAACGCCGGGTCAAGGGGTTCTGCCCCGAGGCCGTCCACGTAGCGGTCGAACCGTGCCGGCGCCATGAGCGCCACGGTGCCGAGGCGCCGGATGTCCCGGTAGATCAGCGTCCGGCCGTCGTCGAGGGAGAAGCGCACCGCCGCGTACTGGCGCTCCCGGTCGTCGAGTTGTCCGGCGTCGAGCATGAGGGCGCCGGTGAAGCGGGGCTGCACCACCAGGCGGTCGTTGGTGGAGAGGTCGAGGACGACGAGCTTGGCGCGACGCCAGCAGCGCGTGATGCGCGCCCCGGTCACCCGGCGGCGGAGGGCCATCGCGCTGATCTCGCGCAGGACGTCGGGGTGGGGCACGCCGACCGAGGCGATGGTGGCGCCGGTGGCCAGCCGGTCGAGCTCTCGGGCGATGGTTTCGGTTTCCGGGAAGCTCAGGCACCGCGGGCCCGTTCCCGCCAGCCGATGTCGTCGCGGAACTGCTTGCCCGCGAACTCGCACCTGGGCCGCGACCTCGGCGCTCGCGCGCTGCGCTTCGGCGAAGCTCGCGCCCAGTCCGGTCACGGCGAGCACGCGACCGCCCGAGGTGACCAGCGCTTCGCCCTCGCGCCGTGTGCCGGCATGGAAGACGATGGCGTCGGGGCGCGGCGCTGGCAGGGTGATGGCGTCGCCGGTGTGCGGCTTCTGCGGGTACCCCGACGCGGCCAGCACGGTGGTGACGGCGTATCCGTGGGCGTGGCAGCGCGCGCCGACGGGGATTCCCTGCCCGCGGGCAATGGCGAGCATGACGTCGGCCAGCGAGGGGGTGACGTGGGCGATGGGGAGCACCGCCTGGGCTTCGGGATCCCCGAACCGGCAGTTGAACTCCACCACCTTCGGGCCGTCGGCCGTGATCATCAGTCCGGCGTAGAGCAATCCGGTGAACGGGCGGCCCCGCTCGCGCATGGCGCGCAGGGTGGGGAGCAGCACGCGCGTTTCCACCTGCTCCAGCAACTCGGTGTTGTCCGCCGATACCTGGCCCACGCGGGCGCCGAGCGAAACCGGCGCGTAGGCGCCCATGCCGCCCGTATTCGGCCCGTGGTCTCCGGCCAGCAGCCGCTTGTGATCCTGGGCCGGCACGAGCGCGAGCACCCGTTCACCGTCGGTGAGGGCGAGCACCGAGACTTCCTCGCCCTCCATGAATTCCTCCACCAGCACCTGATGCCCGCTCTCGCCGAAGACGTTGCCCACGAGCATCGACTCGATGGCGTCGTCGGCCTGGGCGATGGTCTCGCACACGATCACGCCCTTGCCCGCGGCCAGTCCCGACGCCTTGACCACCACCGGCGCGCCGAACTCGCGGGCGCAGGCCTTGGCGCCCGCCACGTCGCTGAACGACGCGCGCGGCGGCGGTGGGCACGCCCGCCTCGAGCATGATCTGTTTGGCGAACGCCTTGGAGGTCTCGATTTCGGCGGCGGCCTGCGACGGCCCGAATGCCGCGACGCCGGCCTCGCGCATCCGGTCCACGAGGCCGGCGGCGAGGGGCGCTTCGGGACCCACCACCACCAGATCCACGGCCCGCTCGACCGCCAGCGCCACCAATCGTTCGACGTCGGCGGCCGCCAACGCGACGCACTCGGCGAGTTCGGCGATCCCCGGGTTTCCCGGGGCGGCGATGAGCGAAATCGAGGGGTCGTCCTGCTTGAACTTCCAGGCGAGCGCGTGTTCGCGCCCGCCGCCCCCGATCACGAGCAGCTTCATTTCGTCGCGCCGCGCCAGGCTTCGTTGAACGCATCCTTGGCGCGCGAGAACACGTCGCCCACCTGCCGGAAGGTGGACCGGGTCTGGTCGCCATAGTAGCCGGCCGCGTCGGCGAAGTCTTCGCTCAGCGGCCGTTCGGCGTCGTCGCGCCGCTGGTAGGTGCCGCCGATGATCGCGTCGTACGCGCCGCTCTTGTGCCACTTGAGCAGCTCGGAGGCGCGGACGGTGTTGAAGGGGTGATCACGGAGGGCCGTGTTGAGCAGCTTGAACACGGTGTCCCAGGCCGTGCCGCCCGTCTCGTACTCCTCGGCCTGGCGCATGAACTCCTCCAGGCTCTCCTCGCTCTCCGAGGTGGCCTTGCCGCCGGCGAGCTTCATGAACGCGCGCATGGCGACGTTCAGATCCTGCGTGCCGAGCAGCCCCGCGCGGTCGCACGAAAACTCGCTCATCCGGTACCACTCGAGGAGCGCGAGTTGGAAGGGCAGGAGCGCCAGCCCGGCCAGGAAGGGCAGGTTGTTGAGCCCCACCGTGAGGATGATGATGGCGATGGTCCGGTAGGTGGTGTGCCCGCTCATGATGTGGCCCAGCTCGTGGGCCAGGATGCCGCGCTGCTCCTCCTCGTCCAACAGGTCGAGCAGTCCGGAATTCACGATCACGAACGGCTCCTGGAAGCCCACGGCGTAGGCGTTCACCATGGGCGTCTGCGTGACGTACAGCTGCGGGCGCGTGGGCCAGTCGAGCGTTTCCAGCACCTCGGTCCACATGGTGTTGAGTGCGGGGCGCTGGTGCTCGCTCACCTTCACGGCATTGGCCAGGAAGAGCTGGCGGATGCCCCGTTCGCCGAAGAACGACGCCACGCGGCGCACGACCTCGTCGAACCCGGGGATGGCGCGCAGGGTGTTGAGGGCGGCCCGGTCGGCCGGGTGTTCCCAGGCGCGCGAGGAAATCTGAGGCAGCGGTGTGCGTGGCATATGCGGGACGGGAAAAGAGAAATGTCGAGCGCGCGGGACGCCCCGGAGGGCGCCGCCGCGCGAGAACCGTCTTCAGTCCCTACGGCGCGAGCCTCATGCTGGTGTCGCGGCGACCGACTTGGCCGAGTGGGGCCGGGCGGCATGCCCGGCACGCTCCGGCAACCCGTGCAGCGCCTGGTCGAGGTCGGCCAGCAGATCGCCCTCGTCTTCCACGCCGCACGAGAGGCGGATCAGGCCGTCGGTGATGCCGAGGGCGGCGCGCCGGGCGGGCTCCACCGACGCGTGCGTCATCGAGGCCGGGTGGCTGATCAGCGACTCCACGCCCCCCAGCGACTCCGCCAGCGAGAACAGCCGGACACGTCCCAGCACGTGGGCGGCGCGTTCGTGCGTCCCCATCTCGACGCTCATCATCCCGCCGAACCCAGACATCTGCCGCTTGGCAAGCTCGTGCTGGGGGTGGGTGGGGAGCCCGATGTAGTTCACGTGCTCCGGACCGAGCCGTTCGGCCAGCCAGCCGGCGATGGCGCGGCCGTTGGCGTCGTGCCGCGGCATGCGCAGGTGGAGCGTCTTGGTACCGCGGAGGGCCAGCCAGCAGTCCAGCGGGCCGGGCACCGCACCGGCGGCGTTCTGGATGAAGTTCAGGCGGTCGGCCAGGCCGTCGTCGTTCACGAGCGCGATGCCGCCCACCATGTCGCTGTGGCCGTTGAGGTACTTGGTGGTCGAATGGAAGACGATGTCGGCGCCGAGCTTGAACGGCTGCTGGAAGAAGGGCGACGCGAAGGTGTTGTCGACGATGAGCAGGGCACCCGCCCGGCGGGCGATGGCGGAGACCGCCGGGAGGTCGGTGAGCCGCATCAGGGGGTTCGTGGGTGTCTCCACGACGATGGCTCGGGTGGCCGGCGTGATCGCGTCGGCCACCCGCTGCGGGTCGCGCGTGTCCACGTAGCTGAAACTCAGCCCCATGGGCTGGAGGATCTTGTCGAACAGGCGGAAGGTGCCGCCGTAGACGTTCTCGCCGCAGACAATGTGATCTCCGGCACGGAACAGCTTCATGATGGAGTCCACACATCCCATCCCGCTGGAGAACGCGAACCCGTGGCGGGCGCCCTCCAGGGAGGCAACGTTCCGCTCCAACGCCTCGCGGGTGGGGTTCTTGCCCCGGGCGTACTCGTACCCCTTATTCTGTCCCAGGGCCTCCTGCACGTACGTGGACGTCAGGTATACCGGCGTCATGATGGCGCCGGCCAGCGGCTCGGGCCGTTGGCCGGCGTGGATGGCGCGGGTGGCAAACCCGGCTGCGAGGTCGTCGTCGTAGGCGCGCGTCATGCCGAAGCTCGATGGATGGATGAAGTAGGAAAGATAACCGTGACTCACGGACCCGGCGAGGCGCGGCGTCCGCAACGGAGTGGGAGATGCAATGGAGCAGATAGGACGCGCGTCCTGCCTGATTGTCGATGATGAGGCGCCGCTGCGGCAGGTGTTGGTGCACCTGATGCGGGGCGATGGATTCGACTGCGCTGAGGCGGCGAACGGCCGTGAGGCGCTCGATTATCTCGAGACCCACACGGTCACCCTGGTGGTCTCGGACCTCAGAATGCCCGAGGTGGACGGCATCGAGCTGCTGCGCGAGATCCGGGCCCGCTATCCCGACACCGCCGTGGTGCTCCTCACCGCGGTGGCCGACGTCGACGTCGCCGTGAAGTGCCTGGCGATCGGCGCGATGGACTATCTGACCAAGCCCTTCCATCTCGAAGAAGTCCGGGCGCGGGTGGTGCGGGCGCTTGAGCGCCGCCGCCTGGTGATGGAGAACCGCGACTATCAGGAACGCCTCGAGGAGCGCGTTCAGGCGCAGGCCCGGCAGCTCGAGGTTCTGTTCCTCACCGGCATTCAGTCGCTGGCCGAGGCGCTCGAGGTCAAGGACCCCTACACGCGCGGGCATTCCGTCCGGGTGAGTCATTATTCCAGCGTCATCGCCCGCGGGTTGCAGCTGGACGACGAGATGATCTACCAGATCGAGCTCGGCGGCCACGTGCACGATCTCGGAAAGATCGGCGTGCGCGAAGCGGTGCTGAACAAGCGCGGCCGCCTCACGCCGGAGGAGTACGAGCACATCATGATCCATCCGGTGGTCGGCTGGCGGATTCTCGCGCCGCTGCTCGGTGACGCGCCAATCGCGCTCAACATCGTCCGGTCACATCACGAACGGATGGACGGGACCGGCGTGCCCGACGGGTTGCGCGGACGGGCGATCCCGTTGGAAGCACGGATCGCGGCGGCGGCCGATGCGATCGACGCCATGACCAGCGGCCGCCCCTATCGCGCCAACGAGTTGACGCTGGAGGGGGCGGTCGCGGAGTTGCGCAGGAACGTCGGACCCCAGTTCGATGCCGACGTCGTGGAAGCGGTCACGCAGGCGGTGGCGTCGGGCGAACTCGTGCTGATGCCCAAGTCCGGCGCGGTCGCCGCGATCGCTACCCGTTAGCGGGTCGCGCTTCCGCCGGACGCCGGCACCGTGGCGCGGATCGTGATCTCGGACGGCTGCTTGTAGGCGCTCAACCGCCGCTCGCACCATTCGCGCACCTGCTCGGCCGTCACGGTCCCGGTCACGTCCAGCCCGATGTCGTGCTCGCGCGCCGGCTCGGGAATCGACCGCACGGCGACGCCGGTCACGCCGGCCAGCTCCATCACGGCGCGCCGGATCTCGGCGGGATACACGTTGAAGCCGTTTCGCGTGAACATCGGCTTGATCACGCCGTCGAACGTGACCGTGCCATCGGCGTTCCTCGTGCCCCCGTCTCCGGTGTACAGCCACCCGTCGCGGACGGCGAGGCCGAGCGCGCCGTCGCGCAGGTACCCGGCGAAGACGTTGTCGCCACGCACGCAGATCTCCCCGGATGCCCCCACCGGCCGTTCGGCGGTGAGCGTCGCCTCCTCCCGGGCGGGCGCCCGCACGGTCACCTCGACACCGGGGAACGGCACGCCCAGCGTGCCGCGCACGTTCGCGCGGTCCACCGGGTTGAACAGGCAGACCGGCGCCGCTTCGGTGAGCCCGTAGCCCTGGCGGAGTTCCACACCGGTGGCATCGAACCAGCGATCCTGGAACTCGCGACTCAACGGCGCTCCGCCACAGATACAGAGGCGCAGCGCGCCGACGCCGGCGCGACGCCGCTCGATGGCCGTGAGCAGCGAGCGGAAAACCGCTGGTACCCCGACGAGTTCGGTGATCGTGCCGCCGGCCAGGAGCTCCGCCGCCCGCGGTGGCGCGTATCGATCCATGGTCGTCACGCGGCCGCCCGCCAACAGGGGGGCCATTCCGGTGACGGTAAGGCCGAACAGGTGGGCAAAGGGCAGGAGCGCCAGCACGTGGTCGTCCGAATTGTTGGCGGCCGCCTGGGCGGTACTCCGCGCGTTGGCGATCAGGTTGCGGTGCGTGAGCACGGCGCCCAGCGGGCGTCCGGCCATCGCGGACGTGTAGACCACGACGGCCTCCTCATCGCGACCCCGCGTGTCGGATTCGCCCTCGATCACGAGGCCGTGGTGGCTGCCGAGATCCACCTCGCGTGTGGTGCCGGGGGCTACGTAACGCGCCGTGTGCGGCGCTTCGTCCAGCAGCACGCGCGGCAGGTCGCCATTCACGCGTCCGGCCAGCGGGCTCACGGTGAAGACGGCGCCGACGTTCGCCTCGCCGAGCTGGGTGGCGATCTCGGCCGGCGAGGCGAGCGGGTTGACGAGGACCGCGCCGCGTCCGTCGCTGGCCGCCAGGGCGGTGAGAAAGGCCGGCGATGCGGGGAGCAGAATGGCCGAGCGACGTCCGTTGAGCGCCCGCACCAGCGGCGCGCACCGCTGGAGCAGCGTGAGCCCGGCGGCCACGAGCTGCTGGGCCTCGAAGTCGCCCAACCGGCCGCCGCCGGACGCGGCGGCGAGCGGAAGCAAAGAGAGTGGATCGCTCACCGCGCTACAGGTTGAACCGGGCCATCGACTGCCGCAGACGTTCGGCGATCGCTGCCAGATGCTGGCTGGACTGCACGACGGCGTTCATCGATTCGGTCTGCTGTTCCACCACGCCGCTCATCTCCCGCGCGGTGGCGGCATTCTGCTCGGCGGCCAGCGCCAGCTCCTCGATCTCGCGGGCCAGCGCCGCCGCGTCGTCCCGCTGCGCCTCGGCCGACGCGACGATGAGATCCACGGCGCTGCGGCTGGCCTCGATCTCCTGTCCGATCTGGGTGAGTGCCCCGGAAGAGGCGCGGATGACCCCCTCGCCGATGGCCACGCGGTCGGTCACCTGCGCGATCTGCTCTTCGGTGCGGATGGCGACGCTGCGAATCTCGCCGGCCAGCGTCCGGATGTTGTCGAGTGCGGCGGCCGTCTGGTTGGCGAGCTTGCGCACCTCGTCGGCGACGACGGCGAATCCCTTGCCGTGCTCTCCGGCACGGGCGGCCTCGATGGCCGCGTTGAGCGCCAGCAGGTTGGTCTGCTTGGCGATCGCGGCGATGGTCTCGGTGATCTTGCCGATGCGCTGCGACTTCTCGCCCAATTCGACGACGGCGGGCACGGCTTCATGGGTCACCGCGGAGATGGCGGTCATGCTCTCGAGGGCCTGGCCGGCCGCGGTCACGCCGCGCGCCGCTGAACGCGCCACGACGTCCGATGCATTCTGGGCATTGCGGGCGTGGCCGGCCACGGTGAACGCCCGGTCGGCCACGCGCGTGGATCCCGCGGTGGCGGACTTGATGTTGCGTGTCTGGATGCCCGTCGCCTCCGCGATGGCGCGCGCCGCGCCGGAGACCAGATCGGTGCCGGCGGTCATCTCTTCGGCGCTGGCGGCGAGCTCCTCGGCCGTGGCAGCCACTTCGTTGGCGCCCATGTCGAGCTGAAGCAGCAGTTTCCGAAGTCCCAACGTCATCTGCCGCACGGACTCTGCCATGGCGCCGATCTCGTCCGTCGCCGTGTAGTCCAGCGGGTGCCGGAGCTGGCCGGTGGCCACGGCATCGGTATGGCGCGTCACGTCGTCGAGTCCGCGCGTGAGCCGCGCCGCTCCCCAGTAGGAAAGGCCGAGCGCCAGCAGAAGGGCCACCACTGGGAAGGGGGCGGACCGGAGCATCTGCCATCGCAACTCGCTGAGGAACTGATTGGCGGTGAGCGTGGCGACGATGAATCCGGCGGTCGAGCCGTTGGCGCGGCGCACCGGCACTTCCGCCGAGAGCACCAAGCCCAGACTGGTGTCGTATACGCCGGTGTATCCTTCGTGCCCCACCGCCATGCTGTCGGCGAGCCCTGGCGGCGAGATCCACGGCATGCGGTACTGTGGCTGGCCGGGCTGCCACGACGAGTGCACGAGCACGCGCCATCGGCCCAGGCTGTCGGCGCGCACGATCTCGATGCCGTTCAACAGGTCGCTCTGGCTGGCGCCGTTGGCGACCCAGGCGTGGAGCAGCGCCGCGCGGGTGTCGCGAAAGGCCGGAATGTCCTGTCCCCGTCTGGCGATCGCGTCCAGCGAATCGGCGGACACCACGAGCGTGGCACTGCGCGCGATGCCGAGCAGCCGGTCGCCGTGCACCTTGGCCAACTGGTTCCGACTGCTCAGGTACACCGGCGGCATGATGACGGCCAGCGTCAGTACGACGGCCGCCGCGCTGATGGCGGCCATCTTGAGTCGGAACGGGAAGCGGATTGCGCCGCGTGTTTCGAGCGGCTGGGTCAGGGGGCCGTCCTCCGGAGCAGGCGGCGAAAAGTTAGGGCGGGGCGGAGGGGGTGTAAAGCACTGGCGGGCTCGCGCTTTGCGCGCTCGACCGTGCGGGCTAGCTTAGGTTTTCCCTCAAGGAGGACGCATGGCCCACGACGGGCTGATGGTGAGTGTATCGGGAATCCGCGGGCGGGTGGGCGACGGCCTGACGCCCGAGGTGGTCGCGCGGTACGCCGCGGCGTTCGGCGCCTGGGCCCGATCGGCGGGCCCGTCGCGCACGGTCGTGCTGGGGCGGGACAGTCGGGTGTCGGGCCCCATGTTCCACCGTATCGCCGTGGGCGCGCTGCAGTCGGTGGGGTGCACGGTGATGGATATCGGGCTGACGACCACGCCGACCTGCCAGTTGGCGGTGGAGCATCATCACGCGGCCGGCGGCCTGATGCTCTCGGCCAGCCACAACCCGATCGAATGGAACGCGCTCAAGTTCATCGGGCCGAGCGGGCTGTTTCTCGAGGCCGCCGAGGGCGCGGCCATGCGCGCGCTCGTCGAGTCGGGCATCCCGTATGTGACGTGGGACACACTCGGTGTGGTGGAACGCGACGATCGTGCGGTTCTGCGACACATCGAATGCGTCCTCTCGCTCCCTTTTGTTGATGTCGACGCACTAAAACGCCGCCGTTTCAAGGTCGCGCTGGACTGCTGCCGAGGAGCGGGCGCGGTGATCATGCCCGCGCTCCTCGATCGGCTGGGCTGCGTGGTGAGCACGATCAACGCGGAGCCGGACGGGCGTTTCCCGAGGTCCCCTGAGCCGGTGGCCGAAAACCTCGGCGAATTGGAACGGTTTGTGCAGGAGACTGGGGCGGACATCGGATTCGCCGTGGATCCTGACGTTGACCGGTTGGCGATCGTCTCCAATCGAGGTCGGGCCATCGGCGAGGACTACACACTGGCGCTCGCAACGCGGTTGGTCCTGCGATACCGGAAGGGGCCGGTCGTGACGAATCTGTCGACCAGCCGTGTGGTAGAGGATGCCGCGGTGGCGGGCGGGTCGACGCTGGTGCGCGCTCCGGTGGGTGAAGTGAACGTGGCGGTGAAGATGCGCGAGATTGGGGCGGTGGTGGGCGGGGAGGGGAACGGCGGGGTGATTCTGCCCGAGGTGCATCTGGGGCGGGACGCGCCGGTGGGAGCGGCGCTGGTGTTGCAGTTGATGCTGGAGGAGGCGCGTCCCCTGGCGGCGATCGTCGAGGACCTGCCGGCATATGCGATCGTGAAGGACAAGTTGGACCGGCCCAAGACGACGCTCGATACGGTGTACGGCGCGCTGTGCGCGGCGTTTGCCGATGCCGAGGCCGATACCCAGGACGGGCTGCGGTTGAGTTGGAAGGACCGATGGGTGCATGTGCGTCCGTCGGGAACGGAGCCGATCGTGCGGGTGATTGCCGAAGCGCCGACGGAATCGGAGGCGCGGGACCTGGTACGACAGGCGCGAGCGCCGGTGGACGCGCTCGGAAGCCAATAGCAAGGACGGATCGGTATGTGCGGAATCGTCGGGTATGTCGGGGCGCGGATCGCGACGCCCATGCTCATTGAAGGCCTCAAGCGGATGGAGTACCGTGGGTACGACTCCGCCGGGGTGGCGCTGCTCGGGGACAACGGCGTGGACATGCGCCGCTCCAAGGGCAAGATCGCGGCGCTGGAGACGACGGTGGCCGCGCGGCCGATCCACGGGACCGTGGGCATCGGACACACCCGTTGGGCGACGCACGGCGCGCCGAGCGAGAAGAATGCCCATCCCCAGCGCGACTGCAGCAATTCCGTGGCCGTGGTGCACAACGGGATCATCGAGAACTACAGCATCCTGCGCAAACGGTTGATCGAGACCGGCCACGTCTTCAAGTCCGACACCGACACGGAAGTGCTGGCGCACCTGATCGAGGAGGCGTTGGACGGCAACCTCGAGGAAGCCGTGATGGCCGCGCTCAACCTGGTGGAGGGGACCTACGGGCTCGCGGTGATCTCGAGTGCCGATCCCGACAAGATCGTCGTCGCCCGCAACGGCAGCCCGCTGCTCATCGGGTTGGGCGAGGGGGAGAACTACGTTGCCAGCGACGTGGCTGCCATTCTGCAGCACACGCGGCAGGTGGTCTATCTGGACGACGGCGAGATGGCGGTGCTCACCAGCGACAGCTATCGGGTGTTCGATCTCGACGCCAACGACGTACCGAAGGGCGTGAACCTGATCGACTGGGATCTGGATCAGATCGAGAAGGGCGGGTTCGAGCACTTCATGCTCAAGGAGATCTTCGAGCAGCCGGCGACGATCGAGAATACGATGCGGGGCCGTCTGGTCACCGAGGAAGGCTTCTCGAAGCTGGGCGGCATCAATCTGAGCAAGGCCGAGATGCTGGATCTCGAGCACGTCATCATCACGGCGTGCGGCACGAGTTGGCACTCGGCGCTCATCGGCAAGCTGATGATCGAGGATCTGGCGCGCATTCGCGTCGAGGTGGAGTACGCGTCGGAATTCCGCTACCGCAACCCGATCGTGGACGACAAGTCGCTGTGCGTCGTGATCTCGCAGTCCGGCGAGACGGCGGACACGCTGGCGGCCATGCGCGAGGCCAAGCGCCGCGGCGCCAAGACGCTGGGGTTGGTGAACGTGGTCGGGTCGACCATCGCCCGCGAGGACGACGGCGGCATCTACCTGCACGCCGGCCCCGAGATCGGGGTGGCATCCACCAAGGCGTTCACCAGCCAGGTGATCGCGCTGGCGCTGCTGACGCTCAAGCTGGCGCGGCTCCGGCAGCTCTCGGTGGAAAAGGGGCGGGCCATCGCGCAGGCCATGGAGGCCCTGCCGGCGCAGGTCCAGACCATCCTGGACCGGGCGCCGGAAATCGAGCAGATCGCCGAGCGGTTTCGCGACGCCACGAACTTCCTGTACCTCGGCCGCGGCTACAACTTCCCGGTGGCGCTCGAGGGCGCGCTGAAGCTGAAGGAAATCAGCTACATCCACGCCGAGGGCTATCCGGCGGCGGAGATGAAGCACGGCCCCATCGCGCTCATCGACGAGAACATGCCGGTGGTGTTCATCGCGCCGCACGACAGCGTGTTCGAGAAGGTGGTGTCGAACATCAGCGAGGTGAAGGCGCGCGGCGGGCGGGTCATCGTGATCACGAGCCGGGAAGAGCCGAGCCTCGAGGGGAAGATCGACTTCGAGATCCGCATCCCCGAAACGATCGACATGTTGTACCCGGTGCTGGCGGCGATTCCGCTGCAGCTGCTGGCGTACTACATCGCCGCGAAGCGCGGATTGAACGTCGATCAGCCGCGGAATCTGGCCAAGAGCGTAACCGTCGAGTGAGGGGCGGAGTGCCGGCGGCGTGAATGGGCGGCCGCCGCGGGGGCCGGCACTCGGGTGCCGGGTCCCGCCGATCCCCGGCGGCCGGGAGAGAATGGCGGTGGGAAACCCGATGGTGTAGTGTATCCCGGTTCCCCAAACCGCCGACTCCGGAGTCGCTCATGTCCCGCCCCCGCCTGTCCGCCCTCTCGCTTGCCGCTGCCCTCTCCTTGGCCACGTTCCTGGCGCCCGCGTCCGCGGCTGCGCAGGGGCATGAGGGGTTGCCGCCCAGCAACGATGCCGCCGAGGCGCGGATAAACCACAGTCCGCGCCATGCCGAGTGGGTGAAGATCCCGTGGGGTGACGGGCGGAGCGATTCGCTCATGGCGTACGTCGTGTACCCGGTGACGGCCCGTGAGCACTCGCCGGTGGTCGTCGTGGTGCACGAGATCTTCGGTCTCACCACCTGGGTGCGCGGCGTGGCCGACCAGGTGGCGGCCGAGGGGTTCATCGCCATCGCTCCCGACCTCAACTCGCGGGTGCGCGGCGGGCCTTCGACGCAGGAACTCTCGCGCGACAGCTCGGTGAAGATCATCCGCGGGGTGCCGACGGCCGACAAGAACGCGGGAGTGACCGCCGCCGCCAAGTACGCGATGTCGCTCGCGTCAGCCGAGCACAAGTATGCCGTGATCGGGTTCTGCTGGGGCGGGAGCACCACGTGGGGGTACGCCATCAACGGCGGCATTCCCGGCTACTCGGGCGGCGTGGCCTTCTACGGAACCCCGTACCTGCAGGCGGGGCGGCCGATCATCGATTCGCTGAAGAAGATCAACGAACCGGTCCGGCTGTTCAGCGGTTCGCTCGACCCGCGTATCGGCGCGGCCATGCCGGCCATCGATTCGGCCATGCATGCGCTGGGCAAGGACTACTTCGGGCACAACTACGAAGGGGCGATCCACGGCTTCATGCGCGCCCAGGACGATCCGGTGCAGCCGGAGCGGAAACCGGCGCAGGAGCAGGCCAACCTGGCGGCGGCCGAGGATGCGTGGCCGAAGACAGTGGCGTTCCTCAAGAAGCAGCTCGGGATCGACTAGCGCGGGGCCCGGTCCGCACACCTCACTTGAGCCAGATTGCAATCACGCCGCAGTCGGGGTCACCCGCGAAGCGTCCCGGCCTTGGCTGGCCGGCTGCGTAGACCTCGATGCCGGAGACCGCCGCCGGCGTTGTACGCGGTTTCCAGGTCGGCCCAGCCGAGTCCCCAACGGAACCCGTTCACGTAGAACGCCGGCACGCACTTGCCGGCGAACAGCCCCGACATCAGTGGCGGGGAGGGATGTGAGGGCGTGCTGATGGTGGGGATCACGCCCGGCACGTGGTTGAGGACGTTGGTGAGATCCGCCGAGGGGCGCTGCGCCAGGTAGTCCTCGCGCACGCACGAAACCGACCCGACGGCGCACCGGCGCTCGAAGCCGTCGCGATCCCCCGGGTCGGCATCGATGCGGTACGTCGCCCGCGTTCTGACCGTGGGCAGTTGTCGCACCGCTTCGACTGCGGCGAGGCGCAGTTCCACCGTCGTCGTGTCGCCGGCGCTCACCAGCAGCCGCCGGATCGTGGCCAGGTAGCCGATCTTCCGTGCGGTGAGCCGGTAGCTCGCGCTGTCGAGCCGGAGCGAGAAGGTGTGCCGCCCCGTGGAGTCGGTGGTGGCGACTGCCACGGCCTCGGGGCGGCGCGCTTCGAGGATTGCGACCTCGGCGCGGGCGATCGGTGCGCCGGTGGCGTCGGTGACGCGGACGTGGACCACGGCCGGCATTCGCGTCTGGGCTACGGCCGGCGCGGCCACGGCCAGTGCGGCGAGCTGGATGCCGAGGGTGAATCGGCGCCGGGTGGACGGTCTCATGAGCGCGACGTTATCCCGGCGCCCGCGCCGGCGCAATCGCGCGAGTTCCGCCTATGCGAATACCTCGCTCTCCAGCCACTCCGTCAGCCGCGCGTCCAGTTCCTCCTCCGGCTGCCCCGGTTCGAGCGGAATCGCCGGCCAACGATTGCCGGCGTTCAGCAGGTACCACGTCGCAGGCATCGCCTCGATGCCCTTGTTCGGGTTGCCGGGCTGCGCGTCGTACGAAACGAAGTGAAAGGGGCGGCCGCGGTGTGTGAAGCGGCGATGTTCGTTTCTGAAGGCGGCCATGCAGGGGTCCTTGTTCGGAGGGGGCGGCGAGAGCGGCGAAATCGCTCTCAGCGAGCCATGCTCGAAATATAGCCCTGCCTGCAAGAGCCCCGTTGGTGCCCCCTGAAACGTTTGCTACTCGGCTCGAATGGCGATCGTCGGATCGGTGCGCGCAGCGCGGCGCGCGGGCAGATATGTCGCCACGATCGCCACGGCCGCCAGCAGCAGCGTAACCACGGCGAAGGTGGCCGGATCGGTGGTCGTGGTCTTGAACAGCAGCGCGCGCAACAAGCGCGTGGAACCGAGCGCGCCGGCCAGCCCCACTGCGGCGCCCAGCATCACGAACTTCACGCCGTCGCGCAGCACGAGGCGCATAACCTGCCCGTCATTCGCCCCCAGCGCAATGCGGATGCCGATCTCGCGTGTGCGTTGCGAAACGCCGTAGGCGACGATTCCGTACAGCCCGACGGCCGACAGCAGCAGCGCGCCGAAGGCGAAGCCCGTCAGCACTTCGGTGATGAACCGCGTTTGGGCGTCGATGGCCCCGGCGCCGCTCTGCTCCACGCTCGGCTCACCCCAGAACTGAATCGACGGATCCACCGCGCGGATCGCGGCCGCGATCGGTTTCAGCAAGTGTGCCGGGTCGGGGGCCCGCACTCTGAAGTTCATCCACGGCCACACCTCGAGCGTATACGGCAGATACACCTCCGGCGCGGCATTCGATGCGGGCCCGGACTCGTGCACATCGGCCACGACGCCGATCACCGGCAGCGTAATCGGCTGGCCGAAATCGGCGCGGGCCTGCGACTGCCTCCGGACGGTGATGGTCTCTCCCAACGGGCTTCGATCCGGCCAGAGTTGCCTGGCCAGCCGTTCGCTGATCACGAGGCCGGACGCGGCGCGCATGTCGCCGTCGGTGAACCAGCGGCCGGTGATCATCGGCACGCGCATGGTGCGCAGATAGTCGGTCGAGACCAGGTGATACAGCGCCTCCACCAGGGGCTGGCCATCGGCGGGAACGCCGGCTTTCCGCACCGTGGTGGAGAGCAGCGCCCCGCCGGCCGCGGCCGTGGACTGCACGCCCGGCACGGCGTTCACGGCGGCGAGAATCCGTGCGTAGAGCTGCGCCGCCGCCTGCGGCGTGTCGTACCGGTGCGACTGCGGCGCCACGGTGAATCCGATCAGGTCGGTCGCGTCGTACCCCATGGGAACCGAAGCCAGCCGGCGAAAGCTCTGAATGAGCAGCCCCGAGCCGATGAGCAGGGTGAGCGCCAGCGCGAACTGGAGCGAGACGAGCAGATTCCGCGCCTGCCGGTCTCGATGCTCGCCCGCCCCCGAGACTCCGCCACCGCGGATGCGCTGCATCGTCTGGCGCCGGCTCGCGTGCAACGCCGGCGCCAGCCCGACGACGACTGCCGTGAGCACGGACGCTCCGAGGGCGAACACCAGGGCGCGTCCGTCCACGGCCAACCGGTCGCTGAACGGGAGGAGCGCGCCCAGCGAATGCCGCGCATAGCCCACGATGGCCGACGCGAGCGCCGCGCCGACGGCGCCGGCGACGAGCGCGAGCACCAGCGATTCGGCGAACAGCTGCCGCACCAGCCGCCCGCGGCCGGCGCCGAGGGCGACGCGCACCGCCAACTCGCGGGCGCGCGCGCTGCCGCGCACGAGGAACAGGTTGGCGACGTTGGCGCAGGCCAGCAGCAGGACGAGGCCGATGGCGCCGGAGACGAGCAGCAGCGATCGCGGCAGATCGCCGAACAACTCGGCACTCATCGACTGGAGTCCCACCGACGTCCAGCGTGCTTGATCGGCCGGGTACTCGCCGGCGAGCCGCTGCTGTACGACGCGCATGGCGGCGACGGCGCGCGCCGAGTCGACCCCCGCGCGCAACCGCACGAGTGTGCGGCTGTCCACGTGCAGTCCGCGCCGCGTGAGGACCTCGGGTTGGGCGGCCTCGAAGGCGGTGATCGGCTCCCACAGCCGCACCGGGGCCCAGTAGTTCCCGCCGAAGTTGGGATAGGCGAAGCCGCGCGGCATCACGCCGATGATCGTCGTCGGCAGGCTGTCCATATCCACGGCCGTTCCGAGCACGCCGGGGTTTCCGCCGAATCGGTCCATGAACAGGTCGTACGAGATCACGGCGACGCGCGGGCCGCCGAGGCGTTCCTCGTCCGGTTGAAAGGCGCGCCCGAGTAGCGGGCGGGTGCCCATGAAGGAGAAGAAACCGGGCGTCACGTAGCCCACCAGCGTCCGCTGTGGCTGGCCATCGCGGTCCGGAATCGACAGCGCGTCGCCGCGCACGAAGGCCACGTCCTCGATGGGCGACCCGGCCGCGGCAACTGGGCCTTCCAATCGCGGTAGGTGGGGAACGAGGGCAGGCGGAGGCCGCCGTCGTCGCGTCGCTCGAACACCGTGCGAAGCCGGTCCGGCGCTCGATAGGGGAGCCCGCGCAGCAGGACCGGGTCCACGATGCTGAACGCGGCTGTGGTGCCGGCTATGCCGAGCGCCAGGGTCAGGATGGCGACGGCGGCGAAGACCGGTGAGCGCCGCAGCGTGCGGAGCGCGTAGCGGAGGTCGCGGACGGCGCCGCTGATGGATTCGGGCATCGGTGAAAAGGCTCGGAGCAGTGGCGGGTGGCGCGGGACAACCGGAGAATCGCAGGGTCAGGACGATCGCGGAAGGGTGCGCCGGGCACCCGCGGCGCCTTCCCTCTGCTCTCGGACACCCCGCGCGGGCGGGTGGTTGCCGGGCCCCACGAGGGAACGCCGTCGCGGTGTCCGGGTTCCAACCATCAGTGTTCGTTTCCGACCCCCCCGGGGCCTGGCCGGGCTCATCTTTCCGGTCCCTTCCCTCGTTCAGGGAGTTCTGATGAATCGTCCCGTTGTTCCGCCTCTGCTCGTAGCGCTGCTCCTGGGCGCGCCCGCCTTCGCGGCCGCGCAGGCGCCGCGCGTGGAATTCAATATCGGCGTGGGCCCCACGATTCCCAGCGGCGACGTCGGCAGCCGCCTCCCCATGGGCTACAACGTGACCGCCGGTCTGGGGATCACTCCACCGGGCTCCGCGCTGGGCTTTCGCGTCGAAGGCCTCTATGGTGCCTTCAACGGCCGGAACAACTACACCGTCGTGTGCACCAGTGGGTCGAGCTGCAGCCGGAACTCGTACGTCACGGGGCTCTCCCTGAATCTCAAGTACGAGGGGCTGCTGCCGTACAACGGGCGTCCGGGCGAGCGCCACCGCGGCGGCCGGAGCAGCCTGTACGTGATCGGGGGGTTCGGCTTCTACAACCTGCACGCGCCGATCGACGGCGGGTTCACGCCCGGTGGTTCGTTCGGGTACGACAACAGCACGCGCGCCTACACCGGCTGGAACGTCGGCGGCGGGCTCCGCATTCCGGCGGGCAGCGTATCGCTGTACGTGGAAGCGCGGCTCCACATCATTACGCAGGCCCAGGTGCCGACGCGGTTCGTCCCGATCACCGTCGGCGTGATCTTCTGACCCGGGTGGGCCGTCAGCGCTTTCGGGCCGCCTGGCGGATACCGGCCAGAGAGAATTGGACGATGTGGTCGGCGGCGGCGGCGAGTTCTCTCGGCGTGGGTGGCCACCCCGGGAACGCGGTGTCGCGGAACTTGTTGGGGGCGGCGTAGAACAGACACTGCGCCTGGATGCTGAGCACGCACCGATGCACCCGGGGGGCCGCCGGCTTGCGGTGCATCAGTTCGGCGACGATGCCGCTGAGGTACCGGATCCGCGGCATCAGCGCCTGTTCGGCGATCCAGGGGGCGAGTGGCGTTGGCTCCGTACCCTCGTGCGCCATGAGTTGGTGCACCCAGGCCACGCGCGCCGGGTCGAGCGAGCGGTCGTTGCCGGCGATGGTACGGACATACGCGGTCACATAGTGGCGCAGGCGCTCCGCCGGCGGGCGGTCTTCGGCGGCGAAGATCATCCGTTCTGACGCCGAGCGGATGGCGTCGATGGCCACGCCCACGACCTCTCGGTAGAGGTCGAGCTTGCCGCCGAAGTGGTAGTTGACGGCGGCCACGTTCGCCTTCGCTTCATGGCAGATGTCGCGTATGCTCACGTTGTGGTAGCCGTGTTCGGCGAACTGCGCCGTGGCCGCGCGGAGCAGGCGGTCGCGGGTCGTCACGAAAGCGTCCGCCGGAAGAGCAGGGTGGCGGCGATCATCGTGAGCGCGGCGAAGACGAGCAGATACGCGAGGTCGAAGCTGATGGCCGCAAAGCCCGTGTTTTTGAGCAGCAGGCTCTTGAGGGCGTGCACGGCGTAGGTGAAGGGATCGACGACGGCGATGGCGCGCATCCAGCCCGGGAAGGCCTGCTGGGGGTACACGGCGCCGCTGGGGAACCAGAGCAGGGTGTTCATGACGCCGAACAGGGCGCGCGGCAGGAGCGGGTCCTCCATGCGCACCATGATCAGGAACATGAAGCTCACCAGCGCCACCGATGTCACGGCGATGACGACCACGAGGCGCAGGAGCCGCAGGGGCTCCCAGGGATTCGGAATGCCGGCAATGACGCTGCCGATGGTCGTCAGCACGATCCCCGAGAGCATCGCCTTGATGGCCCCGGACACGTTGAACCCGACGATCAATTCGAGACGCGTGACCGGGGTGACCAGGTATCCCTCGTGCAGCCCGCGGGCCTTGTCGTCGATGAAGATGATCCCGCCGCCGATCATCACCATCATGAAGATGGACATGACGATGGTGCCGGGGAGCAGGTACTGGATGTATGGGACGTACGGGTAGAGTTCGACCGTCTCCAGCGTGGCCTGGTTGGAAATGCGGCGTGTGCTGGGCGGCGGCTGGTTGTAGGCGGCGAACAGTCCGGTGAACGTTCCGGCCAGCGAGGCGCTCACGAAGTTGTCGGTGTTGTCCTCGATGAGCGCCACCCGCGGGTCGTCGCCGGAGAGCACGCGCCGGGAGAAGCCGGGCGGGATGGTGAGCACGCCGTTCACCTTTCCGTTGCGCAGGGCCTCGATGGCCTGGCCCCGGTCCGCAAAGGGAATGGTGGTGAACGTGTTGGCGTTGGCGGTGACGGCGTTCGCCAGTTCGTGGATGCGCACGGCCGGCACGCCGCCGTCGAGATCGACCAGGCCGACCTTGAGGTGCTTCACCTGGCCGCCGAAGGCATAGCCGAGAACCACGAGCTGCACCACCGGCATGAAGAGCGACATGACGATGAGCATGGGGCTCTTGCGGAAGCGGCGCAGATCCCGCTCGATGATCGCCCAGGCGCGTTGCATGCCGTTACCTCCGGCGGCCCATGCTGCGCCGCTCGCTCATCGGCTGCTCCTGGAGCGCGTCGCGCAGTTGATGGCCGGTGAAATGCACGAACACGTCGTCGAGCGACGTGCTCTCCACGGCCAGCGATCGGATGGTGACGCCGGCGTCGGCGGCCGCCGTCATGAGCGCCATCGTGGTCCGGGGGCCGCTGTCGGACATGATGCGGAACACCGGCGCTTCACCCTCTACGCGCTCCACGGCCGGCAGCGCTGCGAGCCGCGCCTTCCAGTCGGGGGGCGTCTCGGAGAACGCCACCTCGAGGGTGTTCTCGCCGGGCGTGTTGGCCTTGAGCTTCATCGGCGAATCGAGCGCCATGAGCTTGCCGTGGTCCACGATCGCGATGCGCTCGCAGAGCTTGTCGGCCTCGTCCATGTAGTGGGTGGTGAGCAGCACGGTGAGGTCGCGCTCGGCTTTGATCTTGCGGAGCATCTCCCACACCGAGGTGCGTGACACGGGGTCGAGCCCCGTGGTGGGCTCGTCCAGAAAGAGGATGCTCGGCTCGTGCACCAGTCCGCGGGCGATCTCCACGCGGCGGCGCATGCCGCCCGAGAGATTCTTGACCGGAGCATCGGCCCATTGGGTGAGCTCCACGGCGGCGAGCAACTCCGCGATCAGCGGCTTGCGTCGCTCCCGCGGGACGCCGTAGAGCTTGGCGAAGATGAGCAGATTCTCGTAGGCGCTGAGTTCCAGATCGCTGGTCATGGCCTGTGGTATCACGCCGATCGCCCGGCGCACATCGTCGGCGTGCGTCACGATGTCGTATCCGCCCACGATCGCCGTGCCCTCGGTGGGCAGCAGCAGCGTGGTCATCATCCGGATGAGCGTCGACTTGCCGGCGCCGTTGGGGCCGAGCAGGCCGAAGATCTCCCCATCGTCCACCGCGAACGAGATGGCATCGACGGCGGTGAAGTCGCCGAACCGCTTGGTGATGGCGCGAACGTCGATGGCCGGGTGACTCACGGCGTGGCCACCGGGAGCAGCACGTAGGCCGTCATGCCGACGGCCAGCCGTCGATCGGCGTTGTTCACGCGCAACCGGATCTCGAAGGTGCGGATGTCGCGCTTGGTGCGGCTCACGTCGCGCGCCGTGGCGAATCCGGCGTCGACGGCGCGGTAGAACACGGTGCCCGTGCGCTCGTCGCCCGACGGCAGGCGGACGGTGAGGGTGTCTCCCAGCCGCACGCGGTCGATGTAACTCTCTTCGACGTCGGCGCGGACCCACAAGCTGTCGGGATTCACGAGCGTGACGATGGGCTGCCCGGCGTTGACGAACTCGCCCACGCGGGCCGCCCGCACGTCGACCACGCCGGCCATCGGTGCGCGGACCTCCGCATAGCCGAGGCGCACGTCGGCCTTCTGGGTCTGCGCGGCGGCGGCGCGCTGCTGGTCGCGGGCCGCCTGCAGGGTGCTGCGCTTCATGGCGACCTGATCCTGCGCGGCCTGCGCCAGGGCCACCGCCGCGTGCTGCGCCCGGACCTGCTGGTTGGCGGCCTCGAGGCGCGAGGTGACGACGCTGTACGCGGTGCGGGCGGAGTCGAGCTGTTGCGGCGCCACGCCGCCGGTGCCGGCCATGGCCTCATAGCGGTCGAGTACGCGCTTCGTGTTGATCGTGGACGCGGAATCTTCGGTGGCCTGGGCCACGGCGGACGCGAGGTTGGCCCGGGCCTGGCGGAGTTGCTCGGCGGCCTGCGTTTCCTGGTAGCGGAGTTCCGACTGGCTGGCCTGCACCTGCGACGCGGCGGCCTGCGCCGTGCGGGCGTAGAAGCGCTGATCGGCTGCGAGTTCGCCGGGCGCGAGCACGGCCAGGAGTTGGCCGGCCGTCACCGAATCGCCTTCGGTCACCAGCAGGCGATCCACCTGGCCGGGCACCTGGGGGCTCACGATCACGTCGTTCGTGGTGACGATGCCCGTGAGGGTCAGCGCGGTGGGAGGACGGAGCAGGACGTAGGCGGCGACGCTCGCCACGACGATCACGCCGGCGAGGGCGAACAGGCGCTTGCGTTTCATGCGGGGCACTCCGGGCCGGGCAGGCGAGCGGGGCAAGATATGGTTGAAACGAATGTATAAAACGGCTGTTTGAATAGATCAAGCCGGTGCCACGCGCGCGGGGGGAACCGCCCTATTCGTCCAGGACCGCCCGCACCTTGCGGGCCAGGGCGACGGGGGTGAAGGGCTTCTGGAGGAAGCGCCCGCCGGAGGTGATGGCGCCGTGGCGCACCACCGCGTCGTCGGTGTAGCCCGAGATGAACAGCGTCTTCGCGTCGGGGCGCAGGCGCGCGAAGGCGGTCGCCAGCTCGCTGCCGTTCATATCCGGCATGACGATGTCGGTGAGCAGCAGGTGGATCGGACCGCGGTGCCTCGCCGCCAGGGCCAGGGCGGTGGGGCCGTCCGGTGCTTCGAGCACGGTGTAGCCGTAACGGGCCAGCATGCGGCGCGTCGTGTTCCGGACGGCCGCCGAATCCTCGGCGAGGAGCACGACTTCGGTTCCCTCCAGCCGCTCCGCCGGCGGCGGGCTCGTGGCCGCCGGCACGGCGTCGTCGAGCAGCAGGGGCAGGTACACCTTGAAGGTCGTCCCGCTCCCCGGCTCGCTGTACACCCAGATGAAACCGTCGTGCTGCTTGACGATCCCGTACACGGTGGCGAGCCCGAGTCCGGTTCCCTTGCCGGGTCCCTTGGTGGTGTAGAACGGTTCGAAGATGTGGGCCCTGGTCTCGTCATCCATCCCGATGCCCGTGTCGCTGATGGCGAGCAACGCGAAGCGTCCCGGCGTGGCGGGCCAGTGCATCTCGGCGTAGCTGCTATCGAATTCCACGACGTCGGTCTCGAGCAGCAGCTCGCCGCCGTCGGGCATCGCGTCGCGCGCATTGACGGCAAGGTTCATGATCACCTGGTCGAGCTGCCCGGGGTCGATGCGAACGATCGATTCGGGCGTATGCGGATGCGTCTTGATATGGACGTCCTCGCCGATGACGCGCCCGAGCATCCGGGCCGCGGCAACGACGGCGTGTTCGAGGATCACGGGGCGCGGTTCGATGACCTGCTGCCGACTGAAGGCGAGCAGTTGGCGCGTGAGGGCAGCCGCGGAGTGCGCCGCGCGTTGCACCTGGACGAGGCTGGCGTGGATCGGCGCTTCCGTCGGTTGCTCCTCCAGCGCCAACTCGATATGGCCGGAAATCACGGTCAGGAGATTGTTGAAGTCGTGCGCCACGCCGCCGGCCAGGCGCCCCACGGCTTCCATCTTCTGGGCCTGCCGGACCTGTTCCTCGAGCGCCCGCTTTTCCGTGATGTCGCGGACCGCGGCAATTCGCCCGGGGCGGCCGTCGATGACGTGGTTGCGGGCGGTAGCCTCGAGGGCGATCCGGCGTCCGTCCTCGCGGCGCCCCACGTATTCGTACGAGCCCTCGATCTGCCCCGTGATCCGCCGTCTCACGTCGGCCAGGGACTCCTCGGCCACGAAATCGGTGACCGCCCGCCCGACGACGCGCTCGAGCGGAACCCCGAACAGGGCGGCGTACCCGGGGCTGGCGTCACGGATGATGCCGTCGACCGCGATGCTGATGCCGCCGAACGAGGCCTCGATGAGCTTCCGGAATCGCCGCTCGCTCTCGGCCAGCGATTCCTGGGCCCGTTTGCGGTCGGTCACGTCCTGTACGATCCCGATGGCGCGGCACACCCGGCCCGATGCGTCGACCACCGGCGTCGAGTGTGTCATGACCCATCGGACCGATCCGTCCGGACGGATGACCCGATACTCGACGGCGTCGGGCTCTTCGCCGCGGGCCGCGCGTTGCATGTGCTCGATCACGGCACCACGATCTTCCGGCGGCACGGAATCCAGAAAGGTCCGCCGGTCCTCGTAGAGGCTCGCGCAGCTTCGCCCCCACACCGTCTCGTAGGCGCGGTTGACGAGCACGATCCGGTCGGTGACGACGTCGGCCATGAAGATCACTTCCCGGATGTTGTCGGCGACCTGGCGAAAGCGCTCTTCACGCTCGCGCACCTCGGCTTCCGCCCGGATGCGCGCCGAGAGATCCTCCTGCGTGGCCAGAAAGTGCGTCACCGCGCCGTCCGACTCCCGAATCGGCGAGATGCGCACCAGGTCCCAGTACTCTTCACCGTTCTTGCGTCGATTCAGTAACTCGCCCTGCCACACCGCGCCCCCGCTGATGGTCGTCCACAGGTCGTCGTACACGCTGGCCGGCGTCGCGCCGGCGCTGATGAAGCTGGGATTCCGGCCGAGCACTTCGTCGCGCTCGTAGCCCGAGGCGTCGAGGAATCGCTGATTGACGTACTCGATGGTCCCGTGCGTGTCGGTGATGATCACCGACGCGGGGCTCTGATCGACGGCCAGGGAGAGCCGGTGGATGAGCGTCTGCTGCGCGCGGCGCTCGTCCCGCGCGTGGCGTTCGGCCAGTGCGCGTCGCACGGCGGTGCCGAGCCGCGCCAGATTGCGCTTGAGGACGTAGTCCGCCGCGCCCCGCTGGATGCACTCCACGGCGCGTTCCTCGCCGAGCGTCCCGGTAATCAGGATGAAGGGGGTGTCGATGCCGTGGGCCTGCAGACTCTCGAGCGCGTCCATTCCGATCCACGACGGCAGCGTGTAGTCGGCGAGCACCACGTCGAAGTCCCGGTCGGCGATCGCGGCTTCGAACCCCGGCGCGTCGGATACGACCACCGGTGTCACGGAGAAGCCGTCGCGCGCGAGCGCCGCGAGGCACAGTTCGACGTCCGCGTCGTCGTGCTCGACGATCAGGACGCGCAGGGGCACTGTACGCGGGGTCGACGCCTCGGTCACGGATCCCTCGAATCACCGATTCGGGCGGATCCCGGAGGCTCGTTGACGTTCAGCCAATAGGTTCCCAGTTGGCGGACGACCTCGCGGAACCGTTCGAACTCCACCGGCTTCTGCACGTAGCTGTTGACGCCCAGCCGGTAACACTCCGCCACGTCGCGCTCCATGTTCGACGACGTGAACATCACCACCGGGATCCGACGCGTCCGGGGGTGGACGCGTACACGCTGCAGCACCTCGAGTCCGTTGATGCGGGGGAGCTTGAGATCGAGAATGACGAGGCGCGGCAACACGTCGGGTTCGGCGGCGTCGGTCCGGTCGCCACAGCCGAGGATGTCCAGCGCCTCGACGCCGTCCCGCGCCACCGTCACCGGCGCCGCGATTCCCGTGTTCGTCAGCGATGCGAGGATGAACTCCACATCGGCGGCGTTGTCTTCGACGACGAGGATGCCGCGAAACGGCGGGCTCACGGCCGCGCCTCCTGTCGGGTGCCGCCGAGCGTGAAATAGAACGTCGCGCCCTCGTCGGGGGCCGCCTCCGCCCAGATCTCGCCGCCATGCTTGTGCACGATACGGCGCACCGTGGCCAGCCCCACGCCCGTTCCTTCGAACTCCTCGGCGGCATGCAGCCGCTGGAACACCCCGAACAGCTTATCGGCGTACTTCATGTCGAAGCCCACCCCGTTGTCACGGACGAACGTGACGGTACACCCGTCGCGGTCGGCGCTGCCGATGGCGATGCGCGCGGTGGCGCGGGGACGCGTGTACTTCGCTGCATTCGCGATCAGGTTCGTGAAGACGATACGGATGAGCCCGGGGTCGCATCGGGCAGCCGGCAGGGGCTCGATGCTCCAGACGATGTCGTGAGCGACGAGTTCCGGTTGGAGGTCCTGCACCACGCGTTCGATGATCTCGTTGAGATCGGTAAGGCGCGGCTGCATCGCTTGACGGCCCACCTGGGCCAGGTTGAGCAGGTCGTCGATGAGCCTGCCCATATGTCGCGTTCCATCGACGATGCGCTGGAGGTAGTGCCGCGCCTGCGGCGTGAGCTCCCCGTCGGCCGCTTCGCTGAGCAGTCGGGCAAAGCCATCCACCTGGCGAAGCGGCGCACGGAGATCGTGGGAAACGGAGTACGTGAACCCCTCCAATTCGAGGTTGGCCGCCTCCAACTGTTCCGTTCGTTCGGCGACCCGAAGCTCCAGTTGTGCGTTGAGACGGCGGATCTCGCGGGCCGCGCGCCGGCGTTCCCGCATTTCCCGGCGCATCTGCTCCAATCGCCGCCGCTCCGTGATGTCGCGGATAGCGGCCATCGCCAGCGACCGGCCGCCGAACTCGAGCGGGCTGAGGCTCACCTCGACGGGAAACTCCGTGCCGTCCTTGCGCAGCCCCGCCAATTCCAGTCCGCTCCCCATGGGCCGTCGGTGGGGGTCGCCGAAGTAGTGCTCTCGGTGGTTGGAGTGCACACTGCGCAGCCGGGCCGGGACGAGCACCTCGATGGGCTGGCCGACGAGCTCCCGCCCCGGGTATCCGAAGAGTCGTTCCGTTTCGGTATTCACCAGAACCATCCGCCCCGTGCGATCGACGAGGACGATGGCGTCCGGCGCTGCGTCGAGCGCGCGGCGGAATTCTTCGTTCAGCGCGTGAGTGGCTGGCGCCTCCGCGGCCTGCTGCTCCGACGACTGGCGCATGAGATCTCCAACGGATGTGGCGGACCAGGTCGTCCTATTGGGAAGGATATCAGGCGTGCTGGGATGGCGTCATCGGGGAATCCCAGCAGCGGAACCCGGTCGCTCAGTCGGCGAGGGGGACGAGTCCCAGCCGGACGGCATATCGCACGAGCGTGACGGCGTCGTGAATGCCGGTGCGCTTCATGATCTCGCCGCGGTGCGTCTCGACGGTCTTGTCGCTGATGCCGAGCCGGCCGGCGATCTCCCGCGTGGTCTGGCCCTCGGCCACGAGTCGCAGCACCTCGAGCTGACGGGGACTGAGTGTGTGCAGGCGTCGCCGGGCGGCGAGCGCCGCGTCGATGGCGGGCGCGAGCCGGTGCAGGCCGTCCTTCAACACAATGTCCTCGGCGCCGGCGCGGACGCATGACACCGCCATCGCCGCGTCGAGCGCTCCCGACACGACGATCATCGGCGCCGTCGGCCGAATGGCGCGCAGGTCGCGCATGGCGGCCGTGGCGTTGTAGGCGGTGAGCGCGTGATCGGAGAGCACGACGTCGGGTCCGAACTCGTGTAACGCATGCACGAACTCGTCCCGCGAGGTTACACGGTGCGTGACGACCGCCCCGGAAGACCGCCGGAGGGCGTGTTCGATCAGCTCGCCGTCTGCCGGGTTATCTTCAAGGAGAAGTATACGAAGTCTGGCTTCGGTCATGTCGCAGGAGTTCCTCGGCGGGACGGGGGCCAATGCACTGCCGGCGCCCAGAAGCTGACGGTCCGGCATCGGCACTTCCCGATGCGGCGGCCGCGTGGTCGTTCCTCTTGACGTCCTATCAGTAATACCACGTAGCGCGGAATTACAAGGGGGCGCATGGCCGTATGCACGAACGCCCAAACCGTGGCGTTGGCGAAGTGACGCATCAGTGTCCGGTGATCCCCCGAGGCCCTTCGCGAGAACCCAACCTGCCGCATGCCAGCAGCCTACTACCTGAACGTTACGATTCACGTGCTCGCCGCCATGTTCTGGTTGGGGGGCATGTTCTTCCTCGCCGTCGTCGGCGCCCCCGCACTTCGGGCCGTGGAACCTCCCGCGCTCCGACAGAAGCTGTTCCAGGAACTGGGTGTACGGTTCCGGACCGCAGGTTGGTGGGCTATCGGCGTGCTGGTAATCACCGGCGTGATCAATCTGCACTACCGCCACTGGCTGCAATGGAACGGCGTGTTGGACAACGCCGCGTTCTGGCGGACGGCGACGGGTCACTCGCTGGCGGCCAAGCTGGTGGCGGTGACGGCGATGATCGTGGTGAGCTTCGTGCACGACTTCATCGTGGGACCGCGTGCGGGGACGGCCCCGCCGGGAAGCCCGGAGGCTTCGATACTCCGCAGGCGGGCGGCGCTACTGGCGCGCGCGAATGCGGTGCTGGGGTTGATCGTCGTGGTCGCGGCGGTACGTCTGGCGCGCGGCGGCTAGGCGTCGCGCCCGGAGGCGCCGATCAGAACCCGGTGCGGCGGCGGCTGCGGAATCCGTCCCGCTTGCCACGGCTACCCACCGTTTCCGTCAGTTCGACGACGGCTCCGTAGACCGCGACTACCGGCGGGTGGTACGGCCGTCGGCAATCCGGCGCCTCGAGAGGCGAGTCGCCGCGCGTCGCGCGCTGGCCGGCGGTTTCGGTGCGTTGCTCCATAGCATTGTATTTATGGACTCGCGCCGCCGGCGGAAGGTGCCGCCACCCGTTTTCGCGATGTTCTCGTCACGTGAGTGGCACCGCTCTCACGTTTCTACGCGGGTGTCTGTGCGTTCCTGCCCCGGACGCACCGGCGTTCAGAACCCGGTGCGTCGCCTCCCGCCGTGCCGCCCGCGGCTGTCTCGGCGCCCCCGGCGCCCGACGGTCTCGGTGATCTCGTCGATGCGCCCGTACGGGGTGACGCTGGGCTGCGAATACGGAAGCCGCTCTCGTGAGGGCGCCTCGTTCGCGGTGGTTGCGCGGCGCGGCGGTGAGCCTGCGGCGTCGGACGGTAAAAGGGCCATGATCTCTCTATATATGGGCACCAATGCGCGGAGTAAAGCGTGCATTGTCGTCGGCCGCGGATTTCATGTCACGTCGGGGGCAGAGCCCTCACATTGATGCCGCGGTGATGCGCGAACGCCCACGCCGCAACGCGCGGTGTGGGCGCTCGGCGTGCCCGGTGCCAGCGAGGCACTACTGTTTGCATGCGCCGTGCGGATCGGGTTTCGGGTGGTCCACCACCACGCGATGGTCGAGGTTGGCCACGTGCACGGCCACATCCTCCACCAGATTGCCCACCCGCGCCATGTGATCGTAGTCGATGTACTCGGGCTCGTCCGTCACCTGGTGGTAGTCGGAATGCAGGCCGGTGGTGAAGAAGGTGATGGGGATGCCGTAGCGCGCGTACTCGTAGTGGTCGCTGCGGCAATACACGTTCTCGGGGTGCCCGTCGGCGTCCATGGAGTAGTCGAACACGAATCCGTGGTGGTCTTCGGTGTTCACCGTTTCCACCAGGTTGCCGAGTTCGGTGGACAGCCGGCGGGAGCCCACGAGCATCAGGTAGTTGGGCGCGCCGTGCAGGAAATCTCCTGCCTTGTCGGTGCCCGTCATGTCCCACGCGTCGCCGCGGCCGACCATGTCCATGTTCAACTGCGCGACGATCGAGTCGCGCGGCACGGTGGGGTGGTCGGTGAAGTAGGTGGAGCCGAGCAGCCCTTTTTCCTCGCCCACGTGCCAGACGAACAGCATCGAGCGCTTCGGGTGCGGGTTGAGCGACATGACCTTCTGGGCGATCTCGAGCGCGGTCACGGTGCCCGATCCGTCGTCGTCGGCGCCATTGTCGATGGAGTCGAGGCGCGCCGTGCCGGGATGCGCGACCCGCCAGGCGGCGAGTTCCTCGTTCACCTCGGCCATCTGCGCGGCCGACGCCTCCGCGCCGCGGCTGTCGGCGCCCAGCGGGCGCACGATGTGATTGAAGATGCGAAGGGAGTCGTGATCCACCGGTGAATGGGTGAACCCGATGTGGTCGTTGTGCGCGCCAATGGCGACGTACTCGCCCTTCAGGGCTGGGTCGCTGCCGGGAACGATGCCCACCACGTTGCGGGCGGGGAACGCCACCGGCTTCACGCTGACCTTCACGTCGAGCGCCGCCGTCTTGCCGGGAGCCCCCGGTTTGAGGCCGGCGAGCGGTGCGTCGAAGAACCTGGCCGCCGCCTGGGCGCTCAGGAAGACGACCGGCACGTTGGCGGTCTGGGGCCGTTCGCCCGGGTCGTCGACGAACTCGGCGGGGCGGCTGAAGTAGTTGAGATACATGGCGGGCGCGATGACTGCGATCGCCGCCGGTCCGCCGCGCTCGTTCATCATGGCGCGCAGCGCAGCCGTATTCGGCCCGAGGACGAACACGACGAATTTGCCGGCCGCGTCGGCCGGGGCGATCATGCCCGACGAATCGCCGATCGTGCCGCCGAACACCGTCGCCAGTCCGGACTTCGCCGCCGAGGCGCTGCTCATCGAGGCCCACTCGGAGCCGAACGTCAGCGCGGCGCCGTCCGCCGTGAGGCTGGACGAAGCGTCGGTGACCCGCTGCTTCAGCGGAATGGTCTGGAAGTAGGTGCCGCCGTCGCCGGCCGGGATGAGGCCCATCTTGGCGAGTTCGCCGGCGATGTACGTGGTGCCCTTGTAGTCGCCGAGCGCTCCGGTCTCGCGTCCCTGCATCGAGTCGTCGGCGAAGATGTAGAGGCGCGTCATCAGGTCGGCGGCCGTGATGGCGGCGGTGGTGGGCTGCGGCGCGTGCTTGAGGGGCAGGGTGGTGGCCGGCAGCGGCACGATGACGGGCGTGTGCTGCCCGGCGTTCTGCGCACCGAGCACGGCCGGCAGGAGCATCGCGACGAGGCCGGCGGCGAGCGTGGATCGGGATCTGTGCATGGGATGGGACCGAGGTGGGTGGGCAGGAGCGGGGAGTTCCCTACAAATATTCAGGCAATCCCCGGCATTCTGCCATACGTCACATGGAGAAATTCGTTTCGGACGGCGGGACGGGAATCCCGCCGACTGTGCTCTCACGTTCGGGACGCCGGACGGAGGGCTACGCGACGGGGGATCGAGCCCGGCGCGCAGGTTGTGAGGTCGCTGGACACAACCGACGCTCTGCAATCGCAGAGTCACCGATCCGGTCCCGTCCGGTGAGGGAAGAGCCGTCGGTCCGATCGCGCGCAGCCATGGACGCGTGTGAAGTCGAACCGAGTGATTGGCGGATACCAGCGTAACGAGCCCCCGGGGCAGTCGCGAGACTGCTGCGGGGGCTCAGCACGTCGGGGCTGCCGACGGCCGGCGATCAGCGGACGTCGTGGCGGTGCGCCGCGGGCTTCACCAGATGGTGCTCGAACCACTCGCGGGCGAGCCGGGTCACTTCTTCCAGGGCGCCCGGCTCCTCAAAGAGGTGCGTGGCGCGCGGGACGATGTCCAACCGTTTGATGCACCACAGCCGCTCGAACGCATCGCGGTTGAGATCGATGACCACGCGGTCGTACTCACCGACGATGAGCAGCGTCGGCGCGAGCACGGCCGACAGCGCGGTGCCGGCCAAGTCGGGGCGCCCCCCGCGCGACACGACGGCATGCACCGTGTCCGGTCGGTGCGAGGCCGCGATGAGCGCCGCGGCGGCTCCGGTGCTGGCGCCGAAGTATCCCAGGCGCCAACTCTGTCCGGCGAACCCGTCGCTCATGAGATCCGTGACGCCGAGGAGGCGACGCGCCAGCAGCTCGATGTCGAACCGGAGGTGGCCGGTGAAGGCGTCCTCGGCCCCCTCCTCCTGCGTGAGCAGATCGAACAACAACGTCGCGAGGCCGGCGTCCTGCAGTCCGCGCGCGACCTGGACGTTGCGCGGGCTGAGCCGGCTGCTGCCGCTGCCGTGCGCGAACAGCACGAGGCTCGTGGCGCCAGCCGGAATCGAGAGATCGCCCTCCAACGCCACCCGGCCGACGGGGAGGCGGACGTGGCTGTCACGGGCGGCGCTGCGAGTCGTGGTGCTCATGGTCAACCTCGCGAAATCGTGGACGACGACTACTGACTGCTGACGGCCGGCTGCTGACGGCTCACGGCTGCCAGTCCGCAGTTCGGGGCATTCACAGCGCTGTTGGATACGTCTCCGGCATCTCGCCGCGCTCCCAGACCGCCGTACGCTCCAGCGGTTCGACGGCCCGCGTGTGGTCATAGTGAAGCACGGCGTCGAACTGGCTCGGCAGGCGCGTGTGGAAGTAGTGGCTCTGCCGCTCCGTCTCCGGCCGGTAGATCACGCCGATGGCGCGCTGCAGCCGGGCATGGTCGAGCGCACGCTGCAGTTCGCGCGTGCGATCGGGGAACAGCAGGAAGTTCGGGATCTCCACGTCGTGAAACAGCGCTTCGTAGCTGCCGCGCAGTCCGGGGCGCACGGTTTTCCGCTCCGCGGGCTCATCCCAATCCGAGGCCGCGGTCACGGTGCCGGCGTACGTGCTGAACCCGATGAGCACGGTCTGGTCGCCGTACCGCTGCCGGGTGATCTGTCCGACGTTCAACTCGCCCGAGCGGCCGAGCTCGGTGGCCCGCGCGTCGCCCAGGTGCGAGTTGTGCGCCCAGACGACGAGCTTCGGCGTCTGCACGCGGGGGCGCAGGAAAGCGATCAGCGCGTCGAGCGTCTCGGCCATGTGCAGGTCGCGCAGGTTCCAGCTCGACACTCGGCTGCCGAACATGGCGCGGTAGTACTGCTCCGCGTTGGCCACCACCTGGGCGTTCTGTTCGGCGAAGAACTGCTCGTCGGCCGCGAGGCGCCCGTCGCGGTGGGCGATGTCGCCCGCCATGCGGCGCAACTCCACCAACTGGGCCACCACCTCGGCCTCGCACGAGGGGCCGAGCCGGGTGCTGGTGGCGTACCCGTACGACTGTGGATCCGACCCATACTGATCGAAGCACGCGTATCGTTCGCGCGCCCGCTCGGCCGCCTCCGGGTCGACGCGGCGCAGGTACGTGAGCACGGCGTCGATGGACGCGTGCAGGCTGTAGAGGTCGAGCCCGTAGAAGCCGGCCTTCTCGTCGGGGTGCGCCCGGGTGTCGTTGAAGGCGCGCAGCCACCCGATGAAGTCGAGCACGTCGGCATTCCGCCACATCCACTGCGGGAATCGGACGAAGCCGCGCAGCGCCTCGGTGGCGTCGGCGTCGTCGCTCACGCCGCGGACGTACCGGTTGACGCGGTAGGCGTCGGGCCAGTCGGCCTCGACGGCGACCCCGGAAAACCCGCGGTCCGCGATGAGTCGCTTCGTGATCTCGGCACGAATGCGGTAGAACTCGTGGGTGCCGTGCGAGGCTTCGCCGATCAGCACGTACGGCGCGTCGCCGATTCGCGCCAGCAGGGCGTCGAAGTCCTCGGGACCGCCGGTGAGCGGATGGGCCGCGTCGTGAATCATCTGCGGCAGGGTAACGCGAGCAGTGGTGGACATGGCCCGATCCTCTCGAACGTATGCCTCAGTGATGAGCGACCGCCGGGTCGGGGGCGGCGCGCGCGGTGGCGAGCAACCGCTCCACCTCTTGATCGGTGGTCTGGTTGAAGTTCAGGTACCACAGTCCAACGCCGTAGAACGGATCGGGCACGGAGACGCAGACGCATGCATCGGCCTGGCGCTCCAAGGCGTCGTGCGCCTCGCGTGACGCGACGGGAGCGGCGACGACAATCCGCCGGGGCCGCTGGGTGCGCACGGCCCGCACGGCGGCCAGCATCGTCGAGCCCGTAGCCAGGCCGTCGTCCACGAGCACCACCGTGCGGTCGCGCAGCGATGGCACCGGCCGGGTGCCCCGGTACAGCCGTTCGCGGCGCTCCAGCTCCGCGCGTTCGTCGCGCTCGACGGCGTCCACGGCGGCCGCAGGAATCTGCAACTGACGCACCACCTCGTGGTTCACGACGCGAATGCCGCCGCTGGCGATAGCGCCCATGGCGTATTCCTCGTGCCCGGGCACGCCCAGCTTCCGCACGACGAATACGTCGAGTGGCGCGCCGAGCGCTTGCGCCACCTCGTAGGCCACGGGTACGCCGCCGCGGGGCAGGCCGAGCACGATCACGTCCGGCTCGTTGGCGAGCGGCCGGAGAAGGGCGGCCAACTGCCGGCCTGCGTCGCGGCGGTCGGCGAAGCGAGTTCGCATCGTTTCGTCGCGTCCGGAATCAGAAGGCCACGGCGATCTCATCGTCCACCTCGGATACGCCCGGGGCGGCCCACGCGGCGCGCTCGGCGTCCTCACGCTCGGCCCACGAACGCACGGTGCCGCGCAGCACGACCTTGCCGTTCCTGGCTTCCACCGTGATACGGTCGGCTTCCGTGGCCGCGCTCCGCTTCAGCGCCTCCTCGATGCGCTGGTTCACCTCGTAGGCCGACACACTGGGCTGCTGGACGGTGATGCGATTGATGACGCCCTTGACCCCCGTCAGATAGCGCACGGCCTTCTCGGCGGCCGTCCGCTGGAACTGCCAGTCCACGGCCCCGTCGAGCGAGACCCACCCGTCGTCCACCAACACCTGGATGCGTATGTCGGGCACTTCGACGTCCCACTTGAGCGCCGAGACGGCGGCGTGAGCGATGTCGGTGTCGGAGCGCATGAACGACTTCGGCAATTTGACGCTCAGATCGTCGGCGACGGCGCGGACGTTGTGCACCCGCTCCGCAGCGCGCGCGGCCGCGTACTTCTGGGCATACGTATCCACGAAGCCGGAGAGCGTGACGACGCCGTTCTTCACGGCGACGCCGATCTCGGCCTCGCGGATGTTCGGCTGCCAGGCCAGTTCCTCGATCACGTCGCGCTGGAGCTGCATGTCGGTCTTCATCGGTCACTCCTCGCCGCCGGTTGGCGGTCGGTTGGTATTGCCGGTAGGCTCAGTGCACCAGCGCGCCGGGGGTGGAGATGCGCTCGACGATCTCCTCGATCAGCCGGGGATCGTCCGAGCCGACGCGACGCGCCAGATCGGCCTGGGTGACGATGCCGACCACCCGCATGGCAGGTGTCAGCACCGGCAGGCGGCGGACCTGGAACTCCTCCATCTTCCGGCCGATCTCCTGGAGCGTCGTGTCCTCGTGCACGAAGACCAGCGGGTTGCTCGTCATGTGGTCCCGGACCTGGCACTTTGACGTGCCGTGGTCGGCGAGGCATCGCACCACGATGTCACGGTCGGTGATCACGCCGACGAGACGCCGGTCCTGGAGGTCGTCAACCACGGGTAGCATCCCGACGTCGAGATTGCGCATCAGTTCCGCGACGTGGGTGATCGAGTCGTCCGCGGTGGCCACGGTCGGGTTCGAGGTCATCAGGTTCTTGGCTTGCATGGCTACCTCGCAGCGGAGGGGGGCGGGGGGGATGCTCACGTATTCAAGAATGCCCTTCCATGGGGACGCGATCAGTCCGTGGAACCCCCAAGATCGGTGCGGGGGGGACACCCGGAGTGTCCGGCCGAACCTGACAGCGCGCGTGTCGTTTCCCCGGTAGCGGCCCGCCGAAGTGCGGCGAACTTGCAAACAGGTGCCGCGGATGCGGTTGCCCGGCGCCATCCGATCACCGGAGGCGGCCCCATGGTGGTGAAACGCGCGTTGCAGATCGTGTTCGTGCTGAGCCTGCTCGGGACGGCGTTCTCGGGCACGCTCAGCTATCGCGAGTTGTTCGTTGGCGGCACGTTGTCCTGTCCGTCGCCGGGCGCGCCGGGCACGATCCTCGGCTATCCCGCGTGCGTGTACGGGTTCTTCATGTTCCTGATCATCAGCGTGATCGGAGGCGCCGGTCTGTTCTTCGGCGCCAGGGAAGCCGCGGCCGGCGGCGGGTAGGCACCGGCGGTGCGGTACTTCGACGCGGCGGAGAACCCTCCGCCCACCGGCGCCGTCGACCGATTCGTGCGGCGGTACAACGGCGTCAGCTATGCGCTGGCGGTCGTGGCGATCTACCTGATGGCGGCGGCGGCGCTGGGTCTCGCACTCGTGCCTTCCCTGCTCATCGTGTGGGCCGTGGCGCCCGGACTCTGGCACTGGACCGCGTGGGCGCGCTGGCCGCTGCTCGGCATGCTGGGCGGGGCGGCCGCCTTCCTGTGGGGCTTCTCGCTGCTCGTCGTGGTGCCCGTGTTCAACTTCCTGCTCCCGACGCGGCTGCGCCCATTCCGCGGCGGCTACTTCACCGCCGCGGCGGTGCCCTGGTATCTGCACAACGCGCTGTTCTATCTGGTGCGGTACACCTTCCTCCCGTTCGTCACGCCGACGCCGATCGGCGTCTGGTTCCTGCGCGCCATGGGCATGCGCATGGGCCGGCGCCCGCGCATCACCACGGAGAACTTCACGGACGTCTCGATGATCACACTCGGGGACGACGTGTCGATCGGGGGTAGCGCGCACGTGTTCTGCCACTACGGCGGCGCGGGACTGTTGGTGATTGCGCCCGTGGTGATCGAGAGTCGGGCCACGATCGGCGAGAAGGCGACGGTGATGGGCGACGTCGTGGTGGGCGAGGGCGCGACCGTGCTGGCGCACGCGGTGCTGCTGCCGGGCACACGCGTGGGCCCGCGCGAGCGCTGGGGCGGCGTGCCGGCGCGGCCGATCGACGCCGCCGAGTGGGACGCGTACCGGCGGGTGGTGCGCGGGGCGGGCGTCGAGGATGCGCCGCCCCGCGATGGGGCTACTTCAGCGCCTCGTTGAGCAGCGTCGCCAGCCGGTAGCCGGCCAGGGCCATCTGCGCTTGGGAGGTCTTGAGCGCCTCGGCCTGGTAGGCGGCGGAGGGTGCCTCGCCCGGCGTGACGCCCGCATAGACCACGGTCTGCGCCAGATGCAGGCCCTGCCGCTCCCAACCCGCGACGCTGGTCGACGCCGCCGGGCCGGCCAACGACGCCAGCGAATGCTGCCCCTCGATCTGCCGCGCCAGGCGCGTGGCGAAGGCGATCGAATCCTCGCCCGGCTCGCGTGCCACGGCCTCGTCGAGAATGCTGTCCCAGTAGCCATGCAGCCGGCGGTGGTCGTCGAGGTGGAAGCTGTTGCCGCCCATGTCGCCGCGGGGCAGGGTGTCCTGCGCGGTCACCCGCGAGCTGCAGTGCAGCGGCTGGTGAATGTCGCCCACGAGGTGGAGCAGCCAGGCGAGATCCACCGCCTTGGTGGTGTCGGCCACCGAGGGATCGGCGAGCGCGGCGCGGAAGGCGATGATGCGTTCGCCTGCGTTCGCCGAATCGGGGCCGGTGCCGGGGATGTCGTGCGGCTGGCCGTCCACGACGTCCCAATAGAAGTCGGCGTAGTGCCAGGTGGGCCGGTTGTACGCGTACCAGGGTTGATTGCGGTCGCGGATGAGGTCGGCCCAGGTGGCGGCGTTGAGGAACAGCGCGCGGTCGCGTTCCGCCTCGGTGCCGGTGGAGGGGCGGAGCGACGAGAGGCCGGCCAGGGCCGGGCCGTGCATGAGCAGGTCGACGGCGCGCGCGCGGGCGTGCGGCGTCATGTTGTCCCACGCGATCTCGGCGATCGTGCGGTGGCCGGTGGGATTCCACGCCGAGGCGAGCGCCGGGAAGGCGAGCACGCCGGCGGCGATTATGGCAAGCGCCGTGAGAGGCGCGCGGAGTCGTTTGATCATGGGGTGAAAGATGCCACGGCGCGCAGGCGCCCGCATCCGGGGTGCCACGGGGATTTATGCGACGACCCGGTGTCCCCGCCCTCGGGCCACCACCGGCCAACTGGTCTCCACCGTGTAGTCCCGCACCCCGTAGGCCACGTCGTGCAGGTGGGTCACGATGCAGACGTGGTTGGGCACCACCCGTACCAGGTCGCCTACCTCGGGACGCCAACCGGTCCGGCTCAGGTCCAGGATCCCGTGTTCCTCCGACATCGAGCCGACCACCACCTCGGGATGTTCGAGCAGCGCGCCGAAGCCGCGGCTGTCGACGCCGCGCAGCGGCTCGCGGCCCAGCGCCTTGCTCCCGGCGTCGATCACCGCCTGTCCCGGCACGGCCGTGCTCACCACCGTCGCGAGGACGGTGAGCGCGCAGTCGGGCCAGTCGCAGGCGCCGATCTGGACCGTGGTCCAGTCGTTGTACACGTAGGTGCCGGGCCGGAACTCCGTGACGCCCTGCAATTCGTGCGTGCGCCAGAGTGTGGGAGTGGAGCCGCCGCTCACGACATCGGGGGGCAGGCCCGCCCGCCGGAAGGCGTCGAGCGCCACGCCCAGTGCCTCGTTCAACTCGCGCAGGTCGGCGTCCTGGTCGTACACCGGCCGGCGAATGTGTCCGGGGTAGAAGGCGATGCCCTTCCAGTGCAACGGCGGCCGGGCCTTCACGGCTTCGGCCAGCGCGATGGCAGACGTCACGTCGGGCGTCCCGACCCGGTGCATGCCGAGGTCGAGTTCCACCAGCACCCCCACGGGGCGGTCACCGGCCAGCGCGGCGGCGTGGAGGTCTTCAATGGCGCGCAGCGAATCGAGCGCCACCGTCAGGGATACACTGTCGGGGAGCGCGGCGAGTCGCTGGGCGCGCGGCGCGCCGATGGGCGGATAGGCCACCAGCAGGTCGCCCGCCACCGCGGCCATGACTTCAGCCTCGAAGGTGGTGGCGCAGGTGAGTCCCACCGCGCCGCGCTGCATCTGCTCCGTGGCCACGCACGGCGACTTGTGCGTCTTCACGTGCGGGCGCAGGGCGAGCCGGTGCTCGCGGGCGTACGCCGCGGCGCGGTCGAGGTTGGCCTCGAGCCGGTCGAGGTCAACGAGTGGGACGGGGGTCTCGAGGGCGGAGAAGGGAATCGGATTGAGCATGGGTGGGCGTACGGGTGCCCGAATCTACACCCAACCTCCGTGCGGCGTCACGCGCCGGGGAATCTCACGCCGTCGCCGGCGGACGCCGCAGGGCGTCCCATCCCACCAGACGGTGGGCGTCCTCGTCCCACAACGTGAGCCGCACGCTCTTGCGGCTCTCGAGGATGCCGATGGTGGTGGCATCCTGCAGTTGGGTGTTCGCCGCATGGCAGGCCTGCAGGCGGTAGTTCGGGATGCGCGGGCTCAGATGGTGGACGTGGTGCAGCCCGATGTTGCAGGTGAACCAGTTGAGCACCGCGGGCAGCTTGTAGTACGAACTGCCGCGAATCGAGGCGGTCACGTAATCCCACTGCTCGTGCTCCGCCCAGTACGTGTTTTCGAACTGGTGCTGGACGTAGAACAGCCAGATGCCGGCGGCGCCGGCGATCATGAACACGGGCACGTAGATCTCGGTGACGGCCAGGGGGCCGATGAGCGCCGAGAAGCCGAGCACGAGCGCGACGAGGGCGAGGTTGGTCTCCCGGACGCTCGCCTGTTCCTTCTTGCCGGTGGCGGTGCTGATGGAACGCCACCGCTGGCCCAGCGCGAGTTGCAGGGGGCCGAGTCCGAACAACACGAGGGGATGCCGGAACAAGCGGTAGCGCAGCTTGCCGGTTCGCGACAGGGCCTGGTACTCGCGTATGGTGAGCGTCCACACGTCACCGTGCCCGCGGCGGTTCAGATCGCCCGACGAGGCGTGATGCAGCACGTGATCGCGCCGCCACTGGACGTAGGGCGTCAATGCGAGCACGCCGGTGAACCAACCGACGACATCGTTGGCCCACCGCTTCCTGAACAGCGAGCCGTGCGCGCAGTCGTGCATGATGGTGAACGTGCGGACCGTGAGACCGGCGGTGGGGACGGCGAGCAGCAACGTCACCCAATAGGGGAGCGCCAGACTGCGGTACATCACGTACAGCGCGATGGCCAGCGGAACGAGCGTGCTCGCCACCTGCCAGGTGCTGCGGCCCGCGGACGGGCTTTCGTACGGCGCGACCATCTGGCGCCAGCCGAGGCCGGCACCGGCGTCCCGCGCGGTGGGCGGCGGGCTATTGGATGCCCGGGCTGCCGACGGATTCGTGTCCATGCGTGTGGGATCGAGTGGCGCCGGCGGCGGGCTGCCCCGAGATGAGGCGTATCCGGTTACCGAAATCTACCGTGGCCCGGCCGGCGGCGCGAACGCGTTCTCGGCCCCCGATTATGGGTTTACGTACAAATCGCGCCGTGTGGGCGGCAAACGCACGACGCCGTGACGATCCGGCCTCCCGAACAACACCTGGGCCAGCCCGATCTGCGCCGAGGCGAAGGCATGCGCCGACGCCGCCATGTAGAGCCTCCAGGTGCGCGCCGTCGCGGCGCTGGTGAGCCGCACCGCCTCGTCCCACTGCGCTTCCAGACGCCGGACCCAATCGCGCAGCGTGCGCGCGTAATGCGGACGCAGCGACTCCACGTCGCGCACCTCGAATCCCGCCCGTTCGGCGGCATCGACTTCAAGGGCGAGCGGCACCAGGTCGCCGTCCGGGAATACGTCACGATCGATGAAGCTGCCCTGCCGCCAGACGAGGCCGCGCAGTGCGGCCCGCCATCCGCGGGCGTGCCGGGTGGGCACTTCGATGATGCCGTGGTTCATGAACAGCCCTCCCGGCCGCAGCAGCCGATGCATGGCCGCGAAGTAGACGGGCATCTGCTCTCGTCCCACGTGCTCGAACATGCCGACGCTCACGATCTTGTCGAACGGCTCGGCGGGCGCGAGGGTGCGATAATCGCACACCTGGATGTCGACGCGTTCGGCGAGGCCGGCGTCGCGGATGCGCGCTGCGGCGAGTTCCGCCTGCGCCGGGCTGAGCGTGATGCCGGTGGCGCGCACGCCGTAATGCTCGGCGGCGTGACGCACGAGCGCGCCCCACCCGCAGCCGACGTCGAGCAGCCGTTCGCCAGCCTGCAGCCGCAGCTTGCGGCAGAGATGGTCGAGCTTGTCGCGCTGGGCGTCGGCGAGCGTGGATGCGTCGCTGGTGAAGTAGGCGCACGAGTACACCATGCGCGGGTCGAGCCAGAGCGCGTAGAAATCGTTGCCCACGTCATAGTGCGAGCGCACGGCGGCGCCGTCGCGCGTGAGGGAATGGCGGCGCACCAGATGGGTGAGCCGGTCGAGCCGCGGCCCGACGTGCTCCCCGGAGGGCGCCGGGAGCGCGAGTACGTGATACAGCAGGCGAGCGAGCGTGCGCGGGCGGCACAGCCGGTCGCGCAGGGTCGGCGCCAGCGCGGTGGCGGCCTCGAGGTCGCCGTCGATGTCGTAGTCGCCGGCGACGAAGGCCTCGGCCACCCGCAGTTCGGCTGGGGGCCAGAACATGGCGCGCAGGGTGGACGGATGTCGCAGATGGATGGTGAACCGGGCCGGGGTGCGGCCGGCGGGCTCCGTGGCCGCATCCCAGAAGCGGACGTTGAAGTCACGGTCGGCGGCGGGGCCGAACGCCAGATGGGCGACGGCGCGCGCATGCGGAAGGAATGCACGCTGGGGGGAGGTGCGAGCGTGGAGGCTGGCCGGCGGCTCGAACGTGCGGGGGGCACGCAACTCCGGGTCACCGGCGAGCCGATGTGCGGAGTGCATGGTCATCGGATCGCGGGTGGAGGTGGCGAGATTGCCAGGTTGTCCCTCTCAGGTCTAATCGCGCTGCCGCGTGGGTCAAGGGTCGGGTGTGGCGCCCGGGTCCGGATGCTACATTGGACGGATGCGCCGCCGCCGACTGTACCGCATCCTCGCGCTCCCCCTCGCCCTCTGGTTCGTGGCTCTGGCCACGGACGTGGGCGGGGTGGACGCGTGCCCCATGCACGACCGGATGGCGGCGGCGATGGCGGGCATGGCGGCCATGCCGGGCATGGCCAGCGCGCAAGCGGCGCCGTCGGCGCCCGCAATGCCGACGCCGCACGGGCCCGTGCACTGCACGTGCATGGGCGTCTGTTGCGGGTGCGCCATGGCCACCCTGCCGTCGGCGCCGGTGGCGCATCTCGCGGCCGCCGGCTCGGTGAGTCACACCGCGCGCATCGACCGCACCAGGCGGCCGCTCCCCGCCGCGGCGCCGTTCGTTCTTCCACCGGCCATCGGACCACCCGCACTCCGGGCCTGACCGACCGACGCCATTGCCGGCGTCTCCGCGCGCGGACCCCCCGGGCGCGGATCCTCTCGATCATGTGTGGAGCCTGTATGCGCCGCATCGCCTACCTGCTCGCCCTCGTGGCGTGCCCATCCGTCGTATTTGCCCAACAGAAGACCCAATCATCCGACTCCGCGCGCGCCGACTCGGCCCAGCGCGCGGTGCGCAGCCTCAACGCGGTGAACATCGTTGCCGCGCCGGTCGACCGCCGGCAGCCGATCACGGTGACGCACGTGTCGGCGTCGATGATCAACACCACGCCCTCCAACAGCACCTGGGACCTGCTCCGCCAGACCGCGGGCGTCGAGGTCCACCAGCAGGGGCAGGGGCCGGGCTTCGCCTCAGACGCCTCGCTCCGGGGATTCAGCTCCGATCACTCCACCGACCTGGCGCTCTGGATCGACGGTGTGCCGGTGAACGAGCCGATCAACGGGCACGCCGAGGGCTACAACGACTTCGGCGAGCTGTTCACGCAGGCGGTGCAGAGCATCGACGTGATCAAGGGGCCCACGAGTCCGCTGTTCGGCAACTTCGCGATGGCCGGCGTGGTGAACGTGCACACCATCGATCGCATGCAGGGTTCCGCGGTGACCGCGCAGGCGGGATCGTTTGGCGCCGCCAACGCCACGCTGATGACCGGCTTCGATCACGGCAGCCGTGGCGGCGGTGTGTTCGGCGTGCACTACCAGCACGACGATGGGTTCCGGCCGAATGGGGTCTACAACGTGGCGCAGGGGCATGCGCGCGTGGTCCACGAACTCGGGTCGGGCTGGTCGATCGATGCGGGCACCGAGCTGTACGCCACGGGATGGAACTCGTCGGGGTTTCTGAGCGACAGTGAGTTCGCGGCGCATCAATACGACATCGTTTCGAATCCGTCCGACGGCGGCTTCAAGCGGCGGGCGCAGGAGCGCGTGAGCCTGCGCTACATCGCCGGCTCGCTGTTCTGGCGCACCACGCTGTACGCCACGCAGGGGCGGTGGCAGCTGTTCCTGACGATCCCGCCGGCCGGTGGACGATTCGAAGGCAGCGGCAGTCAGACCGAGGAGGAGGACGCCCGCTACGGGACCGGACTCACCAGCGCCCTCACCTGGGAGTTGCCGCACGGGGAGATCACCGTGGGCACCGAGGGGCGGTGGAATCACGCGCGCTACGAGAACTATTTCACCACCGCGCGGGCCCGCGATTCCGTGAACGCGTTGATCACGGCGCGGCAGTTGTCGGGGGCACTGTTCCTGGCGTCGCACGTCGATCTCACCGACCGGTTGCGTCTCGATGTCGGTGGGCGGGCCGACGCGTTCGGTACGCGGTCGATGCAGGATCTGAACGGCACCTTCCAGGGAAGCACGGGCGTCTTCTCCCCCAAGCTCGGCGCCTCGTACCGGTTGGGCGGCGGCCTGTCGGCATACGCCGACTGGGCGCGCGGCTTCCGGTCCACCGACGGAGTCATCGAGGACCCGTCGCTGCCGGTGATCACGGAATGGGACTACGAGGGCGGGCTCAGGTTCAACCGGAGCGGCACCAGCCTCTCGGCGACGCTGTTCCGGATGAACGTGAGCAACGAGCAGACCTTCAATCCGCTGAGCGGCGTGTCCAGCAACGGCGGGTCGAGCCGGCGGCAGGGTCTCGAAGTGGGGTGGTCGTCGCTGCTCGGCAGCTCCACGCTCCTCTCCGGCGACTGGACGTTCAACGACGCGCGGTACACCAGTCTCACGCTCGTTCCGGAAGACGGGGGTGCGCCACCGACGAACGTGAGCGGCATGCGCGTGTACAACACGGCGAAGTATCTGGGCACGGCGGCGGTGCAGTTCCATCCCGCCGCCCAGCTGTGGAGCCTCACGCTGAGCGGCAACTGGGTGGGGCCGTACTCGCCGTTCGACGAACCGGGAACGGTGCTCGGGGCGTACGGCCTGATGCACGCGAACCTGTCCGTGCCCGTGTCGGGCGCGACGGTGGACGTGGGGGTTCGCAATCTGCTCGACCGGCCGTATCCTGAATTGGTGGCGGGTGGGCTCGTATCGCCCGGCCAGCCGCGCGCCGTGTTCGTCCAGGTGCAGCGCAAGTTCTGAAGGAGGGCGTGATGCGTTGGTGGTCCCGATCATTCGTTGCCGTTCTCTGTACCGTCGTGCTCGCGACGGGATGCGACTCGCTGCACGACACGTTCGATCGGTTGCGTGGGGAGCCGCTGATCCACGGGGCCACCATCAATCCGCCGGTGCCGAGACCCGATCTCACGATGACGAGTACCGACGGCAAGCCGTACGATTTCGCGTCACGCACGAAGGGGCGCGTCACCTTCATCACCTTCGGCTACACGCACTGTCCCGACATCTGCCCGTTGCACATGGCCAATCTGGCCGGCGCGCTCGATCGGTTGACCCCCGCGCAGCGCGCTCGGGTGTCGGTGGTGTTCGTGACCACCGATCCGGCCCGCGACTCCCTGCCGCAATTGCGGGGGTGGCTCGACTCGTTCAACCACTCCTTCGTCGGGTTGCGCGGCACCGACCAGCAACTGGCGGCCATGGAGCAGGCCTTCCACATCCCACCGGCGGCGCGCGAGACGCTGCCGGGCGGCGGTTATGCAGTGACTCATTCCGCCGAAGTGTTCGCCTTCACGCCCGACGACAGCGCGCACGTGATCTATCTCCCCGGGAGCACCAGTGCCGACTATGCGCACGACATTCCGCGCCTCCTGCGCGACGTGTACTGACGTGAAACGCCTCGTTCTGGGTCTCGCGCTCGTGATCGCCGGGTGCCGCGTGGTGCCCGTGGACCAGGCCGGCACGGTGGGATGGGGGCGCGGGTATCTGGTGAAGCCCGCGGCGGGTTCTCCGGCCGTGCTCTATCTGTGGATGACCAACCCAACGGCGCAGGCCGACACCGTGACCGGCGTTCGGATGGCCGCGGCCGACAGCGCGCAGGTGCACCGCACGATGGCGATGGGCAATGGGATGGAGCACATGGAGGCCGTGGCGGCGCTACCCGTGCCTGCCCACGACACGGTGAAGTTCGCGCCGGGCGGATTCCACGTCATGGTGTTCGGTCTCGACTCGGCCCTGGCGCGCGGTGACTCCACGGCGGTCACCGTCACGTTCGCGCGGGCGGGGGACGTGAACGGCTGGGCCCACGTGATCACCTACACGGACGTGGACTCGCTCATCCTGCGGTGACCAGGGCGGACCGCTATGGCCGCCCGTCCGGATTCCAGTGCGGCCGCGACCCGTTGCCCAGCCGTTCCACGGCGCGCACGTGGGTCGGCGTGGCCGTGCCGAGCGCGGCGCTCGCCCCCTTTTGCCCTTGACCTTCGCGAATGGGAAGCGCTAGGCTTCGATCGAGAGAGGCGATGGAGCTCGCCTGAAACCGCCGGCCCGTCCGGCTGATGGCTCCTACGCAACCACCGCGCAGGAGCCATTATTGTGCCCATGACCGAACCGCACCCGGTACTCAACGAGAACCAGCGCCGCCATTTCTCGGTGCTGCTGGTGAGTCTCGACGAGGCGCTGGCCCGCATCGAGCAGCTGTCGGACCGCAGCCGCCACGCCTGGGGGCCGCTCACCGACTACACCGACGATCTGCCGGGCCGATTCGCGGACGAGGCGGAGTCGCTGATCGCCGATCTCCGGGCGCGCATCGTGCACCTGAGCGAGCTGCTGGGCACGGAGCCACGTCGCATGTCGCGCCTGCGAAGCATCCGCGCCATGGTCACGTCGGCCACGATTCGCCTGGAAGACAGCCGCGCGCGCGGGCTGCGCGGCTATGGGTCGGTGGACCCGAGCGTGCACGAGCAGCTCGATCCGGTGCTCGACGACCTGATCGAGCGATTCCGCGCCATCTCCCGCCTGGCGGCGTGGGAGGCCGCGGGCCCGAACCAGCCGGAGCAGCGATGAGACTGGTAATCAACGTGGGATACGTGGCGCTGGGCGCCGCGATCGGCGGCGCGCTGCGCTATCTGGCCACCGTGTTCATCCAGACGCGGGCGGGGCCCGGATTTCCCGTGGCGACGATGCTGATCAACATCACCGGCTCGCTCCTGCTGGGATTCCTCATGGCGTACCTGGCGGAGACGGCATTCGTGAGTCCGCAGCTCGGCCTGCTGCTCACCTCCGGGCTGTGCGGCGGCTACACGACGTTCTCCACCTTCAGCTACGAGACCTTCGCGCTGCTGCGCGACGGCGAGTACAATCGGGCCGGGGTGTACATCGTGTTGAGCGTCGGGGTCTCGCTGGTGGCGATGTTCGCGGGATTCGCCGCCGCCCGCGGCGCCATTCACTTGCAGCGTGGAGGGGCATGACATGGCAGAGCAGCACGCCAGCATCACCCATGGATTCAAGGGCGAGCGCATGCTCATGCGCATCCACATCGGTGAGAGCGACAAGTTCGAGGGCAAGCCGCTGTACCAGCAGATCGTCGAACTGTTGCGCGGCCGGCACTACGCCGGGTGCACGGTGTTCCGCGGCATCATGGGATTCGGCGCCAACGCCCATCTGCACACCGACCGGTTCCTCGAGTTGTCGAGCGACCTGCCGATCGTGGTCGAGTGTGTGGACACCCCGGAACGGATCGAGGCGATCCTGCCCGAGTTGGACGGGATGATCGGCGGCGGGCTGATCACGCTGGAACGGGCGCGCGTGATCATGTACCGCGCCGACCTGCCGGCGGATCGCCGGACCGGCAGTTGGGCGATCGATGTGAGCGGCGAGTAGGCGGGTCGTTATAGTACGGTACGTCCTTCGAGGGAGACACGCATCATGACGACCATCGCCGACGCATCGATCGAGGCCAAAGGATACGCCCATCCCGAGTCGCTGGTCAGCACCGCGTGGCTTGCCGGGCACCTGAACGATCCGGCCCTGCGCATCATCGAGAGCGACGAGGACGTGCTGCTCTACGACACGGGCCACATCCCGGGCGCGCAGAAGGTGGACTGGCATCTCGACCTGAACGATCCGCTGGTGCGCGACTATATCGATCGTGAGCGCTTCCAGACCCTGGTGCGCCGGCTTGGCATCGACGAGTCCACCCCGGTGATCTTCTACGGCGACAAGAACAACTGGTGGGCCTGCTACGCCCTCTGGGTGTTCCAGCTGTTCGGGTTCACGAATGTGCGGGTGCTCGACGGGGGGCGCGTCAAATGGGAGGCCGAGGGCCGTCCCCTGGTCACCGAGGTGCCCCGGTATCCCGCCACGCACTACAAGGCGGCTGACCGCAGCGACTCGAAGATCCGCGCCTTCATCGACGACGTGAAGCGCCACATCTCGGCACACGGCAAGCTCATCGACGTGCGGTCGCCGGACGAGTACACCGGCAAGAAGCTCCACATGGCCGACTACCCGCAGGAGGGGGCCCTGCGCGGCGGACACATCCCCGGGGCCCGGAGCGTCCCATGGGCCCGGGCCGCGAATGCCGACGGGACCTTCAAGACCGCCGACGAGCTGCGCGCGATCTACGAGCGGGAAGAAGGGCTCATCCCCACCGACGACGTCGTCGCGTACTGCCGCATCGGCGAGCGCTCCGCCCATACCTGGTTCGTGCTCTCGTTTCTGCTCGGCTACCAGAAAGTGCGCAACTACGACGGCAGCTGGACGGAGTGGGGGAATGCGGTGCGGGCACCCATCGAACGGTAGGTCGGTTAGCTGGTAGGTCGGTAGGTCGGAGCCAGGCCGCGCGGGGGACGACGCACCGACCCGCCGTCATACCGTAGTACCGACCTACCGACCTACCGTCGTAACGCCCTATCGACCGTCCGTCATCACAAGCGGGGGCGTCGTGGTCGGCGCACGGCGCCAGTGCGTGGCCTGCTCGTACGAATACGCCAGCCTGATCAGTGTTCGCTCGTCCCACGCCCGCCCGAAGAACTGGAGCCCGGCCGGCAGCACGCCGCCGTGCGAATAGCCCATCGGCACAGTGATCGCGGGGAACCCGGTGTACGGCGAGAAGAGCTGGTTGTTGTCGCCGGCCGGCGTGTTGAGATCGCCGATCAGCCGGGGCGGGTTGCTCCAGGTGGGGTACACCATCGCATCCAGGTGCATGGAGTCCATCAGCTGCGTGACGGCCGTGCGCAGTTTGGCGCGCATCGCTTCCTGGGCGCGGCACCCCGGGTTGTCGGCGGACGTGTCCTGCACGGCCTCGGCGTTCTCGAGCCGCGTCTCGATGGAAGGATGGTATTTTCCGGACTTGATGAGATCGGCCAGGCTCTTCACCGGCGCGCTGGGGCCGAGCGTGGCCAGGTAGCGGTTGAAATCGCGCTTGAAGGTGTTGCAGCCGCCGCTCCCGCGGGCCGAACGCAGGATCTCGGTCAGGTGGGGCACCGCCACCGGATCGATGATCGTCGCGCCCTGGCGGCGGAGGTCATCGAGGGCGCGTTCGAAGATCTGCTTGATTTCCGGGTCGAGGGTGCGCGTGTCGTATGCCTGATGGAGCACGCCGATGCGCGCGCCGCGGAGCCCATCGCGCACCATCGCCGACGCGTAGTCGGGGCTCACATGCCCGCGGCTGTTGAGCGTTACCGGATCGTCGGGATCGGGGCCCGCGATCACCTGCAACACGGCCACCGCGTCGGCCACCGTGCGCGCCATCGGCCCCGTCATGTCGGCGCCGAGGAAGAGCGGCACCACGCCCGCGCGGCTGGTGAGCCCCATGGTGGGGCGAATGCCGACGAGCGCCTGATGCGACGATGGCCCCCGGATGGAATTCCCGGTGTCGGTGCCGAGACCCACCGTGCCCATGCTGGCCGCCACGGCGGCCGCGGGCCCGCCGCTCGAGCCCGCGGTCACCCGGTCGAGTTCGTACGGGTTGCGCGTGTAGCCCGGCAGAATGGAACTCACCGTCTCGTACGGACTGAACGCCAACTCGGCCATGTTCGCCTTGGCCAGCACGATGGCGCCTGCGGCGCGAATGCGCGCGACCACGAACGCGTCCTTGTCGGGGACGAAGCCCTTGAACGCCAGCGATCCGCCGGTGGTCTGCAGGCCCCTGGTCTGGTAGTTGTCCTTCACGATCATCGGAATGCAGTGCAGCGGGCCCAGGGGGCCGCCGCGCTTCGCCACGGCGTCGAGGCTGTCGGCCACGGCGAGCGCGTCGGGATTCGTCATGATGATCGCGTTGATGGCGGGTCCGTTCTTGTCGTACTCGTCGATGCGGGCCAGGTAGTCCGCCACCAGGCCGTGACAGGTGATCCGGCCGTCGGCGAGCGCGGCGTGGACGTCGGCGATGCTCGCTTCGACGACGTTGAAGGGGGGCGGGGAGGGCGGCTGTTGGGCCGCAGCCGGCTGGCCGGCGAGCGACAGTATGCCGGCGGCCAGTATGGCAGGCAGGGCACGGGTGTGTCTCGAAAGTCTCATCGGGATCTCGTGCGGACTGGCCGTCCGCGGATGGAGTCGAACCTGGGCGCGGCGCACCGCGCAGGCGTGGGTGGGAAAGAACCGTCCGATGATTTACCACATTTCGGGCCGGTCTGCCGCCGGCGGGTCCTCCGGGTGTGGGAGACTAGCCGAGTTCTGCGTTCGGTCGCATAATCGTGGCGAGCACCGGCAGGTTGCACCCACCCACCTTTCAGCCACCGCTGCCATGCCTGAATCCCGTCTTCGCACCCGCTCCGTATCGGAGATCGTAGATGCGGCCTTTCAACTCTACCGGCAGGATGCGCCGCAGTACATTGCCGTCACCGCAGTAGCGTACGCGCCCTGGCTGATCTTCCAGCTCCTCTTCATGCCGGGACACGGCGTGACGAGTCCCAGCATTGGCGAGGCGGCGAGTTCGGCCGCGATCTACCTGGTGGGCGCGCTCGGTACGTGGGTGGTGTTCGCGCTGATGAGCGCGGTGGTCGTGCAGCTCGGATCGGACGCCTATCTCGGTGCCCCGGGAACGCGGGACATCGGCGACACGATCCGCCGGGTCCTGCCGCGCGTCCCGGCAATCATGATCGCCGGCCTCATCAAGGGTGTGCTGGTGATGGTCGGGGCGCTCGCCTTCCTGGTGGGCGCGTTCTACGTGGCGTCGATGTTGTTCGCGGTGTCCACCTCCATCGTGCTCGAGGGACAGGGCGCCTGGTCGTCGCTCGGGCGGTCGGCCGCCCTGTCCAAGGGGCGGAAGTGGCACATCTTGCTGACCCTGCTGCTGGTGTTCGTCATCTACTTCATACTGAGCATGGCGATCGCGTTCATCGGCGGCATGTCGGGGAGCACCGTCGTCATGCTCGTATTGACCACGGCGTACACGATCGTGGCGTATCCGGTGGTGGGCCTCACGGAGATGGTGCTGTACTACGACGCGCGCATCCGCGGCGAAGGCTTCGACATCGAGGTGATGGCGCAGGGGCTGGGGTCGGCCGCAGCCGAGGGCTGACCGCGGTGGTGGCCGTGGTGCGGCTGCTGCAGGGGCCGGACACCCTGCACTGGCCGGCCGCGGCGATTCGGGACACCGTCGCGGCGATCGCCCGCCAGTCGGCGTACCGGCGCACGTTCACGACCTCGTTGTTCGACCGACTGCTCGGGTGGCTGTCCGACCTGTGGGGACGGGTGCTGGATCCGCTCCGTCATTCGACGGACGCCCGGCTCCTGGTCATTGCCCTGGCGGCGCTGCTGGTGCTCACGGTAGCGGCGCGATTGGTGGTGGCGGCGCGCGCCACTGCCTCCGACGCCGGGCGCGCCGGCGGGCCCGGGGCGGTGACGCGCGCCGGCGATCCGTGGGCGGACGCCGAGCGCCTGGCCGCGGCGGGTCAGTTCACGGCGGCGGCGCACGCGTTGTACGGCGCCCTGCTGGTTCGACTGGCGGGGCGGGGGGCCGTGCGGCTGCATCCGTCGAAGACCGCCGGCGACTACGCGCGCGAACTCCGCCGCGCCGGCCTGAGCGAACAGGTGCCCTTTCAGCGCTTCCGCCGGCGATACGACCGCGTGATCTACGGAACCGGTACGTGCACGTCCGACGAGTACGCCGCGCTGCTGCTCGACGCCAGGCCCCTCGTGGAGCGGGCGGCATGAACCGCCCCCCGCCGCCGGAGGCCTCGGGACCGGCGTGGTACACGCGTCCCTCGGTGCTGCTCTCGGCCGTCGCCGTGCTGGTGATCGTCTCCGCGCTGCTCGCGCCGGACACGGCGAATGGCCGCAGCGGCGATTCCCGGCTCACCACGTTCTCCACCGGGCCACAGGGCGCGCGGCTCTTCTATGAACTGGCGAACCGGCTGGGGTGGAAGGCGGATCGCCGCATCACGCCCGCCGTTCCCGACGATCCGGCAACGATCCAGGCCGTGCTCGCGCCGGTGGAGCCGTTGACGATGGCCGAGGTACACGCGCTGCTGCAGGCGGTGCGGCAGGGTGGCGCGTTGCTTCTGGTCCTGCCGTCCGGCCAGGGGCCGTTGAACGACTCGTTGCACCTGACGCTCGGCGTGGGCGCAGACTTCCAGCCGCCGGACTCCCTGATGACCGATTCCTGCGCGGGCAACTCCGGAGTCACGTTGCCGCTGTGGCCGGCGGGACACGTTCTCCTCTATTCGCTCCGGTGGACCGGCCCGCCCCCGGGGCCTCCGGTCACGTTCGCGCGCGTGTCGGCGACGGGACCGCGGGCGTTCGACCGCCCCGCCGTGGTGGGGTTCCCGTTCGGCCGCGGGCGCATCGTGGTGGCGTCGGATCCCGATGTGCTGCGCAACGACGCGCTGCGCGTGTGCCGGTACGGGCTGAGCGTCATCGCGGTGCGGACGCTGGAGTATCTGCGCGGGGGCGGCGATACGCCGCGAACGCGCATCCTGTTCGACGAGTACCATCAGGGCAACGGGGCGCAGCCGGGAACGGTATCGGCGATCGTCGCGTTCTTCGGGCGCACCGCGGCAGGGCACCTGCTGCTCCAGCTCCTCGGCGCGGGCCTCGTGGTGCTGCTGGCAGCGGCGCCGCGCGTGCTCCCGCCGCGGGGCGTGACACAGGCGCGGCGCCGATCTCCGATCGAGCACGTGGACGCCCTGGCCCGCGCGTACGCGCAGGTCGGCGCCACCCGCACGGCCGTCACGCGGCTCGTGCGCGGGGTGCGGCGCCGCATCGGGCTGGCGGCGGCGCGGGCCACCGCCGGCCGGTCGGACGACGAATTCCTGGACTGGGTGGCGCGCACGACGCCGCACGCGGCGGCGGAGACCGATCGCGTGCGCCACGCCCTGGCCGCTCCCGTGTCGCGGCGCGAATTCGCGGCGGTCGGCGACGCCCTGGCCCATATTGAATCCTCCCTCACCAGACTCTCCCCATGACACTTACCATCGAGCAGGGGGCGCACGCCCTGCAGCGTCTCCAGAGCACCGTGGCCGCGCGCATCATCGGCCAGGACGCGGCGATCGAGGACGCCCTGGTGGCGTTCCTGGCCCGGGGCCACCTGCTGATCGAGGGGGTCCCGGGCACGGCCAAGACGCTGCTCGTGCGCACCCTCGGACAGGCGCTGGGCGTGCGGTTCTCGCGCATCCAGTTCACGCCCGATCTCATGCCCTCCGACGTGACGGGGGTGTCGATGCTGCGCGATCCGGCGCGCGGGTTCGAGTTCCAGCCCGGGCCCATCTTCACCGATCTGCTCCTTGCCGACGAGATCAATCGCGCGCCGGCCAAGACCCAATCGGCGTTGCTCGAAGGGATGGGGGAGCGGCAGGTGACGGTGGACGGCGTGACGCGGCCGCTCGACGCGCTGTTCACCGTGTACGCGACGCAGAATCCCGTGGAGCACGAGGGCACGTATCCATTGCCCGAGGCGCAGCTCGATCGCTTTCTGCTGAAGACGGTCATCGGCTATCCGTCGTCGAGCGCCGAGTTGGAGATGCTGGCGCTGCACGAATCGGGGTTCGATCCCGAGCGGGCAGCGGCCAATGCGGTGCCGTCGGTCGTCACGGCCGATGAGGCGCGGGAACTCCGGGCGCTCGTGGACGGGGTGCGCGTGGCGCCCGAGGTGCGCGAGTACATCGCCAAAATCACCCGGGCCACGCGCGAGGAGAGCGCGCTGTCGCTCGGCGCGTCGCCGCGGGCGACGGTGGCGTTGATGCGGGCCGCGCGCGCTGCCGCCGTGCTCCAGGGGCGCGACTACGCCACGCCCGACGACGTGAAGGATCGCGCGTTGGCGGCGCTTCGCCACCGCGTGACGCTCGCGCCCGAACTCGAGGTCGAGGGGCGCACGGCGGACGACGTGCTGTTGGCCGTGCTGTCGCGGATCGAGGCGCCGCGGTGACGTTGCGCGGTCTCGCGGCCCGCGGCGGCGCGCTGCTGCGGTTCGCGCCGACCCCGCGGCTGGCCCGGGCGCTGGCGGTGGCGGCGGTACTCTGGCTGCTGCCGGGGCGCGCCGGAACCGTGGCGGGCACGGCGGGGCTCGCGGTGTTGCTCGTCGCGGCCGCGGTGGACCTGGTCCGCCTGCCGCCCCGGCGGCTGCTCGACGTCACGCGCGTGGCGCCCGGCACCGTCGGCATCGGCGATCACGCGGCCGGCTCCTACCTGGTGTCGTCGCGGTGGCCGCGAGCCGTGTGGGTGGAAGTCTACGATCGCTTTCCTGCCGCGGTCGCCGGAGGCGTGGGACGGGCCGAGGTGGCGCTCGGCCCGGGAGGCACCGGCATGGTGCCCTTCGACGTCACCGGTATGGCGCGCGGGCGCGCCCCGCTCGGCGACGTCGGCATCCGCGTGCGAACCTCGCTCGGCTTCATGAGCGCGCGGTACGTGGTGCCGATGGCGGACGAAGTGTTCGTGATGCCGTCGGTTGCGGGCGTGCGCCGCTTCCGGCTGCTCGCCCTGGAGCATCGACTGGACACCGCGGGGGTGCGGGCGCTGCGGCGGCGTGGGGAGGGGCACGGCTTCGCGGGACTGCGCGAGTACGTGGTGGGCGACGACCCGCGGGCTATCGACTGGAAGGCAACGGCGCGGCGCGCCAAGCTGATGACCCGCGAGTACACCATTGAGCGGTCGCAGACGGTCATCACGTTGATCGACGCGGGGCGGGGCATGACGCAGCTGGCCGGCGGCTACACGCGCTTCGAGCAGGCGCTCTCGTCGGCGCTGGTACTCACCGACGTGGCCGTGGCGGCCGGCGACCACGTGGGGACTCTGGTGTTCGACGATGCAGTGCGGGCGTTCGTACCGGCGCTCCAGAGCCGCGGCGCGCTGCGCCGCATTCGCGACGCGTTCGTTCCGCTGGAGCCGACGCTGCGGGAGCCGGACTACGCCGGCGCGTTCCGCTTTCTCGCCACCCACCAGCGCAAGCGGGCGCTGATCGTATTCTTCACCGACGTGATCGACGCGCGGGCATCGCAGGCGCTCGTGGCGTACGTGACGCGCAGCGCGGCGCGTCACCTGGCCCTGGTCGTCGCGCTGCGGAACGACGCCGTATTTCAGGCCGCCGTGCTGCCCACCGCGGGTGGGGCGGCACGGGTCTACGAGAGCGCGGCGGCGGAGGAACTCATCCTGGCCCGTGAGGAGGCGCTGGAGCGCATGCGGCGCGCCGGCGCCGTGGTGCTCGACGTCTCACCCAGCGTGATGACTGCCGGCGTCGTCAACCGCTACCTCGAGATCAAGCGCCGCGGCGCCCTCTGACGCCGCGGAGGCGGTCGCGCCTCCCCGTACGCCGCGCCCCAGCCGCAGATACTCCACGAGCGCCACCGCCGTCACGCCCGACACCGCGAGCTTGACCGTAAGCGGCCACCACTCGATGGGCGACACGAACCCTTCGAGCGTGCCCGCCACGAGCAGCAGCAGCGACGAGCCGGCGATCAGCCGGATGGCGCGGCCGCCGTTCTCGATCAGCGCGTCGCGGCGCGTGCGCGGACCCGGGATCAGCAGCGCCGCGGCGAGCAGGAACCCCGCCCCGCCCCCGATGCAGACGGCCGACAGTTCGAGCACGCCGTGCGGCGCCACGAAGGCGAACAGCAGCGAGGCGATCCCCTTCGAGGCGTAGAGCCCCACCACGGCGCCGATGCTGATGCCGTTGGCGATGAGCAGCCACACGGTGCCCAATCCGGCCGTGAGCCCGAACGCGAACGCGGCGAAGGTGATCTGCACGTTGTTGGCGATGATCGTCGACGCCATGACGGGACGGAACACCTGGGGATCGGGGATGTACCCCTCGCCGGAGCGCGCGCGGGCCACCCCCTCCTGCGCGCGGTCGAGCATCTGCGGCGGCACCAGCATGCGCGCCACCGTGGGTTCGCGATACACGGCGGTGCCGGCAATGCCCGCCGGCAGGAAGAGGAGCACCGCGGCCAGGAGAATCGGCCGTGCCGACCGCCGGATCTCACGCGGCACGTCGCCGAACAGGAACTGCGCGATGTCGCGCGCGGGGATCGACCGCCGGCGGTACAGGAGGTTGTGCGCGCCGGCCACCAGCCGGTTGAGGTAGAACAGCTCCGGCGACTCACGTCCGTGGGCCGCCGTGGACAGGCGCGCCAGATCGGCCGACAGGTCGCGGTAGTCGCGCACGAATTCCCGCACGCCGTCCTCGCCCAGACCCTTGAGTCCGCGCCGCTTGGCGTCGGCCAGGCGCGAGGCGAACGCGGCCCAACGGGGCGATCCGGCGGCGATGATGGCATGGCGTTCGCGCGCCGCCCCCGTCTCGTTGCGCGCCGGCAGCCCAGCCCGGCGCGCCGCACGCTCGGCGTCGAGCAGCCGGATCAGCCGGGCCTGATCGGAGCCCGGCGGAAGCTCCGCCAGGCTGGCGGCGAATCGCTGCACGAGCTGCCCGGCCAGCGCCCGCCGGCGCTCGGCGGACAACTCCATCTGGCGGTCGATGAACCGTTCGAGCACCGTGAACTCGTCTTCCCCCAGCCGGGTGTACAGCGCGGGAATCTCGGCGTCGCCGGTGCTCCGGGGGGGCGGGGGAGCGGCCGCCCGCACGGGCGGGGTCTGCTCCACGTTCTCGCGAACCACGATGGTACCGGCCGCATAGTCGCCCAGCCGCTTCCCCGAACGCGAGAGCAACACGCTCACCATCCCCACGCCGTACGTGAAGACGGGTTGCAGGTCGACGATCCGGAGCAGATTGCGGATGGCCGACGCGCCGAAGGTGATCGAGTAGCCGCCGTCGCGCACCACGCGAAGGTGCTGCGCGCGCTTGCCCGGGGTCTGGCCGTCGGCCAGGGCTTCGAACAGCACGTAGTAGCCCCAGAGCACCGCGAACTGGGCCAGCACGAACACGGTGAACACCCACGCCGTGGTGGCACGCCCCCCGAGCCCGCGCGTGGTGGCGCCGACGACGCCGAGGCCGATGCCGAGCACCACCAGGAACGCGATGCAGATCAGATAGTCGATGATCGCGGCAAACGCGCGTGAGCCCACCCCGGCCAGCGTGTACGAGAGGACCACGAGCTCCGGCGTCTCGACGTCGAGCGTCTGGGCCAGCGAGGGTGTGGTGGCTCCGGTAGCAGGCGTCATGAGTTCCGCGCGAGTCGCTGGCGGTAGGCGGGAGAAGCGTACACGTCCGGATTCACCACGTTCGGCGCCGGCTCTCCACGAAGATGCGCCAACGCGTTGGCGGCCGCCATCGTCGCCATACGGTCCCGCGTGTCGGTGCTGGCCGACGCGATGTGCGGAACCAGCACCACCCGCTCGCACTCGGCGAGACCCGGCGCCATGGCCGGCTCGTGCTCGAACACGTCCAGCGCCGCTCCGGCGATCTCCCCGCCGCGGAGTGCCGCCACCAGGGCCCCTTCGTCCACCACGGGCCCGCGTGACACGTTGATCAGAAACGCCGTGGGCTTCATGAGCCGGAGGGCGCGGGCATCGATCAGATGGCGCGTCTCCGGCGTGAGCAACGGATGGAGCGTCACGAAATCGCTGGACCGCAGCAGTACGTCCAGGTCCGCCCACTGCACCGAGGGGTCGTCTTCGATGCGGCTGCGGGCGTGCGGGTCGTAGGCGAGAACATCCATGTCGAACCCAAACGCGCGGCGCGCGACGGCGCTGCCGATGCGCCCGAATCCGATGATGCCGAGTACTTTGCGCCGGCCGTTGCCACCAGGACTCACGTCGGCGCCGAGCAGCAGGTTGGGCCCCCACAGCTTGTAGCGGCCGCCCGTCATGTACGCATGCGCCTCCGGGATGCGCCGCGCCACCGCGAGGATCAGCGCCCACGTCAGGTCGGCGGTGGAATCCGTCAGCACGCCGGGCGTGTTGCTCACCGGGATCCCGAGGGCGCTGGCGGCCGCAACGTCGATGTTGTTGAACCCCACGGCGTAGTTGGCCACGCCGCGCAGGGCCGGATTGAGGACCAGCAATGCGCGGTCGACCGGTTCGGTGAGCAGCGGGAGCAGGACGTCGCACCACCGGATGCCCTCCTCGAGCATGGCTCGCGGCACCGGTGCTTCGTCGTCGGGCTGGCCGATGCGCACTTCCGCCGACGCCTGCGCCAGCAGATCCAGCCCGGCGCGCGGGATCCGGCGGGTGACGAAGATGCGGTTCACCGGCGCGACTCGGGCTCGGTCATGAACCGGGCGAATCCCGCGCGGTCGTCAACCGCGGCAGCGAAGCGCGCCACACCCTCCCGCAGCTGATCCATGGACGTCGCGATGGAGAGCCGCACGTAATGCTCTCCCTCGGCTCCGCGCGTGCCGAACGACTCGCGATGCAGCATCGCGACGCCGTGATGGTACAGCGCGAAGAGTTGGAACAGCCGGGACGGCGAGGTTCGGCGCCTGGCATCCGGATCGAGCGCGTCGTACGCGGCGAGCACGCCCAGCCGCTCGCACGCGCCGCCGATGTTCGGAAATACATAGAAGGCGCCCTGCGGCACGCGGCACGTCACGCCGGGAATGGCGTTCAATGCCGGCACCACCCAGTCGCGGCGCTTCTGGAACTCGGCCACCATCGCCGCGATCGCCGTATACGACTCGGGCGTCTCGAGCGCCGCGCGCCCCGCCTCCTGGGTGAACGGCGGCACGCACGACGTGGTCTGGATGACCTGCCGTTTGAAGGTCTGCGCTTCGTCGGCCGTGGGCAGCACTGCCCACCCCAGCCGCCACCCGGTCATCGCGAATCCTTTCGAGTGCCCGCTGGCGATGATCGTCCGCTCGGCCATTCCAGGCTGCGACGCGATGCTGGCGTGCTCGGCGCCGTCGAACAGGATGTGCTCGTAGATCTCGTCGGCGTACACGCGTACGTCGGGGCCGCACCGCTCCCGGATCACCGCCGCCACGTCGGCCAGCAGCCCCGCCGGCAGCACGCCCCCCGTCGGGTTGGAGGGCGAGCAGAGCATGATCAGCTTGGTCTTCGGCGTGATGAGCGCCGCCAGGTCGGCCGCCGTGAAGGTGAAGTCGTGGTCCTCGCGCAGCCGGAGCGGTACCGGCACACCGCGCACGAACGTGGTCCACGATTCGTAGATCGCGAACCCGGGGCTCGGATAGATGACCTCGTCGCCCGGGTCCACGTAGGTCTGAATGGTGAGCGAGATGGACGGCTTGGCGCCCGGGAGAACCACGACCTGTGCGGCGTCCACGGGAATGCCCCTTGTCCGCGCCACGTAGTCCGCAATGGCCCGGCGGAGCGGCAGGATGCCCTGCGGATCCGAATAGTGCGTGTTCCCGCGGCGGATCTCCGCAATGCCGGCCTCGTTCACGTGCGGCGTGCTGTCGAAGTCGGGCTCGCCGATGGTGAGGCGGACCACGTCGCGCCCGGCGGCGACGGCGCGCGCGATCTCGGCACCGAACGTGAACGAGCCTTCGACGCCGAGGTCGTCCAGGCGTCGCGCGTAGAGCGGCATGGCGGAGAAGGGCAGAAGGGGGCGATTCGGAACGCGTGGAAAGTTGTGGTTCCGACGGCGGCCCCGAAAGGGTGGCGCCGGCGTCGGCACCACCAGCCGGGCATTATATTCGCCTCCATGCGAATTCTCCTGCAGCGCGTGTCGCGCGCCGAAGTGCGCGTGGGCGATCGCGTCACCGGCGCCATCGGGCGCGGGTTCCTGCTGCTCGTGGGGTTCACGCACGCCGATACCGAAGCCCAACTCGTCTGGATGGCCGACAAGGTGATCGGGCTGCGGCTGTTCAGCGACGCCGAGGACAAGATGAACCTGGCGCTCGCCGACGTGGACGGCGCCCTGCTGGTGGTGTCGCAGTTCACGCTGTACGGCGATGCCGCCAAGGGACGGCGCCCCAGCTTCATCGACGCGGCGCGCCCTGAGGTGGCGATCCCGCTCTACGAACGATTCGTGGCGCTGCTGCGCGAACGCGGGGTGCGCACGGAGACGGGGGAATTCGGAGCGATGATGGATGTGGAACTCGTCAACGACGGACCGGTGACGCTGTGGCTGGAGAAGTGATGCATCCCCGCGTGATTCTCGCGTCGGCGTCGCCGCGGCGGCGCGACCTGCTCACGCTCATCGGCATTCCGCACGACGTGCGGCCGGCCGACGTGGACGAGTCGTTGCGCGCGGGCGAGTCGCCGGCCGAGTACGTGGAGCGGCTGGCGCGCGAGAAGGCCACCGCGCTCGGCAACCACGACGCGGTCACCATCGGCAGCGACACCACCGTGGTGGTCGATGGCGAAGTGCTGGCCAAGCCCGAATCGACCGCCGACGCCGCGCGCATGCTGCGCCGGTTGAGCGGACGGTCGCACGTGGTGATGACCGCGGTGGCCGTGGCCTGGCGGGGCAGGATCGAGTCGGGCGTGGAGGAGGTGGGCGTCACGTTCCGCGATCTCTCCGACGACGACATCGCCCGCTACGTCGCGACCGGCGAACCGATGGACAAGGCGGGCGCGTACGGGATCCAGGGGTACGGCGCGACCATCGTCACGCGGGTGGACGGCGACTACTTCGCCGTGATGGGACTGGCCGTCAACCGAATGGTGCGGCTGTTCGAAGGCCTCGGGCTGCGCTACCCGTTCGGCCCGCTCGAAGCGCCGCGCCCGTAGCCGACGCCGTACGCCGAGCGCCAGCGCTCCACGCGATCCAATACGTCGCGCACCGTGATGCGCGGCATGCGGCCCGGCCGGTTCTCCATCGAGATCGGGTAGTCCTCGCCCGGCTCGCCATAGGCGTCGATCATCAGGTCGTGGAACTTGCGGTACGGGCCGGTGCGCTTGGGATTCGTGTAGCCAAGCAGGCTCACCACGGGACGGTCGAGCGCTACCGCCATGTGCAGCGGGCCCGTGTCGGGCGCCAGGACGAGCGCGGCGCCGTCCATGATGCCCACCAGGTTCCGCAGCCCGCTGCCCAGCGCCGAATGCGGCCGGCTCCGCGCGCGTTCCAGGATCACCTGCTCGGCGTGCAGTTCGCGCGGCGACCGCCCGCCCACGAGCACCGGCTGGAGTCCGAAGTCGTCATACAGCGCATCGGCCACCTCGGCCCATCGTTCCGGCGCCCAGTCCTTTTCCGGCTTGCTCGTCGCCACCACGATGGCTGCCACCGGGCGGTCGAAGGCGCGGAAGAACTCGCGCTGCCAATCGCGTTCGCCGGCCCACGGCCCGAGATCCCACACTACTGGGTCGTGTTGGATGCCGATGGCCGTCAGGAACTCGAAGTACTGGTCCTGCACGTGCTGGCCGGCGTGGGGCGGGATCTTGCGGTTGGTGAACAGCCAGTTCATGTCGCGCGCCCGTGCGCGGTCGAAGCCGAGCTTGATGGGCGCCGGCGTGAACGACGTGACGATGCCTGCCTTGAAGTACACCTGGAGGTTGATCACCAGATCGAACCGGCGGCGGCGGAGCTCGGTGCGGACGTCGGTGAAGGCGCGCCAGCCCCTGGCGCGATCGAAAAGGACGATGTCGTCCACCGCTCGATGCCCGCGGACGAGCGTGGCCGGTCCGGGTTGCAGGACCCAGGTGATGTGGCTGGCGGGATGCGCGCGCTTGATGGCGTTGATGACGGGAAGCACGTGCACCGCGTCGCCCACGGCGCTCATCATCACGATGCAGATGCGCTCCAGCCGGGTGTCGATCATGGGCCGGAAGTTACCGCGCCGAGCGACAGCGCGGCGTCGACGATCTCGGCCGCCGTGATCCCCTCGGGCGACGGGCGGGCGATGATGGTTGCGCGGCCGATGCCCTGGGGGAAGGTGCGGTCGGGCTCCCCGGGCGCGAACACGCCCACCGCCGGCACGCCGAACGCGCTCGCCACATGCAGCGGCCCCGAATCGTGCCCGATGAAGAGCGCCGCGCGGGCGAGCGCCGCCGCCGTATCCACCAGCCGCGCACCGAACTGGTCCACGTACGTCCAGGTGCCGCTGCCGCCCGACGAGCGGACCTCGTTCAGCTCGGCCGTGCTGCCCAGCCAGAGCGGATCGAAGCCGCGGCGTTCGAGTTCGCGGGCCACGGTAATCCAGATGCGCACCGGTACGCACCGCGAGCGCTTGCTCGCGAACGGATGCAGCGCCGCCACGCGGCCGGCCAGCGCGCGCTCCACGTCGGGGCGATCCGCGAGGCGACTCGCGTCGAGCCGGTAGCGCAGGGGCTCCCCGGCCGGCATGCCGAACGGCTCCAGCAGCCGGGATTCCTCGGCCAGCACGGGCCGGTGGACGTCCTCTGGATCGAGCGCATGCGTGAGCCAGCGGGCGTTCTTCCGTCGCTCGAGCCCGATGCGCACCGGGATGCCGCAGCGCGCCACGGCGCGCGCCGTGCGCCAGGGTGCGGCGGCGAGGACGGCCGTGTCGAACGCGCCGAAGCGAACCTCCGCCATCGCGGCCATGAAACGTAGCCGGCTCCCGCGCGGCCGTCCCGGCGACCGGTCCCAGTACGGATCGGCGGCGATCACCCGGTCCACCTCCGGCACCAACGCGCCGATGTCGCGCGTGTACCGCTTGCACCAGAGCGTGATCGACAATTCCGGGAAACGCCGGCGGAGTGGCGGAGTGAGCGCCGAGGCGAACACCAGGTCGCCCAGGTTGTCGAGACTCACGAGCAGAAGGCGCCGCGGGTCCGGCGCTCGCGTTAGATTCTGGTTCACTCTGTCGCGCAACTTCGGCGGCCGAGTCGGGGTAATCAAGTCCCGGTACTCTTTCCTCCCCGAATCCCGAGGCGGGCGACGCCGGGGACGATCCGGATGCGCATTCTCCACCTGGATACCGAGCGGGGCTGGCGGGGCGGCGAGCGCCAGGCGTTCTGGCTGGCGGCCGAGCTGGCCAGGCGCGGGCAGCAGTCCACGATCGCCGCGCGGTCGCGGCACCCGCTCGCCACGCGCGCCCGCGACGCCGGCCTCCCGGTGATCAACTGCTCCCCCCGGTTCGAGGGCGACCCGCTGCGGGTGTATCGCATCCGGCGGGCAATTCTCCGGTTCCACATCGACATCGTGCACGCCCACACTGGCCACGACGTCACCCTCGGCGCCCTGGGGATCGTGGGCACGAAGGCCAAGCTGGTGATCTCGCGCCGCGTGGACTTTCGATTGCGCGACAATCCGGGCACGCGCTGGAAGTACGCCCGCGCCTCGGCCATCATCGCCGTGTCCCAGGCGGCGGCGGACGTGCTCGTGGCCAGCGGAGTGGAGCGGTGGCGGATCCAGGTGGTGCCGGACGGCGTGGACGTGCACCGCGACATTCCGCCGGCGTCGGCCGAAACGCTGGCCGGGCTCGGCATTCCGCAGGGCGCGCCCCTGGCTGTGCAGGTGGCCCAACTCGTGGGGCACAAAGATCCCCTCAACTTCGTGCGCGCCGTTGTCCGCGCCCGGCGTGAGGTTCCCGCGCTGCACGGCCTGATCGCCGGTGAAGGCGGCCTGCGGCCGGCGGTGGAAGCCGAGATCTCGGCGCTCGGAGCCGGGGAGTACGTGCACCTCGCCGGCTTCCGCACCGATGCCGACGCGCTGATCGCCGCGGCCACGGTGTTCGTGCTCAGTTCGCGCGAGGAGGGGCTGGGGTCGGTGCTGCTCGACGCGCTCTTCCTCGGGCGTCCGATCGCCGCCACGCGGGCCGGCGGCATTCCCGAGGTCGTGCGCGACGGCGTCGACGGGCTGCTCGTGCCGCCGCGCGACTCCGAGGCGCTGGGCGCCGCCATTGCGCGGCTGGTCAACGATCCATCGCTGGCCGGGCGCCTGGGCGACTCGGCGCGGGAACGCGCCGAGCAGTTCTCCGTGGAGCGCATGACGGACGCCACCGAACGCGTCTACGAGGCCGTGCTTGCCGGACGCCCCCTGGGTTCCTAGTCTGCACGCCATGCGCTCGCACACACACTATCTCTGGTTCAACACCAAGCAGCGGCAGGAGATCATCGACATCACCGATGAGCTCCAGGCGCAACTCGAGGCCAGCGGCATCACGGAAGGGTTCGCGCTCGTGTCGGCCATGCACATCAGCGCCTCCGTGTTCGTCAACGATCACGAGTCCGGACTCTGGCGCGACATCCTGCACTGGCTGGAGCACTCCGTGGCCCCGTGGGATCCGGACCGCTACCACCACAACGAGACCGGCGAGGACAACGCGGCCGCGCACCTGCGGTCGCTCACCATCGGCCACGAGGTGATCGTCCCGGTGACCGCCGGCAAGCTCGACTTCGGCCCCTGGCAGCGCGTGTTCTACGGCGAGTGGGACGGGCAGCGGCGCAAGCGCGTGGTCATCAAGATCATCGGCGAGTAGCGCACCGGCCGAGCCTCACAGTCGCTCGGCGGCCGCGCGGGCGAGGGCGGCGATCTCCCCGTCCGTCACCGCCTCGCCGAACCGTTCGCGCCGCTTGCGCAGCGAGCGGTCAAGGCGCCGGAGGTTGTGGGCGAGCGCGATCTCCGGCGCCCAGCCGAAGGTGACCCGGTCGACGTCGAGCACGATGGCCTGCGTGCCGGCGCCGTCCTCCGTGCGCGCATCGCGCACTCCGATCAGCACGTTCTTGGCGTTGAGATCGTGATGCCGCGCGCCCGCGCGCGAGAGCTGCGCCACGAGCGTCGCCGTGAGGTCGAGATCGCGCCGCCGCGCATCGGCGTCGGCCGCGGCCAGGCGCGCCGCCAGGTCCGCCGACGCATCCGCCATGCGCGTGGCCACGTCGGATCGGGCGAACGGCGCCGTCCGGTACACCACGTAGGCCAGGATCTGCGGCGTGGGCACGCCGGCCGCGAGGAGCTGCGTCGACGCCCGGAGTTCGCGCGGGGCCCGCGTGGGGTAGAGGAACCGATCGCCGGTCAGGGTGGCCAGCAGCCCGCCGTGCCGGTTGTGGCGCACCACGATCATGCCGCCGCCCGTCGGCATCGAGATCGCGTACGCGGGCTGCCGCCCCGTGAGTGCCCGGGCCTCGAGACGCCGGCGCGCGAAATCGTACAGCGTTTCCGCGGCGAGCACGTCGCGGAGCAGGGGCGCCAACTCTGCCACGCTCACCGCCTCGGCGGCCCCGACCGCGAGGCGCTCGTAGCCCGCCGGCAGCGCGCGCCCCGTCACACGACCACGCGGAACACCGGCACCGCCTGGCGCTTGCCCCTGAGTTCCACGGCCGGACGTTCCTCCAACGGCGGCCGGTCCGTCAGCGCCGCCCGCAGGCTGTCGGTGATCAGGATCTCGCGTGGCCCCGCCACCGAGCACAGCCGGTTCGCCGTGTTCACCGTGTCGCCGATGACCGTGAACTCGAGCCGTTTCTCCGACCCGATGTTGCCGGCGAAGGCGTCGCCGTAGTTGAGCCCGATGCCGATCTCCAATTCGGGACGCCCCTCGGCACGCCAACGCGCGTTGAGCGTGTCCAGCTCCCGGATCATGTCCATCGCCGCACGCACCGCCTGGTCGGGGTCGGCGGCGCCACCGATCGGCGCGCCCCACTGCGCCATCACCGCATCGCCGATGAACTTGTCCAGCGTCCCGTCGTGGCGGAACACGCAATCCACCATTTCGGTGAAGTACTCGCTGAGCAACCGGGCCATGTCGTCGGGCTTCATGGTCTCCGAGAGCTGCGTGAAGCCGCGAATGTCGCTGAACAGCACCGCCACCTTCCGCTTGTCGCCGCCCAGCCGCGTCGCGTCGGCCGATGAGGCGATGCGCTGTGCCAGCTGCGGCGCGAAGTAGCGCTCGAAGTTGCTGCGGACCAGGCTCTCGCGGCGAATGCGCTCCGCGAACTGGCTGTTCTCGATGGCCACGGCCGCGATGCCGCTGAACGCGACCACGAAGTCCAGGTCGTCGTCGGTGAACCGGTGCGTGGTGGACACGTTATCCACGTAGAGCACCCCGAGCACCCGTTCCTCGCTTCCGATGAGCGGCGAGCAGATCGCGCTGTGCACCTTCTGCAGCATCACCGACTGACCGCCGAAGCGCACGTCCTCGCCGGCGTTGTCGGACAGAATCGCCATCTTGTCCGCCACCGCCGCGCGGGCGATGGACTGCGGCACCATGCGCGGAGCGTCGGCGCCCCGCCGGTCGCGCGAGATCTTGGGGATCAGCTCGCCCCGCTCGTCGAGCAGGAGGATTGCCACCCGTTCGACGTCCAGAACCTCATAGGCATACTGGACGATGCGGTCGAGGATCGCGTCGGTGTCCACCGCGCGGCCCAACCCCTTGGACACCTCGAGCAGCGTGGCCAGCTTCTCGCGGTTCTTGTCGCTCGGCGCGGGCGGCACCCCGGCGGCGGCCAGGGGAGGCGTGTGCATGCTCACGGGGCGCTGGCGCAGAATCGTGGCGCCCGGCGGCGTGTGCATGTGCACGACGGGCGGGGTAACCCGGCGCGGCTCGACGGCCTCGACCGTGAACTCCACGTGCCCGAACGTCAGCCGGTCACCCGCCGACACCCCGCACGATGAGATGCGCTCCCCGTTGACGAACGTGCCGTTGCTCGAGTCGAGGTCGCGCACCTGGATGCCGTCGTCCCCGCATACGAGCTCGGCGTGCTTCCGGGAGATCGTCGGGTCGATGATCGGGATGTCGCACGTGGGCGCGCGTCCCACGAGCTGCGGCGCATCGGCCGGCAACTCGAAGCTCAGCGTGTGGTCGGCGCTCGTCAGCTTGAAGGGCATGTGCCGGGAATATGCGGCGCCGGTGCTCGCGCGACTAGCCGGAGGTTCCCGCGGCGCGTACGCGCCCGATGGCCGTGAGCATGGCCCGCGCCTTGTTCTCCGTCTCCTCCCACTCCCGCTCGGGGACGGAGTCGTACACGATGCCACCGCCGGCCTGCACGGAAGCCTCTCCCCCGGCGATGACGCAGGTCCGGATGGTGATGGCGAGATCCATGCGCCGCCCCCCCGCCGACAAGTAGCCCACCGCGCCCGCGTACGGCCCACGCCGCTCCGGCTCCAGTTCGTCGATGATCTCCATGGCGCGCACCTTGGGCGCCCCGGTCATCGTGCCGGCGGGAAAGGTCGCGCGGAAGGCGTCCATCGCCGAGAGCTCCGGGCGCATGGTGCCCTCTACCTGGCTCACGATGTGCAGCACGTGCGAGTACCGTTCCACCACCATCAGGTCGCTCACGTGCACGCTGCCGTACTGCGCGATGCGCCCCACGTCGTTGCGCCCCAGATCCACCAGCATCAGATGCTCGGCGCGCTCCTTCTCGTCGGCCAGCAGTTCGGCGCTGAGCGCCTCGTCCTCCGCCGCCGTATGGCCGCGCGGGCGCGTGCCGGCGATCGGGCGCACGGTCACCCGGCCCTCCGCAACACGCACCAGCAGTTCGGGCGAGCTCCCGACGAGTTCCACGCTGTCCAGCTCGAGGTGGTACATGTACGGCGACGGGTTGACCACGCGCAGGGCGCGGTAGAGCAGGGCACTGGAGAAGTCGTGGGGAATCACGATCCGCCGGGCCAGCAGCACCTGGAAGGCGTCGCCGGCCACGATGTACTCCTTGATCCGCTCCACATCGCGCAGGTATTTGGCCTTCTCGTAGTTCGAGCGGCCGACGGCGGGCCTGGCCGACTCGTCCAGCTCGAGGGCCGGTAGGGCGCCGGGCGCGCGGAGGCGGCGCATCGCGCCGGCGATGTCGGATTCCGCGCTGTCGTACAGCGCGCGCAGTTCGTCATCGGTGCACGACTCCGGCACCGGAACCGAGGCCACGAAGCGCGCCCGCGAGCGGAGGTTGTCCACCACCACGAGTACGTTCGTGAATACGAACAGCGCGTCGGGCGCGTTCAGAGTGCGCGGCGGCGCGTGCGGCAGACGCTCGATGCACCGTACCACGTCGTAGCCGAAGTAGCCCACCGCTCCGCTCCAGAATTCGCCCAATTCGGGCACGTCCACGGGCGGGAACCGCTGGAGGAGTTGCTCCAGGTCGTCGAGCGGATCGGCGGGCGTGCGCGCGCCGTGCCAGCCCGCCTCGGGGGTCCAGTCCTCCACGCGCCCGTCGCTCATCCGCCAGGCGCCGCGCGGTTCGGTGCCCATGAACGTGTACCGCGACCAGGTTTCGCTCCCCGCCGGCGCCGATTCGAGCAGAAAGGAGAAGGGGCCGCGCTTGAGCTTGGTGAACGCCGCCACCGGCGTCTCGGTGTCGAGCACGCACTCGCGCCAGACGGGGACCAGGTGGCCGCGACGGGCGCGCGCCTGAAAGGCTTCAAAACTCATGGATGATCCGTTGCTCGGCGGCTGAGGCGCCGCGATACTTCAAGGAATGATCTGCCGTGCTGCGCTGTTCGTGTCCCTGTTCGCCGTGTCCGCCGGCGCTCAATCCACCTGGAACGACCCCCGGACGCTCGCCGTCGTGCGCACGGCCATCCAGCACCGCACCGATCAGTTGGCCGACACCGGCCTCGTGGACTACCAGGCCACGGCCCACGGGTACCTCACCTTTCTGGTCCAGCTCGGCAGCGGCTTCCCGACTCCGCCCAAAATCGTCCGCACCGACCAACTCGCGCTCCAAGTCTATTGGCGGTCGCCCAACCTGAGCAAGCAGCGAATCATCGGACGTCGCGACACGACGCTCCTGCCCACCGACATCCTGTACCACCGCGACCACCTGGGCATCGTCCAGAACAACTTTCCCAACATCATCCGGCTGGGCGAGGGCGACGAGGTGCGCGACGTGCCCCACCCGCTCTCGCCCGGCGGCATGGCGCTCTACGACTACGCCATCGCCGACTCGCTCCGCATCACGATCCCCGGCCAGACCTTTGACGTGTACGAGGTGAAGGTCCGGCCGAAAGACGCCACCAAGCCCGCGGTGGTGGGCGCCATCTATCTCGACCGCCACTCGGGACAGGTGGTGCGCATGGCGTTCAGCTTCACCCGGGCCGCGCTGCTCGACCCGTCGCTCGAAGACATCTCCATCGTGCTCGAGAACGGACTCATCGACGGCCGGTACTGGCTGCCCCGCCACCAGGAGATCGAAATCCGCCGGACGGGCACCTGGTTCTCCTATCCCGTGCGTGGCATCATCCGCGGCCGGTGGGAAGTGTCGGACTACAAGATCAACGAGTTCATCCCGCCACAGACCTTTGCCGGGCTGGAGTACGAGCAGGCCGCGCCTACGACCCTCAAGGAGTATCCCTGGCACGGCAACATTCTCGACTCGCTCCCCCCCGATGTGGCTGTGACCACCGACGCCGACGTACGGCGCGTGCAGGCCGAGGCGCGGGATCTGGTGCGCGAGCAGATGCTGAGGCGCGCCGAGCGGACGCGCCTCAGCGCGCGGGGCCTCAGCGACTTCGCCAGCGTGAACCGCGTGCAGGGGCTGGCGCTGGGGTTCGGCGTCGACCAGCACCTTGCCGGCGGGCTGTCGTTGGCCGTGCACCCGCAGTACGGCATCGACGACGCCCGCTGGCGTGGGTCCGTGGCCCTCGACTGGCGCAATGCCACGGGCAGCACGCTGCGCCTGTACGGCAAGCACGTGCTCGGCGAGGCGCGCGACGAGCCGGAGCGCTCGCGCATCGTGAACAGTCTGGCGGCTCAGGAGTTCGGGAGCGACGCCACTGAGCCCTACGACCTGCGTGCCGCCGGCCTGAACCTCACCACGCCCGCCGCCGGAGTTCGGTGGACCATCGATGTAGCGCGGGAGGAGCAGCGCGCCGTGGCGGTCCATGCGCGGCCGGCGCTGGGTCACTTTGCGCCGACCATCGCCGCCGTGCGCTACACCCCGCTGCACCTGTCGCTCGTGGCGTCGCGCGAAGTGCCGGTGACGTGGGGCCCGCTGCACGCCACGGCCAGCGTGCGCCTCGACCAGTGGCACCAGTCGGCCGCGCAGTCGTGCGCGGTGGCCGGATGCCCGCTCGCCCCGCGCGACACGCGCCGGGCATCCGTCGTCGCGGACCTCTCGGCAGCCCTCGGCCCGCTCGGTCTGGTGAGCCATACCGACGCCGCTGCCGCCGACGGCGCCGGAAGCCCGGTGGCGCCGCAGCAGCTGGTCTATTTCGGCGGCCCGGTCACGGCGCCCGGCTATCCGCTCCACGGGCTGGTGGGCACGCGCGGCGTGTCGCAGCGCGTCGAGGTGCATGTGCGCGTGCCGTTCCATTCGTTCTCGCTGGGCAGCTTCGGTCGCTCGCCCGCCAACGCGACGCTTGCGCCCTACTTCAACGTGGCGGCCCTCGATCCGGCGCCCGATCCCTTTGGGCCGGGCGTCGCCGTGCCGCCGGGCCGCGTCTTTCCCTCGGTTGGCGTCGGGCTCATCGGCTTCTTCGATCTCGTGCGTCTGGACGTGGCGCACGGCCTCCGTTCGTCGGGACGGTGGACCTTCTCGATCGACGTGGCGCGGGGGTTCTGGAGCATTCTCTGACCCCGGGCGCCCCGACCTCGACCTGCGCGAATCTGTGCCGGCCGGCGCCCGAATGAGTGTGCTTCCCGCATCGCCCGGGGGTAGCGTGTCCCCATGTCCACCATGGTGCGCGACGACCAATGGCCACCGCGCGTGCTCGACGCGGCGGGCCCGCTCCCCGAACCGGACGGCGATCGTGTGCGCCTGCTGGCCGAGCGTCTGCACCTCGACGTTGCCGACCTGAGCCGCGCGCACCCCGTGGCGCGAACGCTGGTGCCGGAACGCTGGGCACGGCGCTTCCGCGTCCTGCCGTTGCGTGCCACCGACGACCACATCGTGGTCGCCACCGCCGATCCGCTCGACCTGGAGTGCGAGCGCATGCTGGCGTTCGCTACCGGGCGCGAGGTTCGGTTCGCGCTCGCCCACCCGGCCGCGCTGGCCGACGCGGTTTCCTCGGCGTATGGCGACGGGCTCGCGGGCGCCACGCCACCCGAGCACGCGCGCGACGTGCAGATGCTCACCGGCGAGCACGAGATCGCGCCGCCCGTGCTCGGCGACGACGAGACCGCGAGCATCACCCGCCTGGTCGACGACCTGTTGGCCGACGGCGTGGCGGCGGGCGCCAGCGACGTGCACATCGAGCCCGAGGAACAGGGGGTCGCCGTACGCCATCGCATCGACGGCGTGCTGCGCCACGTGCGCACCCTGCCGCGCGGGGTGGCGCGCTCCCTCGTGTCGCGCATCAAGATCGTTTCGGGGCTCGACATCGCCAACCGCCTCCGCCCGCAGGATGGGCGCGCCCGCGTGGCCGTCAACGGTGCCGCCGTCGATCTCCGTGTCTCCACGCTGCCGGCGTCGCGCGGCGAAAAGGTGGTCATTCGGATTCTCGACCGGCGTTCCGCGCTGCGCTCGCTCGACGCCATGGGCTTTCACCCCGACGAGTACGCGCGCATCGACACCCTGCTCGCCTGCCGCGAGGGGCTGATCCTCGTGACCGGTCCCACCGGCTCCGGCAAGACGACCACGCTCTACGCGGCGCTGCAGCGCTTGCAGCAGCGCAACGTCAACATCGTGACCGTCGAGGACCCCATCGAGTACCGCATTCCGGGCATCGTGCAGGTGCAGGTGCACGAACGCGCGGGGCTCACCTTCGCGTCGGCCCTGCGGTCGATCATGCGACAGGATCCGGACGTGCTCCTGGTGGGCGAGATCCGCGATCGCGAGACGGCGGAGATCGCCATCCAGGCCTCGCTCACCGGGCACCTGGTGCTCTCCACCCTGCACACCAACGACGCGGCCAGCGCGGTCACACGCCTGGCCGACTTCGGCGTGGCGCCGTACAAGATCGCGACGGCGGTGAAGGGCGTGGTGGCGCAACGCCTCGTGCGCCGTCGCTGCGAGTGCATGCGCCCCGCCGGCGCGCCTCCCGGCGGGCCGGGGATTCCCGTGGCGGCCGTGGCCGAACGGCCGCGCTGCCCCGACTGCGGGGGGGCGGGCTACCGCGGCCGGCTCGCCATCGTCGAGGTGCTGGTGGGGTCGGCCGAATTCGAACGGCGGGTGGCGGCGGGCGACCCGTCCGAGCGTCTGGCCGAGGCCGCGCGCGACGCGGGGATGCGCACGCTCTGGGAGTCGGGCATGGCCCACGTGCAATCGGGGAACACCACGGTCGAAGAACTGCGACGCGTTGCCGCGCCCCCCGCGGCGGATAAGTTCAGGAGACCGCGCGCCGCGCGGCCCTCACGCCCATCACTCCGAAGCGCCTTGCCCGAATCCCCGATCTCCGTAGACGTCGGAACCATCGAGTGCTACGTGGTGCATCCGCATCCCGACGGTTGGCGCGTGCTCCTGCTGCAGCGCGCCGAGCACACCATCCGCCCCGGCTCGTGGGAGGTGGTCACCGGAAGCATCGATCCGGGCGAACGCCCCGAACAGGCTGCCGTGCGGGAGATGCACGAGGAGACCGAACTGGCGGCCGACCGCCTGTACTGCGTGGCGGTGCAGCCGTTCTATCTGCCCCGGCGCTCCAGCATTCAGATGGCGGTGGTGTTCGCGGCGTTCGTGGACGATCCCGGAGCCGTCGTGCTCAGCGACGAGCACCAGCGTTTCGAATGGCTCGCGGTCGAGCCCGCCATGGACCGGTGCACCTGGCCCCGGTCGCGGCGCACCATCGGCGACATCGTGCACCTGCTGGGCGCCGACAACATCCACCGCGTGGACGACGTCCTGCGCGTTCGCTGATCAGCCGCCCCCGCCGGAGCGGTCGCCCTCATTCTGGCGGCGGCTGGCCCGCAGCACCAGGTCGTGATCGGGCGCGTTGGGCTTCACGCGCACGCTCTTGGCCGGGATGCCCACGTGCACGTGGTACGGCCGTACATCGCCGGTGGCCACCGCCATCGCGCCCACCATCCCCTGTTCGGCCACGTGCACGCCAGCCAGGATCGTGGCGTGATAGGTGATCCGCACGCCGTCGCCGATGATGGTCTGCACGTTGGTCACCTCGCGCGGGTCGACGATGCTGTGCGTGTGGCTGTACACGTTGGCGAAATCGCTGATCGACACGTTGTTCCCCAGCCGGATGCCTCCCCGGTCGTCGAGCAGCACGTGGCGGTGCACGACCACGTTGTCCCCGACCTCCAGGTTGTAACCGAACGAGAACTCCACGTGCTGAAACGCCTTGAACTGCTCCCCGCACTTCTTGAAGATGTGCGGCGCGAGCAACCGGCGGAGGAGCACGCCCGTCCAGACGTTCTGCCCGCCCAGCGGCGTGCGATCGTACGAGTACCAGAGCCAGAGCAGCGGCTTCACGCGCTGGAACCGCGCGTCGTCGCAGTCGGCGTAGTACTCCGGTTCCAGCGTCACGTTGCGCGGGTCCATGGCCGCGAGTGCCAGCCGGGTTCCCACGGGCAGCTTCGCGTCCTCGACCGCCGTCTCCCAGTTCGCCGCGTATTCCGGGTAGCAGATGTCGGTGAGCGTGCGGCGGCAGAGCAGGGCACGGTCGACGTCGGGATCGGCCAGCGCCGCGTGCAGTCCCTCCAGCCAGTCCCTCGCCGCGTTGGAGACGGCGCGCTCGGGAAGATCGCGAAGCGGAAGAAAGGTCACGTTCGTTGCTCCTGGGTTATGCGTCGCGCCATGACGGCTGTGCTATCAAATCCAGGATCGCCCCGGCAAGTTCGTCGCGCCCCTCGCCGGTCACCGAACTGAACGGAATGATCTGATCGGCGGCGAGCCCCGTCGCCCTGGCGAGTGCCGCGAGGCGGTCCGTCCGGGCGCTGGGGCGCAGCTTGTCGATCTTGGTGGCGGCCACGAGTGTCGGGGCGCCCACGTCGGCCAGGAAGTCGAGCATCGCCAGGTCGTCCCCCGTGGGGTCGTGGCGCGCGTCCAGCAGCTGCACCACGCCGCGCAGCTCGCGGCTCGACGACAGGTAGCCTTCGATGAGCGGCCGCCACTCGGCCTGGCGGGCCTTGGACACCCGCGCATAACCGTATCCCGGCAGGTCCACGAGCGTGAACCGTTCGTTGATCGCGAAGAAGTTGATCTCCCGCGTGCGGCCCGGCGTGTTGCTCACCCGCGCCAGCTTCTTCCGGCGCACCAGCACGTTGAGCAGCGACGACTTGCCCACGTTCGACCGGCCGGCGAAGGCCACCTCTGGCAGCGACGACTCGGGACGCCAGCCGCCCGTCGTCGCCATCGGGCCCAGGAACTCCACCGACCGGACGACCAGCGGGTCCGCCCCGCGCTCCGGTGCCGTGGTCACTGCCGGAGCGCCGCCGCGGAGGGCGCGTCGCCGGCGTAGGGGCCGCCCGCGAGCGCCAGCCGCAACACCTCGTCCATCGTCTTCACCGGATGGAAGTGTACCGCCTCGCGTACCTCGGCCGGCAGCTCCTCCACGTCGCGCATGTTCTGCTGCGGGATGATCACGTGGAAGATCCGGTTGCGGTGCGCCGCCACCGCCTTCTCCCGCAACCCGCCGATGGGGAGCACCCGGCCGCGCAGCGTCACCTCGCCCGTCATCGCGATGTCGCCGCGCACCGGTACCCCGGTGAGCGCGCTGGCGATCGCCGTGGCCATCGCGATGCCCGCCGACGGCCCGTCCTTGGGCGTGGCGCCGTCGGGAATGTGGATGTGCAGGTCGCGGGACCGCGTGGCCCTGCGATCGATGCCCAGCGTTGCCGACCGCGACCGCGTGTAGCTGAGCGCGGCGCTCGCCGACTCCTTCATCACGTCGCCCAGCGTGCCGGTGAGCTGCAGCCGTCCCCGCCCGGGTACCGCGCTCACCTCGATCTCGAGCACGTCGCCGCCCATGGCCGAGTAGGCGAGTCCCATCGCCACGCCCACCTTGTCCTCGAGCGTGACCGCGGTGGGATCGAAGGGCGCCGGGCCCAGCAGCTCCTTGAGATCGGCGGTGCGCACGACGTCGGGGCCGGCGGGCCGCCCCGCGCTCTCCGCGCGGCGCCGCGCCAGCTTCCGCGCCACGCGCGCGATCTTGCGCTCCAGCTCGCGCACCCCCGCCTCGCGGGTGTACTCGTGGATGATCGCCGGCAGCACGTCGGGCTCCCACGTCACCGTCTCCGGAGCCACGCCGTTCGCCCCCAACTGTTTGGGCACCAGGAACTGCCGCGCGATGGCCAGCTTCTCCTGGTCCAGATAGCCCGGCAGCCGGATCACTTCCATGCGGTCGCGCAGCGGCTCGGGAATCCGCGGCAGGTAGTTGGCCGTCGTGATGAACAGCACCTGCGACAGATCGTAGTCCAGTTCCAGGTAGTGATCGTTGAAGGCGCGGTTCTGCTCGGGGTCGAGCACTTCGAGCAGCGCCGCGCCCGGGTCGCCGCGGTAGTCCTGACCCAGCTTGTCCACCTCGTCGAGCAGGATCACCGGGTTCATCACCTCCGCGCGGCGCATGGCCTGCAGCACGCGTCCCGGCATGGACCCGATGTACGTGCGCCGGTGTCCGCGGATCTCCGCCTCGTCGCGCACGCCGCCCAGCGACATGCGGACGAACTTCCGACCCAGCGCGCGGGCCACCGACCGGCCCAGCGACGTCTTGCCCACCCCCGGTGGTCCGACCAGACAGAGGATGGGACCCTCCATCCGCCCCACCAGCGACAGCACGCCGATGTAGTCCAGGATGCGGTCCTTCACCGGTTCCAGCCCGTAGTGGTCCTCGTCGAGAATCCGCCGGGCATGCGCCACGTCGAGCACGTCGTCGGTGCGCGCCGACCACGGCAGGGCCAACACCCAATCCACGAAGTTGCGCGACACGGTGCTCTCGGGAGCGATGGGCGACATGCGGCGCATCTTTCGAAGTTCGCGGAGCACGCGGCCCTCTACCGGCTCTGGCAGCCCCTTCCGCTCCACCTGGGCCTCCAGTTCGGCGAGGTCGTCGTCCTCCTGGCCGAGTTCGCGATGGATGGCCTTGAGCTGTTCCTGCAGATAGAACTCGCGTTGGTTCTGGAACAGCGAGCCGCGGACGTCCTGCTCGATCTTCTGTTCCAGCCCCAGCAGTTCGATCTCGCCGGTGAGTGTGGTGTCGAGCACTCGGAGCAGGTCGGCCAGCGAGCCGGCCTCGAGCAGCTTCTGGCGGGCCGACGGCGCCAGGCTCAGGTGGGCCGCGATGGCCAGCGCGCGCCGCGCCGGCGTCTCGGCGCTCTGGATGATCGACACCACCTCGCCGGGGATGCGGCGCTGCAGCGCGACGTACTCCTCGAATTGCGACATCACGCGCCGCGACAGCGCGGTGGCCTGCGTGGCCCCGTCGTCAGCCGGCGCGGGCGTGGCGGCCAGTGTGGCGCGGAGCACTCCCCCCGACCGCGCGTATCGGGTGACGCGCGCTCGGGCCACACCCTCGAGCAGTAGTTTGGTGGCGCCGTTGGGCATCGCCGTCCGCTGCAGGATGCGCACCACCACTCCCACCCGGTACAGGTCGGCGGCGGCCGGCTCGTCGGCCTCGGCGTTGCGCTGCGTGACCGCCAGCAGATACCGCCCCTCGTCGTCGGGGGCCGCGTGCTCCGGAGCTACCGCGGCAGCCACCGCCGCCAGGGAGCCACGCCGCCCCACGAGCAGCGGCATGACGATGTACGGAAAGAACACGACATCGCGCAGCGGGAGCACCGGCAGCCGGTTGCCGACCGGAACGCGGGCACCGTCGGGGGTGAGAATTGCCATGGAGGGAAGATAGCGATTCCGAACGGGTAGGTCGGTAGGTCGGTAGGTCGGCGAATTGAAAAACGGCGGACCGAACTCCCGGCCCGCCGTCGCAGTCTCACCGACTTACTGACCTACCCCTTTACCGACCTACCCATCTATCCGAACGGCCTACGCCTCTTTCTTCTTGCGCTGCGGCGCAATCTCCAACAGCGGCGGCGCGCCGTGCAGCACCGAGCCCTCGGTGAGCTTCACTTCCTCGACATCCTGGCGCGTCGGCAGGTCGAACATCACGTCGGTGAGGATCTCTTCGAGAATCGCCCGCAGGCCGCGGGCGCCGGTGCCGCGCTTGAGCGCCTTGGAGGCGATCGCGCGAAGCGCGCTGTCCTCGAAGGTCAGCTTCACCTCTTCGAGTTCGAACAGCTTGGTGTACTGCTTGGTGAGCGCGTTCTTGGGCTCCTTGAGGATGCGCACCAGCGCGTCCTCGTCGAGCGTGTCGAGCGCCACGGTCACCGGCAGGCGCCCCACCAGCTCGGGGATCAGCCCGTAGCGGAGCATGTCGTCGGGCTCCACCTCGGCGAACGGAGTCTTGTTGACGCCGTTGGTGGGAGCGGCATTCTCGCTGCCCCCGAATCCGATCTGCCGCTTGCCCGTGCGCGCCTCGATGATCTTCTCCATGCCGTCGAAGGCGCCGCCGCAGATGAACAGGATGTCCTTGGTGTTGATCTGGATGTATTCCTGCTGCGGGTGCTTGCGGCCGCCCTGCGGAGGCACGCTGGCCACGGTCCCTTCGAGGATCTTGAGCAACGCCTGCTGCACGCCTTCGCCCGACACGTCGCGCGTGATGCTCGGGTTCTCCGACTTCCGGGCGATCTTGTCGATCTCGTCGATGTACACGATGCCGCGCTCGCATTCGGCGACGTTGAAGTCGCCCGCCTGGAGCAGCCGGACGAGAATGTTCTCCACGTCCTCGCCGACGTATCCGGCCTCGGTGAGCGTCGTGGCATCGGCGATCGTGAACGGCACGTCGAGAATGCGGGCCAGCGTCTGGGCCAGCAGCGTCTTGCCCACGCCCGTGGGGCCGATGAGCAGGATGTTCGACTTGTCCAACTCCACGTCGTCGTCGCGGAGCGACGCCGAGTTGATGCGCTTGTAATGGTTGTAGACGGCCACGGACAGCGCCTTCTTGGCGCGTTCCTGCCCGATCACGTACTGGTCCAGGATGTCCTTGATTTCCTGCGGCGTCGGGACCTGGGTAATCGCCTCGGCAACCTCGCGCTCTTCGTCCTCGGCGAGAATCTCGTTGCACAACGCAATGCACTCATTGCAGATGTACACCGACGGGCCCGAAATGAATTTCCGGACCGAGTCCTTGGATTTGCCGCAGAAGGAACAGCGCAGGTGTTTGTCGTGGGACATGCTGGTCACTCGACTACCGTGGTGATTACGGACCGCCTCGTGGCGGTCGTGCCTGAGGATATACCCGGTGTTCCGGCCCGGTCAAGGAACTGACGACCGAGCTTCGTGAAGGTTTTCACGAACCTGGGCCGAAACGTGTTTGGCGCCATTACTTAGTGGCCGCGGGCGGTACGCCGTTTCCGGGAACGATCTCTGCCGCGTTGGTGATTACGGTATCAATGAGTCCGTATTCCTTGGCCTCGTCCGCCGACATGAACCGGTCGCGATCCGTGTCCTTCTCCACCTGTTCGACCGTCTGCCCGGTGTGCTTGGCCATCAGTTCGTTCAGCTTGGACCGCAGGTAGATGATCTCCTTCGCCTGGATCTCGATGTCCGACGCCGTGCCCCCGCCGCCCGACTGCGACGGCTGGTGGATCATGATCCGCGAGTGGGGCAGGGCGATGCGCTTGCCCTTGGTGCCGGCGGCCAGGAGGAAGGCGCCCATGCTGGCGGCCATGCCCATGCAGATCGTCTCCACCGGCGCCTTCAGGAACTGCATCGTGTCGTAGATCGCCAACCCCGCCGACACGCTTCCGCCCGGCGAGTTGATGTACAGATGGATGTCCCGCTCCGGATTGTCCGCCTGCAGGAACAGCATCTGGGCAATGATGATGTTCGCCACGTCGTCATTCACCGGCGTGCCGAGGAAGATGATGCGGTCCATGAGCAACCGCGAGAAGATGTCGTAGCTGCGTTCGCCGCGGCTCGACCGCTCGATGACGTATGGGGGATAGATCGTCGACATGGGTGTGTTGCTCATCAGGATGCCTGCTCCACGGTGTTTCGTTCCAGCAGCCACGCGAAGACCTTGTCCTCGGTGATGCTGCGCTCGATTTCCTTCAGCCGTCCCGCCTTCTGCAGCGACGCATATACCTGGCCCGGCTCGGCGCCCCGCTTCTTCGCGACCTCGGCCACCCGTTCGTCCACGTCGGCCTCGCTGGCGGCCAGCTTCTCCCGTTCGGCCAGCGTGTCGACGATCAGGTCGCGGCGCACCTGCCGCTCCGCCACCGGATGGAACTCGGCGATGAACCGGTCGCGTTCGTCCTGTGTGACCTGATACACCTCAAGGTACGCCTGGATCATCTGGTTCACCCAGCTCGGCGGAACCTCGAACGCGTTGGCCTCGCCGATCCGTTCGATCAACTGTTGCCGCACCGCAGCGTCCGCTTCGCGCGTGGCGTGCTCCTCGAGATCCTTGCGCACCGTCGTCTTCAGCGTTTCCAGCGAGTCGAAGTCACCCACCTCGCGGGCGAACGCGTCGTCCAGTGGGGGCAGCGTCTTCCGCTTCACTTCCTGAAGCACCACGCGCACCGGCTTGGTCTTGCCGCGCTGCGACTCGTCCGGGAAGTCGTCCGGCCAGCGGACCCCTGACTCCTTGGTTTCGGACGGCGCCATCTCCATGATGAGCTCTTCGATGCCCGGAATGGCCTGCCCGCCGCCCAAAACGATCGTGTACTCCTTGCCCTCCGGGATCGTGCCGTCTTCCTCCGCCGTGGCCAGCAGCACCGTCACCATGTCCCCCGGCAGCGGACGCTCCAGCACCGGGGCCCAGGCCGCCCGCTGGTCGCGGAGCTGCTCGATCTGCTCGTCCACGGCCGTGTCGTTGACCTCGGGGACGGGGCGGTTGAGTGTGAACCCCTCAACGCGGGCCAGGTCGATCTCGGGCCGCACTTCGAGGTGCAGCTCGAAGGTCATCGCCTCGCCTTCGTTGAATTTGAGGTCGTGAACGTGGGGTTGGGCGGCCACCTTCAGCTGCTCCTTGTCGAGCACCTGCTGAAAGGCCTCCTGCACCACCCGCTCGATGACCTCCTGCCGGATGGCGTCCTTGTACTTCTTCTTGATGAGGTGCGCCGGGGCCTTGCCGGGGCGGAAGCCGGGCAGGCGGACGCTGGAGGCGTAGCGGCGGGCCGTCGTGTTCTCGACGGCCTTCACGTCCTCGGCGGCAACGGTCACGGCCAGCAGTCGTTCGACGCCGCCGCTCTTTTTGGTGGTTATCTGGATGTCCATGGGGTCGGTGTAGGCTCCGGCGCCGCGTCGGTCCGATTCCCGATCGGCGGGGTCGGCAGTCCGGCGCACGGTGTCTCGAAAGCTAACCGGCGGGGGGAGGGGGGCCTAGGGTGCCGAGGCCGTGCAATACGGGGGAGATTTTCCCCCTTGCGTTTCTATGGAAGATGCGGCATGGTGGGGGCGTTCCCATAGAAACGCTATGGAGGTGCACGGTGGGCGACTCGATGGACATTCTGCGCGGGACCATGGACGTGCTGATCCTGCGGGCGGTGAGCTGGGGCCCGGTGCACGGGTACGGCGTGGCCCGATGGATCGAGGGCGCGACGGGCGAGGCGCTCAAGGTGGAGGAGGGCACCCTGTACCCGGCGCTGCACCGCCTTGAGGACCGTGGTTGGATCGAAGCCGAGTGGGGGCTGTCGGAGAACAACCGGCGGGCGCGCTTCTATACGATTACGGCGGCTGGGCGGAAGCAGCTCCGGCACGAGACAGCGCTCTGGGGCCGGTTTGCTCAGGCGATGGCCGCCGCACTGGAGGCGCCCGGCCCGACACCGGCGGAGGGCTGACCGGTGCGCCCGCCCAAACGCGAGCCCATGTGGCGTCGCTACCTGCGCTTCTTCGGCGCCAACGTGGAAGCCGACGTGGACGACGAACTCCGCGACCACATCGCCCGCCTTGAGTCCGAGTTGCGCGAGCGCGGCGTGCCCGCCGACCAGATTGCCGACGCCGTGCGGGCGCGGTTCGGGGACGCGGAGGCGATCCGGGCGCGGCTCACGCGCGCCGACGGCAGCCGGTACCGGCGGGATCTGCGGCTGGAGGCGTTCGGGAATCTGGGGCAGGACGTGGCGTACGCACTGCGGCGGCTGCGGCAGCGGCCGGGGTTCACGGCGGCGGTGGTGATCGTACTCGCGCTTGGGGTGGGAGCGACGACGGCGATGTTCAGCGCGGTGGATGCGGCGATGTTGAGGCCGCTGCCGTTTCCGCGCGCCGACCGGTTGGTGTTCGTGAACAGCGTCGGCCTCCCGTACGCCTACGCCGGGCGCTACCCGCCTCCGGAATTTCAGACGCCCAATCTCAATGACGTCGCGGCTATGTCCGGCACGTTTTCGCACCTGGCCGAGTACTACGGCGGCGGCATGAACCTCGGGGAAGCCGGGCATCCGATCCGCGTCCAGGCCGGCCAGGTGACGCCCGACTTCTTCGCGACGATGGGCGTGTCGCCGTTTCTGGGACGCGGGTTCACCGCTGACGAGGGAAAGCCGAACGGTCCGGCCGTCGTCGTGTTGTCGAATGCGCTCTGGCGAAACTCATTCGGCGGACGGCCCATGTTGGACAGTGTAGTCGTCCTGACCGGAAAGCCGTACACGGTGGTCGGCATCATGCCCCGCGGGTTCAACTTCCCGCGCGAAAGCGACCTCTGGATCCCCCTCTCGAATCCGATGACCGGCGACGATGACGGGGTGCGCGGCAATATCACCATGCAAGTCGTCGCCAGGATGAACGACGGGGTGAGCTATGCGACGGCTTACACGCGCGTGGTCGACCTCTGGCACCGATTCGCGGCGACCGTGGCGCCCGGCGATTCCAGCGGGCGCCGCAGGTTCAGCCAAACCCTCGGCGAGGTCGGGAAGATGGGCTTTCTCCAACCCATGCGCGCCGGTCTGGTTGGGGATCAGCGCGAACCACTCCTCGCGCTCTTGGGCGCCACGGCCGTGCTCTTGCTCATCGCCTGCGCAAACGTCGCGAACCTCCTGCTCGCCCGCTCGGCTGAGCGGCGGCGTGAGATTGCGATGCGAGCGTTGCTCGGCGCCACCAAGGTCCGGATCGTGCGCCAGTTGCTCGTCGAGAGCGTGATTCTTGCGTTGGGCGGTACAGCGGCCGGCCTGGTCGTGGCTCCCGCCGGGCTCCGGCTGGTCCGCCACGTGATGCCTGCGTCCCTAGCCGGTGTGGTGTCGCCGACGGTCGATCTCCGCGTGCTCGCGTTCACCGCGCTGCTCGCACTCGTGACGGGTATCGGCTTCGGGCTCTGGCCCGCGCTCGACGCGGCGCGCCCGGATCTCGGCGATGCCGTGAAGGGGGCCGGCGGCCGTGGGGCGACGGCAACCGGGGGGCGAGCCCGCCGGGTACTGCTCGGCGCGGAGGTGGCGCTCACGGTCGCACTCGTGGTAGGCGCCGGACTCTTGCTGCGCAGCTTCGCACGGCTCACCGGAGTGGACAGCGGTCTGGAGCCGAGCCATGTGGTCACCGCGCAGCTTTCCTTCGATCGCGATGTCTCGACGGCGGCGCGCCGACTCGCCGAATTGGAGCCCATTCTGGCCCGCCTGCGCACGGCGCCGGGCGTGGAAGCCGCAGGTGCCGTGAGCGAACTTCCGATTTCCGAATTCGGCGGCACGGCGTTCGCCTTTCACGGTGTCGGGCAGCCCGTGACCAGGGGTCAGTTCGCGCAACTGCTCGCGGCGTCGCCCGGCTACTTCGCGGCCATGGGGATCACGCTGCTCGACGGGCGGAGCTTCACGCTGGCGGACGATTCGCTCGCGCCGCCGGTCGCCATCGTCGACCGCCAGCTGGCCGACAGCGTGTGGCACCGCGAGCGCGCCGTGGGTCGGCGGATCGTCTGGGGCCGCGACACGGTCACCGTTGTCGGCGTGGTGAGCACGGTGCGGCAACTCGGTTTGACGCAGAAACCGCTCCTGCAGATATACCGGCCCGTTGCCCAACAGATAGTCTTCCGGAGCGGCGGGTTCGGGGGGACCATCGACAATCTCGCGGTCGTGGTGCGCGGGACGTTGTCCGAGCGCGCCCTGGTGGCGCGGATCCGGGACGCGGTCCGATCCACTTCCGCGACGCAGGCGCTCTACGATGCGCGGCCGATGGCCGCGGTCATCGGTGAATCGATTGCGCCGCGGCGAACGAACGCTCTTCTGCTCTCGATGCTCGGCGGGCTGGCCCTTGTGTTGGCGTCGCTCGGCACCTACGCCGTCGTGGCGTGTGCGGTGACGCAGCGGCGTCGGGAACTCGGCATCCGGGCGGCCCTCGGTGCTACCAGCCACGACCTGCTGGCGCTCGTTTCGCGCGAGGTGCTCGGGGCCGGTCTCGGCGGGCTCGTCATCGGCTTTGCGGTGGCGTGGATCGGCGCTCGGCTGCTGGTGTCACTCCTCTATGGGGTGACGGTGCACGATCCGATGACCTTCGTCCTGGCGCCCGTGGCCCTGGTCATACCCGCCGCCATCGCCACGCTCATCCCCGCCCGCCGCGCCGCCCGCACGAACCCCGTCGACGTCATCCGCGAGGACTGATCGATGAAGAGGAAGCCCGAACCCCTGTGGCGTCGCTACCTGCGCTTCTTCGGCGCCAACGTGGAAGCCGACGTAGACGACGAACTGCGCGACCACATCGCCCGCCTGGAGTCCGAACTGCGCGAGCGCGGCGTGCCCGCCGACCAGATTGCGGATGCGGTGCGGGCGCGGTTCGGGGACGCGGAGGCCATTCGGGCGCGGCTCACGCGCGCCGACGGGAGCCGGCACCGGCGGGATCTGCGGCTCGAAGCGTTCGGGAATCTGGGGCAGGACGTGGCGTACGCACTGCGGCGGCTGCGCCAGCGGCCGGGGTTCACGGCGGCGGTGGTGATCGTGCTCGCGCTCGGCGTCGGGGCGACGACGGCGATGTTCAGCGCGGTGGATGCGGCGATGTTGAGGCCGCTGCCCTTCGCGCATCCCGACCGGTTGCTGCTGATACACCAGATCCAGCTTCCCTTCGATGCGGGGCCGGGGAATCCTGCCCCCACCTTCCACTTCCCAGACTACAACGACGCCGCTGGCATGCGAGGCACGTTTGCGAGCGTGGCGGGGTACGCGGCCGGTACGCTCAACCTCGGCGACCCCACGCGGCCGATGCGGGTCAAAGTGGGCGTGGTCACTCCGAGCTTCTTCACCACCCTCGGTCGGTCGCCGGTGCGCGGGCGGCCATTCACCGGCGACGAGGGAAAGCCTCGTGGGCCGGCGGTCGCGATCCTGTCCGACGCGCTCTGGCGGTCGCACTTCGGCGAACGGCCGATGCTCGACAGCATGATCGTGCTGAGCGGAAAGCCCTACCGGGTGGTGGGTGTCATGCCTCCCGGGTTCAGCTTCCCCGATGAGAGCGACCTCTGGATTCCGCTCACGAACCCGACCACCTTCGACACCTTCGCCGCGTTCCGCAGCTTCCTACCGTCCTACGTGATCGGTCGTCTGGCCCAAGGCGTTTCGGCGCCGGCAGCCGAGGCGCAGCTTCAGACGCTATGGACCCACGATGCCGCCCTTGCTTCGGCGGCCGACTCGAATGCGACGCCGATGGTCCGGGAAACCATCGCCGGGCTGCGCAAGGACGGGTTCGCGGTGCCGTTCAGAACGGCCCTCGTCGGCGATCACCGGACGGCACTGCTGATCCTGCTCGGCGCTACGGGACTCCTGCTGCTCATCGCCTGCGCCAACGTCACCAACCTGTTGTTGTCGCAGGCCGCCGCGCGGCGCCAGGAGATTGCGCTGCGCGCCGTGCTCGGCGCGACGCGCCGGCGGATCGTCCGCCAACTGCTCACCGAAAGCGTGACGCTCGCCCTCGCCGGGACGGCGTTGGGGATTCTCCTGGCGCCGCTCGTTCTGCGGTTGCTCACGACGCTCATGCCGCCGCGCCTGGCGGGCATCGCGCCGCCCCAAATCGACCTGCGCGTGCTGGGATTCGCGACGGCGCTGGCGCTGGTTACCGGCGTCGGGTTCGGCCTCTGGCCGGCGTGGGGAGCGTCGCGGGCCCAACTCGCAGACGCCGTCAAGTCCGGTGGACGGGGGGCGACAGCGGGCGGAGCGGGACGCGGCCGCCGGATGCTGGTGGCGGCGGAACTGGCGCTCACGGTGCTGCTCCTCGTCGGTGCCGGGCTGATGCTGCGCAGCTTCGACCGGATGATGCGCGAGCCGGTCGGCCTGGATACGCGCGGTGTGGGCACGCTGGAATTCACTTTCGATGCCGGCGGCAACGGCGCCGACCGCGTGGCCCGGATCCGATCGATGGTCTCGCGGCTCGAATCGTCGCCTGGAATCTCCGCCGCCGGAATCGTCAACATGCTCCCGCTCGGCGGCGAGGGCGGCATCGCGATCAGCGTTCGTGCGGCCGACCGGCCGGAGCCGCCGCGCGACTCGATGAAGTACGCCCGATATCTGATCTGTTCGGCGGGCTACTTCCGGGCCATGGGCATTCCCCTGCTGGAGGGACGCACCTTCACCGTCGCCGACGACTCGACGGCGCCGCGGGTCGCGATCGTCAGTCGTGCCATGGCCGACGGGCTGTGGCCCAACGAGGATCCGATCGGCCGGCAGTTCCCGATGATGGCGAACCGGCTGATCACGGTAGTCGGTGTGGTCGGCGACGTGCGGGATTCCGGGATCCAACGAAAGCCCGGCTACCAGATGTACTTCCCGGTTGGACAGCAGGGCACCGGATACCTGGCGCTGGTGGCACGCGGGACGCTCGCGCCGTCGGCCATGCTCTCACGGCTGCGCGAGGCCGTCCGCGCCGTGGATCCGTCACAGGCCGTCTATCGCGTGCGGATGATGGACGACGTCGTGAGCGGTTCGGTAGCGCCGCAGCGCACGAATACGCTGCTCATTTCGCTGTTCGGCGGGCTGGCGCTGGTACTCACGGCGCTGGGCGTCTACGCCGTGGTCGCCTATTCGGTCGCCCAGCGCCGTCGCGAGCTGGGTATCCGCGCTGCGCTCGGCGCCTCGGCGCGCGACCTGGTGGCGCTCGTCTCCCGTGAGATGGTCTGGGTAGCGCTGGCGGGTGTCGTGCTCGGCCTCGCCGGCGCCTGGGCTGGCGCGCGCGTCATGCAGTCGCTGCTCTTCGGCGTGACCACACACGACCCGCTGACGTACGTCGTGGCGCCGTTGGCGCTCGCGCTCCCGGCGGCTGTCGCCACCCTCATCCCCGCTCGACGCGCGGCCCGGACTGATCCGGCCGATGTGATGCGCGCCGAGTAGTTAGTGCGAGAGGGGGGACTCGAACCCCCACGCCTTTCGGCACAGGATCCTAAGTCCTGCGCGGCTACCAATTACGCCACTCTCGCGTACTACAAAAGTACGCAGGACATGGAACGGCGCCACACCGAAACGACGCAGGACCGAAACGACGCAGGGCCGGTACGGCGCAGGGCCGAACCAACGCAGGGCATGAACCACGCAGGGCCGAAGGGGCGGGGAATAAGGAAGGGGCCGGCGTCCCGCCGGCCCCCTTCCGAATTCTGACTGTCCGACTGTCCGACTGTCCGACTGTCCGACTGTCAGTCCGCCCTCCCTACTGAATCAAAATATTCACCGGCCGCGTCTGCCCGTTCGCCACGTTGAACACGAGGAGCTGCAGGTAGTCGCCCTTCTTCACGGACTTCACGGCGGCGCTGAGGTCGTCGATCGTCTTGATCGGCATCGCCTTGGGATACAGGCTGCGCACGATGATGTCGCTCGATGGCAGGAGCCCGGTGCTGGTTGACGACGGGTCGGGATACGCAGGCCCGTTCGGCGACACCTTCGTCACGAGGAGCCCATGCGAGAACTGCGAGGGCACGGAGTCCTGCTCCACCATCTGCTGCGTCACCGGTGCCACCGAGATTCCGAGTGTCGACTCGGCCTTGGCGGCGTTGGATTCCGTGGCGCCGCCTCGGTAGCTCGCGGCGGCGACCGTTGCCGGTGTCGCCGGGGGCTCGCCCAGCTTGACGGGGATCGTCAGTTCGTTGCCATGCCGCATGACGGTCAGTTTGACGGTCTGGCCCGGTTCGTAGTTGCGGATGATGCGCTGCAGGTTCGCCACGTTCTGTACGTGCTGCCCATCCACGGCCGTGATGACGTCGGCATACTGCACGCCGGCCTTCTCTGCCGGGCTGGTGCCGTTGTCGTCCGTGAACCCGCCGACATAGGCCCCGTAAATCCGCTTCATCCCGGCCGTACGCGCCGCCGCGACGTCGACGTCCTGAATGCTCACCCCGAGCACCGCCCGACGCACGTGTCCATACTTGATGAAGTCATCCATCACCTTGTGCGCCAGCGAGATCGGAATGGCGAATCCGTAGCCGGCGTAGTAGCCGGTGCCGCTGGCCAACGCGCTGTTGATGCCGATCACCTGACCCTGCAGGTTCACCAACGGACCACCGCTGTTTCCGGGGTTGATGGCCGCGTCGGTCTGGATGTAGTCCATGATCGCGTACGGGTTGTCCTTGGTGTTCAGCAGCCCGTTGAGCTGCCGCCCCTTGGCGCTCACGATGCCCGCGGTCACGGTGAAGTTGAGCCCCAGCGGATTTCCGATGGCCAGCACCCACTGACCCACGTGGGCGGACGAATCGTCGCCCAGCTCGACCGTGGGCAGGTTGTTGGCGTCGATCTTGATCAGCGCCACGTCGGTGGTCGGATCGCGGCCGATCACCCGCGCCGGGAAGGTCCGGTTGTCGAGCAACTTCACGGTCAGCTTGTCGGCCAGATCGCCGTTGTCCGCCACCACGTGGTTGTTCGTCAGGATGTAACCATCCTTCGACACGATGAACCCGGTGCCGCTGGACTCCTGCGGCTGGTTGTTGGGCGGCATCTGGAACTGATGGAAGAACTGATCCATGCCGGGAGGCAGGTTCTGCGGGATCCGCGAGTGCGGGTTGGGCGCGGCTTTCGTCTCCGCCTGGATCGACACCACCGCCGGCGTGACACTGTTGGACACCCACTCGAAGGCGTCGGAGAACGCGTCGGCGGTCTTCACCGACGCCGGCGGCGTGAGCGTCGCCGTGGCGAACTCCGGCCGCAGGGCCTGCGCCCACGTGAGGCGCGTGAGGTTGAAGCCTGACGCGAAGATCAGGCCGCAGAGGAACGCCACCGTGACGGCGGCGCCGAGCTTCATCTTTGCTGCTTTTGACATTTTTCCGTGTTCCTTCCGAAGGTCGAACTGCTTGTACTCGGTCTTACCCGCGCGGCCGCCGAATGGTTCGCGGCCCGCCGACTGCCGACGCACCGTTTGACACTTAGCAGACTTCGGTGGTTTCCGCGAGTCACGCCGCGGAACGCACGCGGGCGCCGGAAAAGTCTCCCGGCGCCCGCGCGTGGTTCGACGGCGAATGTTTACGACTTCTTACTGTCGTCCACGATCTCGTAGTCCGCTTCGACCACGTCCTCGGGCTTCTCGCCCTCGGCACCCGGAGCGCCGCCTTCGGGCGCGGCCGCGCCGGCTTCCGCCGCCTGCGACTGCGCGTAGAAGCTCTGGCCCGCCTCGGCGAACGTCTTCGACAGATCCTCCTGCGCCGCCTTGATCTCGCTCATGTCGTCGCCGCGAAGCGCCTTGCGCGCCCGCTCCACCGACTCGTCGAGCTTGGTCTTGAGGTCGGCCGGCAGCTTGTCCGACCACTCCTTGGCATTCTTCTCCACCTCGTACGTCATGCTGTCGAGGCGGTTGCGCGTGTCGATCTCCTCGCGACGCGCCTTGTCCTCCGTCGCGTTCTTCTCCGCGTCCTTCACCATGCGGTCGATCTCGGAGTCCGACAGCCCGCTCGATGCCTCGATGCGGATTTTCTGCTCCTTCCCCGTGGCCTTGTCCTTGGCGCCCACATGCAGAATCCCGTTGGCGTCGATGTCGAACGTGACCTCGATCTGCGGGATGCCGCGCGGAGCCGGCGGAATGCCCGTGAGCTGGAACTTGCCGATGGTGCGGTTGTCGCGCGCCAGTTCGCGCTCGCCCTGCAGCACGTGGATCTCCACCGTCGTCTGATTGTCGTCGGCCGTGGAGAACACCTCCGACTTCTTGGTCGGGATGGTCGTGTTGCGCGGAATGAGCACCGTGGTCACGCCGCCCAGCGTCTCGATGCCCAGCGACAGCGGCGTCACGTCGAGCAGCAGCACGTCCTTCTGCTCGCCGGTGAGCACCGCACCCTGGACCGCGGCGCCGATGGCCACCACCTCGTCGGGGTTCACGCCCTTGTTGGGATCCTTCCCGAAGAACTTCTTGACGATCTCCTGGATCTTCGGAATGCGCGTCGAACCGCCGACGAGCAGCACCTCGTCGATCTCGTCGGGCTTGAGGCCCGCGTCCTTGAGCGCCTGCTCCATGGGCGGAATCGTGCGCTGGATCAGATCGTCCACCAGCTGCTCGAACTTGGCCCGCGAGAGCGTGTAGTTCAGGTGCTTGGGACCGCTCTGGTCGGCGGTGATGAAGGGGAGGTTGATGTCCGTGGACATCGTGCTCGACAGCTCCATCTTCGCCTTCTCGGCGGCTTCCTTCAGCCGCTGCAGCGCCATCGCGTCCTTGCTCAGGTCGATGCCCTGATCCTTCTTGAACTCTGCCACGATCCAGTCGATCACGCGCTGGTCGAAGTCGTCGCCGCCCAGGTGCGTGTCGCCGTTGGTGGACTTCACCTCGAACTGGCGCGAGCCGTCCACGTCGTACAGCTCCAGCACGGAGATGTCGTACGTGCCGCCGCCCAGGTCGAACACGGCCACCTTCTCGTCCTTCTTCTTGTCGAGGCCGTACGCGAGCGCTGCCGCCGTGGGCTCGTTGATGATGCGCAGCACTTCGAGTCCCGCGATCTTGCCCGCGTCCTTGGTGGCCTGCCGCTGCGCGTCGTTGAAGTACGCCGGCACCGTGACCACGGCCTTGGACACCGAGTGGCCCAGGTAGTCCTCCGCCGTCTGCTTCATCTTCTGCAGGATCATTGCCGAGATCTCGGGCGCGGTGAACCGCTTGCCCTGCACCTCGACGGTGGCGACGTCGTTGCTCCCCGCCACCACCTTGTACGGCACGCGGCTCGTCTCGTCCTTCACCTCGCCCATCTTCCGGCCCATGAAGCGCTTGATCGAGAACACGGTGTTCTGGGGGTTCGTGACCGCCTGACGCTTGGCCACCTGGCCGACCAGCCGCTCCCCGTCCTTGGTGAATCCCACCACCGACGGGGTCGTCCGACCGCCCTCGGCGTTCGGAATGACCACGGGGTCGCCGCCCTCCATTACCGCCACGACCGAGTTGGTAGTACCCAGGTCGATGCCGATGACTTTGTCCGCCATTTCTTCCCCTGTGAGTGAGTGGCGGGGCGACTGTCACCCCGCCGACGGTCCTCCCAGTCGCAAAAGCGGGGCCGGATTTCTGCGCCACTCTGGCAGGGTCCACCCCTGATTATCATTCTGCTGTCTGACACACTGGCGCCGCCCGCCACAAGCTGACTCGGCGGCAGTCCGGTCGCCCCGGCTGGCAGTCCTCGCTCCCGATTTCGGATGATCCCCCTCAGCGACGAAAACGTCTCCATTCGCCAGCCGGTGATGACCTGGGCGCTGCTCGCGGCCATGTTCGCGGTCTGGATCTTCGTCGAGGGGGCGGGCTTCAACGACCTCGCGCTCATCACCAGTGTGTGCAACCTCGGGATGGTGCCCGGGGAGATCACGCATCAGGCGCCGCTCGGATTCGCCCTGCCGCTGGGGCACGGCATGGCCTGCGTCATCGACAACTCGCCGGTGAACATCTTCACGCCGCTCATCTCGATGTTCCTCCACGGGGGGTGGCTGCACATCCTGGGGAACGCGGTGTTCTTCTGGGTGTTCGCGCGGGCCGTCGAGGACACCATGGGGCCGTGGCGTTTCCTGGCGTTCTACCTCCTGTGCGGGCTCATCGCTGCGGCTACCCAGATCGCCTCGGACCCGGCCTCGCCGGTGCCGACAGTCGGCGCCTCGGGGGCCATCTCCGGGATCATGGGGGCCTACCTGCTGCTGTACCCACGGGTCCGGGTGCACATGCTCTTCATCTTCGTGATCTTCTTCAAGGTGTTCCGGATCCCGGCCTGGCTGGTGCTCATCTGGTGGTTCGGGGTGCAGCTCCTCACAGCGCTGCCCGAACTCAACTCCACGGGACCCGACCTCTCCGGCGGCGTGGCGGTATGGGCCCACGTGGGCGGATTCCTGGCGGGTCTACTGCTCATCCGTGTCTTCGTGAAGCCGGAATACATGGTCCAGCGCGCCCGCCTTCGGGCGCACATGTTGCACCCGCTGCCGCCCGTATAGTCGGCCCCGGAAAATCCCCCGCTCGGTGTGGGTGGTTCTCCCCTTCCGGCGGCGGTGTTCCGCCGGATAGCTTCTGCGCCACCCAAACCATTGGACCCCCATGTTCGGCCGCCTGATCCCCCGCGACGAGCAGTTCTTCCAGTCCTTCAACGAACTCGCCGCCCTGCTGGCCGCTGCCGCGCAGGAGCTGGTGCGGTTGTTCGACGACCCGGTGCACGCCGCACAGCGCGTGCGTGCGCTCAAGGAGATCGAGCACAAGGCCGACGATCTCACGGCCGCCGTCAACGTCCGGTTGAACCGCAGCTTCATCACGCCGTTCGACCGCGAGGACATCCACATGCTGGTGTCGCGCCTGGACGACGTCATCGACCTGATGGACGGGGCGGCCCGCCGCTACGAGATGCTCCACATCAAGGACGTCCGGCCGGAGGGCAAGGAGCTGGCCCGCGTGCTGTCGGAGGCGGCCGATCACCTGCAGCAGGCCGTGGCCGGGATCAAGAAACCCGCCGAGGTGGAGCGCCAGGTGGGCGCCGTGAAGGCACTGGAGGAGGAGGCCGACGCCATCTACGAACAGGCCATCAGCGCCCTGTTCGCCAACGGCGGCGACCCGCTGGACGTGCTGCGGTGGAAGGAGATGTTCGATACGCTGGAGCGCACCACCGACTACTGCATGCGCGTCGCCCAAGTGTTGCGGAGCGTCTCCCTCAAGAACGCCTGACGTGGCGGCCTTCGTCGTCGCGATCATCGCCATCGCGCTGATCTTCGACTTCAGCAACGGGTTCCACGATTCGGCGAATTCCATCGCCACCATCGTGGGCACGCGGGTGCTCAGCCCGCTGGCCGCCGTGGTCTGGGCGGCGACGTTCAACTTCGCCGCGCTCTTCATCGTGAAGACCGCCGTGGCCAAGGCCATCGGCTCGGGCATGGTGGAGCAGAGCATCGTCACCCCGAACGTCATCCTCGCCGCCCTGCTCGGCGCCATCACGTGGAACGTGATCACCTGGTTCTACGGCATTCCGTCGAGCTCCTCCCACGCCCTCATCGGCGGATACGCCGGCGCCGCAATCGCCAAAGCCGGCGTCGGGGCGATTCTCTGGGGCACGAAGTGGAAGCAGACGCTCTGGTTCATCGTCATCTCGCCCATCGTCGGACTCGTCGCCGGCTACCTGCTCATGGTGCTGGTATTCTGGGTGTTCCGCCGGTCGGCGCCGGCCAGGGTGGACCGGTTCTTCCGCCCGGCGCAGATCGCCAGTTCGGCGCTCCTGTCGCTGTCGCACGGCGGCAACGACGCGCAGAAGACCATGGGCATCGTGGTCGCGCTGCTCGTGGCGGTGCAGCCCACCTTCGCGCACCAGACCGGGCTGCTGCACCACCTGTACCTCACCGACGCCAACACCATTCCGCTCTGGATCGAGATCTGCGCCTACACGTCGATCTCCCTCGGCACCTTGTTCGGTGGCTGGCGCATCGTACACACCATGGGGTCGCGCATCACCAAGCTGCGCCCGGTGGGCGGGTTCTGCGCCGAAACCGGTGGGGCGGTCGCGATCCTGGTGGCCACGCGGTTCGGGATCCCGGTGAGCACCACGCACACGATTACCGGCTCGATCGTCGGCGTCGGGGCCACGCACCGCCTCTCGGCGGTGCGGTGGGGCATCGCGGGGCGGATCGTCTGGGCCTGGATCCTCACGATCCCGGCCGCCGGGGGCCTGGCCGGCGTGGCGTACATCGTGCTTCGGGGTCTCATCGGGGCGTGACACGTGCGTGACCTACCCGAGACGGGGCGGTGGGGCAGGTTGGGCGGGGGTATACTACGGTAGGAGGATGTACGCGTGCCCCCAGTCATGACCGTAGCCCCGACCCCGTCCCTGTTCTTCAATCGCGAGCTGAGTTGGCTGGCGTTCAACCAGCGCGTGCTGCACGAGGCCGAGGACGACCGCAATCCGCTGCTGGAACGGCTCAAGTTCCTGGCGATCTTCGCGAACAACCTGGACGAGTTCATCATGGTCCGGGTGGCCGGGTTGCGCCGCCAGGTGGCGGCCGGGGTCAAGCAGACGCCTCCCGACGGGCTCACCCCGCAGGAACAGCTCGACGCCATCGGGCGCAAGATCGGCGAACTGATCACCGCGCAGAACGCCTGCCTGGCCGACTTGCTGCACAGACTGGGCGACCATGGCGTCCGCCTGGTGCCGATGGACGAGCTGACGTCCGACGAGCGCATCGCGATGGATGGCTTCTTCCGTCGCGAGGTGTTCCCGGTGCTCACGCCGCTGGTGGTCGATCCCGGTCATCCCTTTCCGCACATCTCCAACCTCTCGATCTCGCTCGCGGTCGAGATCCGCGATCCCGATACGGGGGCCGTGCGATTCGCCCGTGTGAAGGTGCCGCGCAGTCTGCCGCGCTGGGTGCCGGTGGAGGGGCGCACGAATCAGTTCGTGCCGCTGGAGGATCTGGTGGGGGCTCACCTCGAGGCGCTGTTCCCCGGCGTGGACGTACTCGACTGGTATCCGTTCCGCGTCACCCGCTACTCCGATCTCGAGCTCCCCGAATTCCTGGATGAGCCCGAAGACCTGCTGGCGACGATCGAGGAGCAGGTCTTCCAGCGCCGGTTCGGCGAGGTCGTCCGTCTGGAAGTGGCCGACCAGACCCCCGTGCACCTGCGGCAGCTGCTGCTGGAGGAGTTGCAGGCCGAGAACGAACTGCCGGCGGGCGCGCTCACCGAGCGCGACGTCATGGCGGCGGGTACCCTGCTCGGGCTGGGCGATCTGATCACCCTCAACGGGCTCGACCTGCCGGCGCTCCGCGATGCGGCGTTCGTGCCCGACACGCCGGCCGCGCTGCGCGATCCAATGCGGTCGATCTTCGACGTGATCCGCGAGCGCGACATGCTCGTGCACCATCCCTTCGACTCGTTCACGGCCACGGTGGAGCGGTTCATCGAGGAGGCGGCGCGCGACGAGCACGTGCTGGCCATCAAGATGACGCTGTATCGCACATCGGGCGATTCGCAGATCGTCGATGCGCTCACCGAGGCGGCGCAGCGGGGCAAGCAGGTGGCGGTGCTGGTGGAACTCAAGGCCCGGTTCGACGAGGCCAACAACATCAACTGGGCGCGGCAGCTCGAAGAGGTGGGCGTGCACGTGGCCTATGGCGCCGCCACGCTCAAGACCCACGCCAAGACGGTGCTCGTGGTGCGGCGGGAAGCCGACGGCATCCGCCGCTACGTCCACATCGGGAGCGGCAACTACAACTCGCGCACCGCGCGCATCTATACCGACGTCGGGCTGTTCACGTGCAGCCCGCTCATCGGCGAGGACGTGAGCGAACTGTTCAACGCGCTCACGGGGTTCTCGCGCAAGCGTTCGTACCAGGCGCTGCTAGTGGCGCCCACCTCGCTGCGCAGCCGGTTCATCGAGCTCATCGAGCGCGAGGCGGCGCACGCCCGCGCCGGACGCCCGGCCCGGGTGATCGGCAAGATGAACGCGCTGGTGGACGAGGAGATCAGCCGAGCGCTCTACTCGGCGTCGGGCGACGGCGTCGAGATCGATCTCATCATCCGCGGCATCTGTTGTCTGCGCCCCGGCATCCCCGGCGTGAGCGACAACATTCGCGTGGAGAGCGTGATCGGCCGCTTTCTGGAGCACTCGCGCGTGTGGTACTTCGCCAACGGCGGAGCGGGCCAGTACTTCCTGGGGTCTTCGGACTGGATGCCCCGCAACTTCGATCGCCGCGTCGAGGCGGTGGTGCCGGTGGAGGATCGCACGCTGCACCCGCGCCTCCGGGCGCTGTTCGAGACGTTACTCAGCGACAACCGGCAGGCGTGGGACCTGGACGCGGACGGCGTGTGGCGGCAGCGCCAGCCCGAGGGGCCGGTGCGTGCCAGCCACGCGATCCTGCTGCGCGATTCCTGGGGACGTCCGCCGGCCGAGGTGGCCGAAGAGCTTCCCGAATTGCCGGCCGGCGTCGAAGCACGGCCGTAACGCGAGTCAGACGTCCGCGGTGGCCGACGAGTGCACCGCGCCGTCGGGAGCCACGATCTCCACCGGCCGTTTGGCTGCCTTGGCCAGCAGTCCGCTCTTTCGCTGGGCCCCCCACAACTCCAGGCGCAGGGCGCGGCCGGCGCGCGATGGCACCGGCGCGATGCGCACCGCCCGCCGCAGCCACCGCACCCGCACGTCGCGCACCGCGCCCGTGTGGCCGCGATCCAGTCCGTCGGCCACCCGCAGAATGGCGGCCAGCCGCTTGATGCGCCGACGCACTTCGGGCGTGAGGCCGGCCAGGTTCTCGTGGGTCTTGTTCGGCGGCTTGCCCCGGTGATAACGGGCGACGTTGGCCACCATCACCTGTTCGTTGGGCGACATGCCCAGGAACTCGGCGTGCAGGATGAGGTGGTACGAGTGCTTGTGGTGCCCGCGGAAGCCGATGTGATACCCCACGTCGTGGAGCAGCGCCGCGTCGGCCAGTACGCCGCGATCCTCGGCCGGCAGCCCCAGCCGCGCGCCCAGCGAATCGAACAGCCGGAGGGCCAGCGCCCGCACGCGCTCGGAATGCACGGCGTCGAAGTGGCAGCGGACGCCGAAATCGTGCACCGAGCGTTCGCGGGCCTGCCCGGGGTCGGACATCTGCGGCGCCACACGCGCGCCCTCCAGCAGCAGTCCCTCGCGGATACCGTAGGCGGAGACCTCGAGCTTCCGGGCCTCGATGCGATCCATGATCTCGGTGCCCACGGCGATCCCGGCCAGGATGATGTCGGCGCGACCCGTATTCAGCCCGGGCAGACTGCGCCGCTCGGCGGGGGTCAACTCGGAGAGCAGTTCCAGAATGCGCTCGACGTCCACGTGGGGGATCGCCGTGCCGTGCACGCCCCGCGCCGTCATCATGCCCTGCCGGTGCAGGTGGATGCCCGCGAGGTTGGTGAACGTGCCACCCGAGCCGATGAGGCGCGCCCCCCGCCACTCGCGTACCGGCAGATGCGGTCGGATGAGTTCACGCGCGTGTCGCCGCAGCCGCGCCAGCCCCTTGCGACGGTCGCCCTCCGTCAGAAACTGCTCGGTGAGCCGCAGGGCGCCGAGGGGGAGCGAGGCCAGGTGCTCCACCACGCCGTCCGAACTGAGCGCGAGTTCCAGCGAGCCACCGCCGATGTCCATCACCGCCACGCGTCCCGTGCCGAGTTCGAAGTGCGCCTGCGCGCTGCGGAACGCGAGTCGCGCCTCCTCCTCGCCGGCCAGCACGCGCACGCGCAGCCCCGTCACCCGCTTCACCTCGGCGACGAACGCGTCACCGTTCGAGGCTTCGCGCACCGCGCTCGTGGCCACCACGTCGATGCGGTCGGCACGCAGCCGGCGGGCGAGCATCGTCATCCGGTTCAGCGCGTCGAGCGCGCGGGCAATCGCGTTGTCGTCCAGGGCGCCCGACGCGGAGAGGCCCGAACCCAGTCGCGGCGCGGCCTTCATCTCGTCCACCACCTTGATGTGCCCGTCGGCGGAGACGTCGGCCAGAATCTGGCGGATGGAGTTCGATCCGATGTCGATGGCGGCGATCCGTCGCGGCGCCGGGGGCCGGACGGCCGCGGCGCGTTTCATATCGGGGCGACGACCCGTGCCGGTTCCACGCGCGTGCCCGCCGGCTGCGCCTCGGCGATCACCGTTCGGTAGTCCGCGATCAGGTCGTCGAATATTCGATCCCATCCCCGCTCGGCGGCAAGAGTGAGCGCGCTGGCGCGCATCGCGGTCAACTGTTCCGGCTTCGCGAGCGCCGCGCGAATTCCAGCGGCGAGGTTGGCCGCCGCTCCCGGATAATACAACAGGCCGAGGCCCGGGGTCACCAGATCCCGCGTCGGCTCGGCGTCGGCGGCCAGAATGGGCACGCCAGACGCCATCGCCTCGAGCAGTACGTTGCCGAAGGTGTCGGTGGTGGAGGGGAACACGAACAGATCGAGCGAGGCGAAGAAGCGGCTCAGGTCCTCGCCCTCCAGCCGACCGAGAAAGCGGGCCGACGCGGGTGCCTCGCGCCGCAGCGACTCCAGGTACGGTCCGTCGCCCGCGAACGCGAACACGAAGCGGCCGGGAGTCTCACGGTCCAGCGCGTGCATCGCCTCGAGCATGGCATCCAGTCCCTTCTCGCGCGCCACGCGCCCCACGTTGCCCACCAGCCACCGGCCCGGGGCCACTCCCAGGTGATCCCGGAATGCGGTGGAACGGAAACGCGGATTGAACCGTGCGGTGTCCACGCCGCGGCTCCACACGCGAACCCCGCGAAATCCACGGCCACGCAACTCGGCAGCGGTGGCGTTGCTGGGGGCGTAGGTCCGGCGGCCGCCGTTGTGGAACCAGCGCAGGTAGCTCCACCCGGGGCGCGCCAGCGCCCCGAAGTGGTAGAACCGCGCGTATGCGCTGAAGCTCGTGTGATACGACGTCACCAGGGGAAGGCCGAGCCGCAGCGCCACGCGGCGGCCGGCCAGCCCAGCGCCAAAGGGCGTTGCCGCGTGTACGAGGTTCGGACTCCACCGTTCGACCTCGCGTTCCACCCGGCGCCCGTCGGGGAGGGCGATCCGCAATTCCGGATAGGCCCAGAAGGGCACGGCGCGCAGTTCGTGCACGTCGTCGTGTGGTTCGGCACGCGGATCTCGGGGGGTCCAGGTGCGCACCTCGCCACCGCGCGCCCGGATGGCTCGCTCGAGCCGGTGGAGCGTGCGGGTCACGCCGTTAAGCTGTGGCAGGCGCGTGTCGGTGAACAGGGCCACGCGGAGCGGCGGCTCTGATGCGTTCATCACAGCAGCGCGTATCGATGCTGATGGCGGAGCCGGCGCCAGCGATCGAGATGCGCGACCAGGCTGGCCGCCGTGGCCGGATGGCATAGATCGGTCGGGTGCAGGGCGAGGCGGGCCAGCCAACTGCCGCGGGCGGTCAGCCATCTCGCATCGGCCACGGCCGCGGAGAGATGGGCGCGCCACGCCGTGCGGCCGCTCCAGCGGATCACCGGTGAGACGAGACGCGTGGCGCGCGCATGCAGACGGATCCCGTGCACGTCCTCGCTTACCGCGAGGCCGGCGCGCCGCACCGCGCGGAAGGTGTCCTCGCGTGCCAGCCACGCGGGTGGCACGAAGCCGATGGGCCGGAGCCCATTCCGGCGGAGGCGGTCGAGCCCGCGGCGAATGCGTTCGGCCGCGCCCCGCTCGTCGAGGGTGAGGAACTCCCCCTCGCGCGCGGTGGCGCCGAAAGCACGCATGCGATCGCCGATGCCTCGCCGTAGTCCCACTTCGTCGTGCCGCTCGCCATGAAGGAACACCTCGGCGCCCGCTCGCTCCCTGGCACGCAGCCAGGCCGCGAAGCGGGGATACTCGTCCAGCGGCCACTGCCCGTGCCAATTCGGAACCACGAACAGCGCCGGCGTGATGCCGCGTTCGGCGCAGAGATCCCAGAGCGCCCGGACGTCGCGCTCCAGCGCCGGCGTCACATCGTGGATCGACACGAGGAGCTTCATGGGGTCGCGAGTGAGCGGTAGACGGCAAACAGCTGCCCGAGCACGCGGTTCCAATCGTGTTCGCGCTCGGCATAGGCTCGTCCCCGCGCCCCCAGGGTTTGCAAGTCGGTGCGCAGGAGCGTTCCCAGCGCCTCGGCGAGGGAGCCCGGAGACCCCGACGCGAAATGGGCGCCGGCTCGCGACCGGTCCACCAATTCGGCCACCCCGCCACAGTGCGCCGCCAGCACCGGCACGCCGCTGGCCATTGCCTCGATGGCGGAGAGCCCGAAGGTCTCCACCGGACTCGGGGCCACGCACAGGTCGGCGGCGGCGATGAGCTGCGCCAGTCGCACCCGGTTGCCCACGTACGGTACGAACCTCACTCGCAGCCCGGCGGCCCGCGCCTGCAGTGCCGCCGCACGCGGGCCGTTGCCCACGATCACCAGTTCGGCGTCCATCCGCGGTTCCGCCAGTCGCCACCCGTCGATGAGCGTTTCCAAGTCCTTCTCGCGAGCCAACCGGCCCACGTAGACCACCAGCGGGCCCGGCGACAAGCCGGCCATGCGCCGCGTGATTGCGGCCGTCTCGCGGCGGCGCGGATGGAACAGCGCCAGGTCGACGCCCAGCGGCACGCGTGTGGTCCGCTCGATGCCCGCCGCGGCCAACTCGCGCGCCACGTAGTCGGTGGCCACGATCGTGGTTGCGAAGTGACGGTCGAGCGCGCGCAGGTAGCGCCACGCCATCGACTCCGCCACGCGCCGGTGCGGCCGCCGTTGCACGCCGAGGGGGGCGATCTGCCGGGGCAGATGGCTGTGATAGAAGCCCACGAGGGGTACGGCGTCGCGGCGGGCCGCATGCTGCACCACCCACGGGGCCAGCCCGATGCTCCCGACCTCGATCACGTCGGGCCGTTCGTGCTCCACGATCCGGCGGCTGGAGCGGGTGGCGAGCATGAAGCGGTATGGCGCCTGCGTGGGCACCCGCGGCCCACGCAGCCGGTAGCAACGCACGCCCGTCGTTTCCGTGATTGCATCGCGCCGTCCCGGCACCACCACCACGTGCCGCAGCTCGGGTCTGGCTTCCACGTACCGCGCCTTCTCGAACAGGTAGGTGCGCACGCCACCGCTGGTCTCGCCGAAGAACTCGGTGATGTCCAGCACGCCCAACGACGCATCGGTGCGAAGCCGGGGCGGCAGCGTCTGCCCGCCGATGTCGAGGCCGGGCTGCGGGCGCGGCACATCCAGCAACGCCCGTTCCACGGTGTCCCGTTCGGCGCCGGTGCGTCCGGCAATCGCCGAGATGCGCTCGGCGGCGGCCGTGCTCACCGCGCGAGTACGACGAGCGCCGTGAGCACGGCAATGACCTGGCCCGCCACGACGTCGCCAGGGTAGTGCACGCCCAGGAATACTCGCGTGAGCCCGATGGCCGTGGCCGCCACCAGCACCGGGACGGCCACCACCGGGAAGAGCACGGCGTACACCACGGCAATGGACATCGACGCCGCGGCGTGGCCCGACGGGAAGGAGAAGCGGTCGGGCTCGGCAATCGCTGCCCGCGCCGGGAGCGTCTGCGACGGACGCGGACGCCCGACGGTGCGCTTGAAGAGCTGCACGATCAGGTGCGACGCGATCAGGGCGAGCATCGGCTTCGCGCCGGCGCTCGATAGCGGCTTCACTCCCAGCAGCGGCAGCGACGCCACGGCGATGCTGCCGAACGCGCCACCCGCATGCGTGATCGCCACCAGCACCCGCCGGGCCGCCCGCGTCGAACGCTCGTCCAGCGCCCAACGGATGTACAGGTCACGGTCGCGCGCGGCGAGTCGAGCCAACAGAGGGGTCTGCATGTACCGCGGAGACTAGCCGCTCCCTGTCACCACACCCTACGGCACCGGCAACGAATCTGTCACTCCCGAGAGACGTCGCGGCAACGGCCAGCGGAGAGGCTTCAGCCGGGGCTCTTGCCCGGCGCGTCGGGCAGAAACACGCTGATCGTGCTGCCCTTGCCGACCACGCTCTCGGCCCGGGCCGATCCGCCGTGCGCTTCAGCCAGATGTTTCACGATCGCGAGCCCGAGGCCGGTGCCCCCCTCCTCGCGCGAGCGGGCCGCGTCCACCCGGTAGAAGCGCTCGAAGATCCGGTCCAGGTGTTCCGGCGCGATCCCGATGCCGGTATCGCGGACTCCCACGCGCACACCACCGGCCTCGCGCGCGGCGAACAGCGTCACCGAACCCGACGGCGTGTAGCGCACCGCATTCTCGGCCAGGTTCGAGAGGATCTGGCGCAGCGCTACCGGATCGGCGCGCACCGACGCCGCCTCGTCGGGGATGTCGCGCGAGAGTGTCAGATGCTTCTCGCCGGCCGCGCGGTCGAGGTTCCCGAGCACTTCGGCCGCCGTCTGGCGTACGTCCAGCTGCCGCGGTTCCGGGCTCCAGCCGCCAGACTCATAGCGCGAGAGGTCCAGCAGGTCGTCCACGATGCGCTGCATGCGCTGGGCATTACTGCGGATCATCGCCGAGAAGCGGCGCCGGTCGGCCGGGCTGAGGTCGGGGTCCACGAGCGTCTCGGCGAATCCGCTCACCACGGTGAGCGGCGTTTTCAGTTCGTGCGACGCGTTGGCAACGAACTCGCGCCGCACGTTCTCCAGGCGGCGGCGTGCCGTGAGATCCTGCAGGGCCAGCACGGCGCCGCCCCCGGGGAGCGGGCGCCCGATGAGCACCAGGATCCGTCCGCTGAGTTCCAGTTCACTGGGGTCGGCGGAGGCGCCGCCGAGCGCCGCACGCAGGCACTCGCGCAGCGCACGAACGGGAGGCAGGCGGTCGGCGGAGAAGGGCACGGGGTCGGTGGCGCCGAGCAGACGGCGTGCGCTGCCGTTCAGCCGCACCACCTGGTTGCGCGGGTCCACCACCATGATGCCCTCGTCGAGCGCCTCGATGGTGGCGTGCATCAGCTCCTCTTCAGACTGCAACGCGGCGAGCCGTCCGGCCAGCTGTTCGGTCATGCGGTGCACGGCGGCCGACAGATCGCCGATCTCGCCCGGCGCGTTGAGGCGGGGCCGGCGCGTGAGGTCGCCGTCGGCCACGGCGCGCGCCACGTTGCGCAGTTCGACCACCGGTCGCGAAACGCTGCGTGCGAACAGCGCGCCGAGCAGGAACGCGCCCAGGAGCGCCACGAGCCCCGCGGCCAGGACGTCGCGCTGCGCTTCACGGACGACGTCGTTCAACGCGTCGAGGCTGATCGACACGCGGACGAAGCCGAGCGGATGGCGCAGGGCGACGTACAACTCCTCGTCGCCCTCGCTCGCGCTGGTGCGGTAGGCGCTGCCGAACCCGGTGTCCCGCGCGGCCACGATCTCGGGGCGCGTGGCGTGATTCTCCAGGCCGCGGAGTTCGTCGGCCGTGAACTTCGAGTCGCCGCGCACCACGCCGTCGTGCCCGATCAGCGTCACCCGGCGGTCGAGCGCGGCGCCGGCGGCGTCGGCCAGGGAGTCGGCGTTCTGCCCCGGACGCCAGAGCACCGACACGAGTCGGGCCGAGCGGGTGAGTTCCTGGATGGTCTCCTGGCGGAGGTGGTCGCGCAGGCGGCCGCCGGCGATGGTCACGATCGCCGTCACCAGGAGCACGATGACGACGGTGGATCCGAGGAGCAGCCGGCGCGTGAGGCTCACGCGCCGCGCCAGGCGGGTCCGCGCAGCCGGTAGCCGAAGCCCCGCACCGTCTCGATCAGTTCCCCCGCGTCGCCCAACTTGGAGCGCAGCCGCTGCACGTGCATGTCCACCGTGCGGGTCTGGATGTCCGGCGCCGCCTCCCACACCGTCTCGAGCAGGTGGGCGCGCGCCTGCACGCGCCCGCGGCGCTCGTACAACAGCAGCAGCAGCCGGTACTCGGTGGGTGTCAACTCCACCTCGTGCCCATTCACGCGCACGCGGTGTGCCCCGCGGTCGATCTCGATCGGGCCGTGCGTGACGACGTCGCCCGGCCCCACGCCCGAGGCCGCCACGCGCCGCAGGATGGCGCCCACGCGCAGCACCAGCTCCTGCGGGCTGAACGGCTTCGTGAGATAGTCGTCGGCCCCCACCGAGAGTCCCTCGATCCGGTCGCGCTCTTCGCGCCGGGCCGTGAGCAGCAACACCGCGATGTCGCGCGTGCCCTCGGTGCTGCGCAGTTCGCGCAGCACGTCGATGCCCGACATTCCGGGCAGCATCAGGTCGAGCACGATCAGCAGCGGCCGTTCCTGCCGGGCCGCCGCCAGGGCGTCTGGGCCGTTGGCCGCGGTCGACACGCGATACCCGGCCTTGGCCAGATGGAACGCCACGAGCGCGACGATGTCGGCCTCGTCGTCCACCACGAGGATGCGGGCGCCCGGCGCGGGGGCGGGGGTGGGGGCGGCCGGGGTGGTCACGAGTGGACTCCGTTGAGTTGCTGGCGAATACGCGCCACGATCATCCCGATTGCCACCGCGTTGTGTCCCCCACGGGGTACGATCACGTCTGCGTAACGCTTGCTCGGCTCCACGAATTGCAGGTGCATCGGCTGCACCGTCTTGACGTACTGGTTCAGAATCTCCTCCAGCGGCCGTCCGCGCCGGGCGATGTCACGCCTGATGCGCCGGATCAGCCGGATGTCCGCGTCCGCGTCGACGAACACCTTGACGTCGCAGAGGTCGCGCACGCGCGCCTCGACGAACAGCAGGATGCCGTCGATCACCACCACTTCCGCCGGCGGAACCGGGACGCGTTGAGGGCTCCGCAGGTGCTGCACGAAGTCGTACACCGGCTTCTCGATGGACTCGCCGGCCGCCAGTTGGCCAAGTTGGGTCTCCAACAATTCCCAGTCGATCGACTCCGGATGATCCCAATTGACCTTGCGGCGCTGCTCGATGGGCAGCTCCACGTAGTTCTTGTAGTACGCGTCCATGTCGATGAACGCCACCGATGTGTCCGCCAGCGCTTCCGCCACGCGTCGTGCGACCGTCGATTTGCCGGAGCCGGTCCCGCCGGCGATCCCGATGATCAGTGGTTTCACATCGCGGTCCGTTGCGCTGGGCGACGTGACCCGAATCTCGCCGAACCGAAGCCAGAGCGTCGCGAAGGGGCTGTCACGATCCTGTATCGTTTGGGAGGTAACGAAAACCGATCAGGAAAGCTGATGGGGGCGTGAACGGCCCGTCAACAGCGGACTCCCACGCCCGGTGCGCCTCCGCTAGCTTCGTCACATGAAATTCCCGTGTTCCACCCCCCGTCCGGCGGCCTGCGCGCGAGGCGGTCGATGAGCGATTCCGTCCGCGTCTTCGTGAATGCCGCCGGCGTGGACGTGCCCCGCGGCGCCACCGCCCTGGACGCCGTCCGCGCCTGGAAGCCCGCCGAGGCCGACGCCGTGATCGCCGGCTCCCGCATGATCACCGACAGCCGCGGGCTCCCCATCACGGGCGATGCCCCGCTCCCGGCCGGCGCCATACTCCGGACGATCTCCGACCGCGGCGCCGAGGCCGGCGACGCCGACCCGGCCACCGAATCGTGAGCCCGGCCCTCGATCGGGAACTCCTCCGGCGCCTCCCCAAGGCCGAGCTGCACTGTCACCTCGACGGCTCCGTGCGTCCGCAGACCCTGCTCGATCTGGCACGCGAATACGGACAGCCGATGCCGCGGCAGGATGCCGAGTCGCTCGGTGCGTACATGCTCGTGTCCGACGGTCACAGCCTCGAAGACTACCTCCAGCGATTCTCCGTCACCCTGTCCGTCATGCAGACGGCCGAGTCGCTGGACCGCATCGCCTATGAGCTGGCCATCGACGCGGCCGCCGACGGAGTCCGCTACCTCGAAGTGCGCTACGCCCCGATCCTCAACGTGCGGCACGGGCTCTCGCTCGGCGACGCCGTGCAGGCCTCGGTGCGGGGACTCCAGCGCGCCGAGCAGGAGGTGGGCATCGTGGCCCGGGTCATCATCTGCGGCATTCGCAGTATGGCCCCCGATGTGTCCGTGGAGTTGGCAGAACTCGCGGTGGCCTTCCGCGGACAGGGGGTGGTCGGGTTCGACTTGGCCGGCGGCGAGGCGGGCCACCCGGCCGCGGCGCACCGCGAGGCGTTCGCGCACGCCCACCGGCACGATCTGGCCTGTACCTGCCACGCGGGTGAGGGCGACGGCCCCGAGTCGGTGCGCCAGGCGCTCCACACGTGCTGCGTGGACCGCATCGGCCACGGGACCCGCATCTTCGAGGACCCGTCGCTGCTCGACTACGTGAACGATCGGCGGGTGCCCATCGAGATCTGCCTCACCAGCAACATCCAGACCCGCGCGGCCTCTTCGTACGACACGCATCCCCTGCGCACCTATTACGATCGTGGGCTGAACGTGGTGCTCAACACCGACAACCGCCTGATGAGCGGCACCACGCTCACCGACGAGTACGAACGTGCCGCGCAGCACCTCGGGTTCTCGTTCGACGAACTGGCGCGGATGGCGTTGAACGGATTCGAGAGCGCCTTTCTCCCGTACGAGCAGCGTGTGGCCTTGATCGCCGACGCCGAACGGGAGATGTCGCGGTTGCGCACGGAGATCGCGTGACCGCCCCGTACGGCGCGGAGGCCGCGGCTCGCGCCGCCGCGGCGGTCCGGGCCCGACTTGGGGCCTTCGAGCCCGTTGCCGCCATCGTACTCGGTTCGGGATTGGGCGGGCTGGCCGAGCGCCTGCACGCGCCGGTGGTCATCCCGTACCGCGAGATTCCGGGATTTCCGTCGTCCACCGTCGTCGGGCACGCCGGCCAACTGCTGGCCGGCACGCTCGGCGGCCGCCGGGTGCTGGCGCTTGCCGGCCGCTTTCACATGTACGAAGGGCACGGCGCCGCGCTCGCGGCCTTCCCGGCCCGGGTGATGCACGCGCTCGGCGCGCCGTTGCTCATCGTCTCCAACGCGGCCGGCGGTATCCGCCCGACCTTCGGCGCGGGCACGCTGATGCTCATCGACGACCATGTGAACTTCATGTTCCGCAATCCGCTGGCCGGCCCGCAGGAGCCGGGGGACGATCGTTTCCCGGACATGTCCACGCCGTACGATCCCGACCTGCGGGCGCTGGCGCGAAGCGTGGCGCAGACCCACGACATCGCGCTTGAGGAAGGGGTGTACGCCGGGCTCCTGGGCCCGAGCTACGAGACCCGGGCCGAGGTGCGCATGCTGGCCGAACTCGGCGTTGACGCGGTGGGCATGTCCACCGTGCCCGAGGTGCTCGTGGCCCGCGCCTTGCGGATGCGCGTGCTCGGCATCAGCTGCATCACGAATCCCGCTGCGGGGCTGTCCGACGCCCCCATCACGCACGCCGAAGTCATCGAGACCACGGCCCGGGCCGCGGCGCGCTTCGAGACGTTGATCACCGGCATCTTGGCCGCCCTCTGACCCGCCCGGCGTGCGCGCCGCCCGCACGGCTGAGGGCGGGGGGCAATCGTTTCACACGTTGAGTCGTCCTATCGGTATCGCCGTGCTACGTTCTCTCCCACCAACGTGCGCCTTCTAACCCTCGCCAGAGACCTTCGCCGAAGGAAAGCCCGCGAGCGCGAACGCCTGTTCGTGTGCGAGGGGGTGCGCGCCGTGGAGGAGCTGCTGCGCTCGCCCATCGTTCCGCGCGGCATCCTGGTGGCCCCGCAGCTGCTCGACGCACCGCGCGGCGCCGCCCTCCGCGAAACGATCGCCCACGCGGGGCATCCGGTGGAGGAGATCGCCGCGCGCGATTTTCATACGGCGGCCGAGACCGAGTCGCCACAGGGCGTGCTCGCCATCGCGCCGGTTCCCGAGCGTTCGCTCGACGCGATCGCACCGGCCGACGGGCTCCGGCTGCTCGTACTCGATGCGCTGCAGGACCCGGGCAACGTGGGCACGATTCTCCGCACCGCGGCCGCGCTCGGCGCCACCGCCACGGTGGCCCTGCCGGGAACCGTTGACCTGTGGAACGCCAAAGTCGTCCGGAGTGCAATGGGCGCGCTCTTCCACCACCAGTGCATGGCGGCCACGTGGCACGACGTGGACGTGTTCTGCCGTCGCGTGGGCGCGGCGCTCTGGATCGCCGACGCCGGCGGGACGCCGCTGGGCCAGGTGCCGGCCCCGGGGCGGCTGGCGCTCGTGGTCGGCAATGAGGGCGCCGGCGTGTCGCCCGAGGGCCGGGCCCGCGCGGAGCAGTTGGTGGCACTCCCCATCTCGGCGGGCGTCGAGTCCCTCAACGTGGCCGTCGCCACCGGCATCCTTCTCTACGAGTTGCGCCCGTGAACATGCAGACCTACTGGCAGGTGGTGGCCTTCGTCTTCGGCGCGATGATCGGCTCGTTTCTCAACGTGTGCATCGGGCGCTGGCCCGCCGAGCAGTCCATCATCCGGCCGCGCTCGCGCTGCCCGCACTGCGGCCATCAACTGGCCTGGTTCGAGAACATCCCGGTGCTCAGCTGGGTGGCGCTGCGCGCGCGCTGCCGGTGCTGCACCGAGCCCATCTCGGCGCAATATCCGCTGGTGGAGCTGACGGTGGCGGTCATCTGGCTGCTCTCGGTGCGGTACTTCGGCGCCGGCTTCACGGCCTTCCGCTTCGCGATCGTATCCACGGTGCTGCTCGGGGTCGCCGTGACCGACGCCAAGCACTATCTGATTCCCGACGGCTTCACGGTGTTCGGCCTGTTGTTCGCGCTGGTGGCCGCGATGTACGCCGCCACGCAGCCCGCCGGCGGCCCGTTCGCGGGGTTGTACGACGCCGTTATCGGCGCCTGCGCCGGTGCCGGCATGATTGCCATCGTCGGGTGGCTGGGCGAGATCGCGTTCAAGAAGGAAGCCATGGGCATGGGCGACATGACGCTGATGGCGTTCGTCGGCGCCGTGGTGGGCCCCAATCGGGCGATCCTCACCGTGTTCGTCGGCGCTGCGATCGGGGCGGCGGCGTTCATTCTCATCGTGTATCCGGTGGCCTGGTTCCGCCGTGACCAGCGCATGGAGCAGGGCGAACTGCCGCTCGGGCCCACTCCCTTCGAACCGCCTCTCGTGCCCTTCGGCGTGTTCCTTGCGCCTGCGGCCATCGTGACATTGCTTTGGGGAAATGCGGTGTTCGCGTGGATTCTGGGCGGCTGACCGTCCCTGGCTCTTTCCCCGTAGCGGATGATCGACGAACCGCCTCGCGCCTCCGGCGCGCTGGCGCGCTACACGCGCGATCTGACGGCGGATGCCCGCGCCGGCCGCCTGGAGCCCGTGTACGGACGGCGCGACGAGATCGCGCGGGTCATCGACATCCTGCTCCGCTACGGCAAGTGCAACCCGGCGCTGGTGGGATCCGCCGGCGTGGGCAAGACGGCGATTGCCGACGGCCTGGCGCGGCGCATCGCCGACGGCACCGTGCCGTTCGCGCTGCGCGACGTGCGCCTGCTCTCGCTCGACCATGTGTCGCTGCTCGCGGGATCCACCTACCGCGGGCAGTTCGAGGAGCGCATCCGCGCGCTCGTCGCCGAGGTCCAGGCATCGCCCGACGTGATCCTGTTCGTGGATGAGCTGCACAACCTGATCGGGCAGGGCACGGCCATCGGCACGCCGATGGATGCCGCCAACATGCTGAAGCCGGCGCTGGCCCGCGGCGATTTCCGGGTCATTGGCGCCACGACCGACGCCGAATACGACCGCTGGGTGCTCGGCGATTCGGCGCTCGAACGGCGCTTCCAGAAGGTGCCGGTGCGGGAACTGACCGCCGAGGAAACCATCGAGGTGCTGCGGGCGCGCAAGGAGCGGTTGGAGCGGCATCACAACGTGCTGATCGCGGACGACGCCATCGCGGCCGCGGTGCAGCTCACCGACGCGCACGTCCGCGACCGCCGCCGTCCCGATAAGGCCATCGATGCGCTCGACGAAGCGTGCGCGCATCTGCAGTCCGGAGCGGTGTACACGCCGCAGACCGAGGCGCTGCTCAAGGCACGCCGGCTCGCGGCCGCCGCCGCACGCCCCCGCGGCGCCGCGCGGCGCCAGACGGACGACGCGGACGACGACCTCGCCAGGGCGTCGTTCGACGTCCTCGAACGGTTCGGCGCCGCCATCGAGGCGGCGCTCGGGGAGGCGGACGCATTCGAGCGTCCGGCGGAACCTCGTGCCGCGGCGGCGGCCGCCACCCCGGGAACCACCGCCGCGCCCGCGCGGCAGGACGCCGGGGCCGGGCTCGACGCCGAGATCGCGCGTCATCTCATGGAAGAGCACATCATCGTTCGCGGGTCCGACGTGGCTCGCGTGGTTGCACTCATGTCGGGAGGTCCCGTCACGTGGGAGTGAGGATCCGTTATCTCGCGCTGGGGCTCGCCGCCGCCGCGCTCGTGATGTCGGCGTGCGGCCGCCGCAACGGCAAGACGGGAAAGGGCCCGTACGCCGACATGGTGGCCGAAGCCGTGCCGAAGGTGGAGAAGGCCGTGGGCGTTCCCTTCAAGACGCCGCCCAAGTTCGCGCTGCTCTCCCGCGATTCGGTGCGGGCGTTCCTGATCCAGAAGTTCGACCAGGCCACCCCGGCCGCCGAACTGGCGGGGCAGGAGGCGGCCTACAAGGCGTTCGGGCTCATCCCCGACTCCCTCGATCTGCGGCCGTTCCTGATCAAACTGCTCACCGAGCAGATCATCGGCTTCTACGATCCGTCGACCAAGAAGCTGTACGTGGTGAAGGACGCGCCGGAAGATCTCACCGGCACCATCGTCACCCATGAGCTGGTGCATGCCCTGCAGGATCAGTACGTGAACCTCGATTCCATCCAGCGCGCCACCGGCGACAACGACCGGCAGATGGCGGCGCAGGCGGTGATCGAGGGCGAGGCGACGTACGTGCAACTGTCGATCATGATCGGCGCCCCGAAGCTCCGGCAGATGCTGGACAGCAACTGGGACCTGGTGCGTCGCATGATCCAGGAGTCGCACGACTCGCAGAGCGTGTTCGGTTCGGCCCCGATCGCCATCCAGCAGGAGATGCTCTTCCCGTATCTCAGTGGCGCCGAGTTCATCCGCCGGTTCGAGGCGCACGACCCCGGGAAGTTGCCGTTCGACGACATGCCGGTGTCCACCACGCAGATCCTCCATGAGCCGGCGTACTTCGACAGTGTGCGCGAGGTGCCGCACCGAGTCACGCTGCCCCGCACCGAGGGGCGGACGATCTACGAGAACGACCTGGGCGAGTTCGACACGCGGCTGTTCATCTACCAGCACACGCGCGATCAATCGCTGGCCGTGAGCGCCGCGGAAGGGTGGGACGGCGGCCGCTACCGGATTCTGGCCGAACCCAAGGGCACGGCGGTGGTCTGGGCAACGGTCTGGCGAAGCACCGTGGACGCGGCCCAGTTCGTGGATGCCCTCAATCAGGTGGCGGAGCGGCGCTACCGCACACCAAACCCGACCATCGTGTATACGGGGCAGCGGACGTATCGCGGGAGCAAGCGCACGGTGCAGGTGACACCGCTCAAGATCGGCGGACTGAACGTCGTGCTGTACGTCGACGCGCCCACCGGCAGCAGCTTGACGCTGCTCGACCCCGCGAAGATCGGCGTGCGGTAGCGGCTACATCCCCGCCAGACGCGAGATCGAGAAGCCGATCACGGCGATCAGGCCGCCGAGCACGTAGCCGATGAAGATGATCAACCGCAGCTCGCGGTTGATCACGCCCCGGATGAGTTCCTCCAGCCGCTCGAAGCTGAACGCCAGCACCTTGCGCTCCACCATCGCCTGTACGTCGAGCCGCTGGATGAGAGCGGGGAGCTGCGACTCCACCAGGTCCCAGATGGCCGGCGCGAACGCCCCGCCCAGCCGCGTCGAGCTGTCCGGCGGGAGCCAGCGTCCGGGGCGCCCGATGGGTTTATCCAGCGCTTGCCGGATCGCCGTGCGCGACGCGTCCTCGATCAACTCGCGCGACCGCGGCGACCGGGCCGCGCCCACGATCCAGTTGGCGAGCGTCTGGTCGTCCAGCGGCGCCAGCAGATCGCCCCACGTCTTCTGCTCGGCGCGGGCCAGCGCCGCGTCGAGCTTCTCCACCAACAGGTGCCGCGTTTCTTCGGCGCGCAGCACGCGCACCAGTCCGCGCGCGACCGTCTCCATCACCGCGCGGGCGCGCTCGCTTTCCGGCGGCCCCACGATGTCGGCCAGCGGTTTGGCCAGGTACGAGGTGATCGCCTCGTGCACGGCGGCGGTGATCCGCTCGCGCACCGCGGGATCCTCGAGCAGTTCGCCCAGTTGTTCGGCGCCCTCCCGCTCCACCGAATCGAGCGCCCGGTCCAGCGTGCGCTCGGTGACCACGAGCTTGGCGATGACCCGTTCGTGGAACTTGAGATCTTCCACGAATCGCGCGAACAGGCCGTGCAGGCGCAGGCGGATGCGCTCACGGGCCAGGGGATCGCGCAGCACGCCGGCCAGCTTCTCGACGGCAACCGGCAGGTAGGCTTCGATGCCGCCGTCGATGGCCGACACGAAGGCCGGCGGCACCTGCTCCATGAGCGGCTCGCGCGAGCTGAGCATCTGGACGGCGCGCCGCTCCACGTAGTCGTGCACCCCCTGCGCGAGTTCGTCGGATTGCGAGAACTCGGAGGCCCATTCCGCGGCCCGGGCGGTGATCGCGGCCCGTCGCTCGGCGGTGAGCACGTTTCCCACCAGGCGATCCTTGAGCTCGGCGCGGCGCCGCGCCACGAAGCCGCGCGCCCGGGTCTCGAACTCCGCCGAGTCGGTGAATTCGGCCAGCCGCTCGACGACGATCGGCACGCCCGACGTCAACGCCCGCTCGACCTCGAGGAGCACCGACGGGGGCAGGATCTCGCGCAGCGAGGCGCGTTCCGTGTCGAGCACGTTGCCGATGACCAGGGCCAGTGTCTCGTCGAGCTTCTCCCGCACGCCGGCGCGCACCAGCTCGGCCATGATGTCGGTGGGCGTGAGCAGACGCTCGCCCACCGTCCGTCCCAGGCTCTTCGCCAGGCGCGCCTGGTTCTTGGGAATGGCGCCCTGAAATCCGAGCACCTTTCGCCGCGGATGAAAGAGCATCCATACCGCCACCGTGTCGGACGCTCCGCCCGCAATGGTCCCGATGGCCACGTGTACGGCGAATTGCACCCACTGGTTCTGCGGATCGAGCATGGTGGAGGCGCCCCCTCAGGGGGCGTCGGCGGCGAGCGGCTCCCCGGACGACGGCGATTCGCGCGATTCGCGGGGCTCGTGCGGGCGTGCGTCGCCGGCGCGGCGTCGCGGGGGCCGGGCACGGCGGCCCGACTCGTCGAGCAGCGCGTGCTGGAGCACCTGATCCATGCGGTCCACGAACGTGAACGCCATGTGTTGCCGGATCTCGTCGGGCACGTCGCGGACGTCCTTCTCGTTCGCCTTGGGCAGGATCACCTCGCGCAGCCCCGATCGGTAGGCGGCCAGCACCTTCTCCTTCACGCCGCCGATCTCCAGCACCTTTCCCCGCAGGGTCACCTCGCCGGTCATCGCCAGATCGCGGCGCACGGGGCGCTGGCTGAGCACGCTCGCGATGGCGAGCGTGATCGTGATCCCGGCGCTGGGGCCGTCCTTGGGAATCGCTCCCGCCGGCAGGTGAATGTGCAGGTCGTGCTCCTTGAACGTGACGTCGGAAATCGCGAGCTGGCCGGCCCGCGACCGAACGTACGAATGCGCCGCGTCCACGGATTCACGCATCACGTCGCCCAACTGACCGGTGACCGTGAGCTTGCCGGTGCCCGCCATGCGCAGTGCCTCGATCACCATCAACTCACCGCCGGTGGATGTCCAGGCGAGTCCGGTGACCACGCCCACCTCGGGCTCCTGCTCGGCCGGCTCCGGCATGTAGTGCGGCACGCCCAGCAGCTCCTCCACCCGCCGCTCGTCGATCACCCACGCGCCCTCCACCCGCTCCGCCTTGCGGCGCGCCCGCTTGCGCAGGATCGCCGACAGGTTGCGCTCGAACGTGCGCAACCCCGCTTCGCGCGAGTAGCGATTCGAGATGTAGGTCAGCGACTCGTCGGTGAACTGGATGTCCTTGTCGTCGAGTCCGTGATCGACGAGCAATTTGGGCAGCAGATAGCGCCACGCGATCTCGACCTTCTCCTCGCCCGTATAGCCCGCGATCTTGATGATCTCCATGCGGTCGCGCAGCGGGCCGGGAATGTCGAACAGGTTGTTCGCCGTGCAGATGAACAGCACCGACGAGAGGTCGAACGCCAGGTTCAGGTAGTGGTCGGTGAAGGTCTTGTTCTGCGTGGGGTCGAGCACCTCGAGCATCGCCGCCGCGGGGTCGCCCGATGGGCCGCCCCCCGACATCTTGTCGATCTCGTCGATCATCAGCACCGGGTCGTTCACCTGCACGCGGCGCAGCGCCTGCAGCAGCAGGCCGGGCATGGCACCCACGTAGGTGCGCCGGTGCCCGCGCACCTCGGCCTCGTCGCGCACGCCGCCCACCGAGATCCGGTAGCAGGGGCGGCCGATGGCGGCGCCGATGGCCTCGCCGAGCGAGGTCTTGCCCGTGCCCGGCGGACCGACGAAGCAGAGGATCGGTCCCTGCGACGAGCCGCCGCGCAGTTGGCGCACGGCGAGAAACTCGAGAATGCGTTCCTTGGCCTCGTCCAGCCCGTAGTGCCGCCCGTCGAGCGACTCCTGCACCTTCGCGATCTCGATGTCGTGATGGCCGGAGTTCGTGCTCCAGGGCAGCGCCAGCACCCAGTCGAGGTACGTGCGCACCACCTGGTACTCGCTCGACGCAGGCGCGAGCATCCGCAGCCGCTCCACTTCGCGCTTGGCCTCGGCCAGCGCCTTCTCCGGGAGCACGGCCTCCTCGATGCGGGCCAGCAACTCCCGCACGTCCTTCTCGTTGGGATCCGTCTCGCCCAGCTCGCCCTGGATGGCGCGGAGCTGCTGCCGCAGGAAGAACTCGCGCTGGTGCTCGTCGATCTTGATCTCCGTCTGCTTCTTGACGTCGTCCAGCACGCGGGCCCGCGCCACCTCCCGCTCCAGGCGCGTGAGCACGAAGCGCAAGCGCTGTCCGATGTCGAGGCGCTGCAGCACCTCGTCGCGATCGGCGATCCGGAATCCGAGGTTGGTGGCCGCCAGGTCGGCAAAGCGCCCCGGGTCGGCCACGTTCATGCGGAGAATCGACGGCACGTCGCTGGAGATCTTCTCGGCCACGTCGGCCAGCGTCTCGGCGGCCGCGATCACGCGCGTGATCAACTCGCGCCCGTCGGTGGGATCCACCGGCGATTCCTTCGCGTCGCGGACGATCGCCACCGGGTAGGGCTCGGTCTGCTGCACGTCCTCGATCATGATGCGCTGCATGCCCTGCAGCGTGATCTGCACCGTGTGACCGGGCAGGTTGATGCGCTCGTGCACCCGCGCAACCACGCCGATGCGGTTCACCACGGCGGCGGTGTCGAGCGGATCTTCGGCCTCGCCGGGAGCCACGATGAGCGCCACCGACAACCCCGGTTCCGGGTTGTCGTTCAGCAGCGCCATGTTTTCGGGGGCCCCCATCTGCACGGCGATGGTGCCGTGCGGGAAGACGATCGTCGAGCGCAGCGCCATGAGCGGCATCGTGCGCGGAAGCAGCGACGCGAACAGATCTTCCTGCCGAGGGACTTTAGGCATTCGCCTCGAGGGGCTCGAACGGTGGGATGCGAGTCGAACGGCGGCGCGGATCGGGCGGAGCCGGTCCGCGTCGTCGCGCGACCCCGTTCCCTTGTCTTAAATCATAACAGCATCTACGTTTAAGGGCTATGTTCGATGAGCTGAGTTCGAAGCTGGAATCCGCGTTCTCGCGTCTGCGGGGACGCGGCGTTCTTTCCGACGCCGACATCAAGGAAGGACTGCGCGAGATCCGCCGCGTCCTCCTCGAAGCCGACGTCAATTTCCAGCTCACCCGCGAATTCCTGGAGCGGGTCGAGAAGAAGGCGACCGGCGTCAGCCAGTTGCGCACGGTGTCGCCGGCGCAACAGCTCGTGAAGATCGTCCACGACGAACTCACGGCAATGCTCGGCGAACGCCGAGAGGGACTGAAGCTCAGCTCTGTGCCGCCCACGGTCGTCATGATGGTGGGTTTGCAGGGTTCCGGCAAGACGACCACGGCCGCCAAACTCGCCCGGAAGCTCAAGGCCGAGGGCCGGCCCACCAGGCTCATCGCCTGCGACGTCTACCGGCCCGCCGCCATCGACCAGCTCGAAACCCTCGGCCGCGAACTCGACGTGCCGGTCCACGCCGACCGGTCCACCACCGACGTGGTGAAGATCGCGATGGCCGGGCTCGATCAGGCGCGACGCGCCCGCGACCGCGTGGCGATCGTCGATACCGCCGGCCGGCTGCAGATCGACGACGAGATGATGGCGGAGTTGGAGCGGCTCAAGGACGCCATCCGCCCCGATGAGATTCTGCTCGTGGCCGACGGGATGACGGGCCAGGACGCGGTCCGCATCGCCCAGGGGTTCGACGAGCGGCTGGGCGTCACCGGCGTGGTGCTCACCAAGATGGACGGCGACGCCCGCGGCGGCGCCGCCCTGTCCATCTACGGGGTCACCAAGAAGCCCATCAAGTTCGTCGGCGTGGGCGAGAAGCCCGATGCGCTGGAGGAGTTCCACCCCGACCGCATGGCCGGGCGGATTCTCCAGCAGGGCGACATCGTGACGCTCGTCGAGAAGGCGCAGACCGCGTTCGACGCGGATGCCGCCAAGAAGCTCGAGAAGAAGGTGCGGAAGGAGGGGATGGATCTGAACGACTTCCTCACCGCCATGAAGCAGATCGAGAAGCTCGGCCCCCTGGAAGGTGTGCTCAAGCTGCTGCCCGGGGTGAACACCAAGATGCTCAAGCAGGCCAAGCAGGCCGACCCCCGCCGGATGAAGCACATGGAAGCGATCGTGCTGTCCATGACGCAGGCGGAGCGAAAGGAGCCCGGCCTCATGAACGGCTCGCGCCGGGCCCGGGTGGCCAAGGGGAGCGGGCGTCCGATTTCCGAGGTCAACCGCCTGCTCGAGCAGTTCCGCGAGATGAGGAAGATGATGAAGCGCGCGTCCGGGGGCGGGGGCCTCCGCCCCGGCATGTTCGGAATGCGCTAGTTTAGTGGGTCGCAGGACGGGTGCGGCCGGGAGATGCCCGGCACGCGAGGAGCCCGCAGCAGTACCGTCACGTACACGAGGAGCATGGTCCCATGGCAGTCAAGATTCGTTTGCGCCGCACCGGCCGCACCAAGCAGCCGTACTACCGCATCGTCGTCGCCGATTCGCGCAGCCCGCGCGACGGGCGGTTCATCGAGATCGTCGGGCAGTATGCGCCCCGTCAGGGCGAGACGGCACTGAACCTGAAGGCCGACCGCGTCAACCACTGGCTGGACAACGGCGCTCAGCCCACGGACACGGTCCGGTCGCTCCTGCGCAAGGCGGGGATTCTCAAGGCGCGCCACGAAGCCCGGCTGGCCGAGAAGCTCAAGGGCCAGGCCGTGGCCATCGAAGCGCCCAGCGAGAGCTGAGCGCCCACCCGCCGGCTCCGAAAGGAGAGGGGGAGATGGCCGCGCCCGAGTTCCTCATCGTCGGGCGGGTTCGCAAGGCACACGGCATTCGCGGCGAACTCGTCGTCGAACCGATCACCGACGCGCCGGACGCGATCTTCGCGCCCGGCCGTCGTGTCTTGGTGGGCACGCCATCGGGCGACGTCTCGCCCGACCGCCGCGAACTGCACGTGAGCGCCGTGCGCCCCATGGGCGAGGGGCTGCTGGTGCACTTCGAGGAGATTCCCGACCGCACGGCCGCCGAACTCTGGCGGGGGCGCTACTTCCTGGTACCGGCCGAAGAGGTGCCGCCCCCGGCCGAGGATGAGGTCTACATCCACGAGCTCCTCGGCATGCATGTCGTGCTGGTGACGGGCGAAGCGGTGGGCGATGTGCGGGAGGTCTACGAACTCCCGCAGGGGTTGGCCATCGACGTCACCCGCGCCGCCGGCACCGGCACCGTCATGGTGCCGTTCGACGAGCGGGTGGTGACCGGTGTCGACCGCGACGCGCGCGTGATCACCATCGACCCGCCGGCCGGCCTCCTGGACTGATGCTGCGCATCAACGTGGTGACCATCTTTCCCGAGTTCTTCGCCGGGCCGCTGGGGCTCAGCATCCCGGCGCGCGCGAAGGCCGCGGGGAGCGTCGACTACCGGGTCGTCGATCTGCGCGACCATACCCATGACCGCCACCGCACGGTGGACGATTATCCGTACGGGGGTGGGGCGGGGATGGTGATGAAGCCGGGCCCCTTCTTCGAGGCCGTGGAGGCGCTGGATGCGGGGCCGCCCATCGTGCTGGTATCCGCGCGCGGGCGGCAATTCACCCACGCCGACGCGGCCCGCTTCGCGGCCGGCGAAGAACTCACCGTGCTCTGCGGCCATTACAAGGACGTGGACCAGCGGGTGGCCGATCATCTGGCCACCGAAGAACTCTCGCTGGGGCCGTTCGTATTGAGCGGCGGCGAACCGGCGGCGCTGGCGATCATCGATGCCACCGTTCGGCTGCTTCCCGGCGCGATGTCGGACCACGAGAGCGCGCGCACCGACTCGTTCTACGACGACGCGGGGCTGAGCGCGCCGAGCTACACCCGACCGCCGGAGTATCGCGGGTTCACGGTGCCCGACGTACTGCTCTCGGGCGACCACGCGAAGATCGCCGCCTGGCGGAAGGCGGAGGGGGAGCGATTGACCGCGGACCGGTCCCGTTCCGACGAGCCGTCCGAATGAGCATCGCAATGGCGTGCGTGCAACTCAGCCGGGCCGGCCGCAACGACATGGATACGGATTCAACGGAAGGAACGGAGGGGAACGGAACGGGGATGACTTGGGTTGGCACCTCCCGGCGATTTCTCCGTTCGGGTTCGCTCGAGTCCGTTCGGTCCGTATCCAGATCGTTGATGCCCGTGCCGTGTGAGGGCGCCGGTACCGGCGGTGGAGAGTGGCCCCCGGGCAGTTCGACCGGGTGCTGGGCTTGAGTCCGAGCGGTTGGACCGGGCTGGCGTCCCGGCTAGTGGGCAATTACCTTTCCCATTCTGCACCCGATAACTCGATATTTCACGGGCCCTTAGCCCGGAGACACATATGCACGCGTTCACCGAAACCCAGAAAGAGTGGCTCCGCTCCGACATCCCGCCCTTCCGTCCGGGCGACACGCTGCGCGTGAACGTGCGCGTGAAGGAAGGCGAGAAGGAGCGCACGCAGGCGTTCGAAGGCGTGTGCATCGCGCGCAAGGGTGCGGGCGTCAGCGAGACGTTCACGGTGCGCAAGATCTCCAACGGCGTGGGCGTGGAGCGCGTGTTCCCCGTGCACAGCCCCATGATCGGTGACCTCACCGTCGTGCGCCGTGGCCGCGTGCGTCGCGCCAAGCTCTACTACCTGCGCCATCTCACCGGCAAGGCGACGCGCATCAAGGAGCGCAAGGCTCGCGTCACCGTTCCCAGCACCGGTTCCAGCGAAACCGAGTGATGCATGGCGGCCGGGGCTGACCGCTCGCCGGCACGCGCCCGCCGCCATCGCTGGAGCCCGCTCGAGCGGCACCTCCGGCAACAGATCGGCCCGCTGATTGCGGGCGTGGATGAAGTGGGACGGGGCCCCCTCGCGGGCCCCGTTGTCGCATGCGTCGTCGTCATGCCGCCCGGCGCCCGCGCGATCGCCGGGGTGGATGACTCCAAGCGGCTCAGCGCCGCCCAACGCGAACGCCTCGACGTCAAGATCCGCGCGCGCGCGCTGGCCTGGTCCCTCGGCGCTGCCAGCGTGCGGGAAATCGACGAGATCAACATCTACAAGGCGACCGTGCGCGCCATGCAGCGCGCGCTCGCCCGGCTGCGCGTCACGCCAGACCACGTGATCGTGGACGGTAAGCCGATCCGCACCCTTGGCCTGGAGCATACGGCTGTGGTGGGAGGGGATGCCCGCTGCTACAGCGTGGCCTGTGCCTCCATTGTCGCCAAGGTGACGCGGGACCGGCTGATGCGCGCCCTGGCGCGCCGGTACCCGCTCTACCACTGGGAGCGGAATGCGGGCTACGGCACGCCCGCCCACCTGGCCAGCCTGTGGGCGCACGGGGCGTCGATCCATCACCGCCGGTCGTTCCTGCCGCGCGAGCAGGGCGAGATGTTCGATCGGCCCTGATCCGACCGACCGACAGACCAAGTGATCTGACGGCTCCGGCACGCCGGAACATGCCGCTCAGGTAAGTCGCAAGCTGTTCGGTTGCTTGTATTTGCCATATGACTGGGGCGTGAGCGCTCGGCGGACCTCCCCATGGGTGCGAAAACCCATGTGACGATTGGTCCCAATGGATGGGTTACCCAACAGAATACCCGTTGGGGCCAACTCATTGGCTCCAACGTGTATTCCCTTCCCACCCCACGAGATGCCGGCTCCGTCCCGAGGCCCGCACCGTGCACCCGCCGCCCGCCCAGGGCGGTGACCACCGGAGGAACACCATGCGATTGGAACGCTGGAAGCTGTTTGCCGCCGGAGCGGCCGCGATGCTGTGCCTGATGGGCGCCGCGTCGACCGTTCAGGCACAGGGGACCGTGACCGGGCGCGTAACGGCGACCGGAACCAACGAGCCGCTGAGTGGCAGCCGCGTGATGCTCGTTGGGACGAGCCTCGTCACCGTGACCACGGCCGACGGTCGGTACACGCTGCGCAATGTGCCGGCCGGCGCGCAGCAGGTCCGCGTGATCCGCGTCGGGTATCAGGAGATGAAGAAGCCGGTGACCGTGACGTCCGGCGAGACGGCGACGCTCGACTTCGCGATGAATCAGGCGGTGGTCCAGCTCTCCGAGATCGTGACCACGGCCACGGGGCAGCAGCGCCGGGTGGAACTCGGCAACGCGGTCTCGACCCTGGGCAACGTGAGCCAGAAGGTCGAAACCACGCCGGTGAACAATCTCTCCGACCTGATGGTGGCCAAGGCACCGGGCGTGGTGGTGTTGCCGGGCGCCATGACGGGGGCCGCGCCGGTGGTGCACATCCGCGGGATCGGGTCGCTGGCCACGAGTGGCAGCGGCATCAACAACAATCCCATCTACATCATCGATGGCGTGCGCATGAACACGGGCACGATCAACATGAGCACCGGCGGCACGCGCGCGAGCTTCCTCAACGATCTCGATCCCAACGAGATCGAGGACGTGGAAATCGTGAAGGGCCCGTCGGCGGCGACGCTGTACGGCACCGACGCCGCCAATGGCGTCATCGTCATCACCACCAAGCGGGGCCGGGCCGGCGCCGCTCGCTGGACCTGGTTCGGCGAGCAGGGCACGGTGGACGACCGAAACAAGTACAAAGCGTCCTACGCCTCTTGGGGGCACAACACCACGAGCGGCAACCTGCAGCGGTGCGTTCTCGTGACGATCAGCGACGGGAGCTGCGCGCTCGACAGCCTCACCTCGTTCAACGTGCTGACGAATCCCGCCACGACGCCGTTCGTGCTCGGCAATCGCAGCATGTACGGCATGCAGGTGAGCGGTGGGTCGGACCAGGTGCGCTACTTCATCAGTGGCGACATCCAGAACGAGATCGGCCCGATCAAGATGCCGGCGTTCGCCCAGCGGGACCTCGTGGATTCGATGGGCACGCCGATGCGCGACGAATGGCTCCATCCCGAGGCGTTCCAATCGTACAACTTTCGGACGAATCTGAGCGCGACCCTCACACCCGAGATCGACGTGACGGTCACCGCCGGGTACTCGAACACCAACCAGCGGTTGCCGCAGACGGACAACAACATCAACAGCTTCATCTACAGCGCCCGCAACAACCCCGGATTCAACCACGAGGGTGTGCCCGGCATGCGCTACGGCGAGTACGGGTCCATCGGCGAGTTCCGCAACGGCTACGGCGTATTCAGCCCGGCGCAGATCTTTCAGGACGTCAACACCAACGGCACGCAGCGGTTCATCGGCTCGGCCAACGCGCAGTGGCGTCCCTTTTCCTGGATGAGCAACCAGGGAACGGCCGGCATCGATCTGGCGGACAACAACCACATCGAGATCTGCCGGTTCGCCGAATGCCCGGATCTTGGCACGCAGCGGCTCGGGTTCGTGACGCAGAACCAGATGAGTTTCCGCAACTTCTCGGCGAAGCTGGTGAGCAATTCCACCTGGCAGGCGCGCTCCGACCTGCTCATGACCACCACGGTGGGCGCGGACTACACGAACCAGGAGCAGGACGGCGTCACCGGCAACGGCAACCAGCTTCCCCCGGGCGCGCAGACGGTGGGACAGGCGGCCGTGCAGAGTGCCAGCAACACCCTCCAGACGGTGGACAAGACCCTCGGCCTGTACATCCAGGAAGAGGCCGCGTTCCGCGACCGGATGTTCCTCACGGTGGCGGCCCGCACCGACCAGAACAGTTCCTTCGGTACGCATTTCAAGAACATCGTCTATCCCAAGGCGAGCATTTCCTGGATCATTTCGGATGAGGACTTCTTCCCGAAATTCGGGTGGCTGAACCAGTTCCGGCTGCGCAGCGCCTACGGGGCGTCGGGCGTCTCGCCCGGCGGCACGGTGGCCCTGCGGACCTATGCGGCCCGGACGGGCAACATCGCGACGGTTGCCGGCGACCCCTCGGGAAACGATACGCCGGGCCTGATCGCCAGTGCGTTGGGTAACTCGAACCTGAAGCCGGAGCGTTCGGCGGAGTTTGAAGGCGGCTTCGACGCCGACGTCGTCGACAGCCGCGCGCACATCAGCTTGACCTATTACAACAAGACGACGCATGACGCGCTGATCAGCCAGCAGATCGCGGCCTCCTCGGGCGCTTCGGCGCTGTCGGTGCTCAAGAACCTGGCGTCGGTGCAGAACTCGGGCATCGAACTCGAAGTCAACTCCACGCTCATCGACCGGCGGATGCTGGGCTGGGATGTGACCGTGGCGGCCTCGCACAACAGCAACAAGATCCTCTCGTTGGGCAACGACCCGGCGGGCAACCCCAATGCGACGATCGGGACCGGTGTCTATCGTGACTCGGTCGGTCTGCCGGTGCACGGCGCGTTCGCGCGCCCGTACACCTACAGCGACGCGAACGGCGACGGCATCATTACGCCCAACGAAGTGACGGTGGATCCGAATTACGTGTACGCCGGTTACACGGCGCCGCGCGACATCTTCTCGGTCACCAACGGGTTCGACCTGTTCAACCGGAAGCTCCGCATCACCGTCCTCACGGACTACAAGGGCGGCAACATTCTGTACAACCAGTCCAGTCAGTTCTACTCCGCGAACTTCTCGTCGTGGTACTCCAATAACGTGAAGTCCACGCCGCTGTGGGATCAGGCGCGCGGTGTGGCCAACTCGTCCGCCAAGAACCCGACCTCTTCGTACTACGGCTTCCTGGAGAACGGGCAGTTCTGGAAGCTGCGCGAGGTGTCGGCGGCGCTGACGCTGCCGCAGGTGGTGGCGGCCAAGATCCGGGCGCACGATGCACAGCTCGTGTTCTCGGCGCGCAACCTGCACACGTGGACGGGCTATACCGGGGCCGATCCCGAGTCGAACTACAGCACGGGTGACACCCAGACCGACTTCTCCACGCTGGCGCCCCCGACGTACTTCATTCTGCGTCTCAACCTCCACTACTAAGACCCGTCGAGGACGAACGAACGATGATGAAACTCAACCATCGGGCTCGAGGGACTGCCACGGCGATCGTGCTTGCCGGCAGTTGCCTGTTCCTCGGGGCCTGCAACGTGAAGGACCAACTGCTGGCGCCGCAGCAGCCGGGCGTCATCAGCCCGAGCGCCATCAACTCGGCCACGGCGGCCGACGCGCTCTGGGCGGGCGCGCTCGCCGAGTGGAACATCGCCATGAATCACGGGACCGGCGGCAACCGCGAGGGCCTGTGGAACTGGGAGGCGCTGTTCACGGACGAGCTGCGTTCCTCGGACACCTTCTCCCAGCGGAACGACGCCGACCAGCGGAATCTGGCGGCGAATGACGGCGTGCTGACGCCGATCTACAACACGGCGCAGCAGGCCCGTGGGCGTGCCCGCGATGCGATCAACGCTCTGTTGGTCTATGACCAGTCGCCTACGGGGATGACGCACGTCGGCGAGATGTATCTGGCCATGGGCTACATCGAGATGGAAATGTCGCAGGCCTTCTGCAACGGCATCCCCTTCGGTGAAACCGTGGACGGGGTGCCGCAATACACGCAGCCGTTGACGGACGCGGAGGGCTTCGCCCTCGCCATTGCCCGGATGGATACGGCGCTCACCTATCTCACCGGTACGGATTCCAGCACGATCAACGTCAAGAACGCCGTGCTGGTCACCAAGGCGCGGGCGCAGGTGGATCTCGGCGACTTCGCAGCGGCTGCGGCCACCGTGGCGTCGGTGCCCACCAACTTCCAGTACAACTTCACCTACTCGCAGACCACGTTCGACAACGAATGGTGGGTCATGGGCCCCAGCGTCAAGCGCTACAACGCCGGCGACAGCGTGGACATCGCGGGTCGGATCAAGAACGCCATCCCCTTCCTGCAACTGAAGGATCCCCGCGTGCTCGTCGACAGTCTCGGACCGGTGGCCGAGGACGGACACTCGCTGTACTACCCGGTCGTGAACTTCGGCCGTGACGACCCCACGCCACCGCTCTCCGGCATCGATGCGCGCCTGATCCAGGCCGAGGCGCAGCTCCAGGCGGGTAGCATCTCGGGAATGATGACGATCCTCAACAATCTTCGTGCGTCGCCGCAGGTGATCGGCGCGATGAACGTGCCCGCCATGGCGGCGCTGCCGACCCCACCCGACCTGACGAGCGCCACCGACCTGTTCTTCCGCGAGAAGGCGCTGTGGCAGTTCGAGCGCGGCTATCGCATGGACGACCTGCGGCGGTTGGTGCGGCAGTATGGCCGGACGCAGGACAACGTCTTCCCGTCCGGTCCGTTCACGCGCAACGGTACACCGTCGGGGAACTTCGGGACGCAGGTCGCGTTCCCGGTGCCCGACTACGAGATGGTCAACCCGAACTTCCACGGCTGCATCGACACCAACGCCTGATCCCTCGGGACGGGCCGCGCAGTCGGCGGCAAGCGGGAACGCAGCACGGGCGGGGGGCGACGCGAGTCGCCCCCCGCCTTCTTCATGCCAGCCAGTCGCTCGTCGTCGCTGCCAGCCGCCGACCATTCCGGCACCCGCACTTCCTCGGGAACGCGGGTGCCGTTGCGTGACCGGACCGGCGGCCGCCGTGCGTTCTGCCATGGTTCCAATGGCGGCCCGTGCATGGGGTACCATGTACCTGCACCTATCGATCGGGTCGGGAAATTCGATGTGACGCCCGGACGCGCTTCTACGGTTATTCGCATCTGAACCGACTTGGATCTCGGGCGCACCTTCCGGCGCGCGCGAGGTCGATTCCGTGCCTCACCGCCTGTACGGAAGAGTCCCGTGCTTCCGTGGTCTCCCATGCATCGATCGAACGGCGCGCTCCCGGTGACCGGAACAGGCTGGCGAATCCGAACGATCAGGATGTCAGTGAAATGCGCTTGCAGGGCCGGTGCGGAACGCGCGGGCGCTGCGGCATTCGTCGTCGGCCCGCGACCTCCCTCGGGGCCGGAGCAGTGCACCCGCCGCGGCAACGCGGCGATCATTTGGAGGAACACCATGCGATTGGAACGCTGGAAGCTGTTCGCGGCCGGTGCGGCCGCGTTGCTGGTCCTCGTGGGGGCGTCCCCGGCGCAGGCACAGGGCACCGTGACCGGGCGCGTGATGGCGACCGGGACCAGCGAGCCGCTGAGTGGCAGCCGCGTGATGCTCGTTGGAACGAGCCTTGTCACCGTGACCACGGCCGACGGTCGGTACACGCTGCGCAATGTGCCGGCCGGCGCGCAGGAGGTCCGCGTGATCCGCGTGGGGTATCAGGAGATGAAGAAGCCGGTGACCGTGACGTCCGGTGAGACGGCGACGCTCGACTTCGCGATGACCCAGGCGGTGGTCCAGCTCTCCGAGATCGTGACCACGGCCACGGGCCAGCAGCGCCGGGTGGAACTCGGCAACGCGGTCTCGACGCTCGGGAATGTGGACCAGAAAGTCGAGACGACGCCGGTGAACAATCTCTCCGACCTGATGGTGGCCAAGGCACCGGGCGTGGTGGTGTTGCCGGGCGCCATGACGGGGGCCGCGCCGGTAGTGCGCATTCGCGGGATCGGGTCGCTGGCCACGAGCGGCAGCGGCATCAGCAACGATCCGATCTACATCATCGATGGCGTGCGCATGAACACCCAGACCTACGGGTTCGGCTTCACCGGCACGCAGGGCAGCATGCTCAACGACCTGGATCCCAACGAGATCGAGGACGTCGAGATCGTGAAGGGGCCGTCGGCGGCGACGCTCTACGGTACCGACGCGGCGAACGGCGTCATCGTGATCACGACCAAGAAGGGGCGCGCGGGCAACACGCGCTGGACCTGGTTCGGCGAGGTGGGCAACGTCGACGATCGGAACAAGTATCCCACGACCTACGCGTCGTGGAGCCACAGTGGCGCCACCAACAGCCGGTGTTCGCTGGTGAACCAGAGCCTCGGCAGCTGCACGCTGGACAGTCTGACCTCGTTCAATGTCTTGCAGGATCCGACGAGTACCGCGATCCACATGGGCAATCGCAGTGACTACGGGATGCAGGCGAGCGGCGGGTCGGATCAGGTGCGGTTCTTCATCAGCGGCGATATCCAGAACGAGATCGGGCCGGTCAAGATGCCGGGGTTCGCGCAGGCAACCCTCGTCGATTCGATGGGGACGCCGATGCGGGATGAGTGGCTGCACCCCGAGGCCTTCCAGTCGTACAACTTCCGGACGAATCTGAGTGCAACGCTGAGCCCCAAGTTCGACCTGACGATGAACGCGGGGTACTCGAACACCAATCAGCGGCTGCCGGAGGTGGACAACAACATCTTCAGCTTCATCTACAGCGCGCTCAACAACCCGGGCTTCAACCACAACGGGTTGGGTTACAGCGAGATCGGCACGCTGGGCGAGTACAAGAACGGCTACGGCGTCTACAGCCCGGCGCAGATCTTCCAGATGGTGAACGAAGCCGGCACGCAGCGGTTCATCGGCTCGTCCAATGCGACGTGGCGGCCCTTCTCGTGGATGACCAATACGGGGACGGCGGGCCTCGACCTGGCCAACCTGAACCAGTTGCGAATCAACCGCTTTGGCGAAGGGCCCAACTCGGGCACGCGACGCCAGGGCAGCGTCCGGAACACCCAGGACAACTATCGCAACTTCTCGGCGAAGTTGGTGAGCAACTCCAACTGGCAGGCGCGGTCGGACCTGATCGTCACGACGACGGTCGGCGCCGACTACACCAACCTGGAGCATGACGGCGTGGTGGCCAGCGGCACGAACCTGCCCCCGGGCGCCCAGACGGTGGGTCAGGCGGCCGTGCAATTGGCCGACAACACGCTGCAGACGGTGGACAAGACGCTCGGCCTCTACGTCCAGGAGCAGGCGGCGTTCCGCGACCGGTTGTTCGTGACCGTGGCGGCCCGCACCGACCAGAACAGCGCGTTCGGGACGAACTTCTCCCGGATCGTGTACCCGAAGGCGAGTGTGTCGTGGATCATCTCGGACGAGAGCTTCTTCCCGAAGTACAGCTGGCTGAACCAGTTCCGCCTGCGCAGCGCGTACGGCGCGTCGGGCGTTTCGCCCGGCGGGACGGTGGCGTTGCGGACCTACAGTGCCTCGACGGCGAACATCGCCGGCGTACCGGGCGCGGCTGGCGGGACCGACACGCCGGGCCTCATCGCGAATGCGCTTGGCAACTCCAACCTCAAGCCCGAACGCTCGGCTGAGCTGGAAGCGGGGTTCGAAGCGGACGTCGTCGACAGCCGGGCCCACGTGAGCTTCACCTACTACAGCAAGAAGACACACGATGCGCTGATCAGCCAGCAGATCGCGTCGTCCTCCGGCGCCTCGGCGCTGAGCGTGCTCAAGAACCTGGGATCGGTGGCGAACTCGGGGCTCGAACTCGAGGTCAACAGCCAACTCATCGATCGGCGCCAGCTAGGGTGGGACGTGACGATCGCCGCGTCGCACAACAGCAACAAGGTGCTGTCGCTGGGCACCGATCAGAGTGGCCAGCCCAACCCGACCATCGGGACCGGCAGTTCGCGGGACTCGGTCGGCCTGCCGGTGAACGCCGTGTTTTCGCGGCCGTACACCTACAGCGACGCCAACGGGGACGGCATCATCACGCCCAACGAAGTGACGATCGATCCGAACTACCAGTACAAGGGCTATTCGGCGCCGCGTGACATCTTCTCGATCACGAACGGCTTCGACCTGTTCAACCGAAAGCTCCGCATCACGGTGCTGACCGACTACAAGGGCGGCAACACCCTCAGCAACAGTTCCTTCAGCTTCTATTCCCGGGGCTCGACGTGGTACGCGAGCAACGTGAAGTCGACGCCGCTGTGGGACCAGGCGCGCTCGGTGGCGTACTCCAGCGCCAAGAACCCGAACTCCGATTGGGGCTTCCAGGAGAACGGGCAGTACTGGAAGCTGCGTGAGGTGTCGGCCGCCTGGACGATGCCGAACGTGGTGGCGGCGCGGCTGCGGGCGCGCGATGCCCAGCTGGTATTCTCGGCACGCAACCTGCGCACGTGGACGGGTTACACCGGGTTCGATCCGGAAGCGAACTACTCCACCGGCGACGTCCAGAACACGTTCTCCACGCTGGCCCCGCCGACGTACTTCATTCTTCGCCTGAATCTCCACTACTAGCCCCGTCGAGGATCATCTACGATGACTAAATTCAGCTTTCGGCATCGAGGAGGACGGGCGGCGATCGCGGTCGTGTGCGGTAGCCTCTTCCTCGGCGCCTGTAACGTGAACCAGGAACTGCTGCAGCCGCAGCAGCCGGGCGTGATCAGCCCCTCGGCCGTGGTCACGGCCACGGCCGCCGACGCGCTCTGGGCCGGCGCCCTCGGGCAATGGAAGGCCGCCATGAATGGCACCGGCAACAGTAATAGGGAATCCCTGTGGAACTGGGAGGGGCTGTTCACCGACGAGATGCGGTCGACCGACACCTTCACCCAGCGGCAGGACGCCGATCAGCGGAACCTGCAGTCCAACGATGGGGTGCTGACGCCGATCTACAACACCGCGCAGCAGGCGCGCGGCCGGGCGCGGGACGCAATCAACGCGCTGGAGACGTACGATCAGTCGGCCACGGGCCAGCAGCATGTGGGCGAGATGTACCTGATGATGGGCTACATCGAGATGGAGATGTCGCAGGCATTCTGCAACGGCATCCCCTTCGGCGAGACCGTGGACGGCGTCCCGCAGTACACCCAGCCGCTCACCAACGCCCAGGGGTTTGCGCTTGCCATCTCGCGGATCGATACGGCGCTCACGTTCCTGACGGCCACGGACACGGGGACGCTGACCATCAAGTGGGCGGCGCTGGTCACCAAGGCGCGGGCGCAGGCGGATCTCGGCGACTTCGCCGGAGCCGCCACGACCGTGGCCTCGGTGCCGACCAGCTTCCAGTACAACTTTACGTACTCCCAGACCACCGTCGACAACGAATGGTGGATCGAGGGGCACAGTGTGAAGCGTTATTCGGCGGGCGACAGCACCGACGTCGCGGGCCAGATCCTGAACGCGATTCCGTTCGCGCGGCTGGGCGACCCCCGCGTGTTGGCCTTCGATACGCAGACGAAGGCCGAGGACAACGTCTCCAATTTCGTGGACGTGTTGAATTGGGGCCGGGACGATCCGATCCCGGTGCTCTCGGGCATCGATGCGCGGCTGATCGAGGCCGAGGCGCAACTTCAGGCGGGGAACATCGCCGGCATGCGGGGCATTCTCGATTCGCTGCGCACCCAGGGGCAGACGCTCGGGATCTTCGTGGTGCAGCCCATGGACACCCTCACCACGCTCAACACGGGCGTGAACCCGGATACGGCCACGAGCGTGTTCTTCCGGGAGAAGGCGCTCTGGCAGTTCCAGCGCGGCTATCGGATGGACGACCTGCGGCGGCTGGTGCGGCAGTACGGTCGCGCGCAGAACAACGTGTTCCCGTCGGGCAACTTCACGTCGCTGGGCGGGCCGGCCGGTAGCTACGGCACGCAGGTGGCGTTCCCGGTGCCCGATTACGAGAAGACGAACCCGAACTTCCACGGCTGCATCGACACCAACGCCTGATCCCTCGGGACGGGCCGCGCCGTCGGCGGCAGGTGGAAACGCAGGAAGCGCGGGGGGCGACGCAAGTCGCCCCCCGCGTGCTTCGTTCGGCGCGTGATGCTCGTGATTGGCGGCCTATTGCGGGACCCGGCGCGGAACGCGCCCCGTCGGCGCGGCCGGGTCAGTGCCTGAGCCAGATGAGCGTGACGCATCCGCCGCCGGCCATGGTCCCGGCAGCGTTCAGCGTTCCGTTCCCGGCGGCCAGGCTCATGTCCCCGTTGCCGGGGTCCATCGTGGCAGTGCCGGCCGTCGTATGCGCGACACCGGTCGGCGACTCCCCGAACTCGTACGTCTCGATGCCGGCGATGTCGTATGGGCTGATCATCTGGTCGATGCCCTCTCTGAGGACGCGGCCGGTGCGGGCCGGTACCGGGAACGGCGAGCCGTCCACGTACACGTTGCTCTCGCAGATGCCGCGCCCGAAGTAGCGGGCGTCCGAGACGAGGAGTGTCCCCCGCATCTGGTCGCCCGTCACGAATGCCGATCGCGGCGCGGCGCTCGTCTCCTCGCGCACGTAGAAGCCGTTGCGGATCAGTTCGGGGACCGTGTCGTTCTTGGGGAGCGTCATCGATCCGGTGGCCGTCACGATCACGGGAGAGAGCAGGTGCCCCATGCGCAGGAGCGTCGTCGTGACCGGAATCGTATCCCGTGGGGAGATCCGGAGCGTGAACAGCGACTGCTGGTATCCGAGTTTCTTGATCCGGATCAGGGTGGTGGTGGTGTCGGCGAGATAGAGAGGAACCGTGCCCGTCTTCGTGGTGCGGACGGTCAGGCCGGAAACGAGGTCCGAGACATCGGCCCCTTCGATCGGCTCGCCCGTTTCATCGTCGAAGACGCCGAGGATGCGGATGCGGACGCGGCGGGTCGTGGTGTCGACGGCCGGGCTCCGGGCCGTGGTGTCGGTCTGGGCGCGGGCCGGTGGAGCGGCGAACAGCAGTCCGGCAGTCACCGTCAGCAGGGCGGAGAAGCTCGGGGCGCGGGGGAGCGCAGGGTGTGGGCGCGGCATGGCAGGCGGCGTTTGGGGTTTGGCGGGCTCTGGCCGACCGTGTTTGTCGATACAATTGTATGCAGTACGGCGCCTGTCAAGCCTCGCCCGTTGGCAGGGTGAGGGAAGTGCGGGTTCGGGAGCCGGTGGCAGACGAGAACGGCCCGCAGCACATTTGTGATGCGGGCCGTTGGGTGTCAGGCGGATGACCCGGGCGGGTCTCGAACCCGCGACCTACGGATTAAAAGTCCGTTGCTCTACCAGCTGAGCTACCGGGTCGTGATGGAGCAAACTTCGCACATCGAAATGCCCCACACAACCGATGCAATCGCGTGCAATCGCGCGCGCCTGGTCTCGGCCACGCGATGGCCACCCCACCCAGCTCGAGGATGAGTGTGCCGTGCACGGTCGTGGGTAGCGCAAACTACCCTGAGGTACACACCACGACCAATCCCTCCCGGTCTGGGGCGCGTTCCGGACGCGCGGCGTCGAGCCGCGATTGGGCGAGGTGCGCCTCCAAATCGCTCGGCGTCCCGGGCGCTCCCCGGGACGCTGCCCGATCAAGCTGGGCTGACCGACCCACCCCCTCCCACTCGATCCCAACGCCGTCGCGTCGCGTCCGTTCTTGGTGACCGGGCCGGTCGCAAGATCCAGCGTGTACGCGGTCGCGCCGACCGTCAACGGCACGAACTCGGTTCCGTTGAAGGTAATGGTCACGGTTCTCGTGACGGTCAATGACCGGGTGATGCCTTGCTTCGAAACCGTGGCCGTACCGGTAGCGTTGCGAACGATCATTCCCGAGGCCGGCCACGGGTTGGCGGAACGCGGCAGGGTCACCACGATGTCGGTAAAGGTCGACGCCGCGGAGACGTTCTCCGTCCGCGTGGCCGCGCTATCGGCCCAGTACGCGCTGCTGGTGTCGGCGCCGGCGCCGTTCCACGTCCGCGTGGTGTTGTGGCCCAGCAGACCGGTGATGGTCATGTCCCGCGTACGCGATACCGTATCGGCGGCGTGTGGCGTCGCCAGCGCCCCGGCGGCCGTGGCCGTCACGTGAATCGATGCGGTCGTCGTGTCGTTGAAGTCGAGCATCGGCGCGCCCGTCGAATCGAAGAACTCGATCGTCCGAATGCGGGAAAGCCCGTGCAGGGTGACGGCCGGGCAGGTGGAGACGTACGTCGCCGAGTCCAGCGTGCAACCGCTCGCCGTGGCGAAGGTGGCCGACAGCTCGGCGCGATCGGCGTGCCGGCGCGAGCCCTGTGCCCGCGACGTCGGCCCCCCGTGTCCTGTACACCGAGATAGACGCGGCTCCCGACGACGCGTTTAGTGATCGGGAACACAACCCGCCGAAATTCTTCTTGCGCGCGGCGCGACGGAGGGGCTTTCGTGACTCAGGCCACGCGGGCCAGCGCACGTTCGGCGATTTCGCGTCCGATGGCCAGCGCCGCGGTGGCCGCGGGACTTGGCGCGTTCAGCACGTGCAGCGAACGCTCTCCCTCCGCGAACGCGAAGTCGTCGACGAGTGTGCCGTCGGGGCGCAGCGCCTGCGCCCGGATCCCCGCCGGCCGCGGTTCGAGCATCTCGGCCCGAACCCGGGGCACGAGCTTCTGAAGCGCACGGACGAACGCGGCCTTGGAGAACGATCGGTGCACCTCGCCGAGTCCCATGCGCCAGTGGGCGGCGGCCAGTCGTCGGAACCCGGCATAGCGGAGTGTCTCCAGCGCGTCGCGGACGTTGAGGGAGAGACGGCCATAGGCCTCGCGTCCGAGCGCCAGTACGGCGTTCGGCCCACACTCGATGCCGCCCTGCACCATGCGGGTGAAGTGCACTCCGAGAAATGGGAAGGCGGGATCCGGAACCGGGTAGATCAGGTTTCGAACGAGCGTCGGCGCGTCCGGCCGGAACGCGTAGTACTCTCCGCGGAAGGGTGTGATGCGGAAGGGAGGCGCCAGGTGGTCGAGCCGCGCCATGCGGTCGCTGTATTGACCGGCGCAGTTGATGAAGTAGCGGGTGGCGTATTGCGCGTGGCCAGCCGCCACCACGCGAACCCCGTCCCCGTCGTGCAGGCGCGTGACCCGGCGGCTCGTCTCGACCGCCCCGCCAGCCGCCTCGATGCGGGTCACGAGCTGCCGGCACACGGCGACGTAGTCGATGATGCCGGTTTCGGGCACGTGCAACGCCGCGATCCCGGCGGCGTCTGGTTCGAGTTCGAGCAACCCGTGCCGGTCGAGCCGGGTGACGCCGGACAGTCCGTTGGCCGCGGCGCGTTCCTCGAGTGCCTGCAACCGGGGCAGTTCCGCTTCGGACGTGGCGACGATGACCTTTCCGCACACGTCGTGCGCGATGCCGTGGGCGTTCGCGAAGTCCAGGAGCTGGTGGTATCCGGTGCGACACAGCCGGGCCTTGGTGCTGCCGGGGGCGTAGTAGATGCCGGAATGGATCACACCGCTGTTGCGCCCGGTCTGGTGCCGCGCGATGGCCGATTCCTTCTCGAGCACGAGCACCCGTGCGTCGGGCGCCTGCTGGGTGAGGCGCCACGCGGTGGCCAGGCCGACGATACCGCCGCCGGCGATCAGGAAGTCATATGGGTGGGAGGCCGACTGGGAATCCGTCATGCGGAGATGGTTCGGAAGGAAGCACCGGGATCGTCGCGCGGCGGCGCAGCGGGTCACGCCATATGTACGGTCCGTACCGCGTGGGGGCCAGTCTCGATCGGGCGTCGGTTCGGGAGCCGCGTAACGGATCCGCTATTAGACAGTACGGATAGGCTGGCATGGCGGAGTCGAAACCGGGCTCGGCCGGCAATTTCGCCGCCGGCGGCCACGGCTCGGCGAAACGCTCGGGTAGTCGTCGGGAGGGGTGGGACTTGCTCGATGTGTCAGGTGGCTTCCATGCACGCCTTCTCTCCGCCGGGCCCCGCGAGCGTCCGGGCAGCACCAAGGTTGAGCACGGAGTCGACGGAATCCGGCCCGCGTGGTATACTCGGGTAAGAATGGGCCGCGGTTCGGGGATGGCCCCGAGCGCGGGAGTCCCGATCGAGGGTCTTCGCCATCCGCATCGACCGTTCGGCGGCATGTAAATTGCTGTTACGTATGGTGATTGCACCGATCACCATCCTTCAAGATCCCGAGTTGCCCCAATGGAGTCGGCCTTGACCGAAGACGTGCTGCCCGGCCCTCGCGAAGCCGTCGTGTTCCAGACGGTTTCCGATGGCGCCATCCTCCTCCACACTGAGGAGGAGGTCTATTACGGCCTGAATGCCGTGGCGGTGCGTGTGTGGCAACTCCTGCCGGAGTTTCGCGACCTTGGTGAGCTCTGCGCGCGATTGGGCACAGAATACCCGGACGTCGCGCCCGCCGAGCTGCGGGCGGACGTGACGGAACTGCTGGACGCGCTGGAGCGCGCCGGACTGGTGGTGCCGCGATCATGAGTGCCCGGGCAGGATCAGCGGTGGCTGCGGTGGGCCGGCTTCCCGTCGTGTCCGTCCGCGACCTTGGCTGGGTGGCGCGCGCGCAGTGGAGCCTGCTGCGGGCGCGGGTGTCGCTGCTGCTGACCCCGCGCGGCAGGTTGTTGGCGTCCGTGCCCGCGGGAACGGCCGGGAGCGCACCGGCGGGCGACGCCATGGCCCGGGCCCGGCGAGTGGCGCTGGCCGTGGATCGAGCGGCGGCATATGGATTGTTCAGGCCGACATGTCTGGTGCGCGCGATCGCGCTCGAGCGACTGCTGACGCGGGAAGGCGTCGTGGGGGCCGTGGTTCGGATCGGCGCGCGCCGCCGGGCTGAGCGACCGGAGATGCACGCCTGGATCGAGGTGGGTGGAATCGTGATCGGGGAACGGCCGGACGTGGCCGTCGCCTTCACGCCACTCCACGATTTCACGGCGGTACGGCGGGTATGAGCGAATTTCATGGGAGCCTGCGGCTGAAGCAGGATCCCTGCTGTCTGTTGCGGGACGAGCCCGCATCCAGCGCGAGCCTGACGCTCGCATCGTCTACATGACCTCGGGGGACCATGTACGAGAAACCAACACTGCAACGGTACGGTACGCTCCGAGAACTCACGTTGCTTGGGTTCGAGCACCACTGGGATGGCGGCCATTTCGGCCACCATTTCTTCGGTGGTTGGTGGACCGATCACGCGAGTGATCGATCCTGACGAGCGTGAGAGCGGGCGGCGCCGGTCGGGTTGACGGCGCCGTCCGGCTCTCGGGCCGCATGCATTTCTACCATCTCTTCGGGGGGATCCTCGCCTCCGAGCTGGAACTGCCCGGGCTGCCCGCCGCGCCCCCGGGTGAAGGACGGTGGCGGCTGACGTGTACCGAGGAGCCGCCGTCCGCAGATCCGTTGCCGCGTCTGGGCGCCGAGGCCGTGACGGAACGCGTGCAGGTCGTGTTGCGCGGCTCGCCGGCGCGATTCCGTTTGACGTACGACGACACCGGCACATTTGAAATCACGAACGGCGGCCGGTGGATCATGTGGCACCGTCCCGCCGGTGCGCACGCCGATCTCGAGAGCGCGCGCACCGACATCCTGGGACGGGTAATGGCCGTGGCGCTGGCCGCCGCCGGGATCCCGACACTGCACGGCAGCGGGGTAACCCTTCGGGGCCGGGGGGTGCTGTTCCTGGCGCCAAAGCGACATGGAAAGTCGACGACGGCGGCGGCCCTCGTCCGCGCCGGCGGGGAACTGCTCGGGGACGATACGATCGCCGTCGTGCCCGGGGACCATCCCACGGTCCTGCCCGGAGTCCCGACGGTCAATCTGTGGCGCGACGCGGCGGGGTGGGTCCACCCGGCGGTCGCCGCGAGCGGTGCCGGTGATGCCGGGAAAAAACGGCGCATCGACTGGGGCAGTCTGGGCGCCCGCGCCGAGCACGCGGCGCCGCTGGAAGCCCTGTATCTCCTGGATCCCGCTGGCGCGGACTACGGGGGCGAAGTCCACCGGGATCGGCTGCCGGCGGTGCCGGCGGCACTGGCTCTCGTAGGGCAGGCCAAAATCGGCGCGTTGCTGGGTCCCGCCAACGCACCCACGCTGTTGGCACAGGTCGCGAGCCTGTCGGCCATGGTTCCCGTCTACCGCCTCTCCGTGCCCCGTGCCCTCGGACGCATCGGCGATCTGGTGCGACGCATGGCCGAGTGGCACGGCGCACCACTCCAGAGCCCGGGCGGAGCGCCGGTGCGGTGAAGCCCGGCGCGGCCGCTGCCGAATCGGACGAGGGCGCGCCGGGCACGACCGCTGCGGACCCGCGACGCGGGTCACCGATCATCCGCATTCGGGGGCTCGTGAAGCGCTTCTCGACCCGTCGTTCGCTCGGGCAGTGGGTGGGACGTCCGGGCCGGCGCGCGCCGGTCACGGCGCTCGCCAGCGTTTCGCTCGACGTTCCCCGCGGCGGCTTCTTCGGACTGCTCGGTCCGAACGGCGCCGGCAAGACGACGCTCTTCAAGATTCTGGCGACGCTCGTGCGGCCGGAGTCGGGAACGGTTGAGGTGGACGGGATTGACGCGCTGCGAGATCCGACGGCAGTACGCGCGTTGCTGACCCCCGTGATCGCCGACGAGCGGAGCCTGTACTGGCGGTTGTCGGGCCCCGAGAATCTCCGGCTGTACGCCGCGCTGTACGGAGTGCCGGCGTCGCGTCGCGACTCTCGCATCCGCTCGCTGCTCGAAACGGTGGGCCTCGGCGACGCCGGCGACCGCATGGTGGGCACATACTCGTCCGGAATGAAGCAGCGCCTGCTGATTGCGCGCGCGCTGCTCTCGCGGCCGTCGGTGCTGCTCCTCGACGAGCCGACGCGCAGTCTCGACCCCGTGAGCGCCCGCGACTTTCGACGCTTCCTGCGCGAAGAGGTGGCCGGTCGCCAGGGTTGCACGGTGGTCCTCGCCACGCACAACGCGGACGAGGCGTTCGACCTGTGCGACCGGCTGGCCGTTCTGAATCGCGGGGCCCTGGTGGCGACGGGCTCGGCGGATGCCCTGGGTCGCGTGGCCGCCACGGAGCGATGCCGGATTACCGTGGCGGCGTCCGAAGCCACCAGGGCCGTGACCGTCGCCAGTCAAGGCGGATTCGGGGGCTTCGTCCGCGTCGCGCCGCCGGGGGACGGGTGGGCGGTGCTCGAGGGTCCCGTGCCGGGGGGGGCAGCACGAACGGCGGAGCTGAACGCGCTGCTGCTGGGTGCCGGAATCCCGGTGGCCGCCATCGAGCCGGTGCGGCTGGCGCTCGCCGACCTCATCGAGGGACTGGTGGCGCACGCACCGGCGCCGGCTGCGCTCGAGGTCGCGCCGTGAGTCGGATAGCAGCGCTGGCTCGAGCGGACTGGATGGTGTTCGCCAGCTACAGGATCCGACTCCTGATGTCGGTGTTCGCTCTGCTGGCCACCGTGGTGCCGCTCTACTTCGTTTCCGGCGCCCTACAGCCGGTGATGGGGCCGGCCATCCGCGACGAAGCGCACAACGCATTCGGCTTCCTGCTGCTGGGGATCGCCGCGCTCTCCCTGGTTTCGACGGCGGTCAACGCATTGCCGACGGAGGTTGGGGCCGGGATCAGCACGGGAACGCTGGAAGCGCTGCTCGCCACGCCGACTCCGCTACCAGCCCTGCTGCTCGGCATGGTGGCGTTCACGCTGGAGTGGTCGGCGATCCGGAGCGTGATCTTCGTGGGCGCCGGGTGGGCCCTCGGGGCGCAGCTCGCCGGAGCACAGGTGGTTCCCGCCGCGGCGATTCTCCTGCTCCTCATGGCCGTACACTTTGCGTTCGGTCTGTGTGCGGCGGCCTGCGTGATCGCCTTTCGCACGTCGGCAGCGATTCCCAAGGCCGTGTTGTTCGTTTCCTCGCTGCTCGGCGGGGTGTACTACCCCACCCACGTGATCCCGTCGTGGCTACAGACGGCATCGGCGCTGCTGCCCATGACGTACGGGCTGCGCGCCCTGCGCCGGGTGCTCCTGCAGGGCCAGAGCCTGGCGTCGGTTGGCGCCGACCTGGGCGTTCTGGTCGCGTTCGGCGTGGTGCTCACGCTGGTCGGCGCGGCCGCGTTACTGGCCGCGCTTCGATACGCGCGAGAGCAGGGGACCCTCTCGCAGTATTAGCGCCGGGCTGATCCGAGGTGAGGCGCGCCCGCTACGGCGGCATTAGCAACGCACTATTGTCGGAAGCGACGGCGGATGCGCCCGACACCAGGCAAATGGTGAGGTGATGGCAGAGAATACTAATAGTTCCGATCGTCGACCGGTCGACGCCGCCGGCATATGGCGCGCCCGCGGCCTGGTAGGCGGCAGCTGCCGTCGCCGACATGCCGCACGGGCGTCGAGAAGTGCATGCTAGATCAATGGATGACGTGACATGTATCGGCCGGTTGGTATGGACTTTTGCGCAGGGCGGTGCATGGAAACGGATTGGTGCACCAACGTGAGGCGGCCGGGCCGCTGGGGGCCGGCGGTTGGCATAGGCAAATTTCGATAATGTGGCGCCGGCGCATCGTCCGGCCTCGGTTGACGAGCGGCCGGGCCGCCTGGCGTGTGAGGGAAACTGCCCGTGGTGTGGGGGACCCGCGTCGTGCGCAGCGCACAGCGGATGGTGATGCTGTTGGTCAACGCTTCAGTCGGGGATCGCGCCCCTGGCGCGCGATTGACGGCACGCGACTTGCCTACTAGCGAGTTCGTTCATGGCGTGTTCCCCCCCCAAGCCTGAGCGTCCCGATGGAGCCCCCCGCGACCGAAGTAGTGTTGGCCGGCCCGAATGGAGCGGTCGTGTTTCGAGCCGTCTCGGACGGCGCGATCCTGCTGCACACCGAGGACGAAGTTTACTACGGGCTCAACGCGGTGGGCGTGCGTGTGTGGCAGCTGCTGCCGGCGTGCCGGAGTCTCGATGAACTCTGCGCCGCACTGAGCGCCGAATATCCGGACGCCACCGCGGATCAACTGCGGAGCGATGTAGCAGAGCTGCTGGACGATCTCGGGCGCGCCGGATTGCTGGTGGCCCGCTCATGAACGTGGGGCTGTGGAGGCGGGTGAGGGCGTTGATTCGGCTCGCGCGGCTCCCCGTGGGCGAGGTGGCGTGGATCGGGCGTGCGCAGTGGCATCTGCTGTGGGCGCGGCACTCGCTGGCCGTGGTGCCACGGGGGCAGCTGCTGGAGCCCGTGACACGCTCCGACGCAGGCTCGGCCCCGACCGACGATGCCACGGCGCGCGCGACGTGTGTGGCCTTGGCGGTGGACCGCGCGGCGGAGCACGGACTGTTCCGGCCGACCTGTCTGGTGCGCTCGATCGCGTTGGACCGGTTGCTGGCGCGTGAGGGGATCCAGGGGGCCGTGGTGCGGATCGGCGCGCGTCGGCGCGGTGGTGCCGCGCAGATGCACGCGTGGATCGAGGTCGGTGGCACCGTCATCGGCGAGCGTCGGGAGCACACGAACACCTTCACGCCATTGCATGACTTCACGGCGGTCCGGCGCGCATGAGCGGCTTCCTCTGCGTCTTCGGGCCGGAGCCGGTGGGCGAGGCGCGGTGGAGAGCGGTCCGCCGGCGGCTGGCGCCCTTGGGGAGTGACCGATGGCAGGTGGTGCGCCGCGACGGGGGCGCACTGGGCGTCGGACGGTACGACTGGGAGGAGGCGCCCGAGTTCAGCGGCGAGGTGCTCGTGGCGGAGGACGGCCCGTACCTGGTGGCGGCGGATGCCTCGCTGTACTACCGCGACGACCTGCGCCGCAGGCTGGTGGACGCCGGAGCGCCCCCGCGCTCACTCGCCCCCGCCGACCTGATTCTCGCTGCCTATCGCGTGTGGGGGAGTAGCGTGTGCGAGCGGCTCGAAGGCGATTTCGCCTTCGTCGTCTGGGATCGAGACCAGCGACGGGTGTTCGCGGCGCGCGACCTCACGGGTCGGCGCGGACTGTACTTCGTGCGACGCGACGAGTGGCTCGCGGTGGCGTCGTCGGTGGGGGCGCTGCTGGAATTCCCGTTCGTCTCCCAAGAGTTGAATCTGCCCGCCCTGGGGGCGCAGGCCGCGGGTCTGCTCTGGTCGAGCGGCAGTGACACGGTGTATCGTGACGTGCGCGTGGTTCCCGCCGCCCATGCCATCCAGTGGGATGGCCGTCGCCCGATCGCGCCGACGCCGTTCTGGGCTCCGCCGACGGCGCCGACGGCGGGCGCGTGCGGCATGGACGAGGCGGCCGACACCCTGCGCGGATTGATCGAGGACGCAGTGGAGCAGCGGCTATCGCCCCAGGTCACGACGGTGTGGATGAGCGGCGGCTGGGACTCGTCCTCGGTGTTCGCGGCAGGGCGCAGCCGGACCAGCGATGCCGGGCGGCTCCGGCCGATCTCCATCTCGTATCCTGAAGGCGATCCGGGTCGTGAGGACGACTTCATCCGGGCGATCGCCGGCCGATGGAACGCCGAGGTGCACTGGCTGGACAGCGAGCGGATTCCCCTGCTCGAGGATCTCCCGGCACGCGCCGCGGAGGCGGACGAGCCACCCGCCCATTTGTACGAACTCTGGAACGTTGCGCTCGCGCGTGGCACGCGCGCCGTAGGCTCGCGCATGGTGTTGGACGGATCCGGCGGCGATCAGCTCTTCCAGGTGTCGGACATCGTGCTGGCCGACCTTCTCCGTTCGGGTCGTTGGGGGCAGTTCATCCGGCATGCCCGGACGCGGGGACTGGGCGCGCGCCGCGCGTTGCGCGCCGGTGTGCAGCCGCTGCTGCCGCGCTGGCCGCTGCTCGCGATGCAGGCGGCGCTCGGGCGCCGCGTGCCGCTCCACTACATGGAGCGGCCGGCGGCCGGGTGGCTGCGCCAGGAATTCATGCAGCGGTACCGGCTCCGGGAGCGCGATCTGGCGATTCTCGACTCGCCGGACGCGGCGAGCTACGCGCAGGCGGAGACGGCCATGTATCTGCTGTCGCCGGTCTGGGGGTGGGGCGCGGCGTACATGCACCGCGCCCTGCTGCAGGAAGGCGTGGAAGCGCGGTCGCCACTGCTCGACCGGCGCGTCGTGGATTTTGCGCTTCGACGCCCGGTGGCGGAGCGATCGCAGGATCGGGAGACGAAGGTTCTGCTGCGCAAGGCGATGGCCGGGCTGCTGCCGCCCGAGGTGCTCGCCCCACGGCGCTACCGCACCGGCATGACCATCGGCTTCTCGCGAGCGCGAATGCGTGCAGCGTACCCGGCGCTCTTCGACGAGGCGTTCGGGCAGGATTTGCGCGTGGCCGATCTGGGGATCGTCGATGCGACGAAGCTCCGGGAGTCGGCCGCCAACTGGCGTGAACGCGGAAATGAATTCGAACGCGTAAACCTGTTCCATACGCTCAAGGTGGAGTTCTGGCTCCGGGGACTGGAGCGCCGCACGGAGCGGGACGTGCTCCAACCGGACGGGGACTCCATGGTACCTGCTGTCGTTGCGGATTGATCTGTCACCCAGCGCGGGCCTGATGCTCGCACCCTCACATCGGAGAACCATGTACGAAAAGCCTCGATTGGAACGCTTCGGCACCGTCCGGGAACTGACCCTTCTCGGATTCGGCCCGGACGGAGACGGCGGCCTGTTCGGCACCGGCTTCATCGACGGATGCTGGGTCGGTTGCAACACCGGCCGGTCCTGAAGCGCGCGGCATTTGACAGACGGTCCCCCAACCGGTCGTCTGTGCCGCGGGATCTACCCGCGACCTGTGCGAGCCAGCAGCTCGTGAACTTCATGCACTCGGAGGAGTCATGTATCAGAAGCCTGCGATGGAGCGGTTCGGTACTCTCCGCGAACTGACCTTGGTCGGATTCGGAGCCGATGGAGACGGAGGCCTTTTTGGCAGTGGCTTCCTGGATGGTTGCGCCCTCGGCTGTAACCGTTCCTGAGTAGCGGGAACCCGGGCGGCGCCGGTCTGGTCGACGGCGCCGTCCACCCCCCCCATGTATCGCTATCACCTGTTCGGCGAGACCTTCGCCTCGGACATCGAATTTCCGGAACTTCCGGTGGCGCGCGCGGGAATCGCGCGGTGGACACTCTCCAGCACCACGCAGCCGCCCCCGACCGATCCACTGCCGCTGATCGGCGTGGAGCCGGTCATGGACGGCGTACGTGTCGCGCTTCGCGGGGGGTCCACGCGATTCCGACTGGCGTACGACGACACCGGGGTATTCGAGATCTCCACCGGCGGACGGACCGTGGTGTGGCATCGCCCGGCCGACGCCACGGCCGATCTCGCGAGCGTTCGGTCGGATGTGCTGGGGCGCGTCATGGCCGTCGCACTCCACGCCGACGAGATTCTGACACTGCACGGCAGCGGCGTGGTCGTGGGCGGCACGGGCGTGGCGTTTCTGGCACCCAAGCTCCACGGCAAGTCAACCACGGCGGCAGCACTGGTACGTGCCGGCGCGCAGTTGATCAGTGACGACATTCTTGCCGTGACACCCGGGGAACGACCGATGGTGCTCCCCGGCATTCCGGCCGTCAACCTCTGGCGTGATTCGGCGCGGCAGTTCCAACCGACCGCCGTTCCGGGCGACGCCACGCGCAAGCAGCGCATCGACTGGGGCGCGCTCGGCGCACGCGCCGATGTGCCGGTTCCGCTGGCCGCCGTGTACCTGCTGAGCCCCGTGCGCGCGGAACCGGGGGCGGCGGTTCGCCGGCAACGAATGCCACCTGTGGTGGCCGCGCTCTCGCTCGTTGGCCAGGCGAAGATCGGGGGGCTGCTCGGACCGGTGCATGCGGCGGCGCTCCTGGAGCGGTGCGTGCGCCTCTCGACGGCGATTCCCGTCTACCGGCTCACGGTGCCTCGGGAACTCGGTCGGCTGGGCGACTTGGTGCGCTGCGTTGGCGACTGGCACGATGCGCCGCTGCAGCTTGCCGTGGCCGAGGCAGCGGGGTGAATCGCACCGCGTTCGCGGCCATGCCGGTGCGGAGTTCGCCCACGCTGGACTCCCCCGCGTCCCGGCTTGCGCCGCCGATCATCCGAATCCGAGGACTGGAGAAGCGCTTCGCCACGCGACGCTCCATCGGTCAGTGGGTTCGCAATCCCGCGGGGCGCACGTCGGTGGCGGCGCTGGCGGGCATCTCGCTCGACATCCCGCGCGGCGGCTTCTTCGGACTTCTCGGCCCGAACGGCGCTGGCAAAACCACGCTGTTCAAGATTCTCGCCACGCTGGTCCGGCCCGATGCCGGAGAGATCTCCGTGGACGGGATCGACGCGCTCGGCGATCCGGCCGGGGTCCGGGCGCGGCTGACGCCCGTGATCGCCGACGAACGCAGTCTGTACTGGCGGCTGTCGGGGGCCGAGAACCTTCGGCTCTACGCGGCCATGTACGGCGTGGCTGCACACCACCGCGAGTCGCGGATCCGGTCGTTGCTCGACGTGGTGGGGCTGCACCATGCTGGCCCTCGCATGGTGGGTACCTATTCGTCCGGGATGAAGCAGCGGCTGCTCATCGCGCGGGCGCTGCTGTCCCGGCCGTCCGTGCTGCTGCTCGACGAGCCGACGCGCAGTCTCGATCCGGTGAGCGCTCGCGACTTCCGGCGCTTCCTGCGCGAGGAAGTCGCAGGGCGCCAGGGCTGCACCGTGGTGCTGGCCACGCACGATGCGGATGAGGCGTTCGATCTGTGCACGCGCCTCGCCGTCTTGAATCGCGGCAGGCTCGTGGCCACCGGGTCGGCCGAAACGTTGGCCGCCACGGCCGCCAAGGAACGATGCCGCGTTACCGTGGACGCGGCAAATGCCGGGCGTGGCATTCGCGTGATGGAGCAGGCGGGGTTCGGGACCTTCGCGCCGGAGGCGGAGCCGCGGGACGCGTGGGCGGTCCTCGCCGGTCCGGCGGCCGGGGGCGCCGGGCGCATGGCCGAGTTGAACGCCCTGTTGTTGAGGGCCGGGATTGCCGTGGCCGGCATCGAGCCCGTGCGGCTGGCACTCGCCGACCTCATCGAGGGGCTCGTGGCGACGGCCCCCGCGGCGGTGCCACTGGAGATTGCGCGATGATGCGGGTTGCGGCGCTGTCCCGCGCGTACTGGATCACGTTCGCCAGTTATCGACTGCAACTCCTGATGTCGATCGGCGCGCTGCTGGTCACCGTGGTGCCGCTCTACTTCGTGGCCGGCGCGCTCCAACCCGTCATGGGGCCGGTGATCCGCGACGAAGCGCACAATGCGTTCGGATTCATCCTGCTCGGAATGGCAACCCTCTCGCTACTCTCGACGGCCGTGAACACGCTGCCGGCGCAGGTGGGCGCCGGGATTCGCACCGGCACGCTCGAAGCGCTACTCGCTACCCCCACGCCGCTGCCGACGTTGCTCGTCGGGCTGGTGGCCTTCGATCTGGAATGGGCGGCGATCCGCACGTCGATCTTCCTGGCGGCGGGCTGGGTGCTCGGGGCACAGCTCGTCGGCGCCAAGCTGGTGCCCGCGGCGGTGATCCTCCTGCTGCTGGTGGCCGTGCACTTCGCGTTCGGCCTCTGTGCCGCCGCGCTCGTGGTCGCCTTCCGCACCGCCGGCTCGATCCCCAAAGCGGTGCTCTTCGTCTCCGGCCTCCTCGGCGGGGTCTACTACCCCACCCACGTAATCCCGTCCTGGCTCCAGTCGGTGTCGGCGGCGGTGCCCCTGACCTACGGCCTGCGGGCGCTGCGCCGGGTGCTCCTCCAGGGCCAGAGCCTGGCGGCGGTTGGCGCCGACGTGGGCATTCTGGCAGCTTTCGGTGTGCTCATCACACTCGTTGGCGCCGTCGCTTTGATGGCCGCGCTCCGCTACGCGCGTTCGCAAGGCACCCTCGCGCAGTACTAGCGATGGCGCCGCAATCACCCAGTGCCGAAGCTGAGCTGCTGCTCGACACGGTCTGCGCGTCCGATGCTCCGGCTGCGGCGTCGTCGTACGCATCCGAGATCGACTGGATGGTCGTGGCTCAACTAGCGGAGCGGGAGCATCTCCTCGGCGTGCTCTGGCCCGCGCTCTCGCAGGCCAGCGAGGGCATTCCGGACACGATCGCCGAGGCGATGCGACGCCGGGCACTGGTCAGTGAATTCCGCATGGCCGCACTCGAAGCGAAACTCGCGCAGGTGGTGCGCCTGCTCGACGACCACGACATCCCGGTGATGCTCATGAAGGGCGCGGCGCTCGCCACGACGCGCTACGGCTCGTTCGCCCGGCGCCCGATGGGCGACCTGGATCTGTTGGTACGCGAGGCCCAGGCGGAGGAGGCGTGGGCACTGCTGCACGGCGCCGGCTGGCGGCCCGAGCGGGAGGGCATGGACGGCTTCTACGCGGAGCACCAGCATCTGTGCCCGCTGGTGGCCCCCGGTGGCGGCAACGTGGTCGTCGAACTGCATCGGTGTCTGCTCTATCCGCACGGGCCGTTCCAACTTCCGGAACGCGAGGCGTGGGCGGAGGCTTCGCCTGTCGACGTCGCGGGCCGTACGGCGTGGGTGCCGTCCCCCGAGCACCTTGCATTGCACCTGTGCATCCACTTCGCCTGGTCGCACCAGATGCGCTTCGGGCTGGGGCGGGTGGTTCGGGACCTCGGCGTGCTCAGCCCAGTCCTCGATTGGGACCGTCTGGTTCGCGTAGCGCGCGCGATGCACGCCGAATCCTGCTGCTACTGGCCGTTGCGGCTGGCGGCCACGCTGGGCGGCGTGTCCGTTCCGCCCGAGGTGACGGCGTCACTTGCTCCGCGTTCGCCGGCGTGGCTGCGGAACGTACTGGAGCGCGTCGTGATCACGGCCGCGCTCGATCCGCGACAGAACTTCGTCCCGTCGATCCAACTCTGGCACCTCGCATGGACGGTCGCCATCCGTCCCGCCGCGTCGGGGCACGGTGCAGCCCGGCCGTGGCGGAGCCGCGAAGATTTCGGGAAGTACACGCACGGCCTGCCACCGATGTCGCTTCTCCGACGGCTCCAGGTTCACCTGGCCGCCCTCCCCCACTGGGCGCACTTCTTCGGTGTCGCTGTCGGCATGGAGCAACGCCCCCGGCGCCGCGGCGGCTGACGGCTCCCCCCCGCCGTGCATTCGATGCATCGCCGCACGAGTGGCGTGCGCCGATGCTCCTGCGACGGCCGCCACCACGGGCGCGGCGGGTTGCCGCGCCTTGCCGGTGCGTGTAGTTACCAAGCATCGAACCTCGGCTTCCGCTCCGGGTACCGACATCACGTGTCTGCCGACTCTCGTTCCCACAATTCTTCTGAATCCCGGTCACCGGAGCGCTCGCTGCGGGTGAGCGCCGGTTGCCGCGCGTACGCAAGCTCAAGCGCGTGTCGATGAACTGGTTCCGGCCCTTTCAGGATCTGTCGGAGTCCTCACCGTTCGGTGATGGCGGCACCCCGGCCCCCGGGCTCGCCGAGGAAACGCGCCGGCAGCGACGGTTGATCATCGATACGATCGTGCTCGGCGTGGTCGGCGCGCTGGCGGCGCAGCTGTTCATGCATCTGCTCGGGTGGGCGAACGACCTGTTCCTCTACCACCTCGCCGGGTATCAGCCGCCCGGGCTGCCATCGGAACACGGCGATCTGGCGCAGCACATCGGCCGGTACGGTCTGTGGTTGATTCCCGTGGCGACCACCCTGGGTGGTCTGGTGGTTGGCTTCATGGTGCAGGGGCTGGCACCGGAGGCCGAGGGCCACGGCACCGACACGGTGATTCGCGCCTACCACCAGCAGGACGGCATCCTGCGCGGCCGGGTGGCACCGGTGAAGCTGGTCGCCTCGGCAATCACCATCGGCTCGGGCGGCGCGGCAGGGCGCGAGGGCCCGGTGGCCCTGATCACCGCGGGGGTCGGTTCGTGGTACGGCTCGCTGGCCGGGCGCGACGCCGAGGACCGCCGGCTGCTGCTGCTGATCGGAATGGCGGCCGGCCTGTCGGCGATCTTTCGATCGCCCATCGGCACGGCGATCATGGCGGTCGAGGTGCTGTACTCCGACATGGAGTTCGAGCGCGGCGCCCTGTTGTACACGATGCTGGGCTCGATCATCGCGTATGCGGTGAACGGGATGTTCGTGGGGTGGCTGCCGCTGTTTCAGATGCCTGGGCCGATCGCGCGACTTCAGTCGCCGTTGACGTACGGCTGGTACGTGGCGCTCGGCATCGCGGCGGGGGTGCTGGGCACCGTGCTGCCCGCCGTGTTCTACGGCCTGCGCGACTGGTTCAAGGCGCTGCCGATCCAGCCCTTCCTGCGGCCGGCACTGGGCGGCCTGCTCACGGGTCTCATCGCGCTGGCCTATCCGCAGGTGATCGGCGGCGGCTACGGGTGGATGCAGCAGGCGATCAACGGCCAGATCCTCCTGGGCACGCTGGCCGTGCTGGCGTTCGCGAAGATCTTCGCGATGAGCCTCTCCGTCGCCAGCGGCGGCTCGGGCGGCGTGTTCGCGCCGAGCCTGTTCGTGGGCGCGATGCTCGGCGGGGTGTTTGCCACGCTGCTCCACCAGCCGGCCGCCGCGTTCGTGGTGGTGGGCATGGCCGCGGTGTTCGCCGGCGCAGCGCATCTGCCGATCGCCACGCTGATCATGGTGTCGGAGATGACGGGTGGCTACACGCTGCTCGTGCCGGCGGCCCTGGCCGTGATGATCAGCTACCTGGTGCAGTCGCGCCTCTCGTCGCGTCTGAAGTACCGGAGCATCTACGAGGCCCAGGTGCCCAACCGCGCCGAGTCGCCGGCGCACCGGCGGCAGCAGCTCCAGGCCGCGCTGCGAGTGCTCAAGCGCCAGGGGCTGCCCGATCTCTCCGACGTGGGCGAACTGGATCTCTTCACGCTCATCAAGTCCGGCTTGCCGGTGGAGTTGCCCGGCGGGCTGCAACTCGTGGCGGGGACGCTGCGTCGCGACAGCTCGATCGTGGGGTGCACCGTGGCCGACACGGTGCGCCGCCTGGAGACTCCAGATACGACGGTCATCGCCATCGTGCGCGGTGAGACGTTCGTGGTACCGGCAGCCGAAACCGTGCTGGAAGCCGGCGACCGGCTGATCCTGGTGGTGGCCGAGAGGTCGGTGGATGCCGTGCGCCGCCACCTGGCGGCGTGGTAGCGCGCCTTCGCTAGCCGTGGGCCCAGAAGAGCCCGTACACGAGGACCGCGAACACGATGGCGGTGAGGAACACATACAGCCGGTCCTTCTGCACCACGAACGCACCGAGCGTGAGCGCCACGCGGGCGATCGGCGTGAGAATGAGCAGCACGAGCCCCACCTGGACCATCGCCGCGCGCTGCCCGGTGGCCACGCCGTGCAGGATGCCCGACAGGCTGCTGAGCGTCGCGGGCACGCCGCGAAAGGTTTCGTAGTGGGTGGCTTCACCCCCGTGCTGCTGCAGGTAGAGCACGCCCGCGATCACCGTGACGAAAGCAGCGGCCAGCACCCCCACCTGGAGGACCCGCCCGATGACCTGGTCGATCTGGTAGTCGGTCCAGCGCGGTCCGCTCGTTCCTTGGTTGTGCGGTTCGGTCATACGGCCCCCGTGATTCCCTTGTAGAGCATCTCGAACGCCAGGATGACGAGGACCACCGTGAACAGGCGCCGCAGCCACATGGTGTGAACCCGGGCCAGCAGGCGGGATCCGGTCAGCGCGCCCACGAGCACTCCCAGCATGACGGGAAAGGCAATGGCCGGCTGGATGTACCCGGCATGGAGGTAGATTCCGGCGCTCGCGGCCGCCGTCACGCCGATCATGAAGTTGCTCGTCGTCGTGGACACCTTGAACGGCAGCTTCATGACGTGATCCATCGTGAGCACCTTGATCACGCCCCCGCCGATTCCCAGCAGCGCCGAGAGCACGCCGGCCATGAACGACAGGCCCAGGCCAGCCGGCACCCCCTGCACGGAGTACGGCTGCATCCCCTCCATGGTGGGGTACGTCGAGTCCAGACGGAGCCGGCGCGCCCACTTGTCGGGCTGGTCGGTGAGCACGTGCTCGGCCCGCGGCTGCAGGGACTGGTACGCCGAATAGAGCAGGACGATGCCGAACAGGACGGCCAGCCAGCTGGTGGGAATCAGCCCGGCGACGGTGGCGCCGACGAGCGCCCCGATGGTCGTCCCGGTTTCGAGCAGCATCCCGATGCGCACGTTGGTGAATCCCTCGCGGACGTAGGCCGCGGCGGCGCCCGACGAGGTCGCGATCACCGACACCAGCGACGCGCCGATGGCGTAGCGGATGTCGACGTGGAAGATGAGCGTCAGCATCGGCACGATGACGAGGCCGCCGCCAAGCCCGGTCAGGGCACCGAGCAGGCCGGCACAGACGGCGCCCGCGGCCACCAGAGCGGCGAAGGTGAGGACACTCATCCGCCAAATCTCGCCCGGCCGGGCCTTCGCGCCAAGAAGGTCGGCCAAAAAAGCTTCGTCAGGGCGCGGGCGTTCGGAGCTGCGCCAGCGTGTCGGGCAGGCCCAGGATCCGGAGGATCGCGGTGAACTTCGCACTGGAGCGAATCGGATCGAAGATCGGTTCGGCGAGCGACTCGGCGGAGAGCAGCGGAGCGTGGGCCCGCGCGGCCGTATCGAGCGCCGCGAGCGCCCCCGCGGTGTTGCCGGTTCCGAGCAGGGCATGGGCCGAGATGACCGCGGCGTCCGGGTTGTTCGCCGCGGCCGCGGCCCGGGCGATGGCCCGCGCGCGCTGCGTGTCGCCCACCCGCGCGTAGGCATACGCGAGCATCGCGTTCACGGCGCTGGAGGTCGGATTGCGGCGGGTGCCCATGGAGCCGGCGGCCTCCAGCGGAGCGAGCGCGGAGTCGGCATGCCCGCCGAACGCCTGCACGACGCCAAGGGCGAGTTGCGTGACGTAGTTGGTGGAGTCGAGCACCATCGCCCGGCGGGCGGCGGCGAGCGCCGCGGTCTGGTTGCCGGCGATGCTGAGTGCCATCGCGTACGAGGCCAGGCCGGAGGCGGAGGTCTGGTCGAGCGTCGTCGCCCGGCGCAACTCCCGCACCGCCTCGGTCACCTGGCCCTGGAGGAGGAGTGTTTCGCCCAGCCCCTGGTGGGCGATGGCGTCTCGTGGATTGATGGACACGGCCTTGCGGTAGTCGCGTTCCGCGTCGGCCCATCGGAATTCGGCCTTGAAGAGCGCGCCCCGTGCGGTGTACGCATCGGAGAGCGTGCTGTCGAGGGCGATGGCGCGGGTGGCGGCGGCGATCCCGAGCGACAGGAGCGAGTCGGACGGCGCCGGATTGTACGTGGGGAGCAGGGAGTACGCGTGCGCCGCGGCGGCGTAGGCTTTGGCGAAGGTGGAGTCGCGTCGCACCGCCCATCCGAGCGTGTCGAGGGCGCGGCGGAGCGCGTGCGCGCCCGGCCGGCTGATGAACCCGGTGGCGCGGGTGTAGGCTTCGTAGGCCGTGGGATCCTTGGTGCCGCGCTCGGCGACCAGTTGGGCCTGCGGCGCGAGCCGTGGCTCGAGGGCGGTGGCGATCGACATCGCGATGCTCTGCTGCACCGAGAACATGTCCCGCATCGTGGGATCGTACATGTCGGACCAGGCGATGAAGCCGTCGTTCGTGTTGACGAGGCTGGCCGCGATCCGGAGGGAGTCGTCCTGCATCTGCACGGTTCCCTCGAGCACGTATCCCACGTTGTATTTCGCGCCGAGTTCCTGCTGCGTGCGGTAGGGCGCGTTGTTGGTGGCGCCGGGAGGGATGGCGGCTACCCGGATGCCCGGGATGCGCGTGAGCGCGTTCACCAATTCGGTGGTGATCCCGTCGGCGAGCGTCTGATCGCTGGAATCGGCGCCTTGATTGACGAATGGCATCACCAGCACCGAGTGCGCGCGGAGGGAGTCCGGGTTGTCGGCGGAGGTGGCGCTGTCGGCGCGGCCCCGCATGGTGACCACCGCCGCGGTGGCCCCGGCGGCGACCAGCACGAGCGCGACCACGAGGCCGGTGAGCCGGCGCCGCGTTCGCGAGCGCGCGGTGGCGGGCAGGGAGTCGGTGCTGATGATGGCCGGGTCGTCCAGCGCGTCGACGATCTCGCGTGCCGATTGCGGGCGCTCCTCGGGCTCCTTGGCCAGGCACCGCATGATCAGGATGGTGAGGCGCGGGGGGAGCCCTTCGCGTACCTCGTCGAGGGGGCGCGGGGGCTTGGCCAGGTGCGCGGCCAGCAGCGCCTGCGGCGTGAGCGAGGCGAAGGGCGGCCCGCCGGCAAGCATTTCGTACGCCATCACGCCGAACGAATAGATGTCGGCGCGGGCGTCGACGTCGGGATCGGCGGCGATCTGCTCGGGGGCCATGTAGGCGGGCGTGCCCACCGTGGTGCCCACCTGCGTGAGCACGCTGGACCGCGGGCCGCTCGGCGTGCGCTGCGCCGAGAGCACCGCTTTGGCGACGCCGAAGTCGGTGACCATCGCCGAGCCCGACGCGAGCAGGACGTTGTCGGGTTTGATGTCGCGGTGCACGATGCCGCGCTCGTGCGCGTAGGCCAGGGCCCGGGCGATGTCGCGGAGGATGGTCACGACCTCACGCACCGGCATCGGGCCCGAGGCCATCATGCGGGCCCGGAGCGACTCCCCTTCGATGAACGGCATCGTGAAATACGGAAGGCCGTCCACCTCGCCGGCCGTGAGCACGCCGACGATGTGCGGATTCTGGAGCGTGGCCGCCACCAGGATCTCGCGCATGAACCGCTCGAGTTGGACGGACGCCGCCAGTTCGGGTGACACGACCTTGACGGCAACGCGCCGGTTGAGCGTCCGGTCGTACGCCACGAAGACACGCGACATACCCCCGCCACCGAGCTCACGCTCGATGGTATAGGTGGGCCCGAGCTGCTGTTGCAACGCGTCGCGAATGTCGTTCATGCAAGATCGGTCGCTGAGAGCGCGCGTTCCGCGCGCCATCCCTGAGACAATGTCGAACTCCTCAAGGTTGGCCGCCGACTCGGCGCGGCCGCCCGGGGCCACCGGTGCCGTGTGCGCCGGTCCTCCCAGGGATTATACGCCGCCCCGGTGCAAACTGCGGCATCATGGCCGGTGTTGGCGCGATACGCGCCACTGGCCCGTTTGTTCCACGCCGTCCCGCGTGCGGGTCACGAACGTACCCGACACGACGTCGCCCGCGGCGATACCGGTGAAGGTCGTGACCACCTGGCATTCGCAGTCGGGCGCCACGTACGGTTCCAGCGTGCCCCGCACCCGTTTGCCCGAGAGGGCCACGAAGGCGATGCTCAGCAACTGCGGAGAGCCGGCGTGCCGCAGATGCTCTGCGGGGGCGTCCACGGGCCGCGCGTACACGCCGTCCACCGGCGCCATGAGTACGTCGCCGAAGGCCGAGTCGCCCCGCTCGGTGATGTGAAAGGTGATGCTGCCCGCGCGGCCCGTCTGCTCGCCCACGTACGTGCCTTCCCACTGACCGGCCAGTGCAGCGAGGGCGCCGGGCTCCGCCTGCACGGGAACGGGCACCGGCTGGTAGTGGCAGGCAGCGAGCAACAGGAGGGCGATCGACCGAACGACGTGCCTCGACATGGGACCTCCCGGTCCGAACGGGCGCCGGTGCGCGGCGCCACTGGGCAAACTGTGGCCCGCCACGGTGCCGGTCTGTCGGGCGATGGGTCCGATCCTACGGGGGAGCCGCCCGACGCGACCGGGTGAGCCAGGCGGCGTCGTCGGAAGTCCCACAGAGGTTCGGCGGATCACCGACGGCACGCGTCGGGGGGTATCTTCACATTGCGCTCGGCAACTCGATGCCACAACCCCGAGGAGGAGCTTTGACGGCCACCGACATCCCGACTTCCCGTGCTCCGGACGGGCCGGCCTCGTCGCCGTCCTCGGCGGCGACGCTGGCACCCATCCTCGCACCCGCGAGCATCGCCGTGATCGGCGCGTCGCGCACGCCGGGCACCATCGGGCACCAGATCCTGAGTAATCTCATCACCGAAGGCTTCACGGGGGCGGTGTATCCGGTGAATGCGCGGGCCCGTGCCGTCTGCTCGGTGCGGTCCGTGCCCGCGGTATCCGCCATTCCGGAGCCACCCGACCTGGCCGTGATCTGTGTGCCCAAAGAGGCTGTGGTGGAGGTGGCCGACGAATGCGGTGCGATGGGCGTGCGCGGGCTGGTCGTGATCTCGGCCGGGTTCCGCGAGGTGGGGGGCGAGGGCGCGCCCCGCGAGCAGGCGCTGCTGCATCAGGCACGACGCCATGGCATGCGGCTCGTCGGCCCCAACTGCATGGGCGTGGTGAACACGCATCCCAGCATCTCGATGAATGCCACCTTCGCGCCCGGCATGCCGCCGGCCGGCCACGCTGCCTTCGTCTCGCAGTCGGGGGCGTTGGGCGTGAGTCTGCTGGACTACGCCCGCGAATACGGCATCGGCATCGCCCAATTCGCCTCTGTGGGGAACAAGGCCGATGTGAGCGGCAACGACCTGTTGGAGTACTGGGAGCACGACGACCACGTGCGCGTGATCCTGATGTACGTCGAGAATTTCGGGAATCCGCGGCGGTTCCTGGAGATCGCGTCGCGCATCACGCGGCACAAGCCGATCATCGTGGTCAAGTCGGGGCGGTCGCGGGCCGGCGCGCGGGCGGCGTGGTCGCATACCGGCGCGCTCGCGGCGAGCGACACCGCGGTGGACGCGCTGCTCGCCCAGGCCGGCGTGTTGCGCGCGGGGTCGGTGGAGGAACTGTTCGACATGGCGATGGCGCTCGGCGTTACCGCGCTACCGGCGTCGCGTCGTACGGCGGTGGTGACGAACGCCGGCGGGCCCGGCATCCTCGCCGCCGACGCGCTGGACGCGGCGGGGCTCGATGTGGTGGAGCTGAGCGCCGGCACGGTGGCGAAGCTCCGGCCGATGTTTCCAGCCGAAGCGTCGATCCACAATCCGCTGGACATGATCGCGTCGGCGACGCCGGAAGGGTACCGGCTGGCGATCACGACGATGCTCGAAGATCCGGGCATCGACGCCGTGGTCCCGATCTTCATCCCGCCCCTCAACACCGATCAGGAATCGGTGGCCGAAGCCATCGTGGCCGCAGCCGCCACCAACCGCGACAAGCCCGTGCTGCCGGTGCTGATGGGACGGCGCGGCCTGCCCGAAGGACGGGCTGAATTGCACGCCGCCGGCATCCCCGCCTACGTGTTCCCCGAATCCGCCGCGCGGGCGCTGGCGGCGCTCAACCGCTACCGCGAATGGCTCGCGCGTCCGGTGCTCGTCCCGCCGCCGCTCGACGTGGACCGTGCGGCCGCCGCGTCGATCCTGCAACGGGCGGTTGCGGAGCGTCGCGGGCACCTGGGCGAACTGGAGGCGCTGCAACTCCTGGCAACCTACGGCGTCCCGGTGGCCGATGCGCGGGTGGCCACGGGCCCGGAGGCGGCGGTGGATGCGGCGCGTGCCATCGGGTTCCCGGTCGTCCTGAAGATCGTGTCACCCGACGTCGTGCATAAGAGCGACGTCGGCGGCGTACGGGTGGGCGTGCGTTCGCCCGACGAAGTCCGAACGGCCTACGACGAGATGCTCGCGGACGTGGCCGCGCACGTGCCCGGCGCGAAGGTGGACGGGGTCCTGGTGCAGCGGCAACTCACGGGCGGCCGCGAGACGATCCTCGGCGTGGTGCGCGATCCCGTGTTCGGGCCGCTGGTGATGTTCGGGCTCGGCGGTGTGTTCGTGGAGGTGATGCGCGACGTGGTGTTCCGCATCCCGCCGCTGGACGAGCGCACCGCCGACGAGATGGTGCGATCCATTCGGGCCATCGGCATCCTGACCGGCGCGCGCGGCACCGCTCCGTCGGACGTGGCCGCCATTGCCGACGCGTTGCGGCGCCTGGGACAGTTGGCGGAGGACCATCCGGAGATCGCGGAGCTGGACGTGAACCCGCTCATGGCCCTGGAAGAGGGCGCCGTGGCCCTCGATGCGCGGGTACGGCTGATGCCGCCGGCCTGACCGGCGTCGCTACCTGGGCAACCGGGGCGACGGCAGGCTCACCAGGACCGACGTGATGATGAGCACGAGTCCGGCGAACGTCAGCTCCATCCGCGCCGAACGCTTCAGCGTGTCGGACGCCGCCGGCGTTCCCAGCGACGGACGGACGCGCCGCCAATTCCAGGCCCCGAGCCCGAGCACCACCGCGACGAGGCACAGCTTGACGATCAGCGTCTGACCGTACGACGTGGTCCAGAGGGCCGCGACGTACTTGAGGTGGCGCACGGCCGTCAGCACGCCGGTCGCGACGAGGACCGTGACGGCGGTCAGGGCCAGCGGTGAGAAGGCATTCACCAGATCGGCCACGGTGAGCGCCTTGTCGTCGCTGCTCTGCGGTCCGACGAGCACGGTGGGCACCGCGATCGCCATCAGCACGAACAGGGTGCCGATCCACAGCGATCCGGCCAGGACGTGCACTGGATTCACCAGTGCCGCCCACCGGAGCGACAGCAGATTGGTCAGCGCCGAGCCGATCGTGCCAATGGCCGCCAGCGGCCACCCGCCCCCGATGCGCGCCATCACCAGTCCGAACCCGACGATGGCAACCGCGTACAACACCATGTCCACCGCCGGCTGAGCATGCCCGGCGACGAGCACCTCCACGACGCGCATCTGGCGGGCACTGGCAACGCGGACGGCGCTGGCGACCAGCAGCGTGGTGGAGATCCCGATGCCCAGCAGGCCGACGCTCGCGGCCCGGCGTCCCGCGTCCTCGAACAGCCGCGTGCGCGCGGAATCCGCGGCGTCACGGTTCAGCACCGGACCGAGGACGGCGTAGCGCAATCCGACGACCCCGATCGAGAGATAAGCGCCGAGAAAGCCGAGCAGTTCGCGAAGCGGATCGGAGAGATTCATGGGTGTCTGTTGGCCGCGAGGGAACGGGCGTGCCGGGGGGCACCCGATCAAACTAAGACTCGCGGCGAGCTTCGGGAACGCTCCGCGACGCGCTCAGCCCGCGCGGGCCCGCAGCGCTGCGGCGATGCGCGTGCCCGCCTCGCCGAGGGCATCGGCCACGGACTCGACCAGCGCGACGTCGGCGGCCGTGTACGTGCCCCCTGCGCCGGTGGTGGCCTCGTTCTGGATCCGGCGCGCCAACTGACGAATGGCGGCGGTGTGCTCGTGCGTCCTCGCTTCCTCCGCCGACGCGCTCTCGAGGCTGACGGCGTATCGGACCAGGGTCATCGCGTCATTCATCGATAGGCGCGAGCGGGCGTTTCCCGGTTGATCGGTGGTCATCACGCGCTCCGCGTTGGGGGGGCCGTACCGATCGGAGACGGCGGGTTCAGCGCCGATCCCGTTGAAACATACCCGGTTCGCGTACGTCCGGGGCGGCGGTCAGTCGGCCAGCTCCGGCCGGTCGCGCACGGTCATCATCGTCCCCTGCATGAGCGCGACGAGGGTACCGGTCTCGTGTCCGTCTCCGTCCGCGAACGCGCGGAGTTCTCCCTCGCACACGGTGATCGTGCGCCCCGCCTTGCGCACCCGGCCGACGGCCTCGAACCGCCGCCCGGCGGCGGGCGCCAGCATGTTCACTTTGAATTCGACGCTCAGCACGGCGGCGCCGGGCGGCATGAGTGAGAGCGCCGCGTATCCGCACGCGGAGTCCACCACCGACGACACCGCGCCGGCGTGCAGGAATCCATGCTGCTGGGTGAGGGCCTCGTGGAAGGGCAGGTCGATCATGACCTCGCCGGGCCGGACGAGGTTCAGGGTGGCGCCGAGCGTGGCCATGAAGGTCTGCCGGGCGAAGCTGCCACGGACCCTCGCCTCGAAATCGGGATCCCGGGGCTCGAATGCCGTCACGGGGCGCGCCGGAAGATCAGCCGCGGGCCATTGTCCTGGTCGAGGGTGAGGAGCGGGCCGTCCACGAGGTATCGGAAGGTCTTCACGGCGCTGTCGGCGAAGGTAAGGCGCACGCGATCCCCGGCCACGAACGTGTACTGCGCGTCGGTTGCCGGCTGGCCCGGCTCCGCGATCACGCGTACCGTGCCGCCGGGGGCGAAGTCGTAGCTCACCGGAACATCGGGGCCCGTCATGCCCAGCCAGTGCGCCACGACGGCCTGCGAGTCGGCCGGCGCGCCGGTCACGAGATTGCGGTAGACCTTGCCGCCCTTCATCACGAACTCCACGCGATGGAGCGCCGTGATGTCCACCGACGGATCGCCGCGGGTGGCGATGAGGTCGGCCTCGTAGCCTGGCGCCAGGGTGCCGATCGACTCACCCATGCCGATGGCCTGGGCGGCGAGCGACGTGGCCGAGACGATCGCCTTCATGGGATCCTCGCCGGCCTGCCGCACGCGGCAGATGAGGTCGTCCACGTTGCGCCCGTCCGATCCGGCCACCGCATCGGTGCCGAACACGACTTTCAGCCCCGGCGTCGCGTCCGCGCGCTTGATCAGGTTCACCGCGTCCGGCAGCACCCGCTGCATGGCCGCGAACCCCTCGTCGTTGTAGTTGCCGATCCCCTGGTACCGGGCGCGGTTCTGGAGATAGTTGCGGAATACCAGGCTGCACTGCGGATCGAAGTAGACGCCGCGGGCGGCCATCAGCGCGAGATCGGAGTCGGTGGCGAACAGACCGTGCTCGATCTGGGTGCACCCGGCGTTGACGGCCGCCTCGACGCTCGCCGAGCTGTGGGCGTGGACGAGTGTCCGGAGCCCGACCGCCTTGGCCTCCCCGCACAGCGCCTGCAACTGGGCGTCGCTCATCGTCTGCTTGCCGCCGTCACGAATGCTCGCCGACGCGAAGATCTTGATGAAGTCGGCGTCGTCCGCCTTGCGCCGGCGCACGAGGGCGCGCATGGAGTCCGGCGACAGCCGCGGGTCGGCGAACGGCATCAGCGACGTCAGGATGCGCGGGCCGGGCACGTCGCCGCGGGCAATCGCGTCGCGCAGCGCCTGGTCGCGCGGGTCGCCGGGGCTCTGGATCGTCGTCACGCCGCCCAGCAGGGTGGCGAGCGCGTTCTCCCGCATGGCGGTCGCGACGTCGCCGGCGGATTCGCCGTCGCGCGCGGTGTGCAGCCGTCCCTCGCCATCGAAGAACCAGGCCACGTGCGCATGGGAATCGATGAGTCCCGGCAGGATGGTGAGGCCGGTGAGGTCGTAGGTCACGGGCGCGTCGGCCCCGCCGCGGCCGAACCGTCCGCGCCCGCCGCGTCCCATGCTGCCCACGCGCACGATGCGCCCGTTGCGGATCATGATCGTGGCGTCGTCGCTGCTGCCTCCGCGGCCGTCGAGGATCCGGTCGGCGCGGATGGTGACCGGCGTGCTCTGCGCGGCGGCGGGGGCGGGGGCGGACATGGCGGCGGTCAACGTGAAGACGAGCATGGCGCGGAGCGCCAGGGAGACACGGGGCATACGGCCTTCCGGAGGCGGCTACTGGACGGACGTGGCGGAACGGAGTTCTGCCGGAGATACGGCGCCGACGGAGGCGGCGTTGCCGGCCACGAGGCGTCGATGGTAGTCGATCTGCCCCAGGTGATACGTGAGGTGGGTGGCCAGATGGATCAGCATGTCCGCCGTGGCGCAATGCCTGCCGGCCACCGCCTGCGGAAAGGTGGCCGACATCTGCGTGTCGGTGAGCCGCGACATCACGGCGCCCACATCGACGATCGCGGCGTCGAGTTCCCGCTGCAATTCGGCCCGCGGCACGTTGCGCCGGCTGAACTCGGCGTCCCGGTCACGAATGTAGCCGGTGTCGCCCAGCACTGCGCCAATGTAGTGCCGCAGGTTGCCGGCCAGGTGCACGGCGAGCGTGCCCGCCGAGTTCGGGATCGTCTCGGTGAGCTTCCAGAGGTCCGCCTCGTGCTCGTAGGCCTCGAGTTCGCGCTGCACGGCGCGGAGGTCACGGACGAGCACGCCTCCGATCAGTTCTGCGGTCGTCATCGGACGGGTCCGGGTGAGGGTGATCGCCGGTGTGGACGGGGTGGCTCAGTGCGCGACGAAAGTACCTCGTGCGTCGTGCCGCCGCCACGCTCCGGACTACCGGGCCGGCGGCTCCTGCTCGAATCGCCGGACCTTCTGCAGCCGCCGCGCGTACCGGTCGAACCCCTTGTACTCGGCGCCAAGGAACGTATGCACCAGTTCCGCGGCCAGTTCGGCGCCAATCACCCGGCCGCCCAGGCAGAGGACATTCATGGCATCGTCCTCCACGCCCTGACGCGCCGCGTAGGTGTCGTGGCAGATCGCCGCGCGGACTCCGGCAAACTTGTTTGCGGCCACGGAAATGCCGACGCCGCTCCCGCAGATCAGAATGCCGCGGGCGGCCCGTCCGTCGGCAACCGCATGCGCCACGCGTTCCGCATAGTCGGGGTAGTCGTCCTCAGGTTGGAGCGTCATGGCCCCGCAATCCAGCGGCTCGTGGCTGCTCTCCGCCACCGCGCGCAGTACGCGCTCCTTCAACGAGAAGCCACCATGGTCGGTCCCGATCGCGACGATCATACGTCCGGAATCTAGACGTTGGAAAATCTCGAGCTAGCCCTCTGGGGTGAGCGTCCTTATAGTGCACGGGTGAAACGCACTGCCTCCGCACTTCTGGCAGCGTGCGCGCTGGCGGCGTGTGCGCGACGTCCGGCGCTCTCGCCGGCGCCGGTTCCGGCCCCCCAGCCGCCGGCTGCCGCCTCGGACTCCGTGGTCCGGGCTGCCGGGGGGGATTCAACCGGCGCGCGCGCCGGTTCCGCGCAGACGACCGCCGACTCCGCCGTACTGCGCGTCGACTCGGTGGCCGTGAGCGATAGCGACGTCACGACGAGTGCGTCGAAGATGTTCGGCGATTCGGCCGCGGTCGTGGACTCGGCCGCCCCGACGTGGGATATCGACGTTCGGTCGTACGAGACCCGCGATCGCGTGCAGCACTATGTGTCGCTGTTCACCGGGTCGGCCAAGGACCGCATCGTCGACTGGCTGGAGCGGGGTACCCGATACGAATCGATGATCCGCAATGCCTTCCGCTCCGCCGGCCTGCCCGAGGACATGTACTACCTGGGGCTCATCGAGAGCGGCTACAATCCGAACGCGTACTCCAAGGCGGCCGCCGTTGGGATGTGGCAGTTCATGACGGGCACGGCGCGTGGGATGGGGCTGCGGGTGGACTGGTGGATCGACGAACGTCGCGATCCGGTCAAGTCCACGGTTGCGGCCGCGAAGTTCATCGCTGGGCTGCGCGACCAGTTCGGCTCGCTGTATCTGGCGGCCGCCGCCTACGACGGAGGCCCCGGGCGAATCTCGCGGGGGCTCGCGCGCTACGCCGACGCCCTGCAGGACACCGAAGGCGACGACCTCTTCTTCGAGCTCGCGGACAAGGACTACCTGCGCGCCGAGACTCGGGAATACGTGCCGCAGCTCATCGCGGCGGCGCTCGTGGCCAAGGCGCCGCAGCGCTACGGGCTGGACATCAAGCCCGAGTCGGCGTTCGTGTACGACTCGGTCCGGGTGGGCCCGATGACGTCGCTCGCGGCGGTCGCCTCGGCGGCCGGCACCACCGTCGACGCCCTGGAGGAACTCAACCCGCAGATCCTGCGTGGCATGGCGCCGCCCGGCGATTCCATCCAGGTCCGGATTCCACTGGGCAGGAGCGCGCTGTTCGACAGCAGCTTCGCCGCGCTGCCGATGACCGAGCGGCGGGGGGCGGTCATCGTCCGGTCGCGGTCGGGCCAGTACATCTCCACGATCGCCCGCAAGTACCATCTCACCAACCACCAGCTCGAGGAGTTCAACCCCAAGCTGCGCCGGTACCGGAGCGGCCACCTGGTGCCCGACCAGAAGGTCATCGTGCCCACGCGTGCGGTCGCCCTGGCCGCGCGCGACGTCCCGAATCCGGCGATCGAACTCTACGGTCTGGTGAACGGACGCCACGTGGTACGCAAGGGAGAGACGCTGAGCGGGCTGGCCGTGAAGTACCATACGACGGTCAAGCACATCATGGCGCTCAACCACCTCAAGCGCGACATGATCTTCATCGGACAGACGCTCCGCATCACCGGGTCGGTGCGCCGGGAGTCGTCGGCGTCTTCCAGAAAAGGGTCGAGAAAGTCCAGCAGCGGCAGGTAGGCGCGGATGCGTCACGCGCCACCTGCGCTCCCGGTCAGTCGATGATGCCGGTTCCCTTGTAGCCCTTCATCAGGATCCGGTCGTATCCGTTGGTCGGATTCCGCCCCTTCGAGGTGGCCGCGTTCACTGCGACTTCGCCCCGATTGTAGACGAGCAACGCCAGGCTGATCTGCCCGTGGTACTGCTCCACGAGCGAGTGCAGGTACCGGAACCCGATGTGCAGGTTCAGGTCGGGCTCGAAAAGCTGGTCGTTGCGCAGGTTCTTCTGATAGAAGCGCGCCGTCGCCGGCATGAGCTGGGTCAGCCCGAGCGCCCCCGCCGAGCTCACCGCCCGCGGATTGAAGTCGCTCTCGAGTTTGACCAGCCGGAAGGCCAATTCAGGGTCCACGTTCTCGGCGATCGCCGCGTCGTAGACCTTTCCGGTCATGTCGGCCGATACACCGTACTTGGCCGAGTAATGAATGATGCGGTTGGCCCGCTGGAGCCGGCCCTCGAGGTCGGAGACCTGGCTCTTGGTGCTGGCCAACTGGGCCCGGAGGCTCGCGGCCTCGCCGAGCGGGGCCGAGGAGTGCTCATGTGCGACAACCGCCGCCTGGGCAACTTCGACCGAGGGCGACGGATAGAGCACGAGGATCATCGCCGCGGCAGCTCCAGCCCCAACGATACCGAGCAAACGTTTCATCCGACGTCGTCGTCTCGCGGCGTCGCCGCGATGCACATAAGTGCCAGATAGATAACGCATAAGTTGTTGTTTGACAAAGAGTTAAGTACTATCCACCGCTGCTGAGCCTATGTGACAATAAGCGAGTCCAGCCCGCCCATCAAGCTCTGGTCCAGTCCCCCGTTTGTCCACCTGTTTTTTCCAGCAGGCGTATCTGTTCGATGGTCATCGAGCGGTCGATGGCCTTGGCCATGTCGTACACCGTGACCAGCGCGATGGTCACGGCGACGATGGCTTCCATTTCGATCCCGGTGCGGGCAGTGGTCCTGGTCGTGGCTTCGGCCTGGAGGCCCGGCAGGCGGGGGTCGAGCGCGAGGGTAACCTGTACGTCGTCGAGGGGAAGGGGGTGGCAGAGTGGGATCAACTCGGCCGTTCGCTTGGCCGCCATCACGCCGGCAATGCGGGCCACCCCGATCACGTCTCCCTTGGCCAGCTCGTTGGCCTGGATGGCCTCGAGGGTGGCAGGCGCCATGCGGATGAGGCCTGCGGCACGGGCGGTGCGCACCGTGACGGGCTTGGCCGACACGTCCACCATGCGCGCTTGGCCGTCGGGTCCCACGTGAGAGAGGTCATCGGTCATCGCAGGGCTGCCTCCAGCTCTCCGAGCAGGGTGAAGGTGACCAGTTGGGGGTTGGCGTTGCCCGCCGCCCTGGCCTTGGCACGCTCGACGGCGTCGGCGGCCCGAGCCGCCCGGACGGCGGCATCGTCGTCGGCCCGGGCCACGGCGGCACGCGTCCGCTCGTGCAACAGCACGGTGAGCGCTTCGAGTGCGTCTGCGAAGCCGCCCCGGGATTTTGCGCTTCCCTGAACGAAGGCGGTGTGCATGCGCGTGGCTCGGTCCGCCGTGGCCGCCTCGAGCATGCGCCGCGCCCGCGCCACCGCTTCTCCAAGGGCCGAATGGGCGAGCAGTGTGCCCGGGGCTCCACCGGCGATCCGGAGCAGCTCCGTCCGGTCGTGGGGCAAGGCCTGCTCCTGCAAGTACGTGTGGATCCGTTCATCCGCCAGAAACGCCGTGACCTCGGCGTCGCTGAGGCGGGCCATGCGCACGGCGATCACCCGCGAACGAATGGTGGGGAGCAGGGCCCCGGGCTCGCTGGACGTGAGGATGATGTTGGTGTTGGCCGGGGGCTCCTCGAGCAGCTTCAGGAACGCGTTGGCGGCCTGGTCGGCGCCTTCCTGCGAGACCATCCGTTCGGCGTCGCCGATGATGAGAACCTTGCGCGCAGCCACGGCGGGGGCGAGGGCGGCGGTCTGCACGATGGCCCGGATCGTCGCGATGTAGATGCCTTCGTTCCCCCCGGGGGGCGCGTACAGGCCGTTCGCGGCCACGCGGTCGGCGATTGCCTCGCCATAGTCGGCCAGAACGTCGGCGGGCGAGGGGTTGCTGTCCTTGAGTCGCGGCCGAGGGAATATCCAATGGAGGTCGGGATGTGTGCCGGCCGCGGTATACCGGCACTGCTGGCAGGTGCCGCAGGGGTGGGGGGCGGGGCCGTCACAGAGCAGCCGCTGCCCAAGCCAGAGGGCGAGGCGCTGCTTGCCGATGCCCGCCGGGCCGTGCAGGAGCAGGCTGGCGGGGAGGGTGCCGCGCTCGACCGCGGATTCCAGGCGCCGGCGCACGGCATCGTGGCCGAAGAGTGGGATGGTGGACACCCGGGGAAGATACCGCGCGAAGGGCGCGGGCGGATGAGGCGGGCGGGGGCGCCCTCCGGGGGGCGTGCTGCGAAATCTTTGCGACACAAAGTACTTGCCAAGAATACAAGGCCGACGCAAGATACAGGCATGTCCAGTTCCGCGCCGCTCAAGCCGCGCCCCACCCGCCCGCCGGAGATGCACGAGCGGGCGATGGACAATCTGCGCTTCATCCGCGAGACGATGGAGCGAGCGGGCGCGTTCACCGCCGTGTCGGGGTGGGGGGAAGTCATCATCGGCCTCACGGCCGTGGCGGCGGCGTTGGTGGCCGATGCCCAGCCGACCGCCGGACGGTGGGTGGCCGCCTGGCTGGGCGAGGCGGTGGTGGCCGGGAGCATCTCGGCGTGGGCTACGTGGCGCAAGGCGCGTGCGGCGCGCGTGTCCCTGCTGTCGGGGCCCGGGCAGAAGCTGGTGCTGGCGTTCGCGCCGGCGATGCTCGTCGGGGCGGTGCTCACGGCGGCGTTGAGTGCCCACGGGCTGCAGGGCATGCTGCCGGCGGTGTGGATGCTGCTGTACGGGGCGGGGGTGATCGCGGCGGGCGCGTACTCGGTGCGCATCGTCCCGGTCATGGGGGCGGCGTTCATCGTCCTGGGCACGCTGGCCTTACTCACGCCGGCAACCTGGAATACGGCGTTGCTGGTGGCCGGGTTCGGCGGGGTGCACATCACGTTCGGGTTTCTGATTGCGCGGAGGCATGGTGGGTAAGCAGAGTGCGGTTCCCAAGGACGACAGCGATCGCGGCCGTGGTGCGCGGAAGACGCCGCACGGGCTGAGTTCCGTGCGCGGCAAGTCGCCCGACGAGCCCGGCAGCGCATTGGAACTCGATCGTCTGATTCACGAGCGGATGCGCCTGGGCATCGTGAGCGCCCTCGCCGTGAACGACCGACTGAGCTTCAACGACCTCAAGGCATTGATGCAGACCACCGACGGCAACCTGAGCGTGCACGCACGCAAGCTCGAAGATGCCGGATACGTCACGTGCAGCAAATCGTTCGAGGGACGGATGCCGAAAACGCACTACGCGCTCACGGTGGCGGGGCGGCGCGCGCTGGAGCGCTATCTGGCGCACATGGAGGCGCTGATCCGCGCCACGCGGGAGGGCTGAGCGATGGCGGCGGAGAAGGTCGGCCAGCGGTCCGGCGAACCGCTGCACGTGGCCGTGATCATGGACGGCAATGGCCGGTGGGCGAACACGCGCACGTTGCCGCGCACGGCGGGGCACCGCGCCGGTGTCCGCACGGCGCGCACCATCGTGGAGACCGCTCGCCGTGCCGGCGTCGGGACGCTCACCCTGTATGCCTTCTCGGCGGACAACTGGGGCCGGCCGCACGGCGAGGTAACGGCATTGATGCGGCTGCTGCGCCGCACGCTCCTCATCGAATCGCGTCGCTGCCACGACAACGGGATCCGGTTGACGGTAATCGGCCGGCGCGACCGGCTGCCCGGCATGCTCCTGCGCACGATCGACGAAGCGGAAGCGATGACCGCGTCGTGCCGCGACATGCAGCTCCGCGTGGCGGTGGACTACTCGGCGCGGGACGCCATTCTGCGTGCCGCCGCCGTGGCGGCCGCCGAGGGGATCGGCGAGGCCGACCTCACGCGGGAGCGGTTTGCGGATCTGCTGGCGCGCGCCGATCATGCGTGCGAGACGACGCCCGATGTGGATCTGCTGATCCGCACCGGAGGGGAGCAGCGCCTCAGCGACTTCCTGCTGTGGGAGTGCGCCTACGCCGAGTTCGCGTTCACGCGGCGCATGTGGCCCGACTTCACGGCCGTCGAGTTCCTGGAGATTCTCGCCGACTTCGAGCGGCGCGAGCGGCGGTTCGGCGGCGTGCCGGAGCAGGTGGCGAGCTAGTCGTCACGCCGGGCCGGCACGCGGACGCCCCCGATCAATACCGCGTCTCGAGCCCCTGAATCACGCGCACCGTGTCGCGGGCGATGAGCAGTTCCTCGTCGGTCGGAATGACCCAGACGTCGACGCGGGAATCGGGGGCGCTCACCCTGGTTTCGGTGCCGCCGACGGTCGCCGCATTCGCCGCGGGGTCGAGCACCACGCCCAGCCAACTCAGCCCGTCGCAGATGCGGGCGCGCACCTCGGCGGCGTGCTCGCCGATCCCGCCGCCGAATACGATCGCGTCGGCTCCGTTCAGCGCGGCGAGGTAGGCCCCGATGTACTTGCGCGCCCGATAGCAGAACAGGTCGATCGCCAGTTTGGCCCGGCGGTCGTCGTGTTCGCGGGCCTCGGCGAGCAACTCGCGCATGTCGTTGGTGAGCCCCGAGACGCCGAGCAGTCCGGACTGCTTGTTCAGCAGTCCCTCCACCTCGGCGAGCGAGAGCCCCTCCTTGCCGGCCACGTAGTCGAGAATCGCGGGATCGAGATCGCCGGAGCGCGTGCCCATGACGAGGCCTTCGAGGGGCGTGAATCCCATCGACGTATCCACCGACTCGCCCGCGTCAATGGCGCAGATGGAGCAGCCGTTGCCGAGGTGCAGCGCGATGATCTTGGTCTGTTCGCGCGTGCGGCCCGTGAGTTGCCGGTATCGCCACCCGAGGTACCGGTACGATGTCCCGTGGAATCCGTAGCGGCGCACCCGGTGGCGGCGGTAGAGCTGATAGGGGATGGCGTAGAGGTGCGCACGCTCCGGCAGTGTCTGATGAAAGGCCGTGTCGAACACGGCCACCTGCGGAATGCCGGTCCCGAGCACGGCCCGCGCGCCGACGATGCCCTTGAGGTTGTTCGGGTTGTGCAGCGGCGCGAGATCGATGGTGTCTTCGATGGCGCGCATCACCTCGTCGTCGATGCGGACGGAGGCCCGAAAGTGCTCGCCCCCATGCGCCACGCGGTGCCCCACGGCCTCGATCGACGCCACGGCATCGATGTCGACGCCGGAGTCCGGTCCGGCCATCCAGTTGATGGCGAAGTCGAGTACGGCGCGGTGATCGCGGGCGGCCACGGTGCCGCGCACGGGAGGGCGTCCCGCCGCCTTGAAGGAGTACACCGCCTCGCCGCCGATGCGTTCGACGGTGCCACGCATGAGCTTCTCATCGCGGTTTTCCTGCATGCGTTCCTGATCCGTGCGGACGAGCTCGAACTTGAGCGTGGAGGATCCGGAATTGAGGACGAGGACGTTCATGAGGAACACTCCACTGGGCACGTGGGAGCATCGCGCCGCGCCGACCTCGGGTCGTCGCGTCGGGTGGGCATCCGTGATGTTCGCGACGGGTCGCGACTGTCGCGGCCGGCGGGCGTCAGGATCGCAGGGTTGAACATGATGATTCAGGATCGGGCCGGAAACTGCCGGATGACTGCTCGGGGGCGCGGGGCGAGATCCGCTCGCCACGGCCAATGTCGGCCCGCCTTCACGCCGCAAAGAAAGATCGGGTGGTTTCCGCTACGATCCGGATCATCGTGTTCCACCCTCTCCGTTCTTGATGCCGGCCCGGGCGGCATCTAGACGATCAGCCCGATCGCCGCGGCTGCCGCGCGCGCGCTGGCGAGCGCCGCGTCGGGGGTGGATCCGGTGGCCGACAGGTGTCCCATCTTGCGGCCGGGCCGTGCCGACGTCTTGCCGTAGAGGTGCAGGCGGACGCCCGGCAGCTCGAGGGCCGGCGTGAAATCGGGCATCCGGCCGGCCTGCCAGAGATCGCCGAAAAGGTTCACGATCGCCGCCGGCTCGACGATGTCCACGTCACCGAGGGGCAGATCGCAGATGGCGCGCACGAACTGTTCGAACTGACTCGTGCGGCAGGCGCGCTCACTCTCGTGGTAGGAGTTGTGCGGGCGCGGCGCCAACTCGTTCACGAACAGATTACCGTCCGTGGTGCAGAACATCTCGACGCCGATCAGCCCTTCGAGCGACATCGCCTGGGCGATGCCCACGGCCACCTCGCCGGCGCGTACCGACACCGCGCTCGGCAGGGGCGCCGGCAGCACCGACCACGAGAGCACCTGGTTGGTGTGGTGGTTGAGCGCGGGTGCGTAGGCGACCGTCTGCCCCGAGGGGCGGCGCGCCACCATCACCGAGATCTCCCGCTCCAGTTCGAGCGCCTGTTCGGCCACGGCGTGCCGCTCGCCGAGTGCGCGCCAGGCGTCGGCACACGCGTCCACCGACTCGACGCGGACCTGGCTGCGTCCGTCGTATCCGCCGTGGCAGGACTTCACGAAGCACGGCCCGAACTCGCGCACTGCGGCTTCCATGTCGGCCGGCGACTGTACGTCGCGATACGGGCCGACCGGGAAACCGTGGCGGCGGAGCCAGGCCTTCTGGCGGCCGCGGTGCTGCACGTCGGCGATGATGGCCGGCGCGGGGCGCACCGGGGCGAACCGCTGCGCGGCCTCGAGCCCGGCGGGGGCGATCTGCTCGATCTCCAACGTCACGACGTCGCAGTGGCGCGCCAGTTCCGCCGCCGCATCGGCGTCGTCGAAGGGCGCGGTGATCAGCCGGTCGACCACGGCGTGGGCGGGGCAGTCGGCGGCTGGATCAAGGGCGTGGACGGCGTAGCCCATGGTCCGCGCCGCCTGCGCGGTCATGCGCCCCAGCTGCCCACCGCCGAGAATGCCGATCGTGGATCCGGGTGGGATGACGGTCATTTCGCGAGGTGCGGGCTCAGATCGGTTTCGAGGAGCACGTCGGCGGCGCGCCGCTCGCGCCACGCACGCAGGCGGTCGCGCACTTCGGAGTGGCGGCCAGCCACGATGGCGGCGGCGAGCAGGGCGGCGTTCACCGCGCCGGGTTCGCCGATGGCAAGCGTACCCACGGGAATGCCCTTGGGCATCTGCACGATGGAGAGTAGTGCGTCGAGGCCGTTCAGCGTGGTGGCGGGAATGGGCACGCCGAGCACCGGGAGCAGCGTCTTGGCGGCGACCATGCCGGGCAGGTGGGCGGCGCCACCGGCGGCGGCGATGATCACTTCCAGCCCGCGCGACTCCGCGTTGGCCGCGTAGTCGAACATCCAGTCGGGGGTGCGATGCGCCGAGACCACGCGGACCTCGTGCGGCACCTCGAGCGCGGCGAGCGTTTCGGCGGCCGCCCGCATGTGGGTGAGGTCGGACTTGCTCCCCATGATGATGCCGACCCAGGGTGCCGGGGCGCCGGAAGCGGGGGAACGGGAGGTGCGCGCAGACGGCATGAGGACAAACCCGCGAGAGAAGGGAACGAGGCGGTGCGCGCGGTAATATAGGCCGCCATCGGGCGATGCTCTACCGCGCCGCGGGGCTTTCGGCTGCGACAGCGCGGGTCTATAGTACCGACCGGATCGACGGCGGGAGCGACGGCTCTCGTCGTCTCGCCCGACGTTCCGTCGCGAGGCCCGGTCATTGACGCGAACCACCGACAAGGACACCCCGCCCCGGCTGGCGCGCCCGTCCACGCGGAGCACGAATCTACCCGCGACGGACGATGCCTCCAGCGAACTCGACCGGCTGATGGTGCTGGCCGAGGTGATGGACTACGTCATCCAGGTCTCGAAGCCGACGCCGCTGGTGCTGCCGCGCCCGCGCGTGTGGATTCCGCTGCTGACGTTCTTCTTCTTCTTTTTCACGATCTACTCGTACTCGGTGCGCCCCGCCTGGATCTGGGGGCCGCAGGTGGATCCCGACCAGGTGGCCGCGACGCACGACGCCGACATGCGATTCGCGATGTTTCTGCTGGCCGAGCGCATCTTCGAATACCGGCGAGACAACGGGACGGTGCCGACCACGCTGGCCGACCTGGGCGACAAGATCGACAGTGTGACATACGTGCCGCTCACCGACACCTCGTTCAGCCTGCGCTACGAGGCGCGGCGTCCGATCATCTACTATTCCACGGAGTCGATGCCCGCGTTCCTCGGCAACGCCGTGGACGTGGTGACGAGCGGGACACGCCGATGATCCGTCGGCGGGCCGGGTTCACCTTCGTGGAGATTCTCACGGCGATGACGATCGTCGCCATTCTGGCCGGCATCGTGGTCCCGAAGACGGGCGACTTCATCAAGCGGGCGAGGGCGTCGGCGATCGGCGCGAACATCGGCGTCATTCATGACGCCCTGTCCACCTATTACGTCGACAGCCTGGACTATCCGCCATCGGCGGCGATGGGGCTGGTGCCGCCAGGGCTCCGGCCGCACCTCCCACTCAACTTCCCCTTCGTCACGACCGACTACCAACTCCAGTACAATCGGTGGAAGCTGACAACGGCGATCGGCGGGTACGCCGCCGGGCAGACCGTGGTCGGGATCACCGTCCGCACGAGCGACGCGCGCCTCGGCGAACTGCTGACCGGCCAACTGAGCCTCGATCCGCACTTCCAGGTCGGTGACGAGTACACGTTCATCATCGATGGGCGATAGTGCGGACGGCGCCGGCCGTGCTGCCGGACACGAAAAAGGGGCCGCTCCGACGAGCGGCCCCTCGAGTCTTCGCGAGCTCCCCAGGTAGGACTTGAACCTACGACCCTCCGATTAACAGTCGGATGCTCTGACCAACTGAGCTACTGGGGAATGGTCGTTGAAAAGTATCCGGCGGGGCGGTGAAGTCAACGGAAACGGACGTCACCCGACCACTTCCGGCGGTCCGTGGTGCAGGGCGCGGTATTCGGCGAACCCGGGGAGCACCGTCCGGAGCCAACGCCCCGTGTGCGAGGTCGGATGGCGCGCCACCTCTTCGGGCCGGCCGGCCACCACGACCTCGCCGCCGGCATCGCCGGCTTCGGGGCCGAGATCCACGACCCAGTCGGCGAGCTTGATCACATCGAGGTTGTGCTCCACGAGCACCACGGTGTGGCCGGCTTCCACGAGGCGGTCGAGCACCTGGGCGAGCTTGCGGATGTCCTCCAGATGGAGGCCGGTGGTGGGTTCGTCCATGATGTAGAGCTTTCGGCCGGCGCGGCGACCGGCCGTGGCCAGTTCACGGGCGATCTTCAGCCGCTGGGCCTCACCCCCCGACAGCGTCGTGGCGGGCTGCCCGAGGCGCAGGTAGCCGAGTCCCACCTGCTGCAGCTGCCAGAGCGCCTGGCCGAGCTTCTCCTCGCGCGGAAAGGCGCGGATGGCCGCGTCCACAGTGAGCTGCAGGGTCTCGTGGATGTTGCGTCCATTGACGCGCACGTCGAGCACGTCGGCCCGGAATCGCTTGCCGCCGCACTCGTCGCAGGGCACGAACACGTCGGCCATGAACACCATCTCGACCTCGAGGTATCCGGCGCCTTCACAGGTGGGGCAACGCCCGCCGTCCACGTTGAAGCTGAACGTGCCGGGTGTGTATTTCCGCTCGCGGGCGAGCGGGGCGGCCGCATACAGCTTCCGGATCTCGTCGAATGCCTTCACGTACGTCACGGGGTTGGAGCGCGGCGACTTGCCGATGGGACTCTGGTCGATGCTCACCACGTCGTCGATGGCGTCGGCGCCGGTGAGCCGGTCGTAGCGGCCCACGCGCTCCCCGAGATGCTGTTTGGCCGTGGTCTCGCCGCGGAGCGCGGTTTCCAGCGCGCGCATGAACACGTCGTGCACCAGCGTGCTCTTGCCCGATCCGGACACGCCGGTGACGGCCGTCAGGGCACCCACGGGGATGCGCACGTCGACGCCCTTGAGGTTGTGCTCGGTGGCGCCGGAGAGCGTGAGCCACCGCGGGCCGGCGCGACGGCGCTCGCCGGGCAGCGGCACCTCGCGCGCGCCGCTCAGATATCGGCCGGTGAGCGGGCTCGCCGCCGCTTCGCTCACCGGTCCGGCGAACACCAGCGCGCCTCCCTGCTCGCCGCTGCCCGGGCCCAGCTCCACCATGTAGTCGGCGGCGCGGATGGCTTCGAGGTCGTGTTCCACCACGAGCACGGTGTTGCCGGTGTCGCGCAGCCGCCGGAGCAGCCGCAGCAGGCGGTCCATGTCCCGGGGATGCAAGCCGATGGACGGCTCGTCGAGCACGTAGAGCGTGTCCACGAGCTGCGAGCCGAGGGAATTGGCGAGGCCGATGCGCTGTGCCTCGCCTCCACTCAACGTCCGGGTGGCGCGATTGAGCGCGAGATATCCCAATCCCACGTCGCACAGGAACTGCACGCGGCTCCGCGCCTCGCGCAGCACGTGGCTGGCCACGTCGCGGTCGAAGTCGGAGAGCGCCAGGCCGTCGATCCACGCCAGCACGCGATCCATGGGCAGGTCGCTCACCTCGGCGATCGTCCGGCCGCCCACGAGCACGTGCAACGCTTCGGGCTGCAGTTTGGCGCCGCCGCAGGCGGCGCACGTCTGGGCCGTCTGGTACTGCCGGAGGAACACGCGGATGTACTGCTTGTAGCGCTTCTCCTCGAGATCCTTGAGGAAGGGCATCATCCCCTTGAATCCCTTCACGCGGGCGTGAAGCAGGGCATGCCGGGCCCTGGCCGGCAGGTCGCGCCATGGCGTGTCCATGGAAATCTTCTCGCGTTTGGCGAATTCGGCGAGCGCGCGGCGCTTGTTGTCGTAGCGCGGCTTGGTCCACGGATCGAGCGCGCCCTCGCGCAGCGTGCGATCGGGGTTCGGCACCACCAGCACCTCGTCGTACTCGAGCACGGCGCCGAAGCCGTTGCACGTGGGGCACGCGCCGCGGGGGCTGTTGAACGAGAAGAGCTGCGGCGAGGGCACCGGCGCCGGCGTGCCGTCGTTCGGGCACTCGAATCGCTCGGTGAAGCGCATCCGATGGTCGGTCGTCGCGCCGCCGCCGTCCGCAGAGACCAGCACCACGGCGTAGCCCTCGCCCTCGACGAATGCCGTGCCGATCGCCTCGGCCAGCCGGCCGCGCACGTCGGGCGCCACCGCCAGCCGGTCGACGATCACCAGCACTTCCTTCGCGAACGTGATGTCGACGAGTTCGGTGGCCAGGTCGTCCAGGTGCTTCACGACGCCATCCAGGCTGACGCGCAGGAACCCCTGCGCGCGCAGATTCTCGACCACGACCTCGTGTGTGACCTCGTCGGACATATGGAGCGGAAAGGCCACCGAGAACCTGGTGCCGGCGGGAAGCGCCATCACGGCGTCGGACGCCGACTGGACGGTGTCGGGGCGCATCTCGCGTCCGCAGATGGGGCAGACCGTGTGGCCCACTCGGGCCCAGAGCAGGCGCAGGTAGTCGTAGATCTCGGTGGCCGTGCCGACCGTGGACCGCGACGTCTTGGTCGGGTTCTTCTGTTCGATCGCCACGGCCGGCGAGAGGCCATCGATGCGGTCCACATCGGGCTTCTCCATGCGCTCCAGGAACTGGCGCGCGTAGGCCGACAGCGACTCCACGTAGCGCCGCTGTCCCTCGGCGTAGATGGTGTCGAAGGCCAACGACGACTTGCCCGAACCCGAGGGGCCGGTCACCACCGTGATGGCGCGCCGCGGGATCTCGAGGTCGAGGTTCTTGAGGTTGTGCTGCCGGGCGCCGCGGACGACGATGGAATCCTTCATACGGCGGGAAATCTACTCCCCTCGGGAACCGGAAGTCCGTCCGCGTTGACCCCGAATAGGCGCGTCAACTAGGATTCCTCCCATGACCGACGCCGCCGCGTACCACGAAGAGGAGGTTCTGGGCAAGGCGTACGACGGGCGGCTGATGCGACGTCTGCTGCGCTACGTGCGCCCGTACGGCTGGCTCGTGGGCATCTCGCTCGTGCTCCTCATGCTCGACGGCCTGCTCCAACTGGTGGGGCCGGTGCTCACCCAGCGCGTGATCGACGTGGCGCTGCCCAACCACGACCTGGCCATGGCCACCCATGCCGCCGTGCTGTTCGCGGCGTCGCTGGCCGTGGCGTTCGTGGCGCAGTTCGGCGAAACGATGCTCACCAGCCTGCTCGGGCAGCGGGTGATGCGCGATCTACGCAGCGACCTGTTCGCGCATCTGCAGCGGCTGCCGATCCGGTTCTTCGACCGCACGCCCGTGGGGCGGCTGGTCACCCGCACCACCGCCGACGTGGAATCGCTGAACGAACTGTTCACGGCCGGTGTCGTGGCCGGGCTGGGCGATCTATTCACGCTCTTGACGATCGGCGTCTGGATGCTCGTGACCGACTGGAAGCTGGCGTTCGCGGCGTTCGGCGTGATTCCGTTCATCTATCTCAGTTCGCACTTCTTCCGGCGCGCCGTCCGCACCTCGTACCGCGACATCCGCACGCGGCTGGCCCGCATCAATGCGTTCCTGCAGGAACGCATCACCGGCATGCGCATCCTGCAGTTGTTCGGGATGCAGCAGGCCGAAGCGGAGAAGTTCGACCATCTGAACGAGCGGCACCTCGACGCGCACCTGCGCTCGATCGTGTACTACGCCATCTACTTCCCGACCATCGAAGTGCTGACCAGCGTCGCGCTGGCCAGCCTGATCGTGGCCAGCGCCCACCGGGTGGCGGGGGGCACGCTGCTCGTGGGGACGGTGGCGATGTTCCTGCAGCTCGTGCGGCGCTTCTTCCAGCCGCTACAGGACCTGTCGGACAAGTTCAACACGCTGCAACAGGCGATGGCGGCGTCGGAGCGGATCTTCAACCTCCTGGACGAGCCGGTGGCCGACGTGGGCGGCGCGGCCGTTCCGGCGACCGCGGCCGACGATCCGGCGGTGGCCGCCCTGGCCGGCGCGCGCGGTGTCACGATCGCCTTCCACGACGTCTGGTTCTCGTACGACGCGCCGGGGACGCCCGAAGATCAACTGCGCTGGGTGCTGAAAGGGGTGAGCTTCGAGGCGCGTCCGGGGCAGACCGTGGCGCTGGTGGGACATACCGGCGCCGGCAAGACGACGATCGTGAACCTGCTGCTCCGGTTCTACGATCCGCAGCGCGGACGGATCACGGTGAACGGCGTGGACACGCGCCGCATCCCCGCCGACGTGCTCCGTGGGCTGATCGGGTACGTCCAGCAGGACATCTTCCTCTTTGCCGGGGACGTGGCGGGGAATATCCGGCTGTCGGCCCCGCTCACGGATGCGGAGGTGCAACAGGCCGCGGTTCGGGTGGGTGCCGATCGGATCATCCGCCGGTTCCCGGATGGGTATGCCCATCCGCTGGGCGAGCGTGGCGGGTCGGTGAGCGTGGGCGAGCGGCAGTTGCTGTCGTTCGCGCGGGCCATTGCTGCCGATCCGGCGGTGCTGGTGCTCGACGAGGCCACGAGCGCGGTGGACAGCGAGATCGAGGCCGACATCCAGCGGGCGCTCGCCGAATTGATGGCGGGGCGCACGACGATAGCCATCGCGCACCGGTTGAGCACGATCGTCGAAGCGGACGAGATTCTGGTGCTGCATCACGGCGAGGTGGTGGAACGCGGCACGCATCGCGCCCTGATGGCGCGTGGCGGGTTGTACGACCGATTGTATCGCCTGCAGGCGGGGGGCGGGGACGCTACGCGCAACCCCTCCAAGCGCTTGCCAGCTTCGGGGGTCTTGGGGTAGGTTTTGGCCCATGCCGAATGCAACGCGGCGCGTCTTCCCGGTGCGCCGCGTTCCGTCCTTTGTCGACCGTCGCGCCGAGCGCTCATGCCGGTCATCCAGCTCCATGACGAACAGCTTCCGCTGAAACGGGGACAGACGCGGCTGGGCGGAGGCCCGGCGGCCGACGTTCGCGTGAGCGACGACCTGTCGTTGGGCGTGCAGGCGCTGCTGGAGGTCGGGGCCGACGACCGGGCGGTGCTCCGGCGCGTCGGGACGGGGGGCCACGTCCAGGTGAACGGCGTGCCGCTGGGCGCGGAACCGACGCCCTTGATGCACGGCGACAAGCTGGTGATCGGCGGCGTGGAGCTGCTGTTCTCGGATGACGACAAGGGCGGCGCCACGCAGTACGTCGCGGCCTCGGAGATTGCCGCGATGGCGGCCAAGCGCTCGGGACCGGCACGGGCCACCACGGCTACCGGCGGCCGGGTGATATCGCTGGTCGACGGGAAGGAGTACGCGATTCCCGAGCCGGGCCTCGTCATCGGCCGCGACGCGGCGAGCGAGGTCGTCGTGGCGGAGAGCGAAGTGTCGCGCCACCATTGCCGGATCGCGCCGGCCGAAGGCGGGTACGTACTCACCGACCAGAGCACCAACGGGGTGCTGGTGAACGGCGAGCGGGTGGAGGGCACGCGGTTGCTGGCCCGCGCCGACGTGATTCGCGTGGGCACCGAGGAATTCCGCTTCTACGCCGACGTGGCGCCGGTGGCGCCTGCACCGTCGGCTCCCGCTTCCGATCGCGCTCCAGTTTCGGCCGCCGCCGCTGCCGCCACCGCCGCGCCGCCGGCCGACCGTTCTGCGCCCGCGCCCGCACCCGCACCCGCGCATCTGTCCAAGGAACCACCCACGCTGCCCACGCAGCCGCAGCTCGCCGTTCCGGTGCCGCCGCCGGCTCCCGTGGAACGCCGGCCGGTGTTGGCCGAACTCGAACTGCTCAACGAAGGGCTCACCAAAGGGGTGCGGATCGAAATCCACGCGCCGCTGGCGCACATCGGGCGCGGCGAGCACAACGACGTGGTGCTCGCCCACGACAGCGTGAGCGACTCGCACGCCAAGCTCCAGCGACGCGACGACGGGTGGTACCTGGCGGACATGGGCTCCACCAACGGCACCTTCGTCGGCGGCGTGCGGCTCACCGGTGAGCGCCGGCTGGACGGATCGCCGGACCTGCGGTTCGGCGGCGTCAAGGCGCGGTTCCACGCGGCGGCCGGCGGTGTCGACGCCCCGTCCGGCACACGACAGATATCGGCAATGGCTTCCCCGCGTCCGGTCCCGCAACCGCCAGCCGCACCGGCCGGCGTACCGCGATGGGTCTGGATCCTCCTTGCGCTCGTCGTCGTGGCTGGCGCCGTCTACTTCATGAAGGCGTAATGGTCAGGCTGCTGCACGCCGCGCGGACCGATGTGGGCATGATCCGGTCGGGCAACGAAGACAACTTCGCCGTGGATCTGAGCGATTCCCGCGGTGTGTTCATGGTAGCCGACGGCATGGGCGGCCACGCGGCCGGCGAGGTGGCCAGCGAGATGGCGGTGCAGATCGTCGTCCGCGAGTTGCACGCCGTGCAGGATCTGGAGGCGCCCGATGCCGGTGCGCGGGTGGGAGCCGCGCTCATCCACGCCAACCGGTCCATCCACGATCGCACGATCACCGAGGTGGACAAGCAGGGCATGGGGACCACGGCGTCGGTGCTGCTCGTCTCCGGCGGACGGTACCTGATCGGCCAGGTGGGCGATTCGCGCGTGTACCTCCTGCGGGACGGCGCCCTTGGCCAGTTGACCAAAGACCACTCGTACGTGCAGGAGCAGGTGGATCTGGGGAACCTGACGCCCGAGCAGGCCCGCTACCATCCGTACAGCAACGTGATCACACGGTGCGTGGGGGCGAGCCCCGAGGTGGAGCCCGATGTGTACACCGGCGAGGTCAAGGTCGGCGACATCTTCCTGGTGGCCAGCGACGGATTGACCGGGATGGTGGACGACCGGCGGCTGCAGCAGTTGCTGATGGCGCGCACGGTTCCCGAGCGGAAGGTGGCGGCGCTGATCTCCGAAGCGAACGGGCGCGGCGGGCTGGACAACATCACGGCCATCGTGGTGCAGGTGGAGTCGGGGGACGGATCCGGCGACGTGGGGACCACCGAAGAGATGGACGCGGCCGGCAACCGATGAGCGAGTCGGACACCGTCGGATCGCTCGCCGCCCTGTACCTGGGCAATCTGCTGTACGCCCTCGAATTGGCCGCGATGAGTCTCGAGGAGCAGGGAAAGCCGGAGGACGCGGCGTTCTACCGGGGGATCGCGCGGAAGCTGGCGGAGGCGAGGGGGCGCGAGGCCGAAGAGGCGAAACGCGAAGAGTGAACCGTGAACGATGTCTCCCGTTCACCCGTACCACGTCACCCTTCACCCCCTAGCCGAGTACCTGCTCCCCCGCGTCCACCATTGCTCGCACCTCGGCCACGGGCCGCCGAAGGAAGCGCAGCAGGGGCGCGGGCGGAATCGCGGCGCGATTCGCGGTGAACACACGCAGCCAGCGTGCTGAGCGATACAGCTCCTCCGACAGCTTCGGGAGATCGATGGCTCCCGACCACCCGCGCGCGTCGAGGCGCATGGTGACGCCGTCACGGCGGAGCAGGGGGATGTCGAGCCCCAGCATCTGCGTCTTCACCGGATAGTCGAGCAGCAGGGTGCCCGGGGCCAGCCCGAGCTCCCGCTCGAGGGCCGACTCGACCCGCGCCACCAGCCCGCGATCGTCGGCGATCCACTCGCACTCGTCGCCGCTCAGGTGGGCCGCCGGACATTCGAACGACCGCTTGAAGAGCCGCCGTTCGCGGAGCCCCGTGAGCAGCGGCGACGGATGGGCGCGCTCGAGCTGCGCGAGCAGGGCCTCATCGGTGAAGCCGGCCAGCGCGTTGGCGTCGATGGAGCCGGTGGCGAGGGCATCGGACACCAGCCGCATGTACATCACCGTGGCGCTGCGCACGGCGTGATGCCAGTACACGTTCCGGTACATCTGGTACTTGGCGAACAGCAGCGACTCCAGGGCGGCCAGTCCCTTCTCCACGAGGCCGATGCGCCGGCGCCCCGTCTCGGGGTCGGTGAGCACGGTGAGGGAGTTGAGCAGCCGATCGGCATCGACGCCCACGTGCCCCACGCCGCACATCAGGATGTCGCGACGCAGATACTCGATTTTGTCGAGATCCAGGGAGCCGGAGATCAGGCCCTGCAGCGCGCACTCACTGCGGCCGCGAATCAGCGCCATCACGCGCTCGGGCGCGTCGGGGCCGAGCGACCGGGAGAGCCGTTCGGCGATGGCCCCGCTGGTGATGAGCGGGCGGGCCACCTCTTCGTGATGAATGGCTCCGATCTCCTCGAGCGCGTGCGAGAAGGGATAATGGCCGATGTCGTGGAGCAGCGCCGCGGCGCGCACGATGCCGGCGTCCTGGCGGAGTTCGTCGTCGAGCGCGCCCGACTCGTCGAGCAGGGCGAGCGCGCGCCGGGCCAGATGGTACGTGCCAAGCGCGTGCTCGAGGCGGGAGTGGGTCGCGCCGGGATAGACCAGATAGGCGAGGCCCAACTGTCGCACGTTGCGGAGCCGCTGGAAGACGGGGGTGTCGATGAGCTCCCGGGCAAACGGCTCGACGGGAATGGTCGACCAGAGGGGATCGCGGATAGAAAACATAGAAGAGGCGAACCGCGGAAACGACGTGAAAGAGAGACGACGCAGGGCCGAAACGGCGAAACTGAAATACCACGCAGGGCCGCGACCGCGAAACTGAAATACCACGCAGGGCCGAAACCACGCAGGGCCAATACTTCGCAGGGCCGAGAGTACGCAGGGCCGAGACGACGCAACAGCGGGTACTGCGTGGCGCCGAAGCTGCGCAAGATCGAAACTACGTGGGGCGGCGGGAGCGGGGAAGCGGATATGAGAAAACAGCGAATGGGGTGAAACGGCGCGCGTGCCGCCGGGTCCACCCAATCCGCCGTTTCACCTCAATCCGCGGTTTCCGGGCCGCAGGCCCGCCACCGATTCCCCGCGGTTTCGGTCCTGCGCTGGTTATGCCCTGCGTGGTTTCGGCTCTGCGCCGTACCGGCCCTGCGCCGTATCGGCCCTGCGCCGGTACTCGGTTTCGCTGTAGCCTCAGCTTGCTCTCGGTCCCGCGGCCGCCACCTCGTTCCCCGCCGCCTTTTCGAACTTCTTGAAATTCTCCCGGAACATCGTGGCGAGCTTCCGGGCCTGGGCGTCGTAGGCTGCCTTGTCGCTCCACGTCTCGCGGGGGCGCAACACCGCGGACGGGACGCCGGGGATCTCGGTGGGCACGTGGAGACCGAACACCGGATCGGTTTCGGTGGGCGCGTGGGCCAGTTCGCCGCGGAGCAGGGCCTGCACCATGGCACGCGTATAGCCGAGCTTCATGCGCGAACCCACGCCCGCCGGGCCGCCGGTCCATCCGGTGTTCACCAGCCAGACGGTGGCGTCGTGCGCTTGCAGCAGTTCACCGAGCATCTGCGCGTACTTCGTGGGGTGCCACACCAGGAACACGGCGCCGAAACAGGCCGAGAAGGTGGCCTGGGGTTCCGTGACGCCGCGTTCGGTGCCGGCCACCTTGGCCGTGTACCCGGAGAGAAAGTAGTACATCGCCTGTTCGCGGGTGAGCTTGGCCACCGGCGGCACGACGCCGAAGGCGTCGGCGCACAGGAACACCACGTTCTTCGGGTGTCCCCCACGGCCGGCGGGCACGTGGTTGCGGATGTACGACAGTGGATACGACGCGCGCGTATTCTCGGTGATCGACTGATCCGAGAATCTCACCTTCGACGTTACCGGATCGAGCTTCACGTTCTCGAGAATCGTCCCGAACATCTGCGTGGTGGCGTAGATGTCGGGCTCCCCCTCCGCCGACAGGTTGATGACCTTGGCGTAACAGCCGCCCTCGTAGTTGAACACGCCGTCGGCCGACCAGCCGTGCTCGTCGTCGCCGATCAGATCGCGGTGCGGATCGGCCGACAGCGTGGTCTTGCCGGTGCCGGACAGGCCGAAGAACAGCGCCGTATCGCCGTGGTGGCCGATGTTGGCCGAGCAGTGCATGGAGAGCACGCCGTTCTTGGGCATGTAGTAGTTCATGACCGTGAACATCGCCTTCTTCAGTTCGCCGGCGTACCGCGTGCCGCCGATGAGGATCATGCGCTGGGCGAGGTTGAGGACGATGAACGTGCCGGTGCGCGTGCCGTGCCGGGCCGGGTCGGCCTGGTATTCGGGCGCGTGGAGGACGGTGAAGTTGGGCGAGAACCCGGCCAGGTCGGCGAGTTCGGGGCGGATGAACATGTTCCGCACGAAGGCCATGTGCCACGCGTTGGGCGACACGTACCGCACCGAGAGGCGGTGCGTCGCATCGGCGCCGCAGTACAGGTCCTGCACGAACAGCTCGTCGCGCTCGTCGAGGTACTGCCGGACGTCGGCGAGCAGGGTCTCGAAGTGTTCGGGCGAGAGCGGCTGGTTCACGTCGCCCCAGTCGACGTCGTGCTCGGCGGACGGCTCGCGCACGATGAACTTGTCCTTGGGCGAGCGGCCGGTGTGCGGCGTGGTGACCGCCACCAGCGGTCCCATGTCGGCCAGTTCGCCCTCCCGGCGCTCGACGGCACGCTGGATGAGCTGCGGGGCGACCAGATTCCAGTGCACCGTGCCTTCGGGGTGGAGGCCCTGCGCATCGAGTCCCTGACCGGTGGTCGGCGTGGTCTGAGTGGCCATGCTATAACCTCGAGAAGATCGTCGGAGAGGCGGGGGCGGATTCGTGGGGGGCGGAGCTGGTCCGCGCCCGCACCTGGGCGTCGACCACGGCGACCGCCGCCATGTTTACGATGTCCTGCACCTCGGCGCCGCGTTCGAGCACGTGCACCGGCCGGCGCATGCCGACCAGAATCGGTCCGATCGCCGTCGCACCACCCAAATGAATCAGCAGCTTGTAGGCGATGTTGCCGGCGCCGAGGTTGGGGAAGATCAGCACGTTGGCCGATTCCGTGAGTCGGCTGAAGGGGTAGTCGCGCCGCATGACGTCCATGTCGAGCGCCGTGTCGGCCTGCATGTCGCCATCCACCATCAGCGAGGGATCGCGCTCGCGCAGCAGTTGCGCGGCACGGGCCATCTTTTCGGTCTCGGCGTTGCGCACCGATCCGAAGTTCGAGAACGACAACATCGCGATGCGCGGCGTGACGCCCATGGTGCGGGTGATGCGGCTGGCGGCGTATCCGATCTGCGCCAACTGTTCGGCGGTGGGATCGAAGTTCACCGTCGTATCGGCGCAGAACACCACGTGTTTGGCGAACACGAGCATGTACATGCCGCTCACGATGCCCGCCTTGGGGTGGGCGCCGATCACCTGCAGCGCCGGCCGGATGGTTTCCGGGTAGTGCAGGTTGACGCCCGACACCAGCGCGTCGGCGTCGCCCCGGGCCACCATGCACGAGCCGAAATAGTTGCCGTTGTACAGCTCGCGGCGCGCTTCATCCAGCGAGAGGCCCTTGCGCTGGCGGCGCTCCCAGAGAAACAGCGCGTACTCCTCACGGTTCGGCGAGCTGGCCGGGTCTTCGATGGTCACGTCTTCGAGCGACACGTTCATGTGTGCCGCCGTCTGCTCGATGACCAACCGATTGCCGAGGAGCACCGGCTGCGCAATGCCGTCGTCGACGAGGATCGCGGCCGCGCGGATGACCTTGGGCTCCTCGCCCTCTGGAAAGACCACGCGCTTGGGCTGCTGGATGGCCCGGTTGATGAGCCCGCGCATGATGCCGCGGGCCCGGCCGAGCCGCTCCTCCAGCTTCTCGCGGTAGATCTCGACCTCCACGAACTCGCGGGCCACGCCGCTCGCCACCGCCGCCCAGGCGACGGCCGGCGCCACCCAGAGCAGCGCGCGGTGATCGAAGGGGAAGGGGATCAGGTATTCGGGGCCGAACTGGACGTCGCGCAGCCCGTAGAGGGCGGCGACGTTGTCGGGCACGTCCTGCTTGGCCAGCGCGGCCAGGGCCCGCGTGGCCGCCATCTTCATCTCCTCGTTGATCTCCCTGGCCCGCACGTCGAGCGCGCCACGGAAGATGAACGGGAAACCCAGGACGTTGTTCACCTGATTCGGATAGTCGCTGCGGCCGGTGGCGATGATCGCATCGTCGCGCACCGAGCGCACCTCTTCGGGCAGGATCTCGGGCACCGGATTGGCGAGCGCAAAGACGATCGGCTTGGGGGCCATCGTCGCGATCATCTCCGGCGTCACCGCCCCGGCCTTGGACAGGCCGACGAAGACATCGGCCCCTTCCAGGGCTTCGGCCAGTGTGCGGAGCTTCGTCTTGGCGGCGAAGCGGGCCTTGTAGGGATCGAGCTGGTCGGCCGGCCGGTCGGCGTGAATGACGCCCTTGCTGTCGCACATCACGATGTTCTCGCGCTGCACGCCGAGCCGCACGTAGTGCTCGGCGGTCGCGATGGCCGCCGCGCCCGCGCCGGAGAACACGACCTTGAGGCTGCCCATGTCCTTCTCGATGATCTCCACGGCATTCAGCAGGGCCGCACCCGAAATGATGGCCGTGCCGTGCTGGTCGTCGTGGAACACCGGGATCGAGAGCTTCTTGCGGAGCGTCTCCTCGATATAGAAACAGTCGGGAGCCTTGATGTCCTCGAGGTTGATCCCGCCCACGGTGGGCTCGAGCAGCTCGCAGAACTTGATCACGTCGTCGGGGTTCTCCGACCCCACTTCGAGATCGAACACATCGATGTCGGCAAACTGCTTGAACAGGTTGCCCTTGCCCTCCATCACCGGCTTACCGGCGAGGGCTCCGATGTTGCCGAGGCCGAGTACCGCGGTGCCGTTGGTGACCACCGCCACGAGGTTGCCCTTGGCCGTGTATTCGTACGCCTTGTCGGGGTCGTCTTTTATGTCGAGGCACGGCTCGGCGACGCCGGGGGTGTAGGCGAGGCCGAGATCGCGCTGGTTGGACAGCGGTTTCGTGGGGACCACCGCGATCTTGCCGGGGCGGCCCTGCCTGTGATAGTCGAGAGCGTCGTCGCGTTTTGTCATGGTGAGACGTCCAAAGTTAGCGCCGGAGCGGAGGTTGCGGCACCGTTCGCGTCCCGGCCGGGGTGGCCGGGCCACCCGGCCGCCCGGCCGGCGTCGGGAGTGCCCGGTCGACGGTCCCCGGAGGCCGGCCCGGGTAAAGAACAATCGGCAGTTGGAGGCGAACCGCCAACTGCCGATTGGCTACCGGTGACCGACGTCTGAAAACCCCGGGCGGCCTTCCAACAGATAAGATGACTTTACATCATCCATCCGCACCCCGCCCCTAGACCTTCAGCGCGTCGCCCTCCCGCGCCGCCACCTGGTACAACACCGGCATCAGGTAGACGCTGATGAGCAACCGCGAGAACAGCCCGCCCACGATCACCAGGGCGAACGGCTTCTGCGAGTCGGTGCCGACACCCGTAGCGATGGCGGCCGGCAGGAGGCCGAACGCGGCCACGAGCGCCGTCATCATGATCGGTCGCAATCGCAGCAGCGCCGCCTCGCGCGTGGCCTCCACGATACCCATGCCGCCCAGTCGCAATTCGTTGGCGTAGGAGATATAGACCACCGCGGTCTGCACCGAGACGCCGAACAGGGCCAGGAAGCCGATGCCCGACGACACCGAGAACGGGGTGCCGGTGATCCAGAGGGCCATGAGCCCGCCGAGTGGGGCCGACAGCAGCACGCCGACCACTGTGATCATCGGGAACTTGAAGTTGTCGTAGAGGAAGAAGAGGATCAGGAAGATGAGGACGAGCGTGATCGGCAGCACGATGCGCAGCTGCGCGCGCGACGCCGTGTATTCCTTGTACTCGCCGCCCCAGACGGCGCGATAGCCGGTGGGCATCTTCACCTGCTGGGCGACCTTCGCCCGGGCCTCGTTGACCGCGCTCGCCAGGTCGCGCCCCTGCACCGAGAATTGCACGCCGATGTAGCGGTGGCTCGACTCGCGGTAGATGAACGAGGCGCCGTTGGCGATGGACAGCGTGGCCACCTGGTTGAGCGGGATCTGGGCGCCGGTTGGCGTGGCGATGAGAATGTTGCCGATCTGCTCGGGCGTGCTGCGGAACTGCGGCTGCAGGCGCACGACGAGGTCGAACAGCTGCTCGCCCTGCACCACCTGCGTGACCGCCGAGCCGCCGACCGCCGCCTCGATGAGGTTGTTCACGTCGCCGGCGCCCAGTCCGTAGCGGGCCAGCTTGGCCCGGTCCACCTTCACGGTGAGCGCGGGCTGGCCGAGTTCCTGGACGAGGGTGATCTGGGTGATGCCCCGCACGTGTTCGAGCACGTGCTTCACCTCGCGTCCCTTGGCTTCGAGCGTCGTGAGGTCGTCGCCGAAGATCTTCACGTCGAGCGCGCTCTTCAGGCCGGTTTCGGCCTCGTCCACCGCATCCTCGGCGGGCTGCGTGTAGTTGAAGGTGATACCCGGGAAGGTGCGCAGCCGCTTGTCGATGGCGGCGATCAACTCGGGCTTGGTGTGATACGGGCCCTTCCACTGGTCGTACGGCTTGAGGCCGACGAAGAACTCCATGTTGAAGAACCCCGTCGGATCGGTGCCGTCGTCCGGGCGCCCGTGCTCGTCGGCCACGTCGGTGACCTCGGGGAACGACTTCAGGATCTTGCGGATCTGCGGCGCGAACTTGGACGACTCCTGGAACGAGATGGTGTACGGCATCGTGGCGCGCACCCAGAGCGCCCCTTCGTCGAGCTTGGGCATGAACTCGGCGCCGATGGAGAACGTCATGGCGATCGCGACGGCGAACAGGGCCGTGCTCACGCCGATCACCAGGCCGCGGTGGTCGAGGCTCCAGTCGAGCGAGTGCGCGTAGATGTCCTTGACCCACTCGAACACCACGTTGCGCCGCTCGCGCACGCCGCGTTTGAGCCCCCAGGCGCAGAGCGGCGGGAGCACGATCACCGTGATCAACAGCGACCCGATGAGCGCCGCGATCGTGGTGTCGGCCATCGGCTTGAACAGCAGGCCCGAGGGACCGGACAACACGTAGATGGGAAGGAAGCCGGCGACGATCACGGCAATCGCGTACACGATCGGCCGGTCGACCTCGGCGGCCGCATCGGCGATCACGGCGCGGATCGAGTACTCGGTTCCTTGTCGCTCGGCCAGCCGCCGGAAGACGTTCTCCACCATCACCACGGCGCCGTCCACCAGGATGCCGAAGTCGATGGCGCCGATGGAGAGCAGGTTGGCGGGAATGTGCCGCAGGTCGAGCACGATGAACGCGAACAGCAGCGATCCAGGGATCGCCACGGCCACGATCAGCCCCGACCGGATGTCGTACAGGAAGAAGATGAGGATGATGACGACGAGGATGATGCCGCGGAGCAGATTGTCCTCCACCACGCGCGTCGTCAGGTGGATCAGGTCGCTGCGGTCGTAGAACGGGTGGACCTTCACGTCCTTGGGCAGGATCGAATCGTTGAGCTGCTTGGTGGTCGCCTCGACCGCCTTGAGGACGGTCTGCGCCTGCTCGCCGGTGCGCATCAGGATCACGCCTTCCACGGCGTCGTCGCGGTCGTTGAAGCCGAACTGGCCGAGCCGCGGCGCGTGGCCGATATCCACCTTGGCGATGTCCTTCACGAGCACCGGAACGCCGTTCTTCACCGTGATCACGATGTTGCCGATGTCATCGGTGGTCTCGACGCGGCCGAGGCCGCGCACGTAGTAGAACTGCCCGCCCTCGGAGTAGAAGCCGCCGCCGGCGTTTCCATTGTTGTTGCTGAGGGCGTTCTCCACGTCGGTGATCGAGAGGCCGGCGCCCGCGAGCTTGGTGGGGTCCACGTCCACGTGGTACTCCATGGTCTCGCCGCCCAGCCCCGACTCGTCGGCCACGCCCGGCACCGCCTTGTATGCCTTGGACAGCACCCAGTCGTTGAGGATCTTGAGTTCCATCGTCGACCGATCGGGACTGTCGATCACGTAGCGGTACACGAGGCCCGACGGGGAGTACAGCGGCGAGACGCCGGCGTTCACGCCGTCGGGCAGCGTGACGTCGGGCAGCCGCTCGAACACACGCTGCCGCGCGAAGTACGGATCGGTCTTGTCCTTGAACGTCATGATGACGTCCGAGAGTCCGTACAGCGAGATGGAACGCTGCACGACGAGATTCTCGACGCCGTTCATCTCGGTCTCGATGGGCACGGTGACCAGCCGCTCCACCTCTTCGGCGGCGTGGCCCGGCCACTGCGTGATGATCTCGACCATCGGCGGCGACAGATCGGGATAGGCGTCCACGGGGAGCCGCGTGAACGACCAGATGCCGACGCCGACGAGCGTGAGCGCGAAGACGGCCACGAGGAAGGGCTGGCCGAGCGCGGCGCGGACGATCCGATTGATGCGGGACGGCGGCGCGGCTTCGGTTCCGGGGTCCGGAGGCATGGTCGGTGTGGTCACTGGCTCTCCGCGAACTGAATGAACAGCGCCCCGTTGGCGAGCACCTTGTCGCCGGCGGCCAGTCCGGAGGTGACCTGGTAGCCGTCCCCGACGCGGTAGCCGTAGGTGATGCGACGACGCGCGAACGAGCCGTCGGGCAGCGCGATGAACACGAACGGCAGGTTGTCCTCGTCGCGGAGCAGGGCCGACGCCGGGATCACGATGCCGGTCCGCGCGCGGCGGGAATGGATCCGCAGGCGCACGAACATGTCGCGCTTGAGCAGGCGGCGGGCGTTGTCGGCCACGATCCGCACGGCCGTGGCCTTGGTGCCGGGATCGACGAGCGCCGCCACGTAATCCACGCGCCCGGTGACCGGCGTCGGCGACGCGTCGGTGTAGATGCTCGCCGTCTCGCCCTCGTGCACGAGATCGAGATCACTGGGATAGACGCTGGCCATGACCCACATGGTGGACAGGTCGGCCACCGTGAAGGTGGGCGTGGCGCCCGCTTCGAGGAGCTGGCCGGGATTGATGAGCTTCTCCACGACGACGCCCGGAATCGGCGCCCGGATGACCCCCTCCACGGCGCCGGTCAGGTTGCCGCCCTTGATGGCCTGGATGGTGGAGTCGGCGATACCGAGCGAGCGGAGCTGCTGGATGGCGGCATCGACGTCGGCGGCGGCCTGCGACGCGTCGTTGCGGGCCTGGTCCAGATCGCTGCGGGCCAGGGCGTCGTTCTGGTAGAGCTCCTCGTCGAGCTTGAGGATGCGGGCGGCGTTGTGCGAGGCGTCCTCGGCCTTACGATAGTCGGACACGGCCGACGCATAGTCGGGCGACGAGACCGTGGCCATCGGCGTTCCACTGCCCACGACGCTGCCGGTGTTCACCAGCAACCGGCGGACGGGGCCGGAGATCGGGGCCAGCACCTGCGTGGAATGGTCGCCGTTGAACGCGACGGTGCCGGTGACCTCGAGGCTGGGCCGGAACGTGGTGTCGGCCAGCGTGATCACGGTGAGCCGCGCGCGTTGGGAGTCGGTGACCGAGAAGGTCGTCGGCTTGACGATCGCGGTGGTATCGGCGACGGCACTGCCGCCGGTGCAGCCGGCGGCGAAGCCGGCGAGGGCGAGGAGCGCGGCGACGACGAGGGTCGCGGGCGCGAACGGACGCTTACTCACGGGGAGCTCCAGGGGCGAACGTGGACAGCGGGGCACCGGCGGCGCGTTCGAGATCGGCGCGCGCGGAGTTGGCGGCAGCGAGGGCTTCGGCATACTGGTTCTCGGCGTCGAGCAGCGACCGCCGCGCGTCGAGCACGTCGAGCGCGGACAGGCCGCCGAGGCCGTAGCTCACGGTGGCGACGCGGTAGGCCTCGCGCGTGGCGGGCAGCAGTTGGTCGCGGATATAGATCACCTGGCGCATGGCGGCGTCGGCGGTGGCGTAGCTGGTGCGGACGTCCTGGCCGACGGCGGCGCGGGCGTCGCGATACGCGGCGGCGAGTTCCAGCTCGCGGTGATGGGTCTCGGCGTAGTCGCCGCTGGTGTGCTGCCAGAAGAAGAGCGGGATCGGGAATGCCAGGCCAGCCGAGTACAGCGTGCCCTGGTCGCCCTTGAAATCCCGGTAGGCGGAGAGCGTGATGTCGGGCAGGATCGACTGCTCGCGTACCAGCCGGCTGTTGAGCTGGGCCGCGCGCTGCTGCGCCTCGAGGTCGGTCAGTTCGGGGCGCACGCGCAGGGCCTTCTGCTCCACGGCGTCGAGGTCGGGGAGCGAGGGCGGCACCTGGAGCGAATCGAGGAGCTCGATGGCCGAGCCGAGGGGACGTCCGAGGATGCGGTTGAGGGCCGAGCGGGCGTTGGCGACGTCGCGCGCGTTGGCGATGAGGTCGTTCTGCGACTGTGCCACGTCCACCTGCGCCTTGATCACGTCGAGGCGCGGCACCGTGCCGGCGTTGAACCGGGCCTGGGTCTTCTGCAGGAAGTCGTGGGCCAGGCTGTCGGCCTGCGTCAGGTCGCGGCGGTGCTGTTCGGCCAGCAGCACGTTGTCGTACGACTGGCCGGCGGCGGCGGCGATCTGCTGCTGGAGCAGGCGGTACTGGGCCAGCGACGACCGCACGTTGGCCGAGCCGATGGAGCTCTGCAGGCGAATCTTGTCCGGGAAGGGAATCACGAACCCGAGACTCACGTTCCGCGACTGGGCGGTGTTCAGGCCGAGGAAGCGGGTCTGGTCGTCGAGCGAGGCGCTCACTGCCGGGTCGGGAAGGGCCATGCCCTCCACGCGCTGCGCACGCACCTGCGCGGTCTGCTCACGGGCCACGTCGAGTTGCGGGTTGGCGACCAGCGCCGTGGCGATGGCCTGATGCCGCGTCAGGCGGAGCGTGTCCACGGCGGACATGCCGCCGCGCGCGGGCGCTCGTTGTTGGGCGGATGCGGTGCCGGCAACGCACGCCAGCGCGCACACCCAGAGGGATGTTCGCATGCAGGATCTCAATTGAATGTCGGATGAATGGACCGCAGGACGTACCCGGGCGCCGGGCGCACCGCGTCCTGCCGCTACCTTCGGATTGTCAGCCGATGGCGGGTGGCGCGCGCGTGGAATGCGCGGCTTCGTCGCGCGTCACGACGGACACGTACACGCGCGACCGGGCGAAGTGCGGGTGGGTCGTCTCGACGAGCACGGAGGAGGCCGTGGACGGCAGTGCCCGGATGGAGCGGAGCGTACAGACCGGGCAGGTGGCCTCGTTGTGGACCACGAAGTGGTGCGACGTGCCCGTGGGCTCGATGTGCGATTCCGGCGCCGTGTGGTGCGGCTCCATCAACGGCGCCAACGCGATCGTGAACTCCAGCACCATGAGGGCGAGGAGCGCGATCCTGCGCGTCAAGCGGTTGGGAGAGGCGCCGTTCAGGCGAAAGAGACCGGACATGTTCGGGACAGAATACGACTCGGTACCGGAAAGCGCCAGTTTGGTTCCGACTCAGCGCGCCGCGGCGTACCGGCGCAGCCGGGCCAGCATCTTCCGGTCGGTCTTGGTGGCGTCGTCGCCCTTGGGCGTCTCGAGCACCTTGGCCACGGCGCGGAACCGGTCGTCGGTCATGAGGCGGCGAAAGGGTCCGGGGCCCAGCGTGCCCTCGCCGATCAGCTCGTGCCGGTCGCGGCGCGAATCGAACGGCATTTTGGAATCGTTGAGATGCAGGACGCGCAGCCGCCGTTCGCCCAGCACGTCGTCGAACCGCGCCCACACGCCGTCGAAGTCGCGCACCAGGTCGTAGCCCGCCGAGTAGATGTGGCAGGTGTCCACGCACACGCCCATGCGCTTCCGCTGGGCGGCGGGCACGAGTTCCAGCAGTTGCGCGAGTTCCTCGAACGTGCTGCCGATGACGGTGCCCGCGCCGGCGGTGGTCTCCATGCAGAGGATCGTCTTGCCGCCCACGCGCTCCAGGGCCTCGGTGATGGCGTCGGCGTTCCGTTGGATGCCGGCCGTCCGCTCGTCCATGAAGTTGCCGGGGTGCGACACGAGGTAGGTGATGCCGAGCGCGTGGCATCGCTCCAGTTCGGCCACGAACGACTCGATCGATCGCCGGCGGAGCACGGGATCGGGGCTGGCGAGGTTGATCAGGTACGAGTCGTGCACCACGGTCACCGCGACGTCGGTCTCGCGGAGCCGCGCGCGGAAGGTCTTCGCCTCCTCGGCGTCCACGGCGCGCTCGGCCCAGCGGTTGGCCATCTTGGTGAACATCTGCAGCGCGGTGGCGCCGATGGCGGCAGCGCGGGGCGGTGCTTCGGCCGTACCGCCGGCAATGGACACGTGGGCCCCGAGCCGTTCGCCGCTGCTCGGCTTCGCGGGCCGCGCGGCGGCCCGGCGCTTGGGCGGGGCCGCGCTCATACGAATTCGGACGAGCGGCCGCGCAGCGAACGGCCGCAGTGCGGGCAGAACAGGTCGCCCTCGCCCTCGTGCAGCGCGTAATCGAACCGGCGGCCGCACGCGCACGCCGATTCCAGTCCCTCGTGGCCGCAGGCGAGGCAGAAGCGGTCGTCGGATTCGTAGGCGCGAAAGCGCGAACACACGGCACAGCGTTTGACGACGGTCATCGGTGGCGGAGCCAGATGGTGGGATCCACGGCCGGCCCGCCGTGCTGGCGGACCTCGAAGTGGAGGTGGGGTGGAAAGTCGGGGTCGGACATGCCCACGGTGCCGATCACCTGGTCGCGCGTCACGTGTTCGCCAAGCTTGACGCGGGTACTCTGCAGGGACCCGTAGATCGAATAGTCGCCGCCGCCGTGATCGACGATCACGGTGAGCCCGTAGAGCCCGAGTTGGCGCACGCTCACCACCTCGCCCGGCGCCACCACGTGCACGGGCGTGCCGGCGGGGGCGGCGATGCCGATGCCGTTCCAGCGGATGGTCGTGTTGTTCGACTGCACCTGGCGGCCGAACGGATAGAGAATGGAGCCCTGCACCGGCCAGTCGAGCTTGCCGTAGTCGGCGGTGGTGATGCTGCTGCGGCTGCCGGCGGCGCTGGGGCTGGCCTCGGCGGCGCGCTTGCGCGCCGCTTCCAGCGCGGCGATGGCGTTGGTGAGCTGGCCCTCGGTGCGCCGCACGGCGGCCAGCCGTTCCCCGGTCTGCCGCACCTGGCGTTGGACGACGGCGAGACTCTGCTGCCGTTGGCGTTCGAGCAACCGCAGGTTGGCCTCTTCCTGCTGCTTGTCGCTCCGGTTCTGCGCCACGGCGTTCTGCAGCGTCACCAGCCGGTTGCGATCCTCGGTCACCTGATTGCGGAGGACCTCGACGTGGTTCACCAGTGCCCGGTCGCGCAGGGCCAGCAGGTGGAGATACTTGTAGCGGGCCACGAGGTCGCCGAACGACTGGGCGGACAGCAGTACCTCGAAGGTGAACAGCGGGCCCCGCTTGTAGATCTCCACGAGCCGGTTCTGGAGAATGGCGCGCTGGCTGGCGAGATCGTCTTCGGTGCGAACCAGATTGCCGGTGGCCTCGGACACGTCGGCGTTGATGGTGACGAGCTGGCGGTCGAGGGCGCCGACGATGCGCGCCGTGGCGTCGGCACGGCGGTCGAGGTTGGTCACCTCTTCATCCAGGTCGTGCGCCGAACTCTGCAACTGCAGCATGCGCTGCTCGAGCGCGGCGCGTTCGCGGCGGATCTGCTCCAGCGTGTCGCGCTGGGCGCGGAGCCGACGATCGGTCTCGCTCTGCTGCTGGGCGTGCGCCGCTCTCGGGGCGGCCCCCAGCGCGAGCGCGACGGCGACCACGGCTGCGGTCGCGGCAAGCCGGGGTCGCCTCAGACCCCGCGTAGGTGCCTCCCCACGGCCACCGCGCTGCCGGCCAGGCCGATGAACGCACCGGCCACCACGCCGAGCACGGCGAGGGATGGGCTGAAGAAGACCGTGTGGAAGTTGAGGTAGCGATCGATGAGGTGCATGCTGAGCCAGGTCAGCAGGAGCGCCAGCAGGCCGCCCAGCACGCCCTTGCCGAATCCCTCCAGCAGGAACGGGCGGCGGATGTAGCCGTCGGTGGCGCCCACGAGCCGCATGATCGAGATCTCCTCGGCGCGCGCCAGCACCGCCATGCGGATGGTGGCGCCGATGATGATCACGGCCACCGCGGCAAAGGCCAGTCCGAGCGCGAGCCCGGCCACGCCGGCGATGTTGCGCAACCGGTAGAGCTGCACCAGCCAGTCCTCGCCGTAGCGCACGTCCTCGACGAACGGATAGCTCTTGAGGCGCTCGGCCACCCGCGCCACGGTGGCGGGGTCGCGGAATCCGGGTTTGAGGCGGATGTCGATGGAGGCCGGCAGGACGCCGGCCTCGAACACGTCGGAGAACTCCGTGAGTTCCTTCCGGGCCCGGGCCAGCGCCTGGTCCTTGGACACGATGTCCACGCTCAGCACTTCGGGGAACGCGGCGATGTCGCCGGCGGCGGCCGCGATCGATTCGGCGTCGGTGCCGTCGGCCACGAACGCGCGGACCTCGACGCGCTCCTCCACCTGCTGCAGGGCGGCGCGGATGTTGAGCGCCACCAGGCCGAACAGGCCGAAGGCGAACAGCGAGAAGGCGATGGTGGTGACGCTCAGCGCGGCCAGCAGCGGCGAGCGTTCCAGCGCGGCGGATGCGTCGCGGATGGTCCGCCTCATGCGCCCGCCTCCCCGGTGTCCTTGGAGTCGTACACGATCTGCCCACGGTTGAGTTCGACGGTGCGGTACTCGGCGTGGCGCACCAGTTCGAGGTCGTGCGTGGCCATCATGATGGCCGTGCCCGACGCGTTGATCTCGCGCAGCAACTGGAAGATGCCGCGCGTGGCGCGTTCATCGAGGTTGCCGGTGGGCTCGTCGGCGATGAGCACGAACGGATCGTTCACCAGGGCGCGGGCGATGGCCACTCGCTGCTGCTCACCGCCCGAGAGTTCCTTGGGGTAGGCGGTGGCCTTGGAGGCGAGCCCCACCTGCGTGAGCACGCGGCTCACCTTGGGGCCGATCTGGGGGCGCGGCGTGCCGGTCACTTCGAGGGCGAAGGCCACGTTGGCCTCGGCCGTGCGGTCTTCCAGCAGGCGGAAGTCCTGGAACACGATGCCGAGGCGGCGGCGCAGCTTGGACACCTCGCGGCGCGAGGCGTGCTCCGAACTCACGCCGCTCACCCGCACCACGCCCGTGGTGGGGCGCTCGTCGAAGTAGCTGAGGCGCAGGATGGTGCTCTTGCCGGCGCCGCTCGGCCCGGTGAGGAAGACGAACTCGCCCTTGCCCACGCGGAACGAGACTTCCTTCAACGCCATCCCCGACCGCTGATACTCCTTGGTGACCTGGTGAAACCGGATCACGCCCCCCGTCCCTGCGTCCGCGCCCGTCAATGCAACGCCTGCTCGAGGTCGGCGATGAGATCGTCCGCGCTCTCGATGCCGATGCTGAGTCGCAGAAACCCGTCGGGAATGCCGACGCGGCTGCGCTCGCTGGAGGAGAGGCCGGCGTGCGACGTGAAGCGCGGTTCGGACACCAGGGAGTCGACGCCGCCCAGGCTCGGGGCGTGCTGGAACACGCGCAGCTTGCGGAGCATGCGGTCCACGGCGCGGGCGCCGCCCGCCAACTCGATGCCCATCATCCCGCCGAATCCGTCGAGCGTCCGCGCGGCGAGTTCGTGGTCGGGGTGCGAGGGCAGGCCGGGGTAGTGCACCTTGCGGATGTCCTTGCAGGCCTCGGCCCACTCGGCCACCTGCATGGCGTTGGCATTGTGCCGTTGGATACGGACGTCCAGCGTCTTCAGCCCGCGTTCCAGCAGCCAGGCCGCGAATGGATCGGGCGCCTGCCCCCAGAGCATCATCTTCTGTCGCACTTCTTCAATGTAAGGCGCCGTGCCCGACACCACGCCCCCGAGCACGTCGTGGTGCCCGTTCAGGTACTTGGTGGCCGAATGGATGGACACGTCGGCGCCGTGCTCGATGGGCCGGAAATTGATCGGGCTGGCGAACGTGGCGTCCACGACGAGCGCGATGCCGCGTTCCTTGCAGATGTAGCTCACCGGCGCCAGGTCGAGCACGCGACAGGTGGGGTTCACCGGGGTCTCGAGAAACACGACGCGCGTCTGCTTGGTGATCGTCCGCCGCCACGCGCGCACCTCGAGCGGATCGGCGAGCGTGACCTCGATGCCGAGCGAGGCGAGTTCCTGTTCGAGCAGGGCACGGGTGCCCCCGTAGATCCACTTGCTGGCCACGATGTGGTCGCCGGGCCGCAGCAGGGCGGTGAGCGCGCAGGCGGTGGCGCCCATGCCGCTGGCCACGAGCACCGATGCCTCGGCCTCCTCCAGCGCGGCCATCCGGCGCTGGACCGCTTCGGCGTTGGGCGCGTTGCCGTAGCGAGGGTAGCGCATCCCCCCGCTGGTGCCGATCTCCTGGATGTAGTTGACCGACTGGTAGAGCGCGCGCACCACGGGGGCGTCGACTTCACGTTCCCCGGCGTCGAGACCGCCGTGCAACGGCAGCGAGGCGCGGTTCAATGGACGCTGCTGTCTCTTGGGCATCGGGTGGGCTCAGGCGTACGCGGGCGGACGCCCGCGCGAATCGAGGTCGGGCTTGATCACCCGAACGATTTCCGATGGCGAGGCGCCGGCCACGTCGCGCAGCACCACGTCTCCCTTCTTCATCGCTTCGTCGATGTACACCGTGGCGAGTTCATGGCGGCGCGGGCCGTACACCCACGCCAGTTCACCGTCGCTGAGCAGCCTCGAGCGAGCGTCTTCCGGATGCATGAACACCGCCGGTCCGCGCGCAGGGTCACCCACTCTGGTCGCAATCAGTTGCGCGACCCGCAGCGGACGACGAATCTGCTCATCCACGTTCTCCTCCAAGTGCCACATACTGTTCGTTCAGTCGCATCACCAGCCGCCGGCGCCACAGCGCGTCCAGCGTGCTGCGCGCGTCGGGCTCGGTCTCGCCGATCTCCCCGGCCAGATCCGCTGCCACGGCGCGCCCATGCCGTTTCACGGCCTCCCAGGCCCGCCGCTCGCGCTCGCTGAGCACGCCCACCACGTGGACGCCGTCCTCCTGTTCGATGGCCAGGGCCAGCCCGTGCCGCTCGAGCACCGTCTCGATCGCTTCCCAATGGTCGTCGGTCATACCCCGGAACAGGAAATACGCCTCGTGCGGCGGATTCTCGGCGCAGTAGCGCAGCAGGAGCTTGGCGATCACCTCGTCGGCGCACGAGAAATCCATCATCGAGACGTGCGAGAAGTCGAGGACCGTAAGCGTGCGCTCATGCGCCTCACGCATCAACAGCTCGATCTGGTTGCGAACCGCGGCGCCGGTGGGCCGCGTGACGAGGTTCGAGTAGAGATTCGCCGACACGGTCTGTCGGAGAACGGTCCCGAGGTCGATGTGATTCATTCTTTCGCCGCCGCGCGCTCGGGAATCGTCACCTGCACCTGAGCGCCGGGAAAGGGGGAGAGGTCTTCTTCCAGAGGAACATCTTCGTCCCACTTCGGCACGAGCGCAATGCGCGCCGTGCCGCTGCGGATGGAAAGTTTGCCTTCCCACCGGCCGCAATAGCGGCGGACGCCCGACAGGCCCTGCCCGCGGCCGGGATCGCGGAACCGGCTCACGCCGCGGATGACGGCCGCCTCGAGCGCGGCCCCGTCGTCCCAACGGTCGTCGCGCACCCGGCCCGGCGCGCCCTCGAGCGAGTTCCGGAACCCGATGCCGGCATCGCAGACCGCGATCTGCACCACCCGGCGCCCGAGGCGCTTCTTCCAGGTGTAGGCCTGCACCGCCACCCAGCCGCCGCGGCCGGCATGCTCCACGATGTTCTGGCAGACCTCGGAGAGGGTCATCGCGAAGCCGACCGTCGCCTTGGCATCGAGACTCAGTTCGGTGGCGATGATCTGCTGGGCTTTCTGCTGGATGCGCTCCACGACCTCGTGCACGTCCTCACTGCGCGTGACCGGGGTGACTTCGAGCAGTACGCGCGAGTCGCCCCCCGTGCGCTTGGGCACGGCGCCATGCAGTTCGTAGAGGTCGTCGGCGTACTTGAAGAAGTCGGTGCGCGCCCAGTACCCCACCGTCTCCTCCCCTTCGGGCACGGCAAACGCCGGCCGTTCGGCGCGCGACTGCGCCAGCGTGAGGAGCGCGGTCAACCCGTACGGCGACGCCCACCGGCAGTGGCGGGCGTCGACGACCACCTTCTCGTCGGCGGGCACGGGCGCCAGCTGCTCCAGCACTTGCTCGAACGTCTGATCGTCGAGCGACGGTGGGACGTTGATGACGGTGGTCACGTGGCGCTGAGTTCCCCTCGAAGATGGTGCGCGAGCCCGGTAGCCCCGCGATGCCCCAGATTCCGGCCGGCGGCGCGGTGGGCCGCGCGAATCGCGTCATCCAACTTATCACCGGCCAGGAGCCGAGAGAAATAAGTTGCACCCCACACGTCCCCACAACCCGTGGGGTCGCCTCCGGCGGGGCTTGACATCGGCGTGGGGATGAGCGCCGTCCGGATCGGACCCGTCGCGCCGCCGATGCGGCGCGGGCGCCGCAGATCGGCCAACCGGTGGAAGTCGGGGGAGGCGAAGTAGACGGCGCCGCGCGCGCCAAGCGTCACCACCAGACAGCGCGTGCCGGCGTCGAGCGCCGTGGCCGCCAGGGCCATCGGGTCGGGCGCCATGAGCGCCATCTCGTCCTCGTTCACCTGCACGATGTCGAAGCAGGCGCACCACTCGCGCACGTTGGGCAGCGGGCGCGGGGTGCGCAGGCCGTCGTGCCGGATGGCCAGCACCAGCGAGTGCAGGTCGCAGTAGATCGGCCCCGGGAAGTGTTGACGGATCAACTGTGCCGTTTCGAGGTCGATCTCCCAGCCGGCGAGCAAGTTGATGTACAGGGCGTCGAGTCCGCGCAATAGTGGTTGCAGCCCGGCCCAGGTCCACGGCGGCACGCCGCCGGTGAGCTTCTCCGTGCGCCGCGATTCGCTCACGTAGTGGATCTCCACGCGGTTGTTGGGATGCGGCACCTCCACGAGCGGCGCGTCGGGCGCCAGGTGCCGCAGCGTGGCGGCGAATTCGCGCGCCCGCGGCGCCAGGTCGGTGCCCACCTTGATCAACGGGACGATCTGCCAGTCGTCGGGGAGGGCGGCGTCCAGTCCGCTCAGGCTGTAGGTGACGCCACCCCATTCCTCGATCGGGCGCTCCCGAACGTCACGGCCGTGGATGACGTCCCAGACGAAGGTGCCGAGAATCCCCAGCCTCATACGGCGACAACCGAAGAGGAGCGCAGGGCCGAAACCACGCAGGGCCGAGACGACGCAGGGCCGATACGGCGCGGGGCCGAGACGGCGCAACGGCGAAACGGCGGGGAATCGGAGGCGGGCCTGCGGCCCGGGAAACTGCGAATTCGGGGGGACCTGCGTTCGCCGTTCTTCCAACTCGCCGTCTGCATTGCTTCCTTTTCCCCGCGGTATCGGTCCTGCGCTGTTGATGCCCTGCGTCGTCTCGGTCCTGCGTCGTACCGGCCCTGCGCTGTCGCGCAGTTCGCTTCTTACGAGTCGAGGAATGTCTTTACCGCGCCCACGACGCCGGCGGTGCCGGGCAGTTCGCCGGGGACGATCCGCGCGGCCGACACCGCCGGGGCGAAGGCCCGGCGCCGCACCTCGGCGCCCAGCGGCGCGAACAGCCGGTCGCCGGCGGCCGTGACGCCGCCCGCCACCACCACCACGTCCGGGTTGAAGATGTTGAGCAGATTCGCCACGCCCGTGCCGAGGTAGCGGCCCGTGTCGCGCACGATCTCGTTGGCCACCGGATCGCCCTGGCGTGCCGCGTCGTACACCGTGGCCGCGGTGATCTCGTCCAGGTTTCCATCCACCATGCCGGGCATGAGGGAGTCGGTGCCCTCGCGCACCAGCACCTCGCGGGCCCGCGTGGCGATGGCGGGCCCGGAGGCGTAGGCCTCCAGGCATCCGTAGTTCCCGCACTTGCAGTGCCGGCCGTTGAGTTCGATGGTGGTGTGCCCGATCTCGCCGGCCACGTCGGACGCGCCGTGGAAGAGCTTGCCGTCCACGATCAGCCCGCCGCCGATCCCGGTGCCGATGGTGAGTCCCACCACGTGGCGGCCGCCGCGCGCGGCGCCCTGCCACCATTCGCCGACCGTCGCGCAGTTGGCGTCGTTGTCGAGCGTTGCCCGCAGGCCGAGCCGTTCCGAGATGCGGGCGCGGAGCGGGAAGTCCCGCCACCCGAGGTTCGGCGCGACGATCACCAGTCCGCGCTCACGGTCCAGCGGACCGGGCGCGCCGATGCCGACGCCGAGAAACGCATCGCGGCCCACGCCGGTTTCGCGCATCGTGTCGGCGATGGTGGCTTCGATCTGGGCGGCGATCCGGTCCACTACCGCATTGGTGCCGGAAGCGACGCCGGTGGGGCTGGAACGGATGCCGTGGGTGTGGGCGCCGTCGGCCGACAGGGCACCGGTCACGATGTTCGTGCCGCCGAGGTCGACGCCCACGATGTATTGGCGCGGCGAGTTCGCGTTCATATGCGGAGGAAAGAGGTGCTAGAGAAGATGGCGCACCTGCGCCGCCACGTCACCTGCCGTCACCTCGCGCATGCACTTCCAGTGCTGCAGCGGGCAGACCTTGGGCCCGTGTTTGTCGCAGGGGCGGCAGTCCAGGGTGGGATGCCCCACAACAATAGAATGGGGCGCCAGGGGTCCGAAGCCGAATTCCGGCACGGTCGGGCCGTAGAGGGTCGCGGTGGGGGTGCCCATGGCGGAGGCCAGATGCTGCGGCGCCGAGTCGTTGGTGACGAGCAGGCGACAGCGCCCGATGAGTTCGGCCGAGGCGAGCAGGGAGAGGTGGCCGGTGGCGTCCACCGTGGACGGGCCGGCCGCGTCGACGATCGCCGCCGCCAGGTGGCGGTCGTCCGCGCTTCCGATCACGACCAGCCGAGCCTCGCCGGCGAGCGCGCGGGCCAGGTCGGCATAGTACGGCCAACGCTTGGTGGCCCACACGCTTCCGGGCGCCAGGGCGACCAACGGCCGGGCGTCGGGCGACGCGCCGAGCAGCGCGTCGACGGCGGCCTGCTCCTCGGCGCCGGGATGGAGGCGGGGGCGCCGCTGTTCGGCGTCGGGTTCGCGGTCGGGAGCGGCGAGTTGCCAGAGTCGGGCCGCGTGGTGCAGGTCGCGCCGGTAGGGGACGGTGCGGGTGTACAGCGCGCGCCCGGCGGAGGTGGCGAAGCCCACGCGGACGCGAACACCGGTCGCGAAGGCGAGTGCGGCGCTCCGCAGGGAGCCCTGCGCCAGATACACGGCGTCGGCCCGGCTGGCGGCCAACTCGCGAGCGATGCGGCGGAACCCGCGCAGGCCGCGCGCCGAGCGGCGCTTGTCGTACACGATCACGCGCCGCACGTCCGGATTGTTGGCCAGCAGGCCCGCCGAGGCGGGGGTGGCCACCACGTCCACCGGCCCGCGCGACGCCAACTCCGCGATCAGCGGCGTGGTGAGCACCATGTCGCCGAGGAAGCTGGTCTGGACCACGAGTGATGTCATGTTGCGGAGCGAGTGTTCGGCGGTGCTGTCTTCGAGCTTCGTGACTTCGCTTGGCGCAAACCGGCATCAAGAATGAAGCATATGAACTGCCGATCAGGCGGACGGGACGGATGAGACGGATCTGAGCGACGGAGGCTCAGTGGACGAATCAGCCCGCTTGGCGCGCCGAGTCCTGGCTTGAAGCCCTCAAAGTACCATCCGCCTCATCCGGCTGCTCCGTATCATCTGCAGTTGATACCTGCCTTCTTGGTGCCCGGACTGGGAGACTAGTCCACCTGCAGCACGGCGAGGAACGCTTCCTGCGGGATCTCCACCGCGCCCACCTGCTTCATGCGCTTCTTGCCTTCCTTCTGCTTTTCCAGAAGCTTGCGCTTGCGGGTGATGTCGCCGCCGTAGCACTTGGCGAGCACGTCCTTTCGCAGCGGCTTCACCGTGGTGCGCGCGATGACCTTGGTGCCGATCGCGGCCTGGATGGCGACCTCGAACAACTGCCGCGGAATCAGTTCCTTGAGCTTGTCGGCGATCTTGCGCCCCCACTCGTACGCCTTGTCGCGGTGGATGATCACCGAGAAGGCGTCCACCGCGTCGCCGTTGATCAGCATGTCGAGCTTCACCAGATCGCTGGGCCGGTAGTCGAGCATCTCGTAGTCCAGCGACGCGTAGCCGCGGCTGATGGTCTTCAGCCGGTCGAAGAAGTCGAGGATCACCTCGGCGAGCGGAAACTCCCAGTCGAACTCCACGCGCGACTTGTCGAGGTAGGTCATGTTCTTGTACACGCCGCGGCGTTCGTTGCCCAGCGTCATGATCGGCCCGATGTAGTCGGCGGGCGCCATGATGCGCGCCTTCACGTACGGTTCCTCGATGCGCTGGAGCTCGGCCGGCGCGGGCATCTTGGACGGATTCTCGATCAACTCCATGGTGCCGTCGGTGTGGTACACGTGGTATTCCACGTTCGGCACGGTGGTGATCAGGTCGAGATCGAATTCGCGCTCCAGCCGCTCCTGCACGATGTCCATGTGCAGGAGGCCGAGAAAGCCGCAGCGGAAGCCGAAGCCGAGCGCGGTGGACGACTCGGGGGTGAAGTGCAGCGAGGCGTCGTTGAGGATGAGCTTGTCGAGCGCGTCGCGTAGCGACTCGTACTGCTGGGTGTCCGTGGGATACAGCCCCGAGAACACCATCGAGTGCACGTCCTGGTAGCCGGGCAGCGGGGTGGGCGCCGGCCGGTCGAAGTCCATGATCGTGTCGCCGGCGCGCGTCTCCTTCACCGAACGCACGTTGGCCACCACGTACCCCACCTCGCCGGGGCCCAGGGCGCCGGTCTGCACCTGGCGCAACTGGTTGACGCCCACCTCGGCCACCTCGTAGGCGTCGCGGCTGCCGCTGGCGAAGAAGATCCTGGTGCCCGGGCGGATGGTGCCGTCCACCACGCGCACGCTGGGAATCGCGCCGCGGTAGCGGTCGTAGTACGAGTCGAAGATCAGGGCGCGCAGCGGCCCGTCGGCGTCGCCCTTGGGCGGCGGCACCTGCTTCACGATCTGCTCGAGCAGTTCGGGGATGCCGATGCCTTCCTTGGCGCTCACGAGCAGAATCTCGTCGGGGTTGGCGCCGATGAGGTCGTGCACCTCCTGCTTGCGGCGCTCGGGTTCGGCGCCCGGCAGGTCGATCTTGTTGAGCACGGGGATGATCTCGAGCCCGGCGTCCATGGCCAGGAACAGATTCGAGAGCGTCTGCGCCTGGATGCCCTGCGATGCGTCGACGACGAGGATCGCTCCCTCGCACGCGGCCAGCGAGCGCGACACCTCGTAGGTGAAGTCCACGTGGCCCGGTGTGTCGATGAGGTTCAACTCGTACGTCTTGCCGTCCCGCGCGTTGTACGACATCCGTACCGCGTTGAGCTTGATCGTGATGCCGCGCTCACGTTCCAGGTCGAGCGTGTCGAGCACCTGCTTCTTCATCTCCCGCTTCTGCAGCATGCCGGTGGCCTCGATCAGCCGGTCCGCGAGCGTGGACTTACCGTGATCGATGTGCGCGACGATGCAGAAATTGCGGATGAGCGAGAGGTCCACGGGGTCCCGGGTTGAACGGTCTGCGCGCCGAACGCGGCGCAATCATCAAAGTTAGTCCGCGGCGGGGTGGCTTCCAAGCGAACATCGCGGTGTACGGGCGAGATCAGGAACGGAGGGTATGGACAGGATGATCCTGATGAACCGGATGAGACGGATTACCGTCAGGGGGCTTCAGTGGGAGGCTCGGCCCGCATCGCGGACGGAGTCTTCCCCTACAGCCCCCCAGCATCACTCCGTCTCATCCGGATCATCCGGATCATGCGCAGTTCATACGCTTCGTTCTTGATGCCCGCCTGGCCAGGCGTCTTCCAGAGTCGGAGTCCGGGCCCTAGGTTTCGCCTCCCGATGGAGACCGCCCGCGCCACGCGAGCCGACCTGCTCGACCCCGCGCACCTTGCCGCGCTGGGCCGCGTGGAGATTATTGCCCGCTGGATCGTCGACGGCTTCATGACCGGCCTCCATCGCTCTCCCCGCAAGGGCTTCTCGGTGGAATTCGCCGAGTACCGCCCCTACCTCCCGGGCGACGACCTGCGCCACGTCGACTGGAAGATCGCCGCGCGCGCCGACCGGCTCGTCGTCAAGCAGTACGAGGAGGAAACCAACCTCCGGGCCTCGATCGTGCTCGACGTCAGCCGCTCCATGCAGTGGAGCGGCGCCCAACTCGGCGCCACCGGCCGCGTGCGCGAGCCGGCACGGCTCACCAAGCTCGCCTACGCCGAGATCGTCGCTGCCTCGCTCGCCCTGGTGCTCCTCCGCCAGCGCGACGCCGTGGGACTCGTGCGCTTCGACGACCGCGTGCGCACGGCCATTCCCCCGCGCGCCCGCCAGGCCCAGTGGCGGCGGTTCGTGGCCGCCCTCGACGCCCCCGGCGCCGGCCTCGCGTCCAGCGCGCCCGCCGCGCTCGAACAGGCCGCGCAACTCCTGCGCCGCCGCGGCATGGTGGTGCTCATCTCCGATCTGCTCATGGACGTCGACGACACGGTGCGCGCGCTGCGCGGCCTGCGCGCCGCCGGTCACGACGTGACCGTGCTCCACGTGCTCGATCCCGACGAACGCGAGCTGCCCGTACAGGGCGAGCTGCTGTTCGTCGATCCCGAATCGGACCTCGCCGTGCCGGCGACCGTCTCCGACGTGCGGGCCGCCTACCGCGCCACGGTGGGCGAGGTGATCGCCGAATGGCGCGCCCGCCTCGGCGCGGCGGGCGTCGGCTACGAAGTGGTGGTGACCGACCAGCCGTTCGGCGTCCCGCTGCGACGCGCGTTCGCGGCCCGCCAGCACCTGCCATGAGTCTCCTCGCGCCCTGGTTCCTGCTGCTCGCCGCCGCGGCCGCCGTGCCGCTGCTGCTGCACCTGATGCGGCGGCGCATCGGCACCCGCGTGGAATTTCCCGCGGCGCGCTACCTGGCCCGCGCCGAGCGGGAGCACAGCCGCACGCTGCGCATGCGGAATCTGCTGCTCATGCTGCTGCGCGTGGCGGCGGTCCTGCTCATCGCGCTCGCGGCGGCCCGCCCCGTGGCGCACCTGTTCGGCCGCGGACACGGGCCCACGGCGCTCGCTGTGGTGCTCGACAATTCGCTCAGCACCACCGTGATCGAGAACGGCCATCCGCTGTTCGCGTCATTCGAGGAGCTCGCGCGGCGCGCGTTGGGCCAGGCGGCCGCCGGTGATCGGCTCTGGCTGGTGACGGCCGACGGCGTGTCGCGCGCCGGCACGGCGGCCGAACTGCGTCAGGCCGTGGACCGCGTGTCCCCGATGGGCGGTGCCGGCGATCCGGAACTCGCGCTGGCCCGCGCCGCGGCCATGGTGCGCGCGGCCGGGTTGCCCGGCCGGCAGGTGGCGCTGATCACCGACGGACAGAAGTCCACGTGGACCACCGTGCCGGCCACCGGGGCGGTGCCCGTGCTCGCCTGGGTGCCGCACACCCGCCCGCCGGCGAATCGCGCGGTGGTGAGCGCCCGCGCGGTGCCGGAGCGCTGGACGCCGCGGGGCGCCGTGCGCGCGCGCGTGCAGGCGGCGGATTCCACCACCTATCGCATCATGCTCGGCAACCGCACGCTGGCCCGCGGCACTACCGCGCCCGGCGAGGAGATCGTCGTGCGGGCCACACCGCCCGAGCGCGGATGGCGGGCTGGCACGGTGGAGCTCGATCCCGACGAACTGCCGGGTGACAACGTCCGGCACTTCGCCGCCTGGGTGGGGCCCGCCACGCGGGTGCACGTATTACCGGGCGCCGGACCGTTCGTGGCGAGCGCGCTGGACGTGCTGCGCGGCGACGGACGGGTGGCGTCGGGCAACGACGTGGCCGTACTTCCCGCCGACGAGGTCACGGCGCTTCCCGCGCTCATCGTCGCGCCCTCCGATCCCGTACGCGTGGGCGCCGCGAACCGGGCGCTGGATCGCGCGGGCATTCCCTGGCGATTCGGCCCCGCGCACCGCGGCTCGGAACTCGTGCGCGGCCCCGACGTCGGCGGGCCGCGCGTGCGCTTCCGGTACGAGTTGCGGCGCACCGGCGCCGCGCCGGCCGATACCCTGGCCCGCGTCGGCGTGCAGCCGTGGATCGTGGCCGGTCCGCACTACGTGCTGCTGGCGTCGCCGCTCACACCCGACGCCTCGACATTCCCGGTGAGCGCCGCATTCGTGCCGTGGGTGGCCGGCGTGATGGCCGACCGCCTGTCGGGCGAGCCGGGGCGCGCGCTCGACGCCGCGCCGCTGCAGCACATCACCTGGCCCGCGTGGGCCGATGCGCTCGAAGGGACGGGCGCCGCGGGCGCCCCGGGAAGTGACTTCACCGCGCCGGCACAGGCGGGCACGTACTTCTTCACGCGGGACGGCCGGCGCGTGGGTGCGCTGGTCGTCAACCCCGAAGGGCGCGAATCCACCCTCGATCGGTGGAGCGCCGGCGACTTCGCGCGGCTGCTCGGTTCGCAGGCCCGCGTGGTCACCGGCGACGACCGGTTCGTGGCGTCGCTGTTCGACGCGTCCACCCGCGGCCCACTGGCGGTGCCGCTGCTCGCGGCGCTGCTGGCAATTCTCATCATCGAAGGCGCACTCGCCGCGCGCGGCGCCGGTATGGAAGGCTGATGGCACTCGATCTGCTTCTCGACGCGCTCGAACGGCTTCCCGCGTTCGCGCGGACGGCCGACGCACTCCCGGCCCCGGGGGGCACGCTGCGGGTCACCGGGCTCCGCGGGTCGAGCGACGCCGTGCTGCTGGCCACGCTGGCGCGCCGGCTGCCCACGCGCTTCTTCACGCTCGTGGCGGAGAGTGTTCCCGAGGCCGAGCGCTGGTTGGCCGACCTGCAGACGCTGCTCCCCGACGAGGCAGTGGTGTTCTATCCGCCGCGGGAGAGCCTGGGCGAGAGCGAGCCGCATCTGGAGATCGCCGGCGAGCGGGTGGAGACCATGGAGCGGGTGTCGCGGGGCGGGGTGCAGGTGCTGCTCACCACCGCCCGTGCGGTGCTGGAAAAGACGCGCGTGCCCGGCGCGCTGCGCACGCTGCGGCTGGAGATGCGCAAGGGCGAGCTGCGCCGGCTCACCGAGCTCGTGGAACGGCTCGAGGCCATGGGCTTCGAGCGCGTGCCGATGGTGGACGACGTGGCGCAGTTCAGCGTGCGCGGCGGCATCCTCGACGTCTACAGCTTCGGGATGGCCGACCCCGTGCGCGCCGAGTTCTGGGGTGACGAGATCGTCGATCTGCGCCAGTTCGACCTCAACACGCAGCGCTCCACGCGCGACGTGACCCACGCCCTCGTGCTGCCGGTGGACGCGCCCTCGCTCACCACGTCCGCGGCGGCCGAGCGCACCACGCTGCTCGCGCTCCTGCCGCCCGACACCGTGCTCGTGGAGCCGGTGGGCACCGCGTTCGAGCCGGAGCTGGCCCGCACGTGGGAGGAGGCGCAGCACCACGTGGAGTTCGCCCTGCGGCGCGGCGAGGATCCCGCGCCGCGCGAGGAGCTGTTCGAGTCGCCGGACCGGGTGATGGCCGGGCTCGCGGCGCTGGGCACCCTGCGGCTGGTGCCCGCGGGCACGGATGCCGACGTCGACTTCGCGCTCCACGAACCAGAGACGGTGGACCGCGACATCAAGTGGCTGCGCCGTCTCGTGCGCGACCGCGTGCCCACCATCATTCTCTGCGACAACTCGGGGCAGGCCGAGCGGCTCGAGGAACTGCTGTCGGAAGACGAGGCGTCGCCGTCGCCGGCGGCGCTCGTGGTCGGCGTGCTGCAGGGTGGATTCGTGGTGCCGCCGCTGGACGGCGGGCGCGGCCTGCGCGTGCTCACCGACCACGAGGTGTTCCGGCGCGAGCGCCGCATCCGTCGCAAGCGGCGCTACGTGAGCGGCATTGCCGTCGACACCGCCGAACTGCGCGCCGGCGACTACGTGGTGCACCTGGAGCAGGGCGTCGGCATCTACCGCGGCATGGAGACGCTCGTCGTCGGGCAGAGCACGCTCGAAGTGGCCGTGGTGGAGTACGAGGGCGGTGACCGGTTGAACGTGCCGCTGTACCGCATCGACCAGCTCGAGCGCTACCGCTCGGCCAGCGACATCAGCGAGAACTCGCCGCCGCCGCGGCTGCACAAACTCGGCGGCAAGCGGTGGGCGCAGCAGCGCGACAAGACCCGCTCGGCCATTCGCGAGATGACCGTCGAACTGCTCGATCTGTACGCGCGCCGCAAGGTGGCCACCCGCCCGCCGCACGTGCCAGACACGCCGTGGCAGAAGCAGCTCGAGAGTTCGTTCCTGTTCGAGGACACCCCCGATCAGCGCACGGCCACGATCGCGGTGAAGCAGGACATGGAGAGCACGCGCCCCATGGACCGCCTGCTCGTGGGCGACGTGGGCTACGGCAAGACCGAGATCGCCGTGCGCGCGGCGTTCAAGGCCGTGCAGTCGGGCCGGCAGGTGGCCGTGCTCGTGCCGACCACCATTCTCGCCGACCAGCACGCGCGCACCTTCACCGAGCGGCTGGCCGACTTTCCCGTGCGCATCGAGATGTTGAGCCGGTTCCAGACCGCCCGGCAGCAGAAGGAGGTCGTGGACGCGCTGGCCGAACACAAGGTGGACATCGTGATCGGCACGCACCGGCTGCTGAGTCCCGACGTGAAGTTCGACGAGTTGGGACTGCTGGTGATCGACGAGGAGCACCGGTTCGGCGTGAAGCACAAGGAGCGGCTCAAGCAACTCCGCCTGGAAACCGACGTGCTGACGCTGACGGCCACGCCCATTCCGCGCACGCTGCACATGTCGCTGGCCGGGCTGCGCGACCTGACGCTCATGCAGACGCCGCCGCGCGACCGGTCGCCCGTGCTCACCTCGCTGGAGCCGTGGGACGATGGGCTCATGGAGGAGGCCGTCGCCCGCGAGTTGGACCGCGGGGGCCAGGTGTTCTTCGTGCACAACCGTATCGAGACCATCGCCGGCATCGCCGACCACCTGCAGCGGGTGGCGCCCCGCGCCCGGATCGCCGTGGCGCACGGCCAGATGAAGGAGCGCGAACTGGAGCAGGTGATGCACCGGTTCGTGAGCGGCGACGTGAACCTGCTGGTCTCGACGATGATCGTGGAGAGCGGGCTCGACGTGCCGAACGCCAACACCATGTTCGTCAACCGCGCCGACCAGTTCGGGCTGGCGCAACTCTACCAGCTGCGGGGGCGCGTGGGCCGCTCGCACCGCCGCGCCTACTGCTACCTGCTGGTGCCCGACGTGATGGATCTGGAGGCCGAGCGCCGGCTGCGCGTGCTGGAGCACCATACCGAACTCGGGGCGGGGTACCGCATCGCGCTGCGCGACATGGAGATGCGTGGCGCCGGGAACCTGCTGGGGCCGGAGCAGTCGGGGTTCGTGCAGACCGTCGGGTTCGACCTCTACCTGCGCCTCCTCGACGAGGCGGTCCACCACCTGGTGGCGGGCGAGACCGCGCCCAAACTCGTGCCGGCGGACGTGAACATGGACGTCCCGCACCACCTTCCGGACGACTACATCGGTTCCCAGGACGTCAAGCTCGACATCTACCGCCGGATCTCACGGCTCGAGAGCGCCAAGGACCTGGAATCGCTGCGCCGGGAGATGCGCGACCGGTTCGGACCGCTGCCGCCGCCGGCGGACGCGACGTTGGCGCTGGCCGAGATGCGACTGGCCGGCGGCGCCCTGGGCGTGGAGAGCATCCTGGTGCGCGGCGACGAAGCGCGTATTACCTTTCACGATTCCGCGGTCCCGCGTCTCAAGGGGCTCTCCGCGGCCTTTCACGAAGTGCAGTTCCAGGCGGAAGTCCGTCGGGCGCGACCCCTCTCGCTCAAGCTCACTCGGCTCGGCGGAGCGTCCATCCTCGACGGTCTGGCGCGCGCCATGCGCAGCCTGGTGTGACGAGCGTTCCGCCAATTCTTTCCCGGAGTATCTGTCTGATGAAATCTCGGTCGCTGTTGGCCCTGGCCGCCGCCTGTACGCTGGTCACGGGCTGCGACGGGCTCAAGGAAGCCTTCTCCGCGCACACCAACGTGGTGGCGCGTGCCGGTTCGCAGGAACTCACCGTCGAGCGGCTCGGCAACCTGCTCGGGCACGCCACGATCCAGATTCCCGCGACCCGCGAGGTGTCCAACGTCCTGGCCGGCTTCTGGGTGGACTATCAGCTGCTCGCCGAGGCGGCGGCCAAGGGTGACTCGCTCACCAATCAGAAGGAGATCGACGAGGCCACCACGAGCTACACCACGAGCATGGTGCTGCGGAAGATGCAGGGCGTGATCGACAGCATGCTGGTGAAGGACAAGCCCACCGAGGCCGGATACAACGAAGGCATCGACGACATCTACGACGCCCGCCACATCCTGTTCGAGTTCCCGCAGGGCGCCACGCCGGCCCAGATGGACTCGGTGCGCAAGCAGGCCGCCGCCGTGCTGCCGCAGGTGAACACCCGGAACTTCGCCGCCATGGCCCAGAAGTACAGCTCCGACGCCGGCAGCGCGCGGCAGGGCGGCAACCTCGGCGTGTTCAACTCGGGCGACATGGTGCCGGAATTCGCCAACGCCGTGGCCGCGCTCAAGCCCGGCCAGATCTCGAAACTGGTGCAGTCCAAGTTCGGCTACCACATCATCCAGCGCCTGCCCTACGACCAGGCCAAGGACGAGTACGAGAAGAACTTCGCCCAGGTGGCGGGCGCCAACGCCGAGCGAGCCTACATGTCCAAGCTCGACAGCGAGGCGAGCATCAAGGTCAACAGCGGCGCCGCGGCGCAGGCCAAGGTGGCCGCGCTCGACCCGGCCGGGCATCGCAAGGACAACTCCGTGCTCGCCACGTTCAACGGCGGCAAGCTCACGGTGTCGCGCTTCCTGATGTGGCTCGACCAGTTCCCGCCCAGCCAGCGCATCGCGCAGCAGATGCAGGCCGCGCCCGACTCCATCGTGCAGAACTTCCTCAAGAACCTCACCACCAACGAGGTGTTGGTGCACAAGGCCGACAGCATGCACGTCGTCCTGAGCCCGGAAGAGAAGGCCACGGTCTACAAGGACTTCGCGCAGGTGGTGTCCCTGAGCTGGAAAGCCCTGGGCGTCGATCCCACGTCGCTCGCCGACAGCGCCAAGACCCAATCCGAGCGCGAGCGCCTGGCGGCGGCCCGCGTCGAAACCCTGTTCGACAACGTGATGAGCGGCAAGGCCCAGCCGGTGCCGATTCCGACGCCGCTCAAGTCGCTGCTCGAGACCAAGTACTCCTGGAAGATCAACGCCACGGCCATCGACCGCGCCACCGATCTGGCCCGCCAGATCCGCACGAGCGCCGATTCGGCCAGGGCCGCGAACCAGCCGAAGTCGCAGGTGCCGCTTCCCGGCGCCACGCCCCCGGCCGGCACCACACAAACCAAGAAGCCATAAGCGGATTCCCCGACCGCCGCCGGATGTCGAACCCCGGCGGCCGGTCGTGGGTATCTTGTGATCATGAGGAAGTCCGTCACCGTTCTGATCGCGCTGGCCGCCGCCGCGGCCCTGTCGCTGCCGGCCGCCGCCCGCGCCCAGGCCGCCGCGTCTCTCGTCAAGCCCGTTCCCCTCGATCGCGTCGTGGCCGTCGTCGGCTCCGATCCGATCATGGAGTCCGAGGTCACCGAGGCGATCATCCAGCGCCAGCAGCAGGACTCGAGCTTCAAGCTGCCCACCGACTCGGCCGGGTGGGCCAGCTTCCAGAAGAACATCATCAACAACCTCATCGACCAGCGCCTGCTCCTGCAGCAGGCCAAAGTCGAGAAGCTGTCCATTCCCGACTCGCTGCTCGCGCCCACCGTGGATGCGCAGATCGCCAAGACCCGGGCGCAGTTCGCCACCGAGGCCCAGTACCGGTCGGAACTGGCCAAGGCCGGCCTCGGCACCCCCGACGAGTACCGCCAGTTCCTGTTGCAGCAGATGCGCGATGGCCAGCTCCAGCAGGAAGTCACCGCCAAGCTGCAGCGCGACGGGAAGATCCTGCCGGTAGCGGTGTCCGAGCAGGAGGTGCAGCAGGCCTTCGACGGCATCAAGGGAAACCTGGGCAGACGGCCCGCCACCTTCACCTGGCGGCAGATCGTCATCAACCCGCAGCCGTCGGCCAAGGCCAAGGCGAAAGCCCTGGCCCATGCCGATTCCATTCGCGCCGAGATCGTGGCGGGCGGCGACTTCGCCCGCATCGCCAAGCGCGAGTCCGCCGACTCCACGACTCGTGAAGTGGGCGGCGACCTGGGGTGGAACCGCCGCGGCAGCGGGCTGGTGCCAACCTTCGAGCAGTGGCTGTTCGCCCTGCAGCCGGGCCAGATCAGCCCCGTGTTCGAGACCCCGTTCGGCTACCACATCCTGCGCGTGGACCGCGTGAACGGTCCCGAGCGCAAGTCGCGCCACATCCTCATCCGTCCGGTGATCGACTCAGCCGACGTGGCCAAGGCGCACGAACTCGCCGACTCGGTCAAGAAGATGTGGCTGGCCGGCGTGCCGTTCGACACGCTGGCCAAGAAGTACCACGACTACGCCAGCCGTGAAGAGACCACGGTGCTCACCCCGTATCCCTTCGATTCGCTCCCGCAGACCTATCAGGATGCCTTTGCCGGCCTCAAGGCGGGCGACGCGGTGGTGTTCAAGATCGCCAACGCGCAGACCCCCTGGGTGCCGAAGTTCGTCGTGGCCCGCATCGTGTCGTACGAGGCCGGCGGCCAGCTCACGCTCGCCGACGTGCGCTCGCGCCTGCGGGCGAACCTCGAGCAGACGGCGGCCATCCGCCGCTATCTGGACGGGCTTCGCAAGACGACGTTCGTGGAGATCAAGCCCGACGCGCTGGCGCCGCCGCCCGGCGCGCTCGATCACGCCGGCCAGTCGCCGTAGCGCAATGAGCCGGCGCCCGCGACTCGCCGTCACCCTCGGCGACCCGCGGGGTATCGGTCCGGAGATCGTGGCCGCCCTCCGTGACGATGCCCGAGTGGCGGAAGCCGCGCACCTCGTGCTCGTGGGCCCGCAGGGCGCCGGCGCCGCGGTGGAGCATTCGGTTGGCACCTGGGCCCCGCGCCAGTCGGCCGCCAACGCGGGGCGGCTGGCCGGCCTCGCTATCGAACGCGCCGTGGCGCTGGCCCAGGCCGGTGAGGTGCAGGGCATCGTCACCGCTCCCATCGACAAGGCCGCTCTGCTCGCCGGCGGATACGACTACCCCGGGCACACCGAGATGCTGGCCGCGCTCACGGGCAGCCGCGTGGCGATGATGCTCGCCTCCGACCGGCTGCGCGTGGTGCTCGCCACGACGCACATCGCGTTGCGCGATGTGCCGGCCGCGGTCACCCCAGAGGCGATCGCCAGCGCCGCAGCAATCACGCGCCGCGGGCTGCAGGACTGGTTCGGCATCGCCGAGCCGCGGCTGGCCCTGTGCGCGCTCAATCCGCACGCCGGCGACGGCGGGCGGTTCGGCGACGAGGACGACCGCGTGTTGCGGCCCGCGGCCCGCGCCGCCGGGCTCGTCGGCCCGTTCCCCGCCGACACCGTGTTCGTGCGGGCCATGCGCGGCGAATTCGACGCCGTGATCGCCCCCTACCACGACGTCGGCATGACCGCCATCAAGGTGGCGTCGTTCGGCGGCGCCGTGAACGTCACGCTTGGGCTGCCCTTTCCCCGCACCAGCCCCGACCACGGCACGGCGCTCGACATCGCGGGGCAGGGGAAGGCCGATCCGTCGAGCATGATTGCCGCCACGCTGCTCGCCGCACGCATCGCGGCGCACGCCGCCGGATAACGACCGCCGACGGGAAGCGTGGGGTGGCCGGGACGACCGGCCGTCAGCCCGCGGTGGCGGGCCGTCGAGGCGTGAGCGCCGCCAGCACGATCGCCACCAGGAACAGGGCCGCCACGTCGCCCATCAGGTGGCCGTGGCGCGTGGGATCGGCGTACGCCTGGTAGGTCATGATGGCCGCGTGGGCCGCGCTCGACCAGACGGTGAACCAGATCAGGCTGAGATTGGCCAACGGATTCTTCGCCGCCATCAGAAGAAAAATGCCCAGCACGGCGTACACGCCGATGATCATCTGGAGGTAGTGCTCGCCGCCGGGCCCCCAATTCCACCCGGACGGCCAGACGATGGTGAGGGGATAGATGCCGAACAGAAAGATGAGCCCGAAGACTACGAGTGCGATGCTGAGCGGACGCGTGTTCGATTCGGCGGACATGGGAAAGCCTCCGTGCCAGGGGGAGACTGCGAGACGGCTCTGAAGGGCGCAGTACGATAGGGGCCCCGGGAACGCCGCGCCAGCGGGACCGTTCGCCCGGAGTTCAGCGTCGCCTATTCGACACGGCCCAGATACCGGTCCAGCCACCCCAGCACGCTCTTGACCAGCGCCGGCCGGTCGGCGCGCACGTCGTGGGGCGTCTCGAGCTCCACGTGTTCCTTGTCGGCCGCCGGCGTGCCGAGCATGCGGAAGAGCGGGAGCTGCGACCGGTCCATGGGGAAGCTGAAGTCGTAGCGCCCGTTCACCATCAGCACCGGCCGCGTGAGCCGTGGCGCGAAATCCACCTGGTCGGCGCCCGCCACCTGGGGCGACAGGAACAACCCGCCGTCCAGGAATATCACGGTGCGCAGGCGCTGCTGCTCGAGCGTTGCGTAGATCACGCCCTCAGCGGATCCCATGCTGACTCCCAGGTACGCCACGCGTTGCGCGTCGATGTCGCCGCGGCTGGCGAGGTAGTCCAGCGCCCGGCCCACGTCCTGCGCCCGCTGCACCATCAGGGTTCGCTGCATCGACCCGGGCGTCGAATGCGCCAGGCGCCGTTCGTACGTGTCGGCGTACACCGGGTAGAGCACGGCGCGGCCGCTGCGGACCACGTAGTCGAAGAACGACGTATCTCCGAGCGTCCGGCTGTTGGGGATGTCGAGCACGCGTGCGCTTGGGAAGAAGAGCACCGCCTGATAAGGGGGCTTGACCCGCTTGGGCAGGTAGAGGTACGCGGTGATGCGCTCGTTGTCGTACGCCGCGTTGAAAGTCACCTTCTCCTTGCGCCAGTCGGCGGTCTCGTCCACCACCTGCGGGGGCGACGCGTCGAGGGCGGAATGGGCGTACGCATACATCAGGCGATAGGCGCCGAACACCGCGTCGCTCGCCGGGTGAACCTTGGAGAAGTCCCGGTAGGTCGGCTTGATGGCCGCCAACGCCGCGGGTGGCACCGGACTCACGTTCAAAACGCAGCGGATGCCGTTCTCCGGAGATCGATCGAAGGGCGAGAGCGATTCCGGGTTCACATAGAGGTAGCTCTGCGAGCTGGCGGCACCGCCCACGATGAACCGATGGTCGGCGTCGAGCGCGTTCAGCACCCACTCGCGGACGTTCCCGGCCATGTCGTAGGTGCCGTACGGGCCCAGGCCGCGGTAGGCGCCCACCGCGGCCGGGCCCGACCGCGAGATGTTGCTCGCCTGGACGACGTACCGCGCGATGTAGTCGGGGGCGGCTTCGAACCACTGCGGCAATGTCGGCACGCTCCGACCGGCGAAGTTGGCGTATGCCATCGCCTCGTACCAACTCACCCCCGACACCGGATAGTCGGCCTGTCCTTCCGGAAAGTGGCCTCCCTCCCAGGTGGCGGGTCCGGGGCGTCCGCTGCGGTCGCGGAACAACTCCATCGCCTCGCGCCGGCTCAGCGTGCGGCCGTTCCGCACGAAGGGCTCGGACCAGTACGACGCATTCGCGTAGCCGCCGGCATCGACGAAGCGCTGGTATTCGCGGTTCGTGACCTCGTAGCGCGACATGTAGAACGCGGGCAGCGCGAACGGCCCCACCCAACCCACGAATCCGATGAAGTCACGCCAGACGCGCGCCGGAACCGGGACCATCCCGCTGGGTGCGCGTGCCGCCGTGTCGATGGGGAAATCCAGCGTGTCGGTCGTGATCGGCGCGGTGACGAATTCGCCGACGCCCGCTTTCGCGACCTTCCATCGAAAGTATCCGTTCGGAATGCTGATGCCGGTCAACGGGGTGACGCCCAGCGAAGTCCATGATCCCCCGGTATCGGCGTAATCCCGGATGGCCACCGCCGCGCCCGGCGGCGACGAACGGACCGTCACCAGTCGCGTGTCGGCGGAGAGCGCATGCGCTATGGCGGTGTCGGCCGGCAGGTAGCGCTCCGCGTCGCGGAGCACCGCCACGGCGGCCAGCGTGCGGTCGGCGCCCATGAGGCTGTCCGCCGACGGAAGCGCCTCCCGCCGCGCCCAGCGCACGTGCGCCGCATGCTGGTACGTGCCGTAGCCAGCGCCGGCGAGCACGACGAGCACACCCGCCGCAATCGAGAGCGGCAGCCGTGACGCGGTCCCCCGCGCCGGCGGGGTCGCCGCCACGGCGGAGAGCCCCGAGATCAGCGTCGCGGCGTCGGCCGGCCGCTCGTCGGGGTCCTTCGCCAGGCACGAGTCCACCAGCGTGGCGAGCGATGCCGGCAGGTTGGGGCACCGCCGTGCGAGCGGCTCCGGCGTCTCCGTCAACTGTGCGGCGAGCAGCGCCTGCGCCGTCGTGTGGGTCGAGAAGGGGTGGCTCCCGGAGAGCATCTCGTACGCCATGAGGCCCCACGCATAGAGATCCGTGCGCGAATCCACGGGATCGCCCGCGGCCTGTTCGGGGGCCATGTAGGCCGGCGTGCCGATCACGGTGCCCGCCGTCGTTGCCGCCGAGGCCGACGGGTCGAGCGTCGCGGCCGTGATCGCTTTCGCGATCCCGAAATCCGCGACCAGGGCCGTGCGTCCGGACAGGAGCACGTTCTCCGGCTTGATGTCGCGGTGCACGATCTGCCGGGCGTGCGCGGATTCGAGCCCCAGCGCCACGTCGCGGAGGATGCCGATGGCCGCATCGAGGTCGAGCGGCGGACCGGCGAGCCGTTCACGAAGCGATGGGCCCTCGATATACGGCATCGTATAATACGGCAGGTCGTCCACCCGTCCGGCCTGCAGCAGCGGCACGATGCGCGGATCCTGCAATCGGGCCGCGAGCCGGATCTCGCGCTCGAACCGGTCGGCGGATACACCCGTGGCGATTTCCGGACTCAGGACCTTGACCACCACGCGCCGCCCGAGCCGGCGCTCCTCGGCCAGGAAGACGCGTGACATCCCGGCTCCGCCGAGCTCCCGCTCGACGAGGAAATCGTCGCCCAACGTGGCCTGCAGTCGCCGATGGAGATCCGTGGTCATCGGATGCCCGCGATAGGACGGACTAAGGTATTTCCGCCCTGCGGATCAGGCAATCGCGTTCTTCTGAGCTCCCTTCCGGTCGTCGGCGCCGGGGATCTTCACCGCGAGCGTTTCGATGCGGCGCCCCTCCAGTTCCTTCACCGTGAACGAGGCGCCGTGCACGGTCACGCGGTCGCCGGCCACCGGTAGCCGGCCCAGCGCGCCGAACACCACCCCGCCGATGGTCGTGTAGTCGGCGTCGGGCACGTGGAGGGCGAAGCGTTCGTTGAACTCGCCGATGTTCATCGAGCCCGGCACCAGCGTCACGTCGCCCGCCTGCAACGCCTCGGGGGGGAGCGGCTCGTCGTACTCGTCGAGGATCTCGCCCACGATCTCCTCCAGCAGGTCCTCCATCGTCACCAGCCCCGCGGTGCCGCCGTACTCGTCGAGCACGATCGCCATGTGCTCCTTGAGGCGCTTGAAGTCCGCCAGCACCTCCTCCACCTCGCGCGAACCCGGCACCACGTGCACGGGCCGCATGATCTGGCGCAGCGAGAAGTCGGCGGGCGGGTGGCGCAGCACCGGCAGCAGGTCCTTGGCCAGCACCAGGCCGATCACGTTGTCGATCGTCTCCTCGTACACCGGATAGCGCGAGCGCCGCGACTCCTCCACCAGGGCGAGCGTCTCGTCCAGCGTGGCCTCCACGCGCAGGGCGTCGATGTCCGTGCGCGGGGTCATCACCTCGCGCGCGTTCTTTTCCGAGAACTCGAACACCCCCTCGATCAGGTGCGCGTCCTGGGGCAGGAGCATGCCCCCCTCCTGGCTCTGCTCCACCAGGATCCGCAGCTCCTCGGCGGAATGCACGTTCTCCTCGCCGCGGGGCAGGTCCTGCCCGATGAGGCGCAACGCCAACTCCGCCGAACGGTTGAGCAGCCAGGAGAAGGGCGAGGTGAGCCAGACGAACAGCATGAGCGGGGGCACGAGCCACCCGGCCATCTTCTCGGGGTCGCGCAGGGCGGCGCCGCGCGGCATCAACTCGCCGACCACCACGTGGAAGTAGCTCACCAGCACCAGCGCGATGGTGGCCCCGACGGCCAGACGGACGCCGACGTCCAGGCCCAGGGGCAGGCCCCCCAGCCAGGTGGAGATCGTCGGCCCCAGCGCATCCTCGGCCACGGCGCCGATGGCGAGGCTGCAGATCGTGACGCCGATCTGGGTGGCGGAGAGGATGCGCGGCAGGTTGTCGGCGGCGCGCAGGGCCAGCCGCGCCAATCGGTTGCCGCGCCGGGTCATGGCCTCCAGCCGCGCCCGCCGCGCCCGTACGAGCGCGAACTCCGACGCCACGAAGAACCCGTTCAGAAACAGCAGCGCCGCGATGACCACCAGACGTGTCGCCATACGGCGTAAGCTACGGCGCATCGGCCGTGCGTTCTAGCAGGCGGGGTCGTGACGATCCCCCCGCTCCCTGGGTAGGTTGTGAGACACATGGCGCACGACCACTCACACGACCACGGATCGGGCGGCAGCGGCCACTCGCACTCCCACGCCGACGCGGCGGGCGCGCGCAGCGCGCGGGCCCTGCGGCTGGCCCTTGTGCTCACCCTGCTGCTGTTGGTGGGCGAGGCCGTGGGCGGCTACGTCTCGAACTCGCTGGCGCTGATGGCCGACGCGGGGCACGTGTTCACCGACGCGGGCGCGCTGGCCCTGTCGCTGTTCGTCGCCTGGTTCTGCCGCCAGCCGGGGAGTGAGGAGAAGACCTTCGGCTACCTGCGCTGGGAGATCCTGGCGGCGCTGGTGAACGGGGCCACCCTGCTCGGCATCTCGGGGTGGATCATGGTCGAGGCGGTGCTCCGTTTCCGCACGCCCGAGCCGGTGCAGGGCGGGCTGATGCTGGTGGTGGCGGTGATCGGCCTGGTGGTGAACGCGGGGGCCGCGTTCGTGCTCCACCCGGCGCACGGCGAGAACCTGAACGTGCGCGGGGCGTACCTGCACGTGCTGGGCGACCTCCTTGCCTCAGTGGGCACGGTGGTCGCCGCCCTGGTGATCCGGTACACGGGGTGGTTGGCCGCCGACCCGCTGGCCTCGGTGTTCACCACACTGCTCATCATGCGGGGGGCGTGGTCGCTGGTGCGCGAGTCGGTGGACGTGCTGTTGGAGGGCGCGCCGCAGCACATTCCGCTGGAGGGGGTCCGGGCCCGGCTGGAGGCGATTCCGGGCGTGGAGAACGTGCACGACCTGCACGTCTGGACGGTGACGTCGGGGCTGGTGGCGGCGAGCGCGCACGCCCTGGTCCGCGACGCAGGCCGGCACCAGGACGTGCTGGAGCGCGCGCACGACGTGCTGCAGGAGATGGGGATCCAGCACGTGACCGTGCAGCTGGAGCGCACCGAGATGGGGGGGCGGGAGGCGGAGCACCTGCACCCCTGATCTACGACGCGGAACCGACGTCGAGAGTCGGCCGTCGACCGTCGGCGGTCGACGGTGCCCCATGCTTCGGATCCACGGTGGGGAACGGACGCGGGGCGCGGATCCGAGTGATCCGCGCCCCGCAGGTTCTTACCGGTGGCGCACTGGAGCGACGATCAGGTCGCGCCGTGCGCTAACTTCGTTCGTGTCCGCTCCCCGCGCTGCTGTGCCGACTGCCGGTCTGGTCGTGCTCGCCGCGGCGCTTCTCGTATTCCTCCCGGTCGGCGTATCCGTAGCCGCCGAGTACCTCGCCACCGCGCATGTAATCGTGTCCGTACCCGCGTCCGTGCGGGTAGTCCACGCTGGCGGTGTCGTCGGACTGGTGCATGCTCCCACCTCCTCCGATGGCGTGAAGGATTGCATTGGGAGCATGGGTGATTTTCCCGGGCAATGCAAGGGGAAACAGCTGGAGCGGCCTGGGCGGGAGGCTGTGGCGTGCCTGCCGCGCCCCGGGGCCGTTTCGCGGGACTGTCCGACTGTCGGACTGTCCGACCGGTTGTATCCGGCTTCCGCCCCCCATTACCTTCCAAGGCTATGGAAATTCGTAACATCGCCATCATCGCGCACGTCGATCACGGGAAGACGACCCTCGTCGACAAGATGCTCCGGCAGGGCGGCGCCTTCCGGGAAAATCAGGTCGTGCAGGAGCGCGTGATGGACTCCAACCCGCTCGAACGGGAGCGGGGGATCACGATCCTGGCCAAGAACACGTCCGTTCACTGGCGCAACACGAAGATCAACATCGTCGACACGCCGGGGCATGCCGACTTCGGTGGCGAGGTGGAGCGCATCCTGCGCATGGTGGACGGCGTCCTGCTGGTGGTGGATGCCTTCGACGGGCCGATGCCGCAGACGCGGTTCGTGCTGCGCAAGGCGCTCGACCTGGGCCGTGTGCCGATCGTGGTCATCAACAAGATCGACCGTCCGGGCGCCGACCCCGCCCGGGTGCACGACGAAGTGCTCGACCTGTTCATCGAGCTCGAGGCCGACGACGAGCAGCTCGACGCACCCGTGGTCTACGCCTCGGCGCGCGACGGCGTGGCGACGATGGACATGGATGTGACGCCCGTGGACCTGGCGCCCCTGTTCGACGCGATCGTGAGTCACGTGCCGGCGCCGCCGCACGACGCCGAGGGGCCGTTCCAGATGCTCGTGTCGACGATCGACTATTCGCCCTATCTGGGGCGGATGGCCATCGGCCGCGTGGAGCGCGGCACGGTGCACGTGGGCGATCAGGTGATGCTGCTGCCGCTGGATCCGGCGCAGAAGGCCGACCAGGCGCGCGTGACGAAATTGTTCGCATTCGAAGGTCTGGAGCGGACCGAAGTGCCGCAGGCTTCGGCAGGCGAGATCGTGTCACTGGCCGGGCTGGAGGGGGTGGAGATCGGGCTCACGGTCACCGACCTGGAGCATCCCGAGCGGCTGGCGGGCATCGCCGTGGAGGAGCCGACGATCTCGGTGGACTTCCTGGTGAACAACTCGCCCTTTGCCGGGCAGGACGGCAAGTTTGTGACATCGCGGCAGCTCCGGGAGCGGCTGTACAAGGAGCTGGAGCGGAACGTGGCGCTACGGGTGGAGGATACCGACTCGACGGACACGTGGACCGTGTCGGGGCGGGGCGAGCTGCACCTGTCGATCCTGATGGAGACGATGCGGCGCGAGGGGTACGAGTTTCAGGTGAGCCGTCCGCGGGTGATCACGCATGTGGGGCCCAACGGTGAGCGGCTCGAACCGTATGAAGAATTGGCGATCGACGTGCCCGAGGAGTTCCTGGGGACGGTGATCGAGAAGCTGGGGCCGCGTCGGGCCGAGATGATCGAGATGAAGAATCCGGGGCAGGGGCTGGTGCGGTTGCTGTACCGGATTCCGGCGCGGGGGTTGTTCGGGTATCGGAGCGAGTTCCTGACCGACACGCGGGGCACGGGGATCATGCACCACCGGTTCCTGGACTACGGCGCGTGGGCGGGGCCGCTGGCGGGGCGGAGCCGGGGAACGCTGGTTTCCATGGAGGGCGGGCCGATCGTGGCGTTCGCGCTGGGGAACCTGCAGGAGCGTTCGACCCTGTTCGTGAAACCCGGGGACATGGTTTACGAAGGGATGATCGTCGGGGAGAATTCACGTCCGGGGGATATGGACGTCAACCCGACCAAGGAGAAGAAGCTGACCAACATGCGGTCGAAGTCGGCGGACGACCACATCAATCTGGAGCCCCCCCGGGAGTTGACCCTGGAAGGCGCTCTGGAGTATATCGAGGACGACGAGTTGATCGAGGTGACCCCGCGGTTCATCCGGTTGCGGAAGCGCTTCCTCAGCATGTCGGATCGGAAGAAGTTGTCGCGTGGCGCCAAGCGGGAGCGGGCGTCGTTGTAGTCGGAGGTTCGGAGCAGGGCAGGTCGTCAGTACACCCCAACACCTCATGGAGAATCGAGCAATGCTGGCCGAGTTCGGTCCGTCGGAAGAAGAGCTGTCGTTGCGCAAGAAGAACGTGGACGATGAGCCCGACGAGTTCGACGACGATGTGGATGGCGATGACGAGGACGATTTCGACGACGAGGACGACGACCTCGACGACGACGATCTGGACGATGAGGACGATCTCGACGACGATGACCTCGACGACGACCTCGACGACGATGAGGACGACGACGACGTTGACGACGATCTGATCGATCTCGACGACGAGTACGACGAGCTGGACGAGGATGACGAGAACCGGCCGACTCGGCCGGGCAAGTACGACGAGTAGGGCCCGCGATCGGGCCGGCACCGTGTGGAGGCTGCGCGGAGAAATCCGCGCAGCCTTTGCGTTGACCCGTCCCGGGGGCGTGGATAGTTTTGATGGTTCCTGCAGGGCCTGTAGCTCAGTTGGTTAGAGCGCACGCCTGATAAGCGTGAGGTCAG
>CAWFCT010000014.1:0-12725 GCA_963814345.1 uncultured Gemmatimonadaceae bacterium | reverse complement strand
GCCCCGCGCGTTCGATTCCTTCACCGGCTCGTCGGGAATGGTGTCTTTCGACCACTTGGCGTTCGCCGCCGGATCTCCGCTCATGCCGAACTGGGCCACGAAGTGGGGCACGACCCGGAAGAAGCGGACGTCGGTGAAGTAGCCGCTGGTCACGAGTTGGTAGAACCGGTCGGCACCGTGCGGGGAGAGCGCACGATTCACCTCGACCGTGAACGGCCCCTTGCTGGTCTGGAATTCGACCTGGAAGGAATCGGGCGCGGTGGTGGCCACGGCGGCCATGGAACCGGCGGCGGATTCCTTCCCCTTGGTGCCGCAGGCGACGAGTACGGCGCAGGCGGCGAGCACGAGCATGCGTTTCATCGGCAGTTCGTCCGGGTAACTGGTGGAAAATCTGGGCGGCCACTTCAACATGCCCACGGCGCCTGCCCGCCGCCAGCGGCGTTGGCCGGCGCCCGACGCGTCCTCCCCCTCTCCGCGGCCCGCGCGTAGCTTATCCCGCAGCCGACCACCCGAACGAGGATCCCCGTGCGCATCAGCGACATGAACTGGATGCAGGTGGAGGAGTACCTGCGACACGACGACCGCGCCGTCCTTCCCCTGGGGAGCACGGAACAGCACAGCCACCTGCGGCTCACGGTGGACTGCATCCTCCCCGAACGCGTGGCCGCCGAAGCCGCGGAGCCGCTGGGTGTGCCGGTGTTCCCCGTGCTGGCGTACGGCGTCACCCCCTATTTCCGCGAGTTCCCGGGCTCCATCTCGCTCCGCGTCGAAACACACCTGCATGTGGTGCGCGACGTGCTCGACAGCATGGCGCACAGCGGATTCAAACGCATCGTGATCGTCAACGGCCACGGCGGCAACAGCGCCGTGCAACAGTACGTGCCCGAGTGGGCCGCCGATCACCCCGACTGCCGCGTGCTCTTCCACAACTGGTGGAACGCGCCGGCCACCTGGGCCAAGGTGCAGGCCATCGATCCCGTGGCCTCGCACGGCTCGTGGATGGAGAACTTCCCCTGGACGCGCCTGCCCGGCGTCACCATGCCGGCGACCCAGCGCCCGATGATCGACCTCGCCCGCGTGCGCGCGCTCGATCCGGTGTCGCTGCGCGAGTACCTGGGCGACGGCAACTACGGCGGCCTGTACCAGCGCCCCGACGAGGACCTGCTCGCGCTCTGGCAGGTGGCGGTGGAGGAAACGCGCGCCCTGCTCACCGGCGCCTGGGGCGGCGCGTCGTAGCGGCGACTACCGGTCGGCCCAGTGCGGCGTCGTCTTCCACGTGGCGATGGCGAACAGGCTGGCCGGCAGCGCGATGTCGGTCTTCCAGTCCGCGTAGTCCTCGATCTGCCGCGGCTTGCCGCCCACGAGCATCGTGACCTTGGTGGCCAGCCAGCCCTGCCCCGCCCGCACGTAGTCGCCCAGGCGAATGTCCATCAGCGGCGCGTTCGCCGCCGGCACGAGCATCATCCGCACGATCACGGCGCGCTCCTGATCGATCCAGATCTGCGGCTTCGACGAATCGGCCTCGGTGGCGGCGCCGATGATCCACACCGGCCGGCCCTCCCAGGTGCCGGTCATCACGTGGCCCATGTCCACGCCGGTGCCCGCGAGCTGGGCCATGGTCCGCGACACCGGCTGCAGATACACGCCCTCGATCAACGGCAGGAACTCGTTGCCGGAGCCCTGTGTGTTGGTGACCTTGCCGTCCACCACGCGCCAGGTGGAATCGGCAGTGTACATGATGCCGTTGCCCAGGCGCGGATCGCCGAGGTCGATGCGCAGCTGCGTCGTCGCGTCGGTCTGCCGCAGACTCTCGTACCAGGTGGCGATCACGATCGAGCCGTCGGGCCGGTACTGCGTGGTCTTCTGCACGAACCGCAGCGTGCGGTACCACTTGCCGGCGTACGCGTCGTGCATGCGCTGGAAGACCTGCTCGCCGGTGGTCGGCGCCGACATGGACATGGCCTGGGCGCCGAGCGACGCCGCGTGAAGCGCGAACACCCCGGCAACCGCGCACGAACCGATGACACGACGGAATGACATGCTGTCCCCTTTCAGTTGGACGACGAAGGCAGGACTGATGACGGTCGGGCAACGCTACCGGCTCCCGGCCCCCGGGGTCAAGACACCATACAAGTCGCTTACCGGTGCCCGCCTGTCGCACGCGCCAGGACGTTGCACCGTCAGGGCCGCCTGGAAAGGCGACAGGATACCCTCGCCCGCGCACGGCACGTATCTTCTCCCCGTCTTCCACCGGAACCGCACGAACCATGAACCTGAGCGCTGGGGCCGGCGCGTCGCCGCGCCGCCCGTGACCATGCGGGTCCTGATCTGGGGCGCGGGCGCCATCGGCGGCACCATGGGCGCGTACCTCGCGCGCGCCGGCCACGACGTGACCTTCGTGGACACCGTGCCGGAGCACGTGGCCGCGATCAATCGCCACGGCATCCGCATCACGGGTCCGATCGAGGAGTTCACCGCGCGCGTGCCCGCCTACACCCCCGACACGCTCACCGGCGCAGTGGGACACGATCATGCTCGCCACCAAGGCGCAGCACACCGAGCAGGCCGTGCATGCGCTGCGGCCGCACCTGAGCGACACCGGGTGCGTGATCTCGGTGCAGAACGGCCTCAACGAACTCGCCATCGCGGCCGCGGTGGGCGCCGAGCGCACCGTCGGCGCCTTCGTCAACTTCGGCGCCGACTACCTGGAACCGGGCGTGATCCACTACGGCGGCCACGGTGCCGTGGTGGTGGGCGAGATCGACGGCCGCCTGTCGCCGCGCGCCATCGCGATCCGCGACGCCTGGTTCGCCTTCGACGAGCACGCCGTGGTGACGCCGAACATCTGGGGCTACCTGTGGGGCAAGGAGGCCTACGGCGCCATGCTGTTCGCCACGGCGCTCACCAACGAGTCGATCGCCGACGCACTCGCCATGCCCCGGTACCGCCATCTCTACATCGCGCTGGCGCGCGAGATCCTGGCCGTGGCCCTGGCGCGCCGCGTGACGCCGGAACCATTCGACGGCTTCGACCCCGGCGCCTACCTGCCCTCGGCTCCGGCCGGCGCCGCGGAGCGGTCACTCGACGCGCTCGTGGCGCACAACCGAAAGTCCGCCAAGACGCACAGCGGCATCTGGCGCGACCTCGCCGTGCGCAAGCGCCGCACCGAGGTCGACGCGCAACTCGGCATCGTCGTGACGCTGGGCGGCCAGTCGGGCGTCGCCACGCCGCTCACCGCGCGGCTCGTGGAGTTGATCCACGACATCGAGAACGGCACGCGCGAGCAGTCGCTCGCCACACTGGACGTGCTCGCCGCCACCCGCCCCGGAGCCGCTGCGGAATGAACATTGCGATTCGGCGGTCGCACCGACAATCGTCACCGGCGCCGCCCACGGCTTCGGCCGCGCCATCGCCCTCGCCTTCGCCAAGCGCGGCGCCAACGTGTGGGCCTGCGACGTGCTGGAGCCCGAATTGCACGAGACGGCCCGGCTGTGCGCGGCCGCCGACGGCGAGTGCACGGCGCGCATCGTCGACGTCGGCGACAAGTCCGCGGTGGACGCGTTCGTCGCCGAGGCAGCCGCGGCGTCGGGGCGCGTGGACATCCTGGTGAACAACGCAGGCGGCGTGCTCGGCCAGGTGGGACGACCGCTGGAAGAGGTCTCGCCGGAGGAATGGAAGTCGATCTTCGCCGTGAACGTGGACGGCGCGTTCTACTGTGCGCAGGCCGTGGCGCCGGGCATGAAGGCGGCGCGCTGGGGACGCATCGTGAACATCTCCAGCGGCGCCGGGCTGGGCGTCAGCCTCACCGGCATCCAGGCGTACGCGTCGGCCAAGGCGGCGCAGATCGGACTCACCCGGCAACTCGCGCACGAGACTGGGACCGTGGGGGATCACGGTGAACAACATCGCGCCCGGCTTCGTGCGCTCCAACCCCACCACCGAGCGGCAGTGGGCTTCGTACGGCGAGGAAGGGCCAGCGCGCGCTCGTCGACCGCATCGCGCTCAAACGGCTCGGCACCCCCGACGACATCGCGCACGGCGTGCTCTTCTTCGCGTCGGAGCAGGCGGGGTGGATCACGGGGCAGGTACTCTCAATCGACGGTGGCAAGTAATGGCGAACGACAAGGTCCTCTCGCATCTGCAGGCGAACCACGATCGCATCCTCGGCGAGTTGATCGAGTTCGCGTCCATCCCGAGCGTCAGCACCGACCCCGCGCACGCCGCCGACATGAAGGCGGCCGGCCAGTGGGTGGCCGAGAAGCTCGCCGCCGCCGGGCCGTTCGCGGTGCGCACGATCGTCACGAAGGGAAATCCGGTGATCTACGGCGAATGGCTCGGCGCGCCCGGCAAGCCGACCGTGCTCGTGTACGGGCACTACGACGTGCAGCCCGAGGACCCGGTGGCCAAGTGGCAGAGCCCGCCGTTCACACCCACCCTGCGCGACGGCAACCTCTACGCGCGCGGCGTGTCGGACGACAAGGGTCCGATGTTGATCCCGATCAAGGTAGCCGAGGCATTCTTCGCGACCGTGGGCGCGCTGCCGGTGAACGTGAAGTGCATGTTCGAAGGCGAGGAGGAGATCGGAAGCCCCAGCCTCGACGCGTTCATTCGAGATCACAAGGATCTGCTGGCCGCCGACGTCGTGCTGTCGGCCGACGGCGCGATGTGGCGCATCGACGAACCGTCGCTCACCGTGTCGAGCCGTGGGCTGGCCGGCCTCGAGATCACGCTCACCGCGGCGGCCAAGGATCTGCACTCCGGACGGCACGGCGGGAGTGTGGCGAACCCGCTGCACGCCATGGCGCAGTTGATCGCGAGCCTGCACGAACCGAACGGGCGCGTGGCGGTGGCGGGCTTCTACGACCGGGTGGCGGAGTTGACGCCGGCCGAGCGCGCCGACCTCGCGGCCCTGCCCTTCGACGAGGCGCGCTATCTACAGCAGGTGGGCGCGCCGTCGGCGTTCGGCGAGCCGGGCTACTCCACGCTCGAACGCCAGTGGACGCGGCCCACGCTCGAAGTGAACGGGATGTGGGGCGGCTATCAGGGCCCGGGCGGCAAGACCGTGATCCCCGGCGAGGCGCACGCCAAGATCACCTGCCGGCTGGTGCCCGATCAGGATCCCGAGGAGATCGTGGCGCTCGTCTCGCGGCACCTCGAGCACCATGTGCCCCCGGGCACGCGGTTGGCCATTACGGTCAGCGAGCACGGGGCGCGGCCGGCGCACATCGGCGCCGGTCACTTCGCGCTCAAATCCGCCGGCGAAGCGCTGCGCGAAGTCTACGGCGTGAAGCCGCTGGTGGTGCGCATGGGCGGCACGGTGCCGATCTCCGAGCTGTTCCAGCGCCACATGGGACTCGACACGGTGTTCTTCTCCTTCTCCACCGCCGACGAGGACTACCACGCGCCCAACGAGTTCTTCCGCGTGCACCGGCTGCACGAGGGACTCGAAGCGTGGGCACGGCTCTGGGAGCTGCTCGGCGACACCGGCCGCTGACACCACGCTCGTCCGGCAGCGCGACCCGGGCATGATCACGGATCGCGCCTTCCACGTCACACCGGCAACGTCACATCAGGCGCTCGGGATTGAGCTGCCACACGGCGTAGTTCAGCGCCGACGCGAAGCTCACCCAGAGCAGGTACGGCACGAGCAGCGCGCCGGCCAGCGGACGCACGCGCCAGAAGGCCACCAGCGTCGCCGCGATCACGATCCAGAGCAGCACGATCTCGGCGAACGCCAGCGCGCCGCGGTGCCAGGCGAAGAAGAGCCAGGTCCACAGGGCGTTGAGCACCAGCTGGACGAGATACAGCGAGAGCGCCGCACGCGCGGCGCCGAATCCGCCGACGCGCCAGACCATCCAGGCGGCGACGCCCATCAGCACGTAGAGGGTCGTCCACACCGGCCCGAACAGCCAGCCCGGCGGGGCCCAGGCCGGTTGGACGAGCGCGGCGTAGTATGTGCGCGCATTCACCGACGCGGCGCCGCCGGCCACGGCGGCGATCGCCGTCACCACCAGCCAACCGGCGAGGCCGACCCACGCGGGTCCCGCTGAATGTCCGTTCACGGTTTTCCCCCTACGGCTGCAGCTTCACCCCGCCTGCGACGTACAGCGGCGTGATGCCGTGCTGCCGCATGAGCGTGTTGAGCGATACCAGGTCGCGCTGCTGCATGGTCCGCCAGTCGCCGAGCCGGGCATCCAGCGCGCCGCGCAGCTTCTTATAGGTAGCGACGTCCTGCGCCGTCGGCGCGTCGTCCGACCCACCCACCGAACCTTCGAGGCTGACCAGCTTGGCGTTCAACTGGATCGGGTAGTTCATGAACAGCCACTTGGCCGCCTTCGCCCGGTACTGGAAGAACTGCACGGCCAGCGTGTCGGCCCGCACGTCGAGCGCCCGTGCCGAGTCCACGACCGCGCGCAGCGACGCATCCTCCCCCAGGCGGTCCACGACGCCCTTCAGCTGCTGCCGCAGCCCGGCGATCTGATTGAACGCTTCGTGGTCCTCGGTGAGCGACTGGTTGATCTGCTTCATGAGATCCAGTTGCCGCGCCAGCTCAGCCGGCGTGGTCTTGATGCGCGGGTCGAGCGTCACCGTGAGCGGCTGCGTGTACGCGTGCCCGTCCACGGTGAGCTTCACCGTGTAGCGACCGGGCAGCACCGTGGGCGTCATCGGTTGCCCCGATTCGAAGATCGGCCCACCCGGCACGTGCAGCGGCGGCGGTCCCGCATAGCCGAGGTTCCAGACGAAGCCGATTGCCCCCCGTCTGCGCGCTCAGGTCGCCGCGGCGGCCGCCTTCCGGCTTGCTCGTGAAGTGATTCACCACCGCACCGCTCGCATCGAGGATGTCGAGCGTCACCGGCGAATCGGGCGCCGACTTCAGATAGTAGTCGATGAGCGCCCCGCCCGGCGCGTTGCCGCCGGTGGTGGGCCCCGCCGAGGTGCGCCCCCCGCCCAGCGGCGAACGCACGGCGGTGTCGGGCCGGAACAGGTGCGCGTCGTCGCGGGCGAGCTCGGCCGACGCCTGCCGCAGCGGCGCGATGCCGTCCAGGATCCAGAAGCCGCGCCCGTGCGTGGCGAGCACCAGGTCGTTGCCGTGCACCACCAGATCGCGCATCGACGTCGCCGGCAGGTTGAGCATCAGCGACTGCCAGTGGTCGCCGTCGTCGAACGAGACGTACAGCCCCGTCTCGGTGCCGGCATAGAGCAGATGCGCGCGCACCGGATCCTCGCGCACGAAGTACACCGACCCCGAGAGTCCGGCGGCGATCGACGTCCAGCTCTTGCCGCCGTCGTGCGTGCGGAACGCGTACGGCGCGTCGTTGCCCAGCATCCGCGCGCTCACCGCGGCGTAGGCCGTGCCGGCATCGTGCGTGGACGCGTCGATCAATTCCACGTGCGCCCATTCGGGGAGGCCCTTCGGCGTCACGTTGGTCCAGTGCGCCCCGCCGTCGCGGGTGAGTTGGATGAGTCCGTCGTCGGTGCCGATCCAGATCTCGCCGCGCGTGAGTGTGGACGGGGCGATCGTATAGATCACGTCGTAGTACTCGGCGCCCACGTTGTCGAGCGTGATCGGTCCGCCCGAGAGCTGCTGCTTCGTCTTGTCGTTGCGCGTGAGGTCCGGACTGATCTCGGTCCAGCTCCGGCCGCCGTCGGTGGTCTTCAGCAGATATTGCGAGCCGGAATACAGCGTGTACGGCTGGAAGGGGTCGAACGCCAGCGGCGAGGTCCAGCTGAAGCGGTACTGCACCGCCGCCGCCGCCGATCCCTCGATGTTCTCCGGCCACGGCGTCACGTCCTGCGCCTCGCCCGTCGTCCGGTTCCAGCGCGTGAGGTTCCCGAAGTACGATCCGGCGAACACCGTGTCCGGCGCGCCGGGCGCCGGGAGCACGTATCCGCTCTCCCCGCCCGCCACGTCGTACCAGTCCTGGTCCGTGATGGCGCCGCGGTTGGTCGCGCTCGCAATGGAATAGGTGCCGCGGTCCTGCTGCGCGCCGTACACGCGGTACGGCACCTGGTCGTCCGTGGCCACGTGGTAGATCTGCGCCGTGGGCTCGTTGGACTCCGTGCTCCAGTGCGCGCCGCCGTCCAGCGAAATGCTCGCGCCGCCGTCGTTCCCCTCGATCATCCGTTGCGGCGCCGAGGGATCGATCCACATCGCGTGGTTGTCCACGTGCGGCGGATCGAGGCGCTCGATGCTGCGGCCGGCGTCGGTGGAGCGGTACATGAAGAAATTCAGCAGGTAGATCGTGCTCGGATCCTGCGGATCGGCCTTCACCTGGAAGTAGTACCAGGGCCGCTGGGTGATGTTCTGGTCGTCGTTGATCAGCGCCCAGTGCACGCCACCGTCGTCCGACCGGTAGAGCCCGGCCTTGTGCGCGTTGATCAGCGCGTACACGTGGCTGCCGTCGGCGCCGACCGAGATCGACGTGCGTCCCCAGATCCCCTCGGGCAATCCGTTCCCCTCCACCCGCTTCCACGTGGTGCCCGCGTCCGTCGACCGATACAGGCCGCTGCCGGCGCCCCCGTCCACCAGCGACCATGGCGTGCGCCGCACCTGCCACATGGCCGCGAACAGAATGCGGGGGTTCGTGGGATCCATCGCCACGTCGATCGCGCCGGTGCTGTCGTTCACGAACAGCACCTTCTGCCACGTCTTTCCACCGTCGGTCGAGCGATACACGCCGCGCTCGGCATTCGGCTTGAACACGTCGCCCTCGGCGGCCACGTACACCACGTCGGGATCGCGCGGATCGACCACGACCCGCGCGATCTGGTGCGAGTCCTTCAGCCCCACGTTGGTCCACGTGCGCCCGGCGTCGGTGGAGCGGTAGACGCCGTCGCCCGACGCGATGTCGGTACGCGGGTCGGGCTCTCCGGTGCCGGCGTAGATCACGTTCGGATCGGAGGGCGCGACGGCCAGCGCGCCGACCGTCCCGACGTCGGGCCCGTGCCACGACGACTCCCACGTCTGTCCCGCGTCCACCGTCTTCCACACGCCGCCGTTCACGGCGCCGAAGTAGAAGGTGGACGGATTCCCGGCGATTCCCGCCACCGCCTCCACGCGTCCGCCCTGGAAGGGCCCGATGTTGCGCCAGGTGAGCGCGCCGTACGTCGAGCTCGGAATCGCCTGGGCGTACGAAGCCGACGGGAGCGCGACCAGGCACAGGAGGAACAACGGCGCGAACGCCGCAAGCGTGGTGCGGAAGCGGGAAGTGCGCATCTGGCGAATCTCGGTAACGGGTTGAGCCGCGATCTCAGGTCGCGCCGGAGGGATGACGCAATCTCTCGACGATCGCCGCCACGTGCAACGCGGTCGTATCGAGCGCGGGCAGCCCGGCCACGGCCGGCGCCTGGAAGAGCAACGGGAGTTCGGTGCCGCCGAGGATGATTCCGTCGATCCGGTCCTCGTCGCGCATGCGCTCGACGATCGACACCATCCGGGCGCGGGTGTCGTCGCGGAATTGGCCGGGCAGCAGTTCGGTGACGTACCGCTCGTGAATCCAGCTCCGTTCCGCCTCTGACGGCGTCACCAGCGTGATGCCCCGGCGCGTGAACACCGCGGGATAGAACGGCGCTTCCATGGTGAAGCGGGTGCCGAGCAGCCCCACGCGGCGCAGCCCGCGCCGCGCGGCCTCGTCCGCGCAGACCTCGACGATGCTCACCAACGGCACCGGCGATCGTGCGGCCAGGTCGTCGAACACGATGTGCGGTGTGTTCGCGGTGATGGCGGCGAAGTCCGCGTCGGCGCCGGCCAGCCGCCGCAGCGATCCCAACAGGTATTCCGTGAGCCCCGGCATGTCGCTCGTCACGAGGCGGAGGGCCTGGTGAAAGTCGAGCGTGTCGATCACGAGCGAGGGCGCCGAGTCCGGCGCCACGAGCGCCCACGCTTCGAGGATGCGACGGTAGTAATCGATGGTGGACTCGGGGCCGAGTCCGCCGACGAGGCCGGCGGTGGTCATGACTACCTGCCCTTCGGCGAGCTGGTCGCCGAGTGATAGTGGGGAGGGAGGGACCTGCAGTGGCGGACCGTGAGTTCGCGTACGGTTCCGGGGCTCGATCCCGGCCACATATCATAGTCGTGCCCGGAGCCCTGGCAACTGCCGGCCGGAGTCCATGACTCGGTGATTCCCCGCCGAGCATCCAACTCTTCGCGCAGTGCCGGTGTCAGAAGTTCACGCCCATGACACCGACTCCCCTCGCCTCCCCGGGTTCGCCCACCTGGCGAACCGCCCTCGACGCTGCGATCCGCGACGTCCGGTACGCAATCCGCGCGCTCGCCAAACACCCCGTGTTCACCGCGGCCGCCGTACTCACCCTCGCGCTGGCCATCGGCGCCAACACGGCGATCCTCAGCATCGTGGATGCGGTGCTGCTCCAACCCCTGCCGTACCGCAATCCCTCGCACCTCGTCGTGGTGCTCAACAAGGGCAGCAACCCGGTGGCCCCCGCGACGTTCGTCACCTGGCGCCAACGCGCAACGGCCTTCTCCCGGATGGGCGCCGCCGAGTACTGGACGGTGAGCTACACGCACGGCGACGGCACCGATCGTATCCCGGCGCTCCGGCTCACCTCCGACGTGCTGCCGATGCTCGGCGTGACGCCGCTGCTCGGCCGCGTCTGGTCGACCTCCGCCGACCAGGCCGGCAACGACCACGTCGTCGTACTCGGCTACGGCATCTGGGACCGCCTGTTCGGACGCGACCGCGGCGTGATCGGACGCCGGATCGCGCTCAACGGAGAGTCGTATGCGGTGATCGGTGTCATGCCCCGCACCTTCGCGTTCGCGCCCTTCTGGGCCACGCATGCCGAGTTGTGGGCGCCGCTCGCGCTCGGCGCACGGGCCTTCGACCACGGCGGACAGAGCCTGCGCGTGTTCGCGCGGCTCGCCCCGGGCGCCACGCTCGACCGTGCGCGCAGCGACATCGCGACGATCTCCGCCGACATCGAGCGTCAATTTCCCGGATCCACGAATGGCCCCGAGGTGCGCCCCCTCGACGATCTCGTCGTCGGCGCGGTGCGCACCCCGCTGTACGTGCTGATGGGCGCCGTGCTGTTCGTCCTCTTCATCGCCTGCGCCAACGTCGCGCACATGCTGCTCGCGCGCGGCGCGGGCCGCCAGCGCGAGATCGCGGTGCGGGCCGCCCTCGGCGCCAGCCGCCGGCGCACCGTTCGCCAACTGCTCACCGAAAGCCTGGTCCTCGCCCTCGCCGGGGGCGCCGGCGGTGTGTTGCTGGCCTTCGGCGGCGTGCGACTGCTCGCGGCCCTCGGCGCGTCGAGCATCCCGCGCGTGCAGGGCGCCGTCATCGATGGGCGGGTGCTCGCCGCGGCGCTCGTGGCGTCGGTCGGCACCGCCCTCGCCTTCGGGCTCGTGCCGGCGCTCCGCGCCACGGCACTGGACCTCAACGAATCGCTCAAGGACGGCAGCCGCGGCGCCACCGACGGCGGCCGGCGGTCGGGGTTCCGGAAGTTCCTCATCGCGTCGGAGTTCGCGCTCGCGCTTGTGCTGCTCGTCGGCGCGGGTCTCATGGTGCGCACCTTCGCCGCGCTCTCCGCGCGCGACCCCGGGTTCGATCCGCACGGCGTGCTCTCCGCCGTGGTCACCGTGCAGGGGACGGCGGAGGAATCCGGCGCCCTCCGCACTCCCTTCTACGAACAGGTGCTCCGCCGGCTCGGGGCGGCGCCCGGCGTGGCGGCGGTGAGCGCCATCAACCACCTGCCCATCGGGGGCGACCTCTGGGGATGGAACTTCCACGTCGCGGGTCTGCCCGATCCGGCGCCCCACCGGCCGCGAACCGCGGTGTACCGCGTCGTGTTCCCGGACTACTTCCGGACCATGCGATTGCCGCTCGTTCGCGGGCGCGACTTTACGACGTCCGACCGCCTCGACGCTCCCGGCGTGGCGATCGTGAACCAGCAGCTCGCCGAACACGTGTGGCCCGGTGAGAACCCCATCGGCAAGCGCATCACGCTCGACGATCCCGAGAAGAATCCGCGCTGGCTCACCGTGGTCGGGGTGTCGAAGGACGCCGCCGAGGACGGCCTGACCGGTCCGGTGCAGTGGGAGATGTATCTCCCCTACCTGCAACAGGCCGCGTACCAGACCGATCCCGCGGGCCACTTCGCGTACATGACGTTCGTGGTGCGGATGTCCTGCGCCGACGCCGGCGCGCGGTGCGATGCCGGCCGGGGGGCGCCGCTGCTCCGTCGCGTGGTGGCCGGCCTCGACCGGCAGGTGCCGGTGAGCCAGGTCCAGACCATGGACGCCGTGATGGCCGGCGCGACCGCCGACCGGCGGTTCTATCTCGTGCTGATGGTCACCTTCGCCGTGGTCGCGCTGGCACTCGCGGCCGTCGGCATCTACGGGGTGACGAGCTACTCCGTCTCGCGGCGCACGCACGAGATCGGGCTGCGCATGGCACTCGGCGCGCGTCCCGGACAGATGCTGGCCCATGTCGTGGGCGAGGGCTTGCGGGTGGCAGTATTCGGGGCCGCGATCGGCGCCGCCGGTGCGTTCGCGCTCACGCGCCTGCTCTCGGGGATCCTGTACGGGGTATCGGCGCACGATCCACTGACCTTCGGCGCGGTGATCGCACTGCTCGTATGCGTGGCCGCGGTCGCGAGCTACCTGCCGGCGCGGCGCGCCACGCGCGTGGCGCCGCTCACCGCGTTGCGGGGGGACTGACCTCGCGGGGCAGCGGCTGCGTCACCGGCAGGCTCATGAGCGCGAT